>NZ_CP121451.1:6000000-6600000 GCF_029689945.1 Paenibacillus amylolyticus | reverse complement strand
AAGAATTGGAACGGGCAACCGTGCGTTTAATGCACTATGCGGTGCTTGAAGAGCGGGGACGAATATCGATGGATTTGCATGATAGTATCGGGAATCGTCTGACATCGGCTATTGTTCAACTTCAAGCTATTCCTTATATGATGAAGGTGGACCCGGCTGAAGCGGATAAAGCCATTGGCACCGTGCTGGATGTGGTTCGGCATAGCTTGCAGGAACTGCGGACGGTGGCTCATCAGATGGGGAGCAGTGAAGCTGGGATTGGACTGGTTGCGCTAAACAGTCTGGTCAGTGAAGTACAGAAGTTAACCGGTTGTTCCATTGATCTGCGCTATGCTGGTCCAAAGGAAGCATGGACGCAGGAAACGTCCGAACTTCTGTACCGGATTCTACAGGAGGCCTTATCGAATATTATTCGTCATGCCCAGGCTACCCAAGTAAGCGTACATATCAAAAAACAGGAAGAGAATCTATTCATGCAGGTAGAGGATAACGGCGTATTCATCCAGCAACAACCGCTTGTACCGGGTTTTGGCTTATCCAGTATGAAGGCAAGGTGTGAGAGGGTCGGAGGATCAATGACCATCCAAGCGATCCATCCGCACGGGATGAAGCTGACTGCCCGCATTCCACATGGCGGCATAAAATTGGCAGCAGGAGGTGATGAGCCATGACAGAGCAACCAATGATTCGTGTGCTTCTGGTGGATGACCAGCATCTGGTCAGGCATGGGTTGCGTTTTATTATTAATGCCCAGCAAGATATGGAAGTGGTTGGTGAGGCAGGGAGCGGACATGAGGCGGTGAGGCTCGCGGCAGAGTTAACCCCCACGTCGTGTTTATGGATGTGCAGATGGAGGACGGTGACGGACTGAAGGCCACACAGGCTTTACTGGATTTGCAGCCTGAATGCAAGGTTGTCATTTTAACGACGTTTGATCAAGAAGATTATGTATATCAGGGAATACGTGCCGGGGCAGTAGGTTATCTACTGAAGGACGCCGCACCGGAAGAACTAATTGATGCGGTCAGAGCGGCTTATCGAGGTGAAGCGATCTACAGAACCGCTGTTGCTGCGAAGGTGATTGGTATTGCAGTACGATCGCCCGAAACATCAGCCCAGAACGAAAAAAAAGCCAGAGAAGCTGAAAGTTCAACCTTCGGACAGGAAACGAGAGAGTTCGTATCGATCGCAGATGCCTTCACGGGACGTGAACTTGAAGTGTTGCAACAAATGGCTTATGGGCTAAGAAATGAAGAGATTGCCCGAAAGTTGTTCATCGGAGAGAGCACCGTAAAGACGCATGTGCATCGCATTCTGCAGAAGATTCAGGTGGAGGATCGAACGCAGGCAGTGGTTTTTGCAATTCGAAACGGTTATGTAAAATGAGCATACAGATGTATGGCTACAGTTAGAATATGAAATAGGCCCTGTACCGTTCAAGCGGTCCAGGGCCTTCTGCTTTTATCGGATAGGTTGCTGTCTTTTCGTGGTTAACGTTCGGCCTTGTAATCCGTATGTTTGGATGGATCAGCCGCGTGCACAGGAAGTGAGTGAGCTTCAGTACGTTCAGTGCTCGTTTGCTGAGGTGAGTAGAAGTTAATGATGTCGTCAACCGTGGAAAATACAACGTGTTCACTGGATTTATAATGATCTGTTGGAATAAAAACCTCTTTTCTGTTTTTCTGTAGTTTTCTGTAGTGGATATAAGTGTAAGGAAGGTGTTATACGGATACTCCGATGACAGAATAAAGTAGTTGATGTGGATAAAATAACAAAAGTAATCGTCAGTGGGCATAAATAAAGAGCTGCCGAAGGCAGCCCTTGTATCAATTACAGTTTAGTAACGTTCTCCGCTTGTGGACCACGGTTACCTTGAGTTACTTCGAACTCTACACGTTGACCTTCGTCCAACGTTTTGTAACCTTCACCTTGAATGGCGCTGAAGTGAACGAATACGTCTGTTCCTTCTTCAGTTTCAATAAAGCCGAATCCTTTATCCGCGTTGAACCATTTCACTGTACCTGTTTGCATGTGATTCCTCCAAAAAATAAGTTTTAGCCGATCATTATGACGAGTATAATCTAAAATTGACACTCACCTGGTGCATTTAAACCACAGACTTGATGTCCGCTAATGTATCGATTAATATGATAATACCATGTCCGCTAATATAAGTCAAGAATTGGAGGTATTTTCTAATGAATCAGTCATCAGGGACTTCGGTGCAGCGGGAACCAACGATAGAAGAATTCATTCATATGCTTGCCAATGAGGAAGAGTTGCATCCCAAAACCGTGAAGGAATATGCAAGTGATCTGAAGCACTTTATCGAATGGTACAAGGAAAGTGCCATGCTCGGCGGAAGGATTGCATTGCGAATCGAAGACATCGATACATCCACTTTAGTCTATTATCGTGAAGATTCACATAAGGTTATGGGATTGAAGCCAGCAACCATTAATCGGAGATTGATTACGCTGAAGCGTTTTTTCAAATGGGTTGTTCTGGAATCCAGGCTCAGTCATGACCCTTCCAAAGCATTGAAATTCATTCCGGAAGACAAAGTCAGTCCACGCCGAATGACATCCGAAGAAGAGCAGGCATTCCTTGCAGCAGTGGAGCTGGGTAACTCCCTTCGTGATCAGACGATCCTGACCCTTATGTACCACACCGGCTTGCGTACGATGGAGGTATGCAACCTCATGCCTCATGATATTGAACTGGGCAGACGAAGTGGTCACCTGACAGTTAGAGCCGATAAACGCAATGTGCAGCGTAAGATCCCTTTGAATATGCAGTGTATTGTGATGTTGAATCAGTACTTATCTAATCTTGATACCGAAAGTGCGTACCTTTTTCCTTCTGAAAAAACAAACGATCGTTTAACGGAGAGAGCACTGCGCCACCTGATCAAAAAAGTAATGATAGCAGCAGGGCTGGAAGGGCTGAGTTCACACGACCTGCGTCATCGTTTTGGCTATGCCATGGCAGAGCATACGCCACTGCACCGTTTGGCGGAGATGATGGGACACACCAATCCGGATACAACAATGATTTATGTCAAAGCATTAAATACGAATACGACACATCCATGAATCAAGAATGAAGGTTTGGAATCATAGTTAGTATCAAAATATCTCCGATTAAGAGCGCTTCGAAATTTCCCGTATTTTATTACTTTAACATACCCGTAGCATTCATATACTATCCTTCCCATTTTATTTAGGCACTGCCCGACAGGGTTGCCTTACCTCCAATAAAGAAAGCGATTACATATCCCTGATAATATTGTATATTATGATGGCAACCTTGGAATTGACGAACATGTACCCTTAGCATGGGGGCATGAATTCGGTGAGCATTCGAAATCAGATGATTCACATTGGCACATATATATTCGTTTTTAGGGCATAAGGCCCGTCATAAAAGGAGGAATCCGAACGTGTACCGGGTACTGCTGGTGGATGATGAAGAAGATGTACGTGAAGGACTCGTTGTCGAGGTTGATTGGGAAGCGCTCGATCTGCGGATTGTCGGTTTGGCTGAGAATGGACGGGAAGCATTGGAGATGGCGGAGCGGGTAGAGCCGGATATTGTGGTAACCGATATCAGTATGCCATTTATGAACGGTCTGGAACTCGCGCAAAGATTGAGGAAGCGTAATCCACTTGTGAAGGTGGTCATTTTGACTGGATATGATGAATTTGATTATGCGAGACAGGCCATCTCGCTAAGTGTGGATGAATATCTGTTGAAGCCGTTCTCTGCAGCGCATCTTACTGAACTGCTCGCCAGATTGCGTGCCCAGATGGCAGCTGAAGTGGCCGAGCGTGAAGATGTACAGCAACTCCGTCAACACTATCATACCAGTTTGCCTTTATTACAGGCAGATCTGATGGCGACCCTGCTCCATCGGCAGAAATCCGCGACATATATTCATAGTAAAGCCAGACAATGCGGATTGGATCTGACAGGAGAACGCTATGGGGTATCCGTATTGACACTGCATATGGAGGGAGATGTGCAGAAGGAGAATCCTGAGGGAGCATTCAATCATTCTTCGCAGCGAAATAATCAAGCAACATCTGGGGAAGCGGATCAGTCCGAGATATTGGTTCCTGGAGGTTCCTTGCGACAATCGGAGGATGCTGAACTGAAGCGGTTTGCTGCATTTAACATTGCGGCAGAGGTCTGGTCGGAGCATGGAGCTGGCCATGCCTTTATGCATCAGGAGACGATTGTCCTGCTCTATATCGATCGTTCGGGCGGTACGAATGGAGCGAAGCGGCAACAGAAAGCCTTGGAAAATGTGATGCGCAGCATCAATCACTACTTGCGTATCCCGGCTACGGTGGGATCTGGTCAGATTGTAGATACACTTGCGGATGTGAATCAGGCCTATGAAGATGCCCTGCTCGCCTTGGATTATCGACTTGTGCCCGGGACGGATTCCATCATATACATTGCAGACGTGGAGCGACAGACGGCGGGCAAGCTGCGATTCGACGAGTTGAAGCAGCAGACGCTGACGCGTTGTCTGAAGGCGGGTACACAAGTGGAGCTGGAGGAGGCACTTGCGCTTATTTTTCGGGAAATTACAGTGGAACATGGGCGAAGTGATATACAGCTTTATCTCATTGAAATGTTAACCACCGTATGGAAGGCCGCACAGGCATCAGGAGAAGCGATGGAAGACATCTTTGGTGCAGGGTTCCAATTGTATGCGGATCTGTTTCGACTGCCGGGTCTTGCTGAGGCGCAGAAGAAGGTACGGGAGGTCTGTCTGCTCGTACAACATCGCATTGCCAGTGGTCGCCAGCATGTATACAAGGATATTGTTGAGCAGGCACTGGTCTTTACCAAAGAGCATTATGCCGACCCTGATCTGTCCATTCAGAAGGTGTGCGGACATTTGCATATCAGCTCCGGTTATTTTTGCGGCATTTTCAAAAAAGAAGTGCAGCTCACCTTCCTGCAATACCTGATGCAGATCCGGATGGAGGCAGCCCGTGAACTGCTTCGCTCGACAGAGCTGAAGTCATTTGAGATTGCGGAGCAGGTTGGTTTCGCTGAACCGAACTACTTCAGTTTTTGTTTCAAAAAACATATTGGCGTCTCGCCCAAAGAATATCGTAAACAGGCTTCCCAGGCGGCACATGAAGGTTCAATTCGATGAAGCTCTTGTCCAGGTGGGTGAAGTCCATGGGACTTCAATTACGCTCCAGGCTGCGTTCGTCCAGAGTCAGCAGTATCCGGTTTATTATTACGTGGTCCTTCTCCGTCTTCATCGTTCTGGTGCTGACCATCATGGCGATGCTTCTGCATGACAAGTTCACACAGGCTGCCGAGCGCAGTGCGGAATTGACGACGAGACAGATTGTGGATCAGGTCAGTTATAACCTGGAGGATTACGTCCGCAGTATGTCTCATCTCTACCGTGCCATTGAGGAGCACATGCTGCGTGACGGGACATGGGAAGGGGAATTGGTGGACAAACAGCTCGACACATTGCTCAGCAGTCGTGAAGATATCATCTCCATTACCCTGCTTGATTCCACGGGGCAATTGCTCAAAAACCGACCTACAGCCGAATTAAAACCGAGTGCCCATGTGACGCAGCAAGGGTGGTTTCAGTCTGCGCTTCGTGTGCCGGATCACCTGAGTTTCTCGCTGCCTCATATTCAGAACATGTACACAGGCCCATACAAATGGGTCGTTTCCATGAGCAAAGGCATAACGATACGGCAAAATGGTCAGGATCGGCAGGTTATCCTGCTGGTTGATATCAATTTCAAACAGATGGATGAACTGAGCCGCCGGGTCAGTCTGGGGCAACGGGGATACGTCTACATTATCGATGAGAGTGCGGGCAATATCGTGTACCATCCGCAGCAGCAATTGATGTATATGGGACTCAAAAGCGAGAATATCGAACAGGCTTTGGTGGCTTCCGGCAGTTACGAAGATGAGGCAGATGGACAGAAAAGGCTGAATACCGTGAAGTCTGTTGGCAATATTGGATGGAAAATTGTCGGTGTTGCCTATCTGGATGAGATTATGACAACACGTCAGGAAGTGAACGGATATCTCATTCGTGTATTGGTGGTTGTGCTAGTACTGGTCATTCTCGTATCTCTGTTCCTGTCATCCAGTCTGACTCGTCCAATCCGGCGCATGGAGCGCAAGATGAAGGCCGTGGAGCGCGGGGATTTCAACGTCGAGTTGCCTATTGAAGGACCGCTCGAGGTGGAACGATTATCGCGTCGCTTCAACCTGATGGTCAATAAAATCCGAACTCTGATGGATGAGATTATCCATGAACAGGAACAGAAGCGGCGTCTGGAGCTGGAAGCCTTGCAGGCCCAGATTAATCCGCATTTTCTATACAACACCCTGAATTCTGTGGTGCGTATGGTAGGCATGAGCCGCAATGAAGAAGTGATTACGATGATCACGTCACTCTCGCGCCTGTTCCGCATCAGTCTCAGTCAAGGCAAAACCATCATAACGATCAGGGAAGAGCTGGAGCATGCGCAGCATTATTTGACGATTCAGCAGATGAGATTCAAGCGCAAATTCAACTTTAACATCCATGCAGATGAGACACTTCTGGAATGCCTGACATTAAAGCTGGTGCTTCAACCCCTGATTGAGAACGCCATTGTTCATGGCATCGAGTACCATATGGACGAAGGAAGCATTGAAGTCGATGTATATCGTGAGGGCAACAAATTGGTGTTTCGCATTACAGATAACGGGGTCGGCATGACGGAAGAACAGATGTCTGGATTGTTAAGTGGCCGTCCAGTTGTGAAAAGCGGTGCAGGATCAGGTGTCGCGGTACGCAATGTACATGACCGAATTCGGCTCTATTACGGGGAGGGCTACGGTCTTGAATTTGCAAGTGAGCTGGAAGAAGGCACCACGGTCTGGGTTCGAATCCCCATTCAAACGGAGCAGAAGGAGGACGAGCCTGATGACGGACAACAAGATCAATAGAAACGTTGCCCATAGCGTTGAAGGACTGAACATGCGTGTGCTTTTGAAAAAGATTGTTGCGAGTTTCCCGGGGGTTTGGAAATGTCGGTTAGTCACCCGGACAGCCGCAATCGGCCTTCTGCTAATATGCAGTGCATGCGGCTTATCGAATACCGATGTTACGCCAGTACCTCCGCGCATTGCGCTGATCACGCCAGCTGGTACGGGGGAGCTTGCGGAAGCCATCCGGCTTGGTGCCGAAGCGGCTGCCAAAGAGAGCGGGGCGGAGCTGATGACCGTGGAAGCATATCCTTCCGATGGTCATGTGTACACGCCTGCCATTCCGGATTCCGTGGGTAGTCAGCTGCAGGTGAAGCAGGCCAATGCGGACCGCCCAACCATGTCTCGCAGTGCCCGGGAGCAGGCTCAGGTGGATGCCGGGGCATTGGCTCTGAAGCAGGGAGCATCTGCTCTATTGGTCGATCCTCTGAGTGAGAAGGCACTTGGCGATATCATTCAGGAGGCGCAGACGACGCATTCCGATGGGACCGTCGTTCCTGTCATCGTGCTTAACGATGAATTTTCTGTGAAAGGCATCACCAGCATTATCTCCATGGATAACATGGAGGCGGGGAGACAGGCGGGTCAGGCAATGGCAGAGCTTCTGAAAGGGAAAGGGCATATCGCCTTATTGGGTCCAGACCCCGTTAATTCCGGCCTCATTCAGAGAGAGCAGGGAGTTATGGAAGTCATGGAACAGTATCCGGACATCCAAGTGGAACCCAAAGCGATATGTAATACACGGGATGGGTGCTGGCAGACTGCGAAGCAATTGCTGGATCAGCCTGAGGTGCACGTTGACGGCTTCATTGCGCTTCAGGAACCGGCTTCACTGGGTGCAGCCGATGAACTGAATCGACGCAACGCTGCGGACAAGGTAAGAATTGTTGGATTCGGCAGTGAACAACAGCAACTGGAGCAATTGCAGGAAGGGGTCTTGGATCATCTCATCGTGCTGAATGGATACAGTGCAGGTTACCTGGGATTGAATCAAGCCGTTGCGCGGCTGAACAATCAACAGGTGCAAGCGAGAGTTCTCCTTGAGACGAAGCTGGTCAGTACCGATAATATGTTCTGGATGGATAACCAGAAGTTGTTGTTTCCTTTGTACAATGAATAAAATGCTGAAGGAAGAAATGAAGGCGCTTTGTAACTTGAGGAAGATTTCGATAGAACAGGTGAAGATATTGTATTCGAATTTAATGTAAACCCTTTCATAATAAAGATATCGGTAAAGCCGAATGAACTTGGGGGAGGTCATTAGGATATGAAGAAAACATGGATGACACTGTTGATTACGGCATGTATGGTTGTGGCGGCGGGTTGTAGCAGCGGCGGAGACAGCGCAGGTGGCAGTACGGGAACAGACACAGGAGGCCAGACAGCAGCCGGGACGGAAACGCCCAAGATTGGTGTCGCCATCTACAAATTCGATGATACCTTCATGACGGGTGTACGTAATGCGATGACCGCAGCAGCGGAAGGTGTTGCAACCCTGGATATCGTGGATAGCCAAAATGCACAGCCGACCCAGAATGAGAAAGTCGATCTGTTTGTGTCCAAGAAATACAATGCAATGGCTGTGAATCCAGTAGACCGTACGGCGGCAGGTGTCATCATTGACAAGGCCAAGGCAGCGAACATTCCAGTGGTGTTTCTCAACCGTGAGCCCGTGGCGGAAGACATGAACAAGTGGGATAAGGTGTACTACGTCGGAGCGAAAGCGGAGGAATCGGGTACGATCTCTGGACAGCTGATTGTGGATTACTGGAAAGCACATCCGGAAGCAGACAAAAACGGCGATGGCAAACTGCAATACGTCATGCTAAAAGGAGAACCGGGTCACCAGGATGCAGAGCTTCGGACCAAATATTCGGTTCAGGCGATCCAGGATGCCGGTATTGAAGTGGAAGCACTGGCGGAAGACACGGCGATGTGGGACCGGGTGAAAGGTCAGGAGAAAATGCAAGCGTTCCTGGCTTCTCATGGCGACAAGATTGAAGCGGTTCTCGCGAACAATGATGACATGGCGCTTGGAGCCATTGAGGCATTGAAAGCAGCCGGATACTTCAAGGATGGCAAATCAATGCCGGTGGTAGGTGTGGATGCCACAGCTCCAGCCATTCAGGCTCTACAGGATGGCACGATGCTGGGCACAGTGCTCAATGATGCCAAGAATCAGGGTGCAGCTACGGTGGCCTTGGCTTCCGTACTTGCCAAAGGTGAGACACCAACGAAGGAAAATACCCAATACGATATTACAGATGGGAAATACGTCTGGATTGCATACAAAAAGATTACAAAAGACAACATTGCCGACGCCCAATAACAGCACGAGACAGGGACGTCCGACATTCGGGTAGCGTCCCTTTTGCCAGTCATATGGAAGGGAGGAACCAAGATGGAGTCATCTTACCTGCTGGAGATGAATGGAGTTTCCAAAGCATTTCCGGGTGTGCAGGCACTAAGTCAGGTCACCTTGAAGGTGAAGCCGGGAACGGTTCACGCCTTGATGGGAGAGAATGGAGCGGGCAAATCCACACTTATGAAATGTCTGTTTGGCATGTATCGACCCGATGAAGGAACGATACGCATCGAAGGAAAGGCTGTGGATATTCCGAATTCCAAGGCGGCACTTCAGCAAGGCATATCCATGATTCATCAGGAGCTGAATCCGGTCCCGCATCGCCCGGTGATGGAGAATATCTGGCTGGGTCGTTTTCCGATGAAGGGAATACTGGTCGACGAGAAACGGATGTATGCCGACACACTGGCTCTGTTCAAGGACCTGAATCTGGATATTGATCCGAAGGCTCAGGCCGGGACACTGTCCGTGTCCAAGATTCAATCTATGGAAATTGCGAAGGCAGTCTCATTTCAGTCCAAAGTCATCGTCATGGATGAGCCCACTTCTTCCCTGACAGGCAAGGAAGTGGAGCAGCTCTTCGCCATCATTAATGAACTGCGCAGTCGCGGGGTATCCATCATCTACATTTCCCACAAGATGGAGGAGATCCTGACGATCTCGGATGAAGTCACGATCATGCGTGATGGCTTCGTTGTCGGGACTTGGGATGCTGCTGATTTAACAACAGATCTGATTATCACACGCATGGTGGGTCGTGACATGGACGAACGATTCCCGGAACGGACGAACGTACCCGGTGAAGTCATTTTAAAGGCGGAGGGTCTGACATCGAATCAGTCCAACTCGTTTCGTGATGTATCCTTTGAGCTGCGTAAAGGTGAGGTGCTCGGCATTGGCGGTCTGGTTGGCGCACAGCGGACAGAATTGATGGAGTCCTTGTTCGGGCTGCGAGGTCTCGCTTCAGGTCAGATTTCAATCCACGGACGCAAAGTAAAGATTCATTCTCCCGCTGCCGCAAAACGTTACAACATTGCGCTGCTTACGGAAGAACGAAGAGTTACAGGGATATTTCCCATGTTGTCGGTGTATGAGAACACAATCATCGCAAGTCTTGGTCGTTACCAAAATCGCATCGGTTTGTTGAATGAGAAAAAAGGCCGCGAGGAAGCACGGGAGCAGACGCAGAAATTCAGAACCAAAACGCCTTCGGTTAACACGCTGATTCGGAATCTTTCGGGTGGGAATCAACAGAAGGTTCTGCTGGCCCGCTGGTTGTTGACCGACCCGGAGATTCTGCTGCTGGATGAACCCACACGTGGAATCGACGTAGGGGCCAAGTTCGAGATATACACCATTATTACGGAACTGGCTCGTCAGGGCAAAAGCATTATCATGATTAGCTCCGAGATGCCTGAGCTTCTGGGCATGTCGGATCGCATCATGGTGATGAGCGAAGGACGTCTCACCGGAATCGTGGACGGAGCTGAGGCAACAGAGCAGGATATTATGAGGCTGGCCGCGCAGCAGCGGATGGCTTAGACAGGAGGGAAACCGATGAACCCACAGATGATCAATCAAGTGAAGCAATATGTAACACAACGCGCCATCTTTATCGTTTTGATTCTGCTCATTATTGGTATTGCCATCGCTGATCCGAACTTTCTTGCTTTTTCCACCCTACGGGATATATTACAGCAGTCCTCCACAAGGGCCATTATTGCACTCGGTGCAGCCTTCATCCTGGTTACAGGAGGGGTGGATCTCTCCGCCGGTCGGGTTGTGGGGCTGACGGCTGTCGTATCCGCATCGATGCTTCAGATTGACGAGTATGCGAACCGCTTCTTCCCCGATCTGCCACAATTGCCGGTGTTATTGCCGATTCTGGTTGGAATCACGGTTGGCCTGTTCGTGGGTTTGGTGAATGGACTCATTATCGCCAAGTTACACGTGCCCCCTTTATCGCAACGCTGGGTACGATGGTTGCCGTGTACGGACTGAACTCCATTTATTTTGATACGGAACCCAATCAGTCACAGCCTATCGGCGGATTAAGACCCGATTTCACGGTCATTGGTTCTGGATACATTGATCTGGGTGGGGGTTACTCCATTCCATATATCGTCCTGATTGCCATTGCGGTGGCGTTAATCTGCTGGGTGATCTTTAACAAAACCCGGCTCGGCAAAAACATGTACGCCATCGGTGGCAACATTCAGGCAGCACATGTATCCGGGATTCATGTAGCACGAAATCTGGTTGCCCTGTACGCCATTGCGGGTGCGCTGTATGGTCTGGGCGGTGTGCTTGAAGCCGCTCGGACAGGTGGAGCGACGAACAATTACGGTAACATGTATGAGCTGGATGCCATAGCCGCGTGTGTGGTCGGTGGTGTATCCACGGCGGGTGGGATTGGAACGGTGCCTGGTGTTATGGCCGGGGTGCTGATCTTCGGGGTCATTAACTACGGTCTGACGTTTATCGGGGTAAGTCCATACTGGCAGTTGATTATCAAAGGATTGATCATCGTTGCTGCGGTGGCTTTTGATATTCGTAAGTATATGGCGAAGAAATAAGATGAGCCTCAAGAGGTTACACCAGTCACTCCGATGACAGAACAACCTTCCGATCGCTGTTATCCCCGGATTTTTTGATTCCCTTCTAAAGAAGTGAAAATCCGGGGATAAAGGCGAGGGGATGCTTCCGAAGTAGCTTTCTTTCAGAAAGCTTTTAGCTCCGCTTCTTCAGGTTATTTCTGTCCCCTACGTTATCGTGTAAACAATTTGTTCATCTTATATGGAAAAAGCAGCAAAGAAGCCAGCCCTCGAGATATAGAGAGCTGGCTTTATGTGTTTAACCATTGACCCTCCAATCAATAACGGAGGAATGTAGAGTCCTTGGGTTCCCGAGGAAATGTTTCGCTTTTGTCGATTAACAATTACATCATATGTCCTATTGCCTTCATAACTTATACATTCATGCGAATTTGACAAGCCTCCACTAATCGACAACATCAGCTAATCATAATCGATATAATACATGTACATAAGTTGTTTGATGTGAGTTTTATGTCAAAGGGGGCGAGGCTGTTTGCTAAGTTACACGTTGAAAATGGTGATATTCCCGCTGGGCTGTCTGCTTGTCATGCTGTCCTCTTATGTTCTAAGGCTTACCCCTCATATGGCAATAATGTCACTTTCAGCGACATTATTGGTAGCAAGCATATATGGGGAGCGACGATATCCTGTGCTGCGGAAGTATCAGTGGATTCTTCTCGGGATATTCCATTATTTCAGTCAACTGAACTGGTGCAACATGCTGTATTATATGCTCATTATTTCAATGATCCAGGAAAAACAGCGGTTGGCGCAGACCTTGCCGATTTCGTTGCTGCTTATGCTGCAATATACGGTGATTCGGCTTTCGTATGTGCCCGTAGATACATATACTTTGCTCGTCTCGTTGTTTGACCTGTTAACCTCGGTTGTTATCATTTTTTTGTATCATACCTTAATCAATAGTGAGGTCGAGAAGCGAAGGCTTCGGGAAAAGAATCGGTTCCTGACCCTGCATGATCCGCTTACCGGACTGTTGAATTACGAAGGTTACATGGAGGTGTTGCATAAGACGGTGGAAGAGCGTCGCTCTTTTCTGCTGGTCCTTTTGAATGTCAACAATTATAGCGGCTTTAAAAAAGATTCAGATGATCCCTGGTGTACGGTAATCACAGGTACGGGCCAGATGATCAGCAACCATTTCACCGAGGCCTATGGCATATCACGATATGCAGGAGACCGATTTGCAGTTGTTTTGCCGGAGATCCGGGATGTGGACGAACGAATGTCGTCATTGCTGTCCGTTCAGCTTCAAGGACTCCAGGTAAGCTACAGCATCTCTCTATACCCGGAAACGTCGGATTCGTTGCAGCACTTTATGACGGTAGCCGAGGACAGGCTGCTTCAACAGCAGCGCAGCAAATGGCTGAAAAATGAAGAGGAAGTCTTTCGTTCCGAAAGACTAAGGGCCGTCGGCGAACTGGCAGCGGGTATGGCTCACGAGATTCGGAACCCGCTTACGGCAATTCGGGGGTTCCTGCAGCTTTCACGTGGACAGGCATTTAATATTGCGCCATGGTATGAAGTGATTATGGGTGAGGTCACGAGAGTGACTGATCTGACGGCTGAATTTTTACAGTTTTCCAAACCACATGCCAATCATATGAAGCCGGAACAATTGGGCCACTGCCTTGAGCGGGTGATGTCTCTGACCGAATCGGATGCGGCATCCCGAGGGCATCGAATTACGCTTGAAATGTCCAATGAGCCAGTTGTGATCAACATGGATCGGGATAAGATTGTACAGGTATTGATTAATCTGATTCGTAACGCTTTTGAAGCGATGACAGACCCCGGTGAGGTTCATATGGATCTATTGCAGGAAGGGGACGCCGTACTCATCTCCATTACAGATACAGGTAGCGGCATCCCGGAAAATTCGTTATCCACAATCTTTAATCCCTTTTATACAACCAAAGAAGAAGGTACGGGACTGGGACTTGCACTCTGTCAGAAAATCGTTCAGGATCACAATGGTAAAATTACGGTCCATAGCGAAATGGGGGTGGGTTCTACCTTCACGCTTCATCTGCCAATGGAGACGTAACGCGTATACCCAATTCAGGGACAGTAGTAACATGCGTTCATTTATAAAAAAAACCAAAAACGCCGCATCGGGACTGAAGAACCCCGTGCGGCGTTTCGTATTTCGATTAAGCTAATGTGAACAAATCACAACGATTAAGATCATTTTAGCTATATAAGAGTGGTGTCTTCAAAATCAAGCAAGCGATATGATGATAAGAGCTCAGCATACAAAAATTCTGTAGTTCAAGCCGATTGGTTCTGGCAAATGGGTGGTCAATTTTCTAAGGAACAGAGGACGTCTTATTTGGCCCTCAGGTCCTTACTTTAATTTGTAAGAAACTTCAGACACGTTATTTCCCAAAAAAACATGAAAAGTACGCTGAAAACGGCTGTTTACACGGATATAAAGTGGCTCAGATTCCTTAGATTTCTGAGGGGGCTTCAAAAGCTTGAATAAGACGCCTCAGATTCGTTAGAGCTCGCCCCACACGTTTTAGTTCGACTTATTAAGCTGTCCCTGATGTAACTGATAGTAGAATCCTTGTTGCTGCATCAACTCATCATGGCTTCCCCGTTCAGCGATCTGTCCATCATCAATGACGAGAATCTGATCGGCTTCACGAATCGTGCTCAGTCTGTGGGCGATGACAAAGCTGGTACGGTCCTTCATTAACGTGCGCATCGCTTCCTGAATCTGCATCTCGGTACGCGTATCGATGCTGCTCGTTGCCTCATCCAGAATAAGAATGGCTGGATCAGCCAGAATTGCCCGGGCAATGGTCAGCAGTTGTCGTTGTCCCTGACTCAGATTGCTTCCCCGGAAAGGATGGGCGTATCGTAGCCGTGCGACAGTTTGCGGATGAACGAGTGTGCATTCGCAAGTGTAGCCGCTTGCCTGATCTGTTCATCGGTTGCGTCTGGCTTGCCGTAGGCGAGATTGTCACGAATGGTACCCGAGAACAGGTAGGCATCCTGAAGTACAATGCCGAGTTGCCGACGAAGTTGATCCTTCTCCAGTTCCGAGATATCACATCCATCAATGGTAATCCGTCCGCCTGTAATCTCGTAGAAACGGGGTAACAGGTTGATAATGGTCGTTTTACCTGCGCCAGTCGGTCCAACAAGTGCAATCATCTCGCCAGGTTTGGCAGTAAAATTGACCTTCTTCAGAATGTCTCGCTCCGCACTGTACCCGAAGGAGACATCTTCAAATACAACTTTACCTTGAATCTGTTCCAGTTGTTTCTTCTGTTCCTCCACATATTCACCAGGCGTGTCCATGATCTGGAACACACGTTCAGCACCTGCGATGGCCGCCTGAATCAGATTGTACTGATTGGCCAGATCATTGAGCGGCCGCTCAATCTGACGGGAGTATGCGAGAAAACTGACGATGAGTCCGATGGATGTCAGATCATGATAAGCCATCCATCCACCTACGGAAGCCAGTATGGCAAACCCGATGTTGTTCATCACGTTCATCGTAGGGCCAACCAAACCCGATACCGTCTGGGCCTGTGTGCTGGAGGTGCGCAGTTTCTCGTTCAGGTTCTTGAAATGCTGATGTGCCTGATCCTGACGGTTGTAAGCCGCTACGACTTTTGTCCAGCAATGGTCTCCTGTGCATATCCATTAAGCTCACCAAGTAACTTCTGCTGGGCTGTGAAGTGTTTGCGAGTTTTTGAAGCGATCAGACGAGTAGCAATGGTAATCAAGGGTACGGTCACCAGACTGAGCAGGGTAAGCCGAACATCAAGTGCAAACATGATCGACAAGGAGCCAACGAGCAGGATGGCGCTGGACATCAATTGGGTTACGCTTTGATTCAGCGTTGTAGATACGTTATCAATATCATTGGTGGCCCGGCTCATCAGATCCCCGCTTTGATTTTTATCAAAAAACTGGACGGGAAGCTCTTGCAGTCGGGAGAACAACGCGTGTCGCAGATCTTTAACGGTCAGTTGGGACACACCAATCATGACATAGGATTGAGCCCACATCAGGAGTGAGCCAAGGACATAAACACTCAGCAAGAGGAGACATTCCTTCAGCAACCCCGTTGTTACTTTGGGCACGATATGTTCGTTAACGGCGCGTCCGAGAAGATAGGGTCCTGCCAGGTTCAGCAGTGTTCCGAGAGCGGTCAGCACTAATGCAGCAATGACGCCTTTGCGATGACGTCTCATATATGACCATACCCGAATCAGGGCGTGGCGAGCATTCTTGGCTCTGACTTTGGGAACAGGTCCTCTGCCCGCTGGTCCGGGTCTTCCGATGGGAGGCACGACCGTTTGGTGCATGGAGGAAGAGGCGGGTTTAGCCAAATTGAACATCCTCCTTCCGTTGCTGCGAATAATAGATGGCTTGGTAGTGGGATGAATCAGCCATAAGCTCATCATGTGTGCCCCTGGCAACGATCTGTCCTTCATCAATGACATAGATACAGTCTGCATCCTTCACCGAGGAGATCCGCTGTGCAATCAAAAAGGTCGTGCTGTCTTTCATCAAGGATTGCAAGGCTTTCTGAATACTGGCTTCCGTGCGCAGATCCACAGCACTGGTGCTATCATCCAGAATCAGCACTTCCGGTCGCATAAGCAGGGCGCGTGCAATCGATATACGTTGTTTCTGCCCACCGGACAGATTGACCCCGCGCTGACCCAGTTCCGTGTCATACCCGTCCTTCAATTTCATAATAAAATCATCCGCTGCCGCAGCTTGTGCCGCAGCACGCAATTCAGCATCCGTTGCGCCGGGCCGGCCGAAGCATATGTTATCCCGGATGCTGCCGCTGAACAGAATGGATTCCTGGAGCACAATGGACACACGGCTGCGAAGATCCTGAAGATCCCAACGACGAACGTTCACTCCGTTCACAAGCACCTCACCTTGGGAAGCATCATACAGACGGGGAATAAGCTGCACCAGCGAGGTTTTGCCTGAACCTGTTGAACCGATCAGGGCCACTTTCTCCCCGGACGGGCGATCAGATTAATACCGGTAAGTGCATGTTCTCCGTCATAACGGAAGGATACGTCTCGGAACTCCACTTGACCGCCTGTGTGTGAGGGGAAGGGAGACGATTGGTATGAGTTCTGATCCCGGATAGACGACAGTGGCTGTACTTTCCTGGAGTTATCGGTTCCCGATTGAATATCTGGCTGTGTATGTAACACCTCGTTGAGCCGGGCAGCAGACACCTTGGCGCGAGAGAGCTCATCATCATCATGCCGATCGACGTGAGGGAAGAGAGTACAACCGTGACATAGTTGATAAAAGCAATCAGATCTCCGGCAGCAATATCGCCTCCAACTACCTGAAAGCCTCCGAACCACAGCACCGCTACAATGGTAGCGTTCGGCATCAGGCTGAGCACGGGTGCATTCAGCGTGACTATACGCCAGGCTTTGACGGCGGTTGAAGTGTAATCTTCGTTGGATTGCTTGAACCGTTTTTTCTCCAGACGTGCACGTGCAAACGCCTTGACGACACGGATGCCGGCAAGATTCTCCTGGAGCACAGCGTTGACCTGATCAAGCTTGCTCTGAACACTGGCGAACAGCGGATAGGAAGCTTTTATCAGAATAAATAAAATCATAAACAGTACGGGCACAGTGGCAATAAGAATCAAAGCCAGCTTCACACTAATTGTAAATGCCATGATGATACTGCCGATGATCAGCATCGGCGAACGGATGAACATCCGCAGCAGCATTTGTACAAAGGTTTGCATCTGGGTAATATCACTGGTCAGACGCGTAATCAGAGATCCTTCCTGAAACGTATCCAGGTTGCGGAAGGAGAAGGTCTGAATATGGTCAAACAGTTCCTGACGCAGATCCGTGCCGTATCCCACGGCAGCTTTGCTTGAATAGAGTGTGCAGCCTGCGCCGCCAACCCAGCCGACTAATGCAACAAGCAGCATGATCAGACCTGTAGTCACAATATGGGGCAGGTTCCCTGCAAGTACGCCATTATCCACGATGCTGGACATCAGCTTGGGCTGGAGCAGGTCCATGGTTACCTCAAGTACCATGAGCAGCGGGGCGATGATCGCCGCCGACTTATACGGGGTCAAGAATCGTTTTAACGTCCACAATCGGGAATCACCTCAATCTTTAATGCATAAATGGAATCCATTTCATTCTGTTTCAATCAACGCTAGGTATAGATCAAAACGGTTCAAATTGTCTATAATCAGTTACCAAACTCCATTTAGGCAGTGATGCAGTTAATTGAAACAAGTTGTTGTTAGCGATGTCGAGAGTCTGGATCAACTCAAGCTTCACGCAGGTTTTGGAGCATACGTTGTGCAAGTAGAGACATGATCCGGGATTCTTCCGGTGTAAAATCTTTCTGGGCTTGCTGTTCCAACTCCTGAATCACTTGTCTCAATTCTTGCAGCGCGGAGCGCCCCTGATCCGTCAGGTATACCCGCAGACTGCGCAGATCCTTCGGGTCTGCTTCGCGTCTCACATAACCGGAAGATTCCATGCGCTTGAGCATGACGGTTACGGTGGCGGGACTACGCTGAAGTTGTTCAGCCAGATTTTTCTGGGATTGGCCATCCTCCCGTTCAAGCTGGAACAACAAAGGCGGCTGCCCGGGTATAACTCGGGGTGATTCACAAGTTTCTCATGAACCTTGTAGCGTTTCAGTTTCACGAGCTCGGCTAGCTGTCTCGTTAACCGATCATTTTGGATTGGGTTCATATCATCTACTCCATTTCTACCTTCATTCCATCTTCTCGATACTGAAAACTAGACTTTTTGAACACATCATTTAGTTAGTTGACTAACTAAATCTTAAGTTTGATTTGATATACCGTCAAGTGAATACAGATCATTTATTTTGGACTGGAAAGATTGACCTGGGTTAAAATAATGTGATAAATTGATATTATCTAATTGTTAATAACAAAACGTTAATAACAGAATGGAGTTTGAATAGTATGACTTACGAAGGCTCCTCTGGAGGGGAAGCTCCCGATTACCGGGAGCATCAGGATCAGGCACATATCAGTGAAGAACAATTTCTGGACAGTTATGATGCTGGCGATTACGAACGTCCTTCCGTCACCGTGGACATGTTGGTATTTACAATCCGCAGCGAAGCTCAGGAGAATTATCGCAAGCTGGCGGAGCCCGAACTCCAGTTGCTGCTGATTCGGCGGGGCGGCCATCCCTATCTGGGACAGTGGGCGTTACCGGGCGGATTTGTCTCCATGCAGGAATCGTTGGAAGATGCTGCTCGGCGGGAATTGTTGACGGAGACAGGGCTGGATGATATCTATCTGGAGCAACTGTACACCTGGGGAGATGTGGAGCGAGATCCACGTACACGGGTCATTAGCTGTTCCTATATGGCGCTGGTGGATAGCAGCGAGCTGGAGCTTCAGGCAGGCGATGATGCCAGTGAGGCCAGTTGGTTTCGGGTGGAGCAGCGTCTGCTGGAAGAGAAGCGCCATATCCATGAGCGTGGACGTGTGACAGAACGCAGGTTGCAGTTGATTTTGACTAATGAAACGGAAGAGTTGTCGGCCATTATTGAGACGAGAGAAACGATAGAAGGAAAAGTACGGAGCCATCGCATGGCGTTAGGGGAGGTTGAGGGGATTGCATTTGATCATGCCAAAATCATTCATTATGCGCTTGAACGTCTGCGATCCAAGATCGAATACACGGATATTGCATTCAATCTGATGCCGGAGACGTTTACACTTACTTCACTTCAGAAAGTACATGAGATTATCAGTGGCAAAAAACTGCTGGCTGCCGCTTTCCGGCGCAAAATCGCCGATTGGGTCATTGAGACAGGAGAGTATGCGAGCAGTGCCGGTCATCGCCCATCCCGTTTATACAGATTGAATCCAGAGAGGCAAAACATATAGAAGATGGCATGTATCAACTAAATCGAATGAAGTCATTCATTTGAAGCCATTCAAGAATTTCGCGGGATAATTGCATACATGAGGATCAAGTAAAGAGGGGATATGGATGGAAAAGTTTACGTTTTTCTGGCGGACTGCATCTCCGTTCTCACAGTGGCACCCGGCGGATTTTACCATGAACGGGGTTCACTACACGAGTGCGGAGCAATACATGATGCATCAGAAAGCACTGCTGTTTGGCGATCAGACCATCGCAGATAAGATTCTGAAGACAAACTCTGCTTCGGTACAAAAAAGCTGGGCAGACAGGTCGTAGGTTTCGACCAGACGTTATGGGAAGCTGAGTGCCAGCGCATTGTTTACGAGGGCAATTTGGCCAAATTCACACAAAACGAAGAACTGCTAACCGCGCTGCGCGCCACTCGTGGAACGACCCTTGTGGAAGCAAGTCCGGATGATCGCATCTGGGGTGTTGGACTGGCGGAGGAAGACCCGCGCATTCGCAATCGAAGAACATGGCGGGGAACCAACTGGCTGGGTGAGATTCTGACCCGTCTAAGAGAAGATATAGGAAGTGATTCAGATGAGTGATCAACAACAGGATAAAAACAATAGCAGCAATAACAAAAATAGCAAAGATAACAGTGAGCAGTATAACAACAATAATAAACTCGATAGATCAACAGGTAATGGCGGCTCCAGTTCACGTTCCAAGCGGGCTAATATCGCACAGCAGACGTTGGCTATTTTGGATGAAGGGTATTACGTAAACGGGTATGATCGCAAGGTTGGGATCGGTACCGATGTGCAGCAAGCCATCCGTAATTCGGTCTTATACCGTCCAGCAGCATTGTCCGCGCTCAGAGAAAAGCGTCGTACAGAAGCTTACGTTGCAACCCAACCTACGACCCCATCATCTGAAGTTGAGGCTGTACCGGGTCGCATTGAAGTTACTGGCGAGACTACACTTGGAGCTGCTTCACGTTTGACGGTAGCTGAAGGAAGAGAAGATGTGGTCTGTCTAAACTTTGCATCGGCGAAAAATCCGGGCGGCGGCTTCCTAGGCGGAAGTCAGGCACAGGAAGAGAGTCTGGCCCGAGCGACAGGCCTATATCCTTGCATCGCACAAATGAATGAAATGTACGATTACAATCGCAAACAGCGATCGGCTCTCTATTCGCATTATATGATCTATTCACCAGATGTTCCGGTGATCCGTGATGATGAAGACCGGCTACTGGACAAATATTATGTATCCTCATTCATTACTGCGCCGGCGGTGAATGCGGGTGTGGTGAAAGAGCGTGGAGAAGCGGATAATCTACAGATTGAGTCGGTGATGAAGGAACGCATCCGTTATATTCTGGACGTGGCTGCTGCGAATAGTCACCGCACGATTGTTCTCGGTGCGTATGGTTGCGGCGTATTTCGTAATGAACCGGCAGTAGTGGCGAAGTATTTTCATGATGTGTTAGTGGGAGAGGCATGTAAGGACGCCTTTGAACGCATTGTATTTGCCATATATGATCGATCAGCAGGTCAGAGAACTTTGAAGGCATTTCAACGTATTTTGGCAGAGGCATAATTAATAAAATAAGGATCTCGATATGTTGAACTAATCAATTGCACGATAACGGAGAAGACAGAAAAACCTGGGGATAACAGCGACTTGGAAGGGTATTCTGTCAGGGATAATGTCTGTGTAAATATGATAAAGGAGAGAGATGACATGCAGTTTCATGAGAGACAACAGGATTTATTCGATCTGGGAGATGATTATTCGCTTGCGCACTGCATATCAGCCGATGCAAGGATGGGCAAGGGTATTGCCGTACAGTTCCGGGAGCGTTTTGGATTGGAAAATCTTCAAGAACAGGCCAAACTAGAGCCGCTTGAGATTGGACGATGTTATCCGGTAGGGCGGACGCTCAATCTGGTCACCAAAGCAAAGTTCTCCAACAAGCCAACATACCAATCGTTGACGAATGCGGTTGAATCCATGCGTGACGTATGTGTAATGGAAGGGATTACGAAACTGGCGATGCCCCGGATTGGATGCGGGTTGGACAGACTGAAATGGGAGAAAGTCAACCCAATTATTCAGGAAACTTTTGCCGATACGGATATTGAGATTATTGTCTGCACAGTGTGAGTACACCGAGTGGAAAAGGTAGATTGCAGCTTGCTGACAGATTCAAAAGAAAAAACCTCGGCTTTGACCGGAATAGAGCGTCAGTATGATTCATACCAACGTTGTTCCGAGCTCAAAGTGAGGTTTTTTGGTTATTTTTTGGAGAACATTTCTTTCGCTTCATCCATGGCCATTTTATTACCAATCGATGAGTAATCTAGCCAAGGTTGTGCCCCTATCGGGTAGACATGACCGGCTTTGACTGCTTTCAGACCTTGCCAGATCGGATTGTTTTGCAGCTCCTTGAACATGGTTTGGGCTTCATCATCCGAATTCACAACCACAAAGATCGCATCTGCATTATAGTCCGGCAATATTTCACGAGAGACGACCTGGTACGGTTTGGTTGAATCGATATCCGTAATGCCTTTGGCAGGCGTCAGACCGAGATCCTCATACAAAATGGGACCCATGGGACGGCGTGTACTGAACACACGCAACTCTTTGGCAGTAACACGAATCGCCATGACGGTACCATCACCAATCGTGTCATGAATGAGAGATTTTACTTCTTCCGTTTCGGTCGCGTAGTCCTGAATGTATTGCTCGGCTTCCTTCTCGCGATTCACGAGTTTGCCAATGTCCTTCAGGTGGTCGCGCCATGTACCGTCATCCATGTTGAAAACATGCACTGGAGCAATTTTCTCGAATTTGGCAATATCATCACCAGAGAATTCTTCATCCAGATAGATTACATCGGGTTTCAGGGCAAGCAAAGCTTCCATATCCGGGTCTTTAACCGGACCAAGTGGCGTTGTATTTTGAAGGCGATCCGCAACATGGGACAGGAAACCTTTGGCTTCACCGCCAATAACGGAACCCACCGGCGTAATACCGAGAGACAGCAGATCATTGGTCAAATGGATCGACATGGAGGCAATACGTGGCTCTCCCGAACTTGAACTATTGCCTTGATTCTCGGTTGAGGTATCTGTGGATGAACCACCGGAAGCAGTTGATGAATTATTGGCCGTTCCACAGGCAGCGAGCACAAGCACCAGACAGATACTCATGACAAGCATAAGGTTTTTCTTTAACATGGGTAGTCACATTCTCCTTGAACATCTCTGGGATGTAATTATTGTTTTTGTGAAAAAAAGATCACTTGCTTCGTACTAACAGGTACAAAAAGTAAGGTGCACCAATCGCGGCAACCACTACACCTGCCGGAATGGCGTTAGGCTGAAAGATCGTTCGCCCGATTGTATCAGCGCTCACCAGAATGACCATGCCGATGAGCCCGGCAGGCAGGGATCAGATGCCGATGCATCGGACCGACAAGTCTGCGCGCCAGATGTGGTGCGGCCAGACCGATAAAGCCAATTCCCCCGGCCATCGATACACTGACGGCAGACAAAGCCACGGTGCAGAGCAGCAAAATCACACGCTGGGATCGAACCGGTGTCCCGATACTGGTTGCGGCAGCATCTCCAAGATTGAAGGCATCAAGCGTTTTGGATCGACTCCAAATGTACGAGATGCATAACACCACCCAGGGAAGCAACGCTTGCACATGAATCCAATCCCGGCCCCAGACGCTACCCGCCAGCCAGCGAGCGGCAAAGGAATAGGTGTCTTCATCCAAACGCAGGGATAAGTAGAGGGTCAACGCATGGAACCCGGCCGCTACCGCGATTCCCACCAGAATCAGCTTCATGGGAGATACGCCGTTATGGCGATCATAAGATAACAGCATGATGATCAGGGCGGCGGCAACACTGCCTGCAAAAGCAAACAATGGAATGAATAAGGCTACAGAGCCATCCATTGTAAAGGACAGGCTAACAAACACCATGAGTCCGAACGCTGCCCCGCATGTAAGCCCAGAATGCCCGGGTCCGCCAGAGGGTTGCGAGTGATTCCTTGCAAGGCCGCTCCGGCAATGCCCAGTCCGGCTCCGGCCAGTACAGTGACCAGGATGCGAGGCAGTCGGTAATCAAACAGTACGATCTGATCATCCGAACTGCCATGACCAAGCAAGGTCTGCAACACAGCTACCGGGGAGAGGCGAATGGTTCCCGTGTTCAGGCTGATCACCATAACGGCAATAGCGATGCAGAGCAGTGTGATGCTGACGACTATCGAACGTTTACCCCGTGATCGTGAAGGTGTATTGAAGTTCATCGTTACAAGGCCCTCCTTTCTTTACGGGCCAGATAGAGGAAGAACGGTACACCTACAAAAGCGACCATGATGCCTACTGCGAGTTCCTCCGGCGGATTCACGATGCGTGAGCCCAGATCGGCGAGCACCAGTAATATCGCTCCAAGCAGAGAAGACATCGGAATGATAAGTCGATAATCCACACCCACCAGTTTGCGGGAGATATGGGGGATGACGAGTCCGACAAATCCAATCGAGCCTACTGCCGACACGGACACACCAGCCAGCACAACAACTGCTGTGAGGGCGAGAAACCTCGTCCAGCGCAGGTTGATCCCGAGATTTATCGCCACTTCCTCACCAAGTGACATAAGGGATACACGCCGGGCGAGTGGCATAATCAGCACCAGCGTTACGAGCAGCACAGGAAGAATCAGCTTCAGATGCCGCCACTCCATTCCGCCAAACCCTCCCGCATACCAGAAGGCCAGATCCTGACTCAGGTCAAAATAAATGGCAACGCCTGTGCTGAGCGAGGTTAACATGGCTGCAATTACGGCCCCGGCAACGGTCAGTCTGATGGAATTCAGACCACCAGGTGCTGCCATTCCAAGCAGGAAGATGAGCAGTGTGCCCAGAACAGCCCCCAGGAATGACAAAACCATGATCCAGCCGTAGGATAGTCCAGGCCAAAAGGCAAAGCTCAAGGCTACGACAAAAGTGGCTCCGGCATTAATGCCCAGAATGCCCGTGTCTGCCAGCGGATTACGCGTAATGCCTTGCATTAGAGCCCCAGCAACGGCAAAGGCAGCGCCGATGATAACTGCTGCAAGCACACGAGGCAGCCGCAATTCATGAATAATCTGGTGTGGTGTCAGAGCCGGGTCGTACTGAAATATGGCACCCCATACGGTTTCCAGCGTTAGCCCTTTGGCCCCTAACGAGATGGCGACAAACATACTTAGCAGCAGTATGGCTATGGCAGACAAAAACGTCAGCCCAACGGTTACCGCAGACTTTTTTGAATTAGATGGACGATGTGGCAGTCCCGGATATTGAATACGGGTCACTCCTTTGGTACCAACAACGAATTTCATTGTTATTGATTATCATTATCAATTAGTCAACATTATAGAATCTTAATTCAGGCCCGTACATGGCATAAATTAAGATTTGGGAGATGGACATTTTTTAGATTACAAAAGTGAAGGTTTGTTCGTCAACATAGAGAGCGCTTCATCGAGCTGGATGTTGATGGAATATGGAGCATATACGACCCATGAGTTCCAGTCGATGAGATGCACACGTCCGTTTTTTACCGCAGGATGGCTGTTCCATAGTGGATTCGATGCCATCTCTTTCAACAGTGTTGCCTTTTTGTGCATGGAATTAATCGCAAGTACCAACACATCTGCCTCCAGTCCATCCCATTCTCCTGGTGTGAAGGGTAACCAGTTGAATCCGACGCCGGGTGATTTGCCAGCCAGTTCGCGCTGAATCCGCTGCGGAGCGGCCAATTGCAGACTGCGATAGAAGACATGTCCGAAGTTGCGATGGCTATACATCCGGGGACCTTTAGGCGTTAACGTGCCAACAGTGACGGTAATATCTCCGACGAGTTCCTTCATTTTTTTGCGTGCACGCTCGGCTTTGCGCTCATGTCGATCCAGCCAATCTGTCGCGGCTTGGGTACGATCCACAATCGATGCGATCTGATGCAGATGACCGAAGACGTCAGTCTGGTTCCAGGGAATCGTGATGATGGGGGCGACATCGCCAATATGCTCCATGGCTTTTGCAGTGGCATTGTCCTTGGTCAGAATCAATTCGGGATTCACATCCAGGAAAGCCTGACGCCCCTGTTCCCAAGGTTCATAAGCGTGGAAGGGCAGCGTCAGCGATTTGGGCATATGAGGCAGATGGCCTTGAATCTGAGCCGCACATGGCGTGATACCAAGTGTCATCAGGTGATCCGTGTATGGGTAGGAGAGCGACACGATATTTCGATGGACCTGCTTCGCATAGGAAGTGGGCGCATAGCCAGCATGGTTCCGGAAACGTCGGCTGAAATAGAATTCGTCACGGTAACCCACTTCACGAGCCACATCACGGATACGCAGATCGGAAGTGAGCAGCAATTCCTTGGCCCGGTTCATACGCAGATGAGTGATGTATTCAATCGGATTCTTTTGCATGCGGCTCTTGAATAGCTGCGAGTAATAGGACGGATGCATGTCAGCCAGTTCGGCCAGCTTTTCCAGCTTGATCTCGTGCATATAGTTTTCGCGCATGTATTGCAGGGTGGACCTGAGCCACTGTTCGGGTTCCTCCTGTCCAGCCACTACGTCAGTCGGGTCTTCTTGGGGCCAGAGCATATGCAACAGTTCCGTCAGGAAGAGCTGTGCTTTCAAGTCTTTTTGCGAATTATCGTTATTAAGTTGTGTAAGCTGCACGGCAATGCGCTGTATACCGTAAAAGGGACCCTGAATCCAGCCTGTAATCGGTGAACTGAGTTCACGTTCGTAGATGCGTCTGGCTTTGGTCTTCTCCGTAGCCCGATACAGATCGAAGTGAATGATATACAGTTCAATATCATGGTCTTCATCTCCGATCAGTTCAATTGCGGTGCCGGGTGTGCACAGACAAGCTGATTTGCGAGCCACGTGGGATTCAGTCCCATTCATGATCATTGTGCCCGTGAATTTGTGCATATATATGAACGTATGATGAGCAAGCTCCGTTGTGGACCAGCGCCATTTCCCACGGGTTATGATCTGTTCTGCCTGTCGGAATTCGATCAGGATATCCTTCAGGAATGCATCCAGGTCTGTACGGGTTGAGGATTCCTTACCTGATGTGGGACTTGTCTGCTGATCCAACAGGTGTGATGTTATGCTGCTGTTGGCGGTGGTACCTGGGATGATAGTCATATTGCGATGCGACCTCCTTTCTTTTGAACAGTTATTTAGGTCATGATTGAACAGCTATTTAGGTCATGATTGAAGCTGGAACGTGCTATATTTTTGTGGACCTGAACGTTTTTCTTGAACATCTATTGATACGCGTGGCATTAGGCAAGAATTGTATGGATTGAACAGGGGCATATACCCGGATCGTGCCGTGTGGACACATGTGCAGATTCTGGATCGCGCTTTGTGAAAACTATACCAAGAGCTTACCGTCAGCTCGGAAACGCTGAAGTATAATTATTGGCTGCGTTGTCTGTCAGGGCCCGTTCGCAGTATAGTCGATATTTTTATATACCTGTAAGACAGGGATCGGATGTGGTTGATCAGGTGTGATGGTTGATCTAACCGAATTATTGCTTGTTACAAGCATGCACAGGACAAGACCTCTTGGCCCTGGTCTGCTGATAATCTTAGCAAATCTAATGAAGAATTGAAATGTACACCAATATGTTCGAGGTGCTGATGAGGTGGAAGTCTCATGAACGTAAATGAAGTGAATAATCGAAAACGTTTTCTGACGCGAGCGTTTCTTTTGGTAAAATAAAGGGGATATCATGTTGGCCTGATCTGAATCATGAACCTTTTCAACTAAATTTGCAGTAGGGAGGCTTTGATATGACAGAAGTAGTGGGACGGGACAAAGTACGTTGGGGCATTATGGGCACGGGCTGGATTGCATCCCAGTTCGCAAAGGATCTGGAGCATGCCGGGAACGCGGTGAAAGCAGCGGTAGGTTCACGGACGGCGGGAAGCGCGGAGAAGTTTGCAGCTGAATATGGTTTTGCACGCGCTTACGGCTCGTATGATGAGATGCTGCAAGATCCTGAAGTGGATATTATCTATGTGGCAACGCCTCATCCTGTGCATAAGGAAAATGTGATGGCTTGTCTGGAGGCAGGCAAGGCGGTGCTCTGTGAAAAGCCGTTCACGATGAATGCGCGTCAATTGGAGCAACTGGTGGAGACGGCACGGGAGCGCAACCTTTTCCTGATGGAAGGGATGTGGACACGCTTTTTGCCGCCGATCGCTCAAGCCCGAGCATGGATTGCAGAAGGACGAATCGGTGAAGTACGTTTGCTTCAGGCAGACTTTGGATTCCGTGTCGGCTGGGAGCCGGAAGGAAGGTTGCTTAATCCGGATCTGGGTGGGGGAGCTTTGCTTGATGCAGGGGTGTACCCGATCTCCTTTGCTTCAATGATCTTTGGCGAACAGCCCCAGCATGTATGGAGTACAGCCAATATCGGTGAGACGGGTGTGGATGAGCAGTTTTCGGTGTTGTTATCCTATTCCGAGGGACGTTCTGCCTCATTGAGTGCGGCCATTCGTCTGAACCTCAGCAATGAAGCGGTCATATACGGTACGGAAGGCAAGATACGTCTGCCTTTATTCCTGGCGGGCAAAGAAGCCTATCTGCATGTGAATGGTCAGGACGAGCCGGAGAAGTTCACGGATGATCGGACATGTATTGGTTATGCTTTTGAGGCAGAAGAAGCAGGACGTTGTATCTTGGAAGGCCGTACGGAGAGCAATACCATCAAACTGGACGAGTCCCTGGAAATCATGAAGCTGATGGATACGATTCGGGGTCAGTGGGGATTGCGTTACAAATCGGAGTAACAGAAGGGAGCTGACATATGATAGTGAAGATTCTGATATCCGGGTTTGAACCTTTTGGCGGGGATACGGTGAATCCAACAGGAGCGTTAATGGAAGTCCTTGCGAACGAAGTGATGGAGGGTGCTGAGCTAAAAACAGTGCTGTTGCCTGTACACTTCGATGAATGTGCAGACCTGCTGATCGCAGAGATGAAAGCATATCAGCCTGACGTCGTCATCGCTTGCGGGCTGGCCAAGGGCAGAACATGCATCACACCGGAGCGAATCGCCGTGAATGTCAAAGACATTCCGGCCGGCTCCTACGCGGATAACCAGGGACAGGCTCCGGTGGACGAGCCCATTGTAGACGGCAGCCCGGACGGTTTGTTCTCCACGTTGCCGATCCGAGCCATGGTTAATGACATGTCCGCAGCAGGCATTCCCGCTGCCGTGTCCAATACAGCAGGCACGTATATCTGCAACAACACGATGTACAGGGTGCTGGATCACATTCGTGTAGAGCAGCTTCCAATCCGTGCAGGATTTGTACACTTTCCAGCCTCAACAGAGATGGCTGTATTGCAGCCTTCCATTCCGTCGCTGCCTATTCCCATGATGCTGGACGCGCTGCGAATCATGATCCGCACGGTTGTGGCGGAATCGTAGGGATGGTTGCGATAGTAGACACGGCTAAAGAGAATAGATACGGTAAGAGGAAGAGAAGTAGGATTAATTAGAAGTGGGTATGGATGTGGGAGTAAGGATTGGATGTAGGAGTAGGTAGGAACAGGACGAAGTCGAGAGCGTGAGGTTGAGTAAAGCAGCAGGCGTTCTTTCTGTTTAAATATAAAGTCAAAAAGAGCTGTCCCGTCGTCATTCGTCTGACGTTAGGGACAGCTCTTTCTATTTTGTGGCCTTGGGACTGACTTTAACGAACCGAGCGCACGTTATTTGCCCAAAATACGCACATACTAATTTCTAACGAATCGTAGAAGCGTTATTGTGTGGAAATAAGCGAGTTTTTCGGTGATATGGCCCATTTTTAGGTGATTAGAGAGTCTGGGATTCGTTAGAATTTTCAACGCATGATATTCGGCTATATAAGGTGCATACGGTTCGTTAGATTTAGAGCGTACAGGTTACATCCAAGAAAATAGTAAAAGAAATAACTAAAGAAATAGTTAAGAAATTGCTAAAAAATAATCAAATATTAGATCCGCAACAGATCGAGATCGAACTCGGGAACGAGTCCTTCTTTCATCGCACGTCCAAGTAGTGCAGTAATCGCACCGTAACCATCATCGCCCAGATTAGCGCTGAATTCGTTGACATACAGTCCAATATGCTGTGCAGCTACGTCAGGGTCCATTTCCTGAGCGTGTTCCATCACGTATGCTCTCGACTCATCCGGGTGCGCCCATGCGTATTCAACAGAAGCGCGTGCCCATCCGGCGAGGGCGTGAGCGTCCATGTCGCGACGTGCGATGATGGCTCCGAGCGGAATCGGAAGACCCGTATCGCTTTCCCACCAGTTGCCAAGATCGGTCATCAGTTTGAGATCATAGTTCTGGTACGTGAAGCGTGCTTCATGGATGACAAGTCCGGCATCAATCTTGCCGTCCCGCACAGCAGGCATGATCTGGTCAAATGGCATGACAACAATTTCACCTACGCCGCCAGGAACATTTTGCGCTGCCCATAGACGGAACAACATATATGCTGTTGAGCGTTCACTCGGCACAGCGACCCGTCGTCCAGACAGATAGGCTGGATCGGTCGTACCGTTTGCGGTCAGAACGAGCGGACCGCATCCTCTGCCGAGTGCGCCACCAGCAGGAAGCAGAGCATAGTCAGACAACACGTATGGCAGTGCTGCATAAGAAATTTTCATCACTTCAGGTGTGTCAGGTCCATCCGGATTTGCCGCCAGACCATTGGTAATATCAATATCCGCATAACGGACTTCGAGCTCAGGTGCGCCCGGGATCAAACCGTGCACCCATGCGTGAAAGATAAATGTATCGTTTGGACAAGGGGAAAATGCTATTTTCATGATGTGATAACCTCCCGTAAAATGGAACTTGCAGCCTGAAGCGCATCGAGGGCATCCTTGATGCGCCAAGCGTCGCGGTCGCGTGGACCGACCGCGTTGGATATGGCCCGTAGTTCGAGTGCTGGCACGCCGAACTGCTGGGCAGCTGTTGCCACGCCGAAGCCTTCCATGCCTTCGGCGGCGGCATCCGGCACGCGGCGCAATAGCTCCGCGGCCGTCTCCGCTGTTCCGGTCGCCGTGGACACGGTGACCGCAGTGCCTCCGCTGACAGCGAGCCCGGCCCGCTGCAGCTCATGGCGAAGGCGAGCGGTAAGCTCCGCGTCCGCCGCCACAATGGACGAGCCGAATCCGAGCTCGTCCACACTAAGAAAGCCGTCTGGCGTCTGCGAGCCCAGATCGGCAGCAACCATGGCGTCGGCTACCACGAGAGAGCCGACGTCCGCCCGGCCGGGGAACCCGCCGCCGATGCCGGCACTGATCACCAGCATATAGGCTGGTGAAGAGCCGATCCCGGCAAGGGGCCCAGGCCTTGAAGATGTGGCAGATGTCTGTGCCACATCCGAGGGGCTTGGCGCAGTAGATCCCTGCGCCAACGCCCTTGTGCTCGCAGCCGCTACGGCATATGCCAATGTAGCGGCTGTTCCAGCTGCGGCCGAGGCTGGGCCAACGCCCGCAGCAATGACGTCAAAACGTTCCGCGGCCGTGTCTCCCAAGCCGCGGAGGACCGCATCTTTTTCCGCATCCACCGCGGTTACAATTAAAACACGTTGTGATGAATTTGCTTGGACTGAAGTTATATCTGAATTGTCTGAAGTCATTGTTTCATCTATTAAATCCCCGTGGTGTCCACTACTTACGAATGATGCGTTTCGTTCATTATTTTGCTTTTCATCCTGCCTATGTTCATTCATGACCGATTCTCCTTGTGAGGTATTAGAAGCGCAACCTATGCCTCCAAAAAATCTTTCCTACAATAAGCTTTTAGCTACACTTCTTCGGGTTATGACTTACTTTTATATTTCCGTGTAAATGTATAGCTCAATTTATATAAATTAAATTTTGGTATATTTGTCCACTATAAGAGGACATATCTTGTAATTTTGTCTTTCAAAGAGTGGACACGTTTTCTAAAAAGGTACTCTATCCAGCCAGAAAGATCAAACACAACATATAGACGTTTTCAGATATAAAATTAAAAATAATCTATATGTAGACTGCCGATTCCAGATTGATTATTCAGGTACGTGTCCACCCTTTGAAAGACATATCTACAATATGTATGCTCAGTGCGGACAGCACCAATTGAGACTCCAATTAAACAGATAAACGTTTTAAAGGCTTAAGACGGCTTCAACCCAATCAACCCACCCAACGCTAATCATACATATATCCCCTTCGGATTTAAAACAACAAACCAATGAATAACGGACCGAGTTTACACTCGACCACTGCATAGTAGCTCATTCATGCCAACCCGAATTTAAAACAAGTACATAGTTTTGCTAACTCTTATATAGCTGCTTACTGAACAGCCAACTACTGTGCAGACAATAGATCCAAGACGCAGCGCAACATTTATGCATAACAGAGCTAATTGACCATCAGGTTAATGCACAATAGAAAGTAATCAAGATACAGTGATTATTGAACAATAGTTCATCTCCATCATAACGGAAGGGGAAAGACCTGAACAACCTTTGCATGTAATTCTGTCAAAAGCGTCAAGCAAAGGCCTCGGGTAGGCTATCACACATAAGTAACCGTAACGCATCAGGTAGACGTATCCCATCAAGTAACCGTAACGCATCAGGTAGGCGTATCCCATCAAGTAACCGTAACGCATCAGGTAGACGTATCCCATCAAGTAACTGTAACGCATCAGGTAGACGTATCCCATCAGTAACCGTAACGCTTCAAGTAGATGTATCACTTCAGTATGCCTGTCTCACCTTAACTCATGCGAATGTCACCTTAATGATGACCCATTCTAAACCAAATGAACCTGTTCCCCAGCCTAAAATAATATGTCAAATATACCATATGTTCTATCCTTTTTAACGTACTCCGAATAAACCCAGAAGTCAAAGTCAACTGTTGACATTCTGTCTCAACTGTATTAATAATGATAGTACAGTTAATACACCTTGAAGTTGGAGTCACACATACATACTCCTTGGCTATTATCTTAATGTTTTCACTTCAGATAGCTGCACATACACCTCAGATAGAGTCATTCTTCAACTCGTTGTAATAAACACATTTTTCGAAAGGAGGTGCGGGATGTTCGAATTAGATGTACGCAGCCGTAAGGCGATCTACGAGCAACTGGTGGACAAAATCAAAGAAATGATCGTATACGGTATTCTAAAGCCCGACGAACAGCTTCCTTCCGTTCGTGCATTATCCACGCAGCTGACTGTGAATCCGAATACGATTCAAAAAGCGTATCGCGAGCTTGAACGTGAAGGTTACATTTATTCTTTGCAGGGAAAAGGGAGCTTCGTATCATCGTCAGTGGAACATCCGAATGAAGCCATGAGAGATGAGATCAGAGAGTCTCTGGTGAAGTTGATTGCAGAAGCTTCGTATTCCGGTTTGACCAAAGCGGATATGACGCTTTTGTTTGAGGAAGCGATGGCCCGTATGGAGAAGGAGGAGCCTCATGATTGAGCTGAATCAAGTCGTCAAAGCGTTTGAACAGGAAAAGGCAGTGGATGGCGTAACGATGCACATACATAAGGGGTCGATCTATGGTTTGCTCGGTTCCAACGGGGCAGGCAAGACATCGCTGCTCAAAATGATGGCTGGCATTTACCGTCAGGATAGCGGGACTGTTCGTATCGAAGATCATGAGATTTATGAAAATATGGATCTCAAAGGCCGCACAATCTTTATGGCAGATGCGCCCTACTTTTTCCCACAATCTTCAATAACTCAGATGGCTGCATTTATCGTTCCGTATATCCACGCTGGAATGAGGAACGTTTCAAGCAACTGGCGACGGTGTTCAAACTGGATGTAAAACGCAAGTTACATCGCATGTCCAAAGGCATGCGCCGTCAGGCAGCCGTATGGCTGGGACTTAGCTGTATGCCTGAAGTGCTGCTGATGGATGAGCCGATTGACGGTCTAGATCCGGTCATGCGCCAGCAGATCAAAAACCTGCTGTTCCAGGAAGCAGCTGAGCGTCAGGTCACGATTGTCATCTCGTCGCACAACTTGCGTGAGATTGAAGATCTGTGTGACCATGTGGCGATTATGCACAAAGGCCGAATTATTGTAGAGAAGGATCTCGATGATCTGAAGGCCGATACGCATAAAATCCAGGTTGCTTTCCGCCACCCGGACCATGCCAAAGCCATGGAGGAACAGATTGATATTTTGCATGAAGAGAAACGGGGAAGTGTATCCCTGTACATTGTCAAAGGCAACCGACAACAGGTAACCGATCAATTCCGTATACACGATCCTTATCTGCTGGATGTACTGCCTCTGACGCTTGAAGAAATCTTTATCTACGAAATGGAGGATGCAGGGTATGATATTCAACCGATTGTTCTGTAACCGGGGCATCCTGATCCAAAATTTCAGACAGCATGGATGGATCGGCATTTTGTACCTGATCACATTGTTGTTCTCACTTCCGCTACATATCGCTACCGAGTACAGGGACGTGCCACAGCAGATTACAAGTCTGTTTCAGGCTAATGGTGAAGTGCAGATTCTATTCGCCATTACACTGCCCGTAGCGGCTGGAATCTTTCTTTTTCGATATATTCAGTCCGGTGCACCTTCTGATCTGTATCATAGTTTGCCTTTACGTCGCAAACATCTGTTAACGGTTAATCTGTTGACTGGATATGCCATGATCCTAATTCCAATCTGGATTACAACTGCGATTACCGGCTGGGTATGGGCAGTACTGGACCAACCTGCTTTTCTGTTCGATGGCAGTGCGATCTGGATGTGGGGCTTGAGCATGAGTATTTACTCGCTGTTTATGTTCATGCTAACTGTGGCAGTCGGCATGTGCATTGGTCAATCTGTTTTGCAGGGGCTCACCGTGTACGCGCTACTCTTGTTACCTGTTGTTGTGTGGTTCATTATGTCACTTCATCTCCAGCATTATTTGCTTGGATATCCGTACGATGAATTGGGACGTAATGCGGAAGAAATGTCACTTGTTCTTCGTGTAGCTTCAATCAGTTATTCTCCTGTCACTAATGGAGAACTTATAATTTATTTGATAATCGCAATCCTGTTTATTCCGCTGACTTATGTGCTCTATGCAAAGAGACAGGTTGAATCCGCTACACAAGCAGTTACATTCACTCTAGTGAAACCTATATTCCGCTTTGGTTTAATGTTTACGCTTGTTCTGATTGGCGGAGCTTACTTCACGATTATTGCTCCAAGAGAATCAGCCGGATGGGGAATCTTCGGATATATTCTTGGTGGAATTGTAGGTTATATCGTTGCCGAGATGATTATTCGTAAAACATGGCTGATCTGGAGCAGCAGGCTGTTACCCAAGCTAATTCTATATAGTGTCGTTGCGGGATTGGTGCTTTACGTACCGATTGCCGATTGGAATGGATACGCTACCCGAGTACCAGAACTGAACAAGGTTAAAAGTATTAAGCTTGGCGGGATCGTTACATCTATAGTAACGGTGTCAATCAGAAGATGGATGACGGTCACCTCTATTCCAATGATTCGGAATACATGGGGGCAGTTATCGCTCTTCATCAAAAAATCGTGGATTCCGATCTTCCTTTATTGAATGATCCGATCAATCCAGGGATGCGTAACGATGAGTATGTATTTATTAACTACAAGCTGGATAACGGCAAGTTGATGAAACGTAAATACTATATTCCAGAAGCTGAATTCCATCAGGAATTGATGGCTCTGAAACAATCCCAGGACTACAAAAGAGTTGCCTTTGAAACGTATAAGCTGGAAGAAGATGCATTAAGTTTTGGCATTCGTTCTTCCACAAGTTCATACCGAAAGGTGTACATCAGCAATCCGGAGCAGGTCCGTGAGTTCAAGGAACTATTGAGACAGGACATTTTGGATCAGACCTACGAAGAACAGCGCTCTCCGTGGCAGTCGTTTGCTTACGCAGAGATGAATCAGGACTCGTCTTCGAAAGATCCAACTCAACCGAGGGAGATGTGGAATTTTGAGATCAAACCTAGCTATGATCGGGTGCTGGCCTGGTTGAAGGAGAACAACTTATACGACCAGTTGCTCGTCCAGGCAGACGAGATTGTCTCCGCACAGTTTGTGAAGCAGGAGATCAACAGTCCGGGTTCGCTTCAGTGGGCGAACCCGGAGCCCGAATATATCGATGGGAGTCTAAGTATCAAGAAGCAGGTTGCAACCCAAAATAAAGAAATCATTAGCGATCTGCTCAAACGTCAACGGTCTGGTTATCTAACAGAGAGAGATACCATCTACCAGATTAAGTTGAATGTGACTCGTGGCGAGAACATCTACATGATGTTGAAAGAAGAAGACCTAACAGTGGCAATGAAAGCCATACTGGTCAATCAATAAGCTGAGTTGTACTGGTTGTTAACCATAAGCGGGAAGGGTTCTCCCGTTGATTAAAGGGTTGATATTAGACCAGGAAAACTATATAAATTGAACTAAACTATTTACACAAAACGGAGAGGACAGAAAGGACCTGAAGAAGCAGAGCGTTCGCCTTTATCCCCGGATTTCCCCTTTATAAAAGGAATCAAAAAAATCTGGGGATAACAGCGATCGGAAGGTTGTTCTGTCATCGGAGTGTGGAGGGTAAATATTCTTTAATTCAATTTATATAGACTCGACTTGACCAGATACAACGAATGGAATATATTAGAAAAAGGAAAGGTTCGAGCGACTCGTTCAATCGAATCTCATATGGAACGGCTTATGAGGGAAGCACCCGTAAGAGCAGGCAAATGCCTGACTTACAGGTGCTTTTTTGTCGTTCACTGATTACGTTGGCAATTCTGCTACATATTTGAGAAGAAAGGGTGTAGAGATGTATGCAAACAGAAGTGTGGAAGGAAACGATAAATGATCAGGAGGCCATGTTAGTCATGATAGGTGGTTGTTCCCTATTGGAACGATCTAGATCAGATCACTTCATAGACCATCATGGTTTCTTGGAAGGAACGAAGGGCCGAAAGCCTAACGAAGATTTAGCTTTAGAGGACATGGCTTTAATGGAGACAAGTGTAGGTCCATCTCGTGTTCTGACAGGACATAGCGATAGCCACGTAATACGTCAAAGTAAAGCCGAACGCTCTCATTTGCGATCATTCGCTCATCTTTTATTTGGATCACGCCTGCTTATAGGGCTTGTGATGTTGTTCAGCACAAGCATGATCTATTTTGCTTCTTCAGTGGAGGCGGCAGGCATAGATCTTGGCGTAACCGCGCAGAAAGCCTGGGATACCGTTCTGAACAAGGCTGATGCACCAACCAAGTTAACCTTGAAGCAAGCGTATGAGAAAGTAGGGAACTGGACAACACAGGAGCAGGCTTGGGAACAAAAAATAAAGACACTTCATGCCGCCAATACCGCTGAATTGGAGCGCTTGCGTGTAGGGATAAGGCAGACCGATGACGCGAAGATCGCGGGTCTAACTGAAAAGGTAAAGCAAACCCAAGCCCGCTATGAACCCCTGTTCGCCCTGTACAGTTCAGTCAATCGACAGTTGGATGCAGCCAAAGCCATCAAAAATAAGGAATGGAGTGCAGCAATCCGTACACAGGCAGAGACGTTGAGACCCGTTGTACAGCTTGCCAGAGAAGATATTCGGATCAAGAAAAAGGAACTTGCCGAAGCACGTAAACGGAAAAGCGCTGAAATAAAACGTTTACGAGCCATGCTAACAGGGGCCGACTCCGCGAAGAAACAGATCCAAACGGGGAAAAAACAGGCGAGCCTGGCGAAAGAACGATATTCGGGCGCATTGCAACACTTCAAACAGAGTGCAAAGCAAGGTCAAACGTCACGTGTACTCAGCTCATTAAACGCGCTTGCTGCTGCCGCGGAGAAGTGGGCCGGATCGAAACAACATATCCACACCTTGGAGCAAAAAGTATCCACTACCTACGTAAAAGTCAGACAGGAACTCACCAAGAGTTCCAAATAAGAGGAACCCGGTCCTCTCCGCAACGTACACCACTTTAGATGTAAAGACGCTTCTATCATGATGGATCGAGGTGAAGCTGTTGCAGTCCAAGTTGGAAACGAAACGGGCGGGGACAAAAGGTTTTAAACGTAAACGGTACTGGATTCCTATCGTATTACTAATCTTGATTACCGGTTTTGTTGGGATTGGTGCTCAATTCACACCAAAAATAACGGTATTTTTATTAAAGTCAGTCATTGAGATTGCTAATCAAGATACGAACAGCAAGAACAGTATGATCTCCGAAGGGATAACACGTGTTGCAGATGTACCCTATGCAGACGAAGGGCGTAATGACAGTACGCTGGATATCTATTATCCTTCCGTAACATTGGAACCTTTGCCTGTGGTATTGTGGGTTCATGGCGGTGGATGGGTCTTGGGTGACAAGGAGGGCATCTCAGATTATGCCGTACAATTAGCCAAACAGGGTTATGTTGTGGTCAGTATGAATTATGCGCTTGCACCAGATACGACATACCCCACTCCCGTGATCCAGACGAATCAGGCTTTGCATTACGTGAAGAACAATATCAGTGAATATCAGGGTGACCCGGAAAACATATTTCTGGCAGGCAATTCGGCAGGTGCCCAGATTGCAAGTCAGACCGCGGCAGTGGTGACGAATCCATCCCTCGCCAAGCTCATGAAGATAACACCATCCGTTCACCCGGAAGAGTTACGTGGGGTTCTTCTATTCTGTGGTCCTTACAATCTGAGTACAGTAGCGGAAACAGGATTTCCACTCATACGTACATTTCTCTGGTCATATACCGGAATCAAAACATTCGAAGACTACCCAAGACTGAATGAAATGTCGACCGTGCTTCAGGCTACTGCGGAGTACCTGCCTGCATTTATTACCTCAGGCAATGATGACCCGCTGACAAGTCAATCGGTTGAGCTGGCACAAGTCTTGAAGCGACTTGATGTGGCTACGGAAACATTATTTTTCTCGAACTCATCAGAGAAGCTGGGACATGATTATCAATTTGATCTGAAGAGTGAAGCTGGTCAGCAGGCAATACATTCGGCAGTACGATTTATGCAACAGTATAGTCGATGAGCAGACAAGTCTGTGGTACACTCGAAGCAAATGAGGGCGCAGGAGGAGAAGCATGGCTGACAAAGAAGATTTGACCCGATTCGGGGTGGCGTTTCCTACACCTCTAATTGAGCAGTTTGACCAGTATATTGAGGAACAGGGATACAAAAACCGATCGGAGGCTTTCCGTGACCTTGTTCGCAAAACATTACTGCAACCCTCTGCACTGCAATCCGATCAGGATGTGGCTGGCACCATTGTGATGGTCTATGATCACCATATCAGCGATCTTCCCATTCGCTTGATGGAGCTGCAGCATGAGGCGCATCATGACATCATCTCCAATATGCATGTACACCTGAATCATGACCAATGCCTTGAGGTTATTGCAGTACGGGGGAACCTGGGACGATTGCGTCATCTGCATCAACAGATCCAGGTGCAAAAAGGGGTACTGTATGCGGAGCTATCTGTGACTTATGTGGATGAACTCAACAAAATGGCTCATGCTCATAGTCACGACCAGGACCCGAATCCAGATCAAAGTGTGGCGTATAATCACAGTGACAGGGCAAGACCCCATATTCACAATCATCCTCATCACTCTGCAGATTAAGATTAAGATCAAAAGAGTGAAATTTTGAAAAAATAAGCGAATGGTTTTAAAACAGACTCTTGGTTAGATACCAACGGTCTGTTTTTTTGTTGTTTGTCACAATACCTGACTCTATGAAAGAATCCAGAAGCTTAATTACGGTGCTCACCCTTGTTTTCATCTGTAATATGAAAAAAATTGGATTTCGAGGTGAACTTTATTGACATAAGTTTTGTGTTTTGTGCTACAATTTCCGTAAAAAGTAACACGAAACGATCCGTTTTGCACAATTACAGAGGGGGAACGACCGGAATGGGTAGATTTTCATGGAGATGGAGAAAACGAACAGTTAGAAAAGGACTTGGTATCCTGCTTGTATGTACCATGGGATTATCTGGTTGTGCACAGGGCGTAGAACCGACGGCAACAACAGCAGCAGAGAACGGACAACCGGGGACGCCTACAACCAAGGACGAATTAGTGCTGGCTGTGGGCACCGAGCCGGAAGGTGGGTTCGATCCGACTACTGGATGGGGCAGTACTGGTTCGCCGCTTTTCCAGAGTACCTTGCTGAAGCGGGATGCCAAACTGCAACTGGTTAACGATCTGGCAACTGCATATTCGGTTAGTGAAGATGGACTGACCTGGACGGTTACGCTTCGAGATGATGTGAAGTTCTCGGATGGAGAACCTTTGACGTCTGAGGATGTTAAATTTACGTTTGAAACAGCTGCCGGTAGTGGGTCGGTGATTGATCTGACCAATATGGCTGATGTGCAGGCACAAGGCGACAGCACGGTTGTATTTACACTGAAATCGCCGCAGTCCACATTCATCAGCCTGCTGACGACACTTGGTATTGTGCCTGAACACGCCTATGGCGCTGATTATGCAGAGCACCCGGTTGGATCAGGACCCTACAAGCTGGTTCAGTGGGACAAAGGACAACAGGCTATCGTTGAAGCCAATGAAGAGTATTACGGTAAGAAGTCTGCATTCCACAAACTCACCTTCCTCTATCTGGATGAAGATGCGGCCTATGCTGCTGCACAGGCAGGTACGGTGGATATCGCTGCGATCCCGGCAGCGTTTAGCAAACAACCAGTGAATGGCATGACATTGGAGGCCGTGAAAACTGTAGATAACCGGGGGATCATGTTCCCGATGCAGCCTGCTGGTGCCAAGTCTGGCGATGGGCTTCCCGCAGGCAATGATGTGACATCCGATCTGGCGATTCGCCAGGCGGTGAATGTTGTAATCGATCGTAAGGTTTTGGTGGAGGGCGTACTGGAAGGGTACGGTCGTCCGGCGTATTCCGTCAGTGATGATCTGCCTTGGAGCAATGCTGAAGCTGTATTTACGGATGCCAATCTCGAAGAAGCGAAGCGCATTCTGGCAGCTGGTGGCTGGGTGGATGCAGATGGTGATGGTATCGTCAGAAAAACGGCACGAAGGCCGAGTTCAATCTGCTTTATTTTGCAGGGGATTTAACAAGACAATCTCTGGCGTTAGCTGCCGCGGATATGGTTGCCCAGGCGGGAATTAAAATCAATGTTGAAGGCAAAAGCCGTGAAGAGACGAAGAAGATGGCTTACTCCAACGCTGTATTATTTGGTTGGGGCAGTCATGACCCACTGGAAACCTATAACCTCTATAGCAGTACCCACAAGGGAGAAGGATATTACAATGTAGGACTGTACAGTAATCCTGTCGTGGATTCATGGATGGAGAAGGCCCTTCAGGCAACCAGTGAGGAAGAGGCATTACCCTTCTGGAAGAAAGCAGAATGGGATGGAACAACAGGTTTCAGTTATCAGGGGGATGCACCTTGGGCGTGGCTCGTAAATATAGATCATCTGTATCTGGTTACGAATGGACTAGACATTGGCGAGCAGCAGATCCATCCCCATGGTCACGGCTGGCCGGTGACATCCAATCTGGAGGAATGGTCCTGGGATAATAGTGCGAAGTAAGAGGCATATCGATAGCGTTAGCCTGAATTGGGGAGAGATAGGATGACGGGCAGGAATGGATGGGCCAGATTTGTTGGTTTTAAAGTGTTGCGACTCGTATCCCTATTGATTGGAGTCTGCGTGTTGTCTTTTATATTAATGCAATTCTCTCCTGTGGACCCGATTGAAGCTTACATTGGTGGAGACATGATCAGGGTAAGTGCTGAACAGCGCGGTTTAATCGAAGAACGCTGGGGGTTGAATGAATCCCCCGTGGAACGATTGCTGACTTGGGGACAAGCGCTGATTCAGGGAGATTTGGGAACATCGATGATCTACAGACAGCCTGTAGCGGATATTATCCAGGAACGGTTTATGAATTCTGTCGCACTTATGGCAGTGGCCTGGATGTTATCGGGTATCTTGGGGTTCACACTTGGTGTAGTTGCTGCCATGAGAAGAGATTCCAAGCTGGATCGTCTGATCTGCTGGTATTGTTATACGCTGGCCTCCACGCCGGTATTCTGGATTGCGCTGTTGCTGCTGATGGTATTTGGGGTGTGGCTCGGATGGCTTCCAGTTGGCCTTGGAGTACCCGCAGGGTTGTCGGCTGATCAGGTGACCTGGGGAGATCGGGTTATTCATATGATTCTGCCAGCGTTAACACTCAGCCTGACCGGGGTAGCTTCCATCGCTTTGCATACCCGGCAAAAGCTCACGGATGTGCTGGAGTCAGATTACATTCTGTTCGCCAGAGCACGGGGTGAGCGCGGTTTTCAGTTATTCCGTCGACATGGGTTCAGACATGTTGTATTGCCAGCGATCACGCTGCAGTTTGCTTCGTTCAGTGAGCTGTTCGGCGGGGCTGTGCTGGCAGAGCAGGTATTTTCATACCCCGGCCTGGGCCAGGCAACAGTTCAGGCAGGATTGCGCGGTGATGTTCCACTGCTGCTCGGACTTGTGATGTGCAGTGCAATATTTGTTTTTACAGGTAATATGGTGGCTGACATTCTGTATCGCTTGATCGACCCGCGGATGAAGGAGGAGTTAATGCCATGAAACAGACGATCGAACGCTCCTCCGAGCAGACGGAAGCAACAGCCGATGTACAGAAAGTAAACATGGCGAATCAAGAGGTACCTTACAACATTACTCCGGAGTTGTTGCAAGCGGGGGCCGAGCGAGAAACAAGCCAAACTCGAAAAGGATCTGCACGTGCCAGAGACCAACATTTCCGCAATCCTCGCCAAAGGGCGGTGTTCTGGGGAAGCCTTGCGGTAATCTGGATTATCCTCGTATGGTCGACGGGCAGGCTACTGCCCGCTGGTTCTACTCTGACCTCATTAATGGATCGGAATCTGGCCCCAACCTGGGCGCATCCATTTGGCACGGATTGGCTTGGCAGAGATATGTTCATGCGTACGCTAAAAGGACTGGCAACCAGCATTCAAGTGGGATTGCTTGCTGCATGCGGTGGCGGATTGATTGCACTAGTGCTGGGTCTGGGGCAGCTTCCAGCCGAGCTGCTGACCGGGTCATCTCCTGGATCATCGACCTGTTCCTGAGTGTGCCTCATCTGGTGTCGCTCGTTATGCTGGCCTTTGTCTTCGGCGGAGGTTTGGCAGGAGTGGCGGCAGCCATTGCGCTGACGCACTGGCCGAATCTGGCCCGGATTGTTCGAGCGGAGATGATTCAACTGAAATCCGCAGAATATATTCAGATCTCACACAAGTTGGGCCAATCGCGATTACAGATTGCGGTGCAGCATATGCTGCCACATCTGGTCCCGCAATTGTTCGTGGGCGTACTGCTAATCTTTCCCCATGCGATTCTGCATGAGGCAGCTATTACGTTTCTGGGGCTGGGATTGTCCCCGCAACAACCGGCCATTGGCATTATTTTGTCAGAGTCGATGAGATATTTATCTGCTGGCATGTGGTGGCTCGCCTTTCCCGGGACTGGCATTGTTGCTGGTTGTTCGTGCATTTGATGTATTGGGCAACAGCCTCAAGACGTTAACGGGTACAGGTAGTTCAAGGGAGGTGAGGTAAACATGGCTCTGCTTGATATTGAGGGAGTGTCAGTGTCGTTTCGGCGCGCTCGCGGCTGGTTTGGACACGAACAGACGTATGTCATTCAGAATCTGGATCTTTCCATAAACGAGGGCGAGATTGTCGCTATTGTAGGCGCAAGTGGATCGGGTAAAAGTGTGCTGGCGCAGGCCATCATGGGCATTCTGCCTGCCAATGCCAAGTTGGAAGGCAGCATTAGCTACAATAGCGAGCCTTTGACCCCGGAGCGGCAGCTTCAACTGCGTGGAGACGAACTGATGTTGATTCCACAATCCGTCAGTTATTTGGACCCGCTGATGAAGGTGGGGAGCCAGGTTCAGCCGGTAAGCCGGGGTGCCGGACAGAAGCGCAGATTCATGAATCGATCCCATATGAAAAAGACGGAGCAGGAGCTGATGGAGCGGTATCATTTGCCTCGGGGAACAGTTGGGAAATACCCGTTTGAGTTATCCGGAGGTATGGCAAGGCGGGTGCTGATGGCGACAGCGACCTCAGGCCAGCCAAAGCTGATCATTGCCGATGAGCCGACACCAGGCATTCATCCCGAGGTGCTGGCCGAGACGATGAGACAATTTCGCCAGCTCGCAGATCAAGGCGCAGGCATTTTATGGATTACCCATGATGTCACGACTGCCCTGACAGCAGCTGATCGTATCGCTGTTTTTATGCAGGTGCCAATGTGGAGACAGCGCAGGTGGATGATTTTACGGGGATTGGAGAACGTCTGCGCCATCCGTATACGAAGGCCCTCTGGAATGCATTACCCCAGAATGGGTTTCAGCCACTTCCAGGCTCCCAGCCACTGGCAGTTCAAGAGATCACGACAGGATGTTCATTTGCTCCCCGATGTAGCGCTGCAACCGCAGCATGTACCCGCGAACGACCTCAGTTGCGCGAGATACGCGGCGGAGAAGTGAGGTGTTTCCATGTCACTTGAAGCGCAGGATGTAAGTTACCGTTACAATCAGACATCGTGGGTGTTCCAGGAAGTGAACATGCAGGTGCAACAAGGCGAAGTCGTTGGCTTATGGGGACCGAGTGGCTGTGGGAAAACAAGCCTTGGGCGCATCCTTGCAGGATATGCGGAACCCGTAGCAGGACAAGTACTTCTGGATGGTGAACCACTCCCGCGTACAGGCGTATGTCCGGTTCAGCTGGTGTTCCAGCACCCGGAGAAAGCGGTGAATCCACGCTGGCGGATGCGTCGTGTACTTCAGGAGGCGGCTGTGCAGGATGAGCAGTTGCTCGAAGCATTGGGTATTCAGCAGACCTGGCTGGACCGCAGACCCGGTGAATTATCCGGTGGAGAACTGCAACGATTCTGTGTGGCGCGAGCACTTGGTACGTCGACACGTTATGTGATCGCAGATGAAATGACAACGATGCTGGATGCGATCACACAGGCACAGATCTGGCATACCGTGATGGAAGTGGCTCGCCAGCGTGATCTGGGATTGCTGATTATAAGCCATGATCGGGATTTGCTGAACAGGTTGTGCGACAGGATTACACCGATGCCGATGTCACTGTAAGTTTAATGATATTTTTATAAATAATGAAATGGATCGAATACAAAAAGGGTACCCTTGTGCAGTCATTGACCATGAATGTGAGTCATGGACTTGACTACGGGTACCCTTTTTTCCATTTAGACAAGTATTCGTCCTTTAAGGAATAGTACACATTCCATTCGCAACGTACATCAATGTAACAGGCGGTTTATTTGTCCGACATATTGCTTAGTAACACAGATAATCTGCGCATCGCTTCTTCCACGGTGGAGCGTGGACAGGCGACATTAATACGCATGAACCCTGTACCCTCGGTTCCAAAGGAACTCCCGTCATTGAAAGCAAGTCCTGCTTCGTGAAGCAGCATATTGCATAGTTGTGCATGTGGGATATTCAGCTCCCGAAAATCCATCCATAAGAGATAGGTTGCTTCGGGCAGATGTGTTTTGATCTTTGGCAAATGTTGCGCAACATATTGCTGTACATACGCCATATTTCCGCGGATATATGCAAGGCACTCCTCCAGCCATTCCTCAGCATCATTGTAAGCAGCTTCGGTCGCAACAGCCCCCAGTGTGCTGATACCGGCAAGTCCCATCGTTTGTACACCCCGCGCGAAAGATTCTCGCAGTTTGGCATTTGGGATGATGATGTTGGATGTGCAAAGGCCGGGAATGTTGAACGTTTTGCTTGGAGCCGTACAGATGATACTTAGATCAGAGACGGCGTCCGAGATCAGGGTGAGCGGTGTATGAGCTCCGCGCTGGTGAACAAGATCGGCATGAATTTCATCGGATACCATCAGTACGTTATACTGAACGCACAGCGAGGTAAGCTTCTTAAGTTCCTCGCGAGTCCATACACGTCCAACCGGATTATGCGGACTGCACAGAATCAGCATTTTGACCCGACCAGTCTGCAAGCTGGATTCCAGTTGTTCCAGATCCATCGTGTAATGGCCATTATTCTCTACCAACGGATTGGTGATCAGTTCTCGGCCTTGACCACGTACCACCTCATAGAAGGGAGCATACACCGGAGTCTGAATGACCACTGCGTCTCCCGGATCGGTAAATCGTTGTACAGCAATGCTGAGTGCGGGCACAATCCCAGGTGTGAATACGATCCAGTCATCGTTAATTTCCCAGTTGTGGCGCCGCTGCATCCAACCTGCAACGGCTGCATGATAGGCTTCTGTCCGCACCGTATACCCAAATATCCCGTGTTCCATTCGTGTTTGCAGAGCGTCAATGACGGATGGTGGAGCAGCAAAATCCATATCGGCCACCCACATCGGAAGCGCATCCGCAACGCCAAAAATCTCCTCAAGTGCATCCCATTTCTCTGATCCGGTTGAGATCCGGTTAATAGATTGATCAAATGTACTATTAGTGTTCATTGCAAAAAAATCCCCCTTAAATTCCGTTTCCTCGACCATAAATCGACATATAATTATCTACTATAACGGTTCATTTCGCAACTCGTGCACGTGCAAGCAGAGCCTCATAGGTATGGTCCGGAATTCAGGACTTTATTCATATAAGACGAACTTATCGAGTCAGTGAACAGCTGGCGTACGACAAAGACTATTTTTATATGTCCTTGGTCCTGTTTTGTTCATATACCGTTTACAACCTCTTGTTAGATGCTATTATATTGCTAACATTGGGTGGAACAACGGGCTGTTATCCGAATAAGCTCGTACCCATACATGATGAGCATAAACGACATGAGTCTTTTGCGTAAATCGTGCAGTTGTCATGAATTGTATGAGCATAAGGCTAACATTTGAACTCGGGAGGCGTTTTAGAGATGAAAAGCAAAAAGTGGTTGATTACTGCGAGTGTATTCGGCATGGTTTTGACCGGATCGGCAGGTGTATATGCAGGTACACAACTGGAGACGATCAAAGCTTATCTGAACCATGGACTTGCCATCGAAGTGAACGGACAGAAATTTACACCGACAGGTGACCAGGGCAAAAAGCTTGCGCCAATTACATATCAGGGTAGTACATATCTTCCTGTTCGTTCAATTGCGGATGCACTGAAGACTGAAGTGAAGTATGATTCCCAAAACAATAAAGTGAGCATCGGCTCCTCAAGCTCCTCCGGCGGGTCGACATCCACAGGCAACAACGGTTCAACATCACCCTCAACAGGGACTAACACACAGGCTGCAGGTGTGAAGTCCAAGTATCTGCCAGCAGATTTCCCGTTACCGAAGGATGCGAAGGCGACAAGTCTCGTTGAGAACATCATGGATGGCAACAAAAAAGTTGTCCTCACGTACACAACAAAAGAAACGTTGCTAACCGTTGGAACATCCTATAAAGACTACTATCAGACCAAAAACTTGACTCAAAATACGCAGGATATAGAGGCAGACGGATTCAGTATCGTGGGTCGTGAAGATGGTAAATATGCCGTAACCATCACGGGTTCTGTGTCTGCAACCGACAGCGATCTGAATGAAATTACCGTGGTGTGGGGCGAAGAGTAAGCGACAACTACCACACGTCCACATATTATCCTGCTTAAGTTGTTCAAAGCATCAAGATCCGTATTCTTCTATTATTCAAAAGGTAACGCCAAAAGCCGCCCGTTGAAATCGTAACAGATTTCAACGGGCGGCTTTTATGCTTGATTTCATATCGGGTTCTATTCTTCTCGGGAACTTGATGTTATTTACAGGTACTCGTTAAACCAACCGGCAATATGCTCCAGACGGCGTACCCTTAAGTGGGGATGACCTCCGCGTGACAATTCATGGTTGGCCCCTGGGAAACGAACGAGGCGAGTGGTCTGCTTGCGGCGTTTCAATGCAATGTATAATTGCTCGGCCTGTTCAATCGGACAACGCAGATCCTGTTCGCCATGCAAAATGAGCAGCGGAGTACTTACATTGCCGACATAGGCGAGCGGGGAATGTTTCCATAGTTTTTCCGTGTCATCCCACGCGTTGCCGCCAATCTGATCTTCGGTGAAGAAATAGCCAATGTCACTGACACCGTAGAACGATAACCAGTTGGAGATGGAACGTTGGGTCACAGCGGCTTTGAAGCGATCGGTGTGCCCAACAATCCAGTTGGTCATGAAGCCGCCATAACTGCCACCGGTTACGCCCAATCTGGATTCATCAATAAATTCATACTGGGACAGGGCATAATCCACACTTTCCATGAGATCGCGATAGTCACCACCGCCGTAATCGCCGCGACAGGCATCTACAAACTGTTGCCCGTATCCGAGCCCTCCCCGTGGATTGATGTACACAACAGCATAGCCTTGTGCGGCAAGAATCTGGAACTCGTGCATGAATGTGAAGCCATACATCATGTGCGGGCCGCCATGAATCTCCAGAATAGTCGGGATTTTGACCCCGTCAACCATGCCACGGGGTTTCATGATCCACCCTTGCAGCCGCAGGCCATCCGAGGCGTTGAACCAGAAGGTCTCGGGTGCACTGAGATGGATCTCATTCTCAAGCTGTGGATTGCTGCGGGTAAGCTGAATCGGTGCTGCACCGGGATCTTCCGGTTGTCCATACATATAGAGGTCACCAGGATTTTGCGTATTGGCAACCGCGGCAACGATCTGTCCATTTTCCAATTCGGCAAATTGATAAATCTCCTGTTCGTCAGGCAATATATACTCGGCACTGCTGCCGTCTCGTGCGAATTTGGCGATGCGTACACTACCGTGAATGGTTGCCAGACAGAAGATGGATGAACCATCCCGACTGAATACAGGTCCCGTGGTTGTCAGATGTGATCGCATGTCACCAACAATACTGTGATTCAGCTGTACGTCCCAATCCGTGCTTAGACATACAGGTTCACCACCTGATATAGGAAGGGTGTATAGCTTCGTAAGTGTTGCATTTCCATAAGAACGGTCACTGGCGAGCAGCGCCAGGGATTGTCCATCCGGTGCAAATGTCAGTCGGCTGAACGTATATCCGTCCGGGGTTAACTGTTGTACATCTGATCCGTCTGCCTTGGCAAGGTAAACATGATTGGTCAGGGTATAGTCGCTATGCTCTTCGCCATCTTCGGGCATTTGCGTAATCCATGCGATGAATGATCCATCCGGTGACCACGCGTAGTCGCCAACATCATAATGACCAGTAGTTACAGGAATGGCTTCCGCATCAATGGGTGCAAGAGCAAAGAGATGGGAACGTCTTCCGTCCCATAATCCGCCTGCATCAGATTTCATGCGAATTCGGTCCACGACATGTTCTTGCGGCAGTTTAGGCTCATCGTTTTTGGAATCGGTATGTTGTAATTCGTTATCTCCGCTCGTATCCACGGATGATTTCACAAGTAGGGTATGGCCATCTGGTGACCAGAGAAAGGAACTGACGCCATGTTTCAAGTGACTGATTTGCTGTGCTTCTCCGCCATCACTGGGGATAATCCAGACTTGGGATTTACCGTCAACTTCTCGCTGAAAGGCAAGCTGGGACCCATCGGGCGACCAGGCCGGGGAATGATCTTTCTCTCCGGAAGTAAAGGGCCTGTCCTTTTGACTCCCCAGATGAAGTAATCTCAGGTGAGAACAATAACCGTCACGTGCTTCATTTGTTTTTCGGCTTACATACACCAATTGTCCGCCTTGAGGAGACGGAGTTGGATCGTTAACCCATGTAATCTGATACAGATCTTCCGATGTGATGCCGCGTTGACTCATCATTGCTTGTCCTCCCACCATGAATTGGAATTGGTTAATTTCCTAACCTTTCCATTTATATTAACGGAAAGCAAGGGACAGGACAATAAGTGTAATGAAGGTTGTTCTGTCATCGGAGTGGCCAGTGTAATTTATCCTTTATTCAATTCATATAGGTGTGTTAAAGGAATTGCTCGAGGGATGACGAATCCTAATGTGGAATAAGCGCAGAAAAGATGAGAAATAGTCTTAATTTGATGTTTAACAAGGGTAAATTTGGTTTAATGTACAATGCAATTCCTGTTCTACCTTCGGTTATTTGGTTCATAGCCATTCGTATATATATATAACTTGTATGATTCAGTCGTAATGAAGGAGGAACGTCACGTTGAACACACCCTATGAACAGCATGTAGAATATCCAAACCGGAAACGAATGGCGTGGCTTACGGCAGGGGCAGCCCTTTTTGTGGCAGCCGGATTTTTTTTGATTTTTGATACTTCTTCCGATACGAATGATTCCATTCTTTCAAATGTAATTGGAATGTTATCCATTTTGTTTTTTGGGCTATGTTTCTGCTACAGTCTGGTAAAGATGATTAAGAAAGAACCTTCTTTTGTCATTGATGAGGATGGGTTTGTGGATGCATCTTCTTATACCGCAGGAGGAGCAGTGGCCTGGAGTGACGTTGAGAATATTTTCATGTATGAATTGATGGGACAGAAAATGATCGGGGTTAAATTGCGGGACGAGAAGGCTTTTCTGGATCGCCAGAACGGGATGAAACGCAAATTGATGACGGTTAACAGCAACATGGTCGATGCGACCATCAGCGTTGCCCAGAGTAGCCTCACCATGCCGCTGGATCAGTTGTATATCATGATGATGAGGCACTGGAGACATGTAAGTGATGGCATGATTCATGATTCGTATAACCAGCGTTAAAGAGGTCACAATGTCCATATAGTCTTCAGAATGGAGGAACATAGATGATGCATGGTGATCAGACACGCACGATTCTGCTTCCAGATGGAACTGCTCTGCCCGCGATAGGACAAGGCACGTGGTACATGGGAGAGAAGCAATCCAGCCAGGAAGAAGAAGTACGGGCACTGCGTTCCGGTATTGAACGGGGAATGACCGTGATTGATACGGCAGAGATGTATGCAGAAGGTGGGGCAGAAGTCGTTACGGGAAAGGCCATCTCAGGCCTACGTGATGAAGTATTTCTCGTATCGAAAGTGTACCCCCATCATGCAGATCGCAAACAGATGATCACGGCCTGTGAGCGCAGTCTCAAGCGATTGGGAACAGATCGTCTGGACCTGTATCTGCTGCACTGGCGTGGAGGCGTACCGCTCGAAGAGACGGTTCAGGCTTTGGAACAATTGAAGCATTCCGGTAAAATCCTGCGATGGGGTGTCTCGAATCTCGACACAAGGGATATGCAGGAATTATGGGACCTGCCGCAGGGCTCGCATTGTATGGTGAATCAGGTGCTTTATCATGCATCTTCACGTGGTATTGAACATGATCTGCTTCCCTGGATGCGGGAACGGCATGTTCCAGTCATGGCATATCGTCCCTGGCTCAGGGCGGCAGACTTCGAAGTGAATTGCTGGAGCATCCAGTCATTCAGAAGATTGCGCAGGACCGAGGAGTGACAACTTCGCAGATTGCATTAGCCTGGGTGATCAGGGATGGAGATGTGATGGCGATTCCCAAGGCGGTGCAGCTACATCATGTGGCAGACAATGCAGCAGCAATGAACATTATTTTGACACCAGAGGAACGGAACCGATTGGATGAAGCTTTCCCCGCACCTGAAGGCAAGGTACCTTTAGACATCGTGTAGATGGTAACTTTGAACGATGAGCAAGTGAGTAAAGTGAAAATAAGAATATTGAGCGATGCAGCAGAGCGGATCTTTATGATCTGCTCTTTTTTGTATGGCATAGATATCGGAAGCTTGCCCATCAACGAAGCGAATATATATTTATCACAAATGGGCTTTACAACACTATTTCACTAGTGTACTATGTAACTAACACACAGGTACAGAGAGGAGCGAGAGCTTTGTGACTATGGAATTTGATAACAACTTACCGATCTATCTGCAGATCATGCAGTATATCAAGAAACAGATTGTGACCGGGACACTTCAGGCAGGTGACAAAATTCCTTCGGTTCGTGAACTTGCGGCTGAATTACAGATTAATCCCAATACAGTACAACGGACATTTCAGGAGCTTGAGCGGGAAGAAGTGGTAGAGACCAAACGCGGCTTGGGCAGATATGTAACCAGTGAGGAGCGGAAGATTATGACGATCAAGAAAGAGATGGCCAGTGAGTTGCTGGAACGCTTTCTAACCGGAATGCAGGAACTGGGGATTGAAGAGCAGGACATCTTATCGATTGTAGCCGATGCCGTTGCGGAAGGAAAGGGAGGAACAACGCATGAGTAACATCCTTGAACTGAACCAGATTAACAAGACATATGGCAATAAGAGAGCGCTCAGTAACATAACATTGGATATCGCTCCCGGCCGAATCGTTGGTTTGCTCGGAAGCAATGGCAGTGGCAAAAGTACACTCATGAAGCTGGTTGCGGGTTTGTTGCATCCTACCAGTGGAACGATTCAAGTCACAGGTAAGCCTGTTGGGCTGGAGACGAAGGCGCTGGTTTCATTTATGCCGGATCGTCCATTAACCGAGAAGTGGATGAAAGTGCGGGATGCGATTGGTTACTACCGCGATTTCTATGCTGATTTTGACGAGGAGAAGGCGCGGGAGATGCTTGATTTCATGAATCTTGTGGAGAGTGATCGGGTGCGGCATCTATCGAAAGGTATGAATGAACGACTGCAACTAACACTGGCCCTATCCCGTAAGGCTCGTCTATATCTGCTGGATGAACCAATTGGCGGAGTGGACCCGGTTGCGCGTGGCAAGATTCTGGATGCGATCGTCAAATTCTATGATGAAGACAGCAGTCTGATCATCTCCACACATCTGGTGAATGATATCGAACGGATTTTTGATGAAGTGGTGTTCATTCGTGAAGGTCAGCTGGTGATGCGGGAGGAAGTGGAAACGCTCCGTCTGAAATATGGAAAAAGTGTGGATGAAATGTTCAAGGAGGTCTATGCGGAATGATGACATTATTGAAGTATGACTTTAGAAGGAACTGGAATACACTACTGGCAGGGCTGGTTATTTTAATTGTTGCGCAAGTGGCGTTTTCCCTTTTCATGTCTGAGATCGCAGGGATTGTGCTTGGTATTATGGGTTATGTTGGAGTAGGTGTGGCTATTTATGTGAAAATGATCAAAACATACACGTCCAATATCCGCTCTTATAATCGTCGTCTTTTGCCCGTAACGGGTCTATCCCATGTGTTGTCTCCTTTGATCTTTGGGGCTCTTTGCGGGTTGGGATTAGTGACTATATTTACGATTCATGCCTACATCTATATCTCAATGAAACTCAGAATGAACATGATTACCCATATTGATCTTTCGAGTCTGCATGTTTCGGATTATCTTCGTTTATTGCTGTTTAGCGCTTGGGTTATCTTATTTATGACGGTCATTATCTTTCTTTCGATCTCAATTGCGGGCAGCTTCCGCTGGAGAACTGGACCATGGATCGGAATCGTTGCATTCCTGGTCCTCGTTAATGCGATTGGCTGGTTGGAGAATCTGATGATGACAGGACGCTTCAGTCCAGTTGAGATGTTCCGTTACACCGAAAATAGTACAGGGATTTCAATCACAGGCAATGGCGTATTATGGTCGGAAAGCATGTGGGGAAGCACTATATTTGAAGTGATTGTAGCGGTCATTCTAGTGTGGGCTACCATTTACCTGAACAATAAAAAAGTTGAAGTCTGAGGACCACGCTATAAGCAGGTTAAGATAAAACGACACGGGCGACGAGAGTTGCTCGTTTTGTCATACACCGAGATTTGACTTTTTGAATCTCATCCCAATGAATACACGTAAATCTATATAAATTGAACTAAACATTTACACAAAACGGAGAGGACAGAAAGGACCTGAAGAAGCGGAGCGTTCGCCTTTATTCCCGGATTTCTCCTCTATAAAGAAATCAAAAAAATCTGGGGATAACAGCGATCGGAAGGTTGTTCTGTCATCGGAGTGTACAGTGTAAATATTCTTTAGTTCTATAATATAGATATCGTATTCATTGGTTGTTGATCCCGGTTAAAGAGAACGAAAGGGGATATGGAAGAGGAGGGAAAAAGGATTATGGAACTATACTTTAGGGACAACTTTTTTAACGCAGGATATACCGAAATTATGAATTCGAACCAGGAACAGGCCGGACATCTGGATTTGAAAAGTGTATTTGGCTCTTCGCTTGATGTATCCGATAACTCGGGATTGGTCTGCAGCGGCAAATTCCGCATGTTAACCAATCGTTGGGATATTACTGCAGCCGATGGGAGACATCTGGGTGTATTGCGAGCAAGGTTCAGCTTCTTTAGCAAAAAGTATGAATATGATGCCGGGTCGCGCGGTACGTACGATGTGTTTGCTCCAGCATTTTCGCAGGAGTATGATATAAGCGGTGCCGGTGGCCGCATCGTGGCAAGTTTTCGCCGCACCAGCGGCTGGTTCAGTTCAGGGGCATTTGTATTGGATAACCAGTCCGAACAACTGGACACCTATGAATTAATTGCTGTGGTTATGGGCGTGCACGCGATTAATAAAAGACGGAACTCGGCTGCCAGCAGTGGGGAACCTAGTTTGGGCGCATATAGAAAAAGGTTTGGATGAGATCATCCAGACCTTTTATTTTGTATAGGATTTATTTGAGCCATAGGTTACGGTTAACCCGCTTATACGGCATCAATGACCATCTGCTTGTGCAAGCGGTTTTTCCTCGGGTTGACGGTGCTGAACTTCATTGGAGTATTCGGAATGGATATCGGGATCTTTTGCTGCATAACGGGCCAATGCCTTCGCAGCTGTCTCGGACATTCGCTCCCGCAACACTCTGTGGTCAGCGATTCGAACCCGTTTGCCGAGAAACGCATCTTGGATAAGACATAATCCATCTCATTCCGCGGAACGGTCAGCTCGATTCGATACGTCTGATTGGCTTCCATGTACTCGACCTGTTTCTCAAAGCAGGAGAAGGCATAGAGGATTCGGGATAACTCCTGATTGAACTCGGGCAGAACCTCGATGGTAATGGTCGTTTTGCGCTTCTCCGTAATGGCAGCAATTCGGGCTATGTAACCCGAAGCGGTATCCGGCTCCACCGGTTGAGCTTCCACGGTAACGATGCTGTGCAGCTTGGTGGACATGAGCCTGTCGATGCGAGGCGCGTACCAGAGCACGTACCATTCTTTTTTGACCATGGAATACTCCAGTTTATGCGGGAACCCCCATTCATCCTGACTTGTGCGTCCATTACGGACGCGACCGATCAGTCGAAAGCCCTGGCGATGAAGAATGATTAATCGTAGCCGTCTAAGCAGTGGATGAGAGACACTGTGTTCCTCACTTTTGGCTTTTTCGGTCAGGTAATCCTGAAGGTTCAGGTCCTGTTCATCGTTCAGCATGTTGTGCATTTTATCCAGCGTTACCGCGCTCAGCGCTTCTCTAGCCGCAGGGTGATTCAGCATCATGCGTAGCCAGGCCCGTTCCTGTGAGGTCCAGGTGAACAGTCCGGTTTCATTCAGTCGGGTCATCATCTGGTAATTGAACATCTTCTCGAACAGGTTCATAATATTCCGCAATCTCCTTCCATTCCTGAATCATCTCCTGGCGTAGTCTCTGCGGTGCGATGATTTCACAGCTTGAGCCAAAACTTCGCAACCACGGTTTGATCTCGGTGGTACCGTTGACCTGGATTTCGTAGAGAAAGGTATGCTCCGTTTCGGGAATGATCTTGCCCCATTGACCCTGCAGCCGAACCCGATCCAGAATGAAATTGCGCTGACCACGTCCCGGGTGGAAAAAGCGAGCTCGAACCGTCACGGTGTTCCCCGTATCTACCAGCCAACTGTAGCGACTGAGGTCGCTCCACTGCTGCTTCAATTCAACCATGTATTCCTCATCTACAGAATCCTGTTCCTCCAACTGAGTGATACCTTCCATGCGGAATTTCACAAAGCCCCGGCGGCCCTGAAATCCAATGACATACCAACGACCATACTGATGGTCATAGACCACTTCAAGAGGCACGATCCGGTTGGATCGTCCGCCTGTTTCCCTTTCGAAGCGTGGATTCGTATTCTGTGAACTGTAGCTGGATGGTTTTTTCGGCGAATAATATAGGAACTGCACACGTTTGCGCTGACGAATCGCACTAAGCAGCGTGTAGAGATGAGCTTCGTCCAGGATACGAGAATAGTAGTGATACTTATAGATATAGGGCTCGGTAGCTTCGTCTTGCGGATAACTTGCTATAATGGCTTTCTTCAGACTGTCCCGCAATAAATACCCCTGCACGGAAGGAACCTGGGTATTCGCCATCATATCCACAAAATCATACAACTCCAGCTGTTCATCCACGGTTAATTCGGTAAGGACATCTTGTTCCAAAGCATATCGATACGGTCTGCCACCGGGTTCTTTCCGAATAACGCCAACCTCTTCCAGATATTTCAGATCCGAGCGAATGGTTTTCTCATCAGGTAACGCCAGATCTTCCGGCAGATCAGCACAGCAAGCGTCCAGCAGTTCCATCGCGGTGAGGGCTGTATTTTGTAGGGTATGCAAAAGGACGGAAAGACGCTGAACTTCGGTCTCTTTCATCGACTTGGCGCGGAAGAGGAAGAGCAGCATGGGCTCAGCGGATTCTCCATACTGGAAGCGGACAAGATCAGCCATTTCCCGGCTTGCTTCGGTACCTGAACGCTGGTCCGTGACGCTCTGCATGATTTCTTTTAACCTGCGATTGGTTTTATCAAAGGTATGTACGGATATGCCAAGCCGTTCGGCATACTGTTTGCGGGTATATGCACCACTTGTCAGGGATAACATGCGTAAGAACTGAATTTCTTTGTCAAAACTCTCTTTAGCCATGAGATTCACTCCTTGGTGGCCTGGAGTCAGGCGAATATAATGCACGACGATGTTGCCAGAGCAATTCTGCGGTACAGGAACATTGTTGAACTTTCCATGTACGATATCCCTTTATTGTAGCAGGAAGAGTGTCAGGTTTCATTTTAAACTTATAAAGGTTGACTCCATTACAGAAATTCAGTCGTCGTCATACTTTCGCCATGTTCGCGTGCAGACGTGTGAGGCATAATGAGGTTGTGAAGCGGGGCAGCAACAAGCACTGTGGATCAAGGTTCCGAGGCGCCAGGGAGGGTTACTTCGACTGTTAATCGACCAGGTCGTTGGTTCGAATCCAATCGCCGCCGTTCATGGCGGTGTAGCTCAGCGGTAGAGCGGGTATTATACCTTCCCACCTTTTTCCTCGGAACATTTTATTATGAGTGAACAGTAAATAGACTCACACCGGGAGGTCATGAGGGATGAGCAGAGCGAAACAATTATTCAATCAACCTCAGCCAACGACACGTAATCAGGGGGCTACGGAGCCTATGAGCGATTGGTGGAGGAACAATATATACAGATGTTGATGACCAATACGTTGAACAATACGTTCTATGCGGATACCCAGCAACTGATGGAGGATGCGATGGCCAGTCATCAGGAGATGGCTGCGGTCGATGCAGGCTTTATGGCGCGGGCACTGGTCTATGCTCGTAATGAAGGTTTGATGCGGTTACAGCCGTTATATGGGCTGGCATTCTTGTCCGAAGCAGATGTGGATCAGTTTGCAAAGGTATTCTCCAAAGTGGTACAGACACCGGCCGATTTGGCTGATTTTATGACCATACTGAGAGGAATGGGGCGGGGGCAGGGCGGCCGTGCGGTGAAGCGTCAGGTGAGTCTCTTTTTGAACGGAATCAGTGAATATTGGGCCATCAAATACAACGGGCAAGGGCGTGGATACAGTCTGGGTGATATGATCGCTACAGCACACCCCAAGCCGAAAGATATGAAGCAACAAGCCTTGTTCCGTTATTTGCGAGGACATGAGGTGGATCTTACGGAACTTCCGCAGTTGCAGGCGCTGGAGGAACTCAAAGCAACCCCAACCCGGCAAGTCGGATGCATCTGATCGAGAAAGGCAAACTGCCGTATTCAGTGGTTACCTCGATCATCCAGCCGACACGTACGGTGTGGGAGGCATTAATGTCACAGATGCCGACCTTTGCATTGCTGCGCCATCTGAACGCAATGGATCGGGCAGGTGTTTTTGGAAAATCGAAAAATATTGATGTTGTTACACGTCGTCTAACGGATGCGGAAGCTTTGCGCAAATCGCGCATATTGCCTTTCCGATTTGCCAGTGCGTATGAAATGATTGCGAGGGAAGAGCTGCGGGATGCTTTGCGGCAAGCGGTGGAGCTATCCGTTGGCAACCTGCCAACGCTGCCGGGAAGAACGGCTATTTTCCTGGATCGTTCCGGTTCCATGCAAGGGGATTATTTACGCATTGGTTCGGTGCTGGCGCTGGCACTTTATAAACAAACGAGAGGTAACGCACTGTTCTGGTTATTCGACCATTTGGTTGAGGATGCTCGTCCGCAGATGAATGAGAGCATTCTTTCCCAAGCTCACCGCATTCGCGCACAAGGTGGAACAGATACAGGTCGACCCGTGCGGGAACTTCGGGATATCGGAGAGAAAGTGGATCAGATCATTATGATCACCGATGAACAGCAGAATGAAGGCAGCCCGTTATATGCGGAGCTTGAGCGATACCGCCGGATGATGAATCCGGAGTTAAAGGCATTTATTGTGGATATAGCACCTTATCGGCAGGCACTGGTACCGCCGCGGGATGGCAAAACCTTTTACATCTACGGTTGGAGTGAAACGGTACTGACCTATATTGCCGAGACTGTGGCCGGATATGATACACTCGCGGATCGGGTGAGAGCGCTGGATATATAAAGTGGTAATTGGGAGGCGACTGACCATGACCTATGTTCATGAAGAAATGAAAGATACGATCAGACAACAGCTGAGGCAGATTGAACAGGAGGAGCAGGTACGGATCATCTACGCCTGTGAATCCGGCAGCCGGGCGTGGGGATTTCCTTCCCAGGATAGTGATTACGATGTGCGTTTTCTGTATGTGAGACCGCTGGAATGGTACCTGTCGATTGAGGATCGAAGGGATGTTATTGAGCGCCCAATCAGTGATCAGCTCGATATCAATGGTTGGGATCTGCAGAAGGCGTTGAAGCTATTTCGCAAATCGAACCCGCCGCTGCTGGAGTGGCTGCAATCCCCTATCCAGTATGATGAACGGTATAACGTGGCACAGCATATCCGTGCACTTTCACCGTTGACCTTCTCGCCCAAGTCCTGCATGTATCATTATCTAAATATGGCGAAGGGCAATTTCCGGGATTATTTACAAGGTGAGCGAGTAAAGATTAAAAAGTATTTCTATGTGCTGCGCCCCTTACTTGCTTGTGGCTGGATCGAACGTTATGATGTGATGCCGCCGATGGCATTTGAAGAGCTGGTGCAAGAACTTGTCCCTGCGACTACACCATTGTATACGGAGATTCATGAATTGCTGCGTCGGAAAAAAGCGGGTGAGGAACTGGATCTGGAGCCGCAACTGCCAGCCATACAGGCATTTTTGGCGGAGAGGATCGAGCATTTTGACAGACTGGCCAGTCAGATGGAGAATGAGCAGGTGATTCAATTTGAAGAATTGGATCGAATTTTCCGTTTGGCATTGCAAGAGGTGTGGGGCGAAGGGGAATAAGAGGGCGAAAGTTGCATGGGGGTTAAGAAATTATACAGAAGCAGGTTGGGATCTAATCCTAACCTGCTTCTTCAATTGTATTTATACATGCATTTATTCGGAGGAGATCCTCATCTCACGACGTATCTTGAGCAGGGACGTATGAGGTGACCCGGATCAGTTGGTATGTGCAACCGCGCGAATCTCAATCAGTTGATGAGGGAAAGCCAGACCCGATGTGCCGACCATCGTAACTGCTGGACGATGTGCGCCAATGTACTCTTTATACACGGCAACACATGGCTCAAGATGCTCCTGGGGATGAACCAGAAAAATCTCCAGTTCAGCAATGTTCGACTTGGTCACGTTGAATCCTGCGAGTACGCGATCCAGGTTATCCAGTGTCTGGCGCACCTGTGCTTCAATATCATCCACACCAATGAAAGCCCCCTGCATATCATGCGAAAATTGCCCTGCAATGTAGATCATCCCGTTAACGCTGTATCCTTGAGCGACGCTGAATGCTTCTTCCCACGGTACACCGTGGCTGTAGATTTGAGCTGTAGTCATATGTTTCTCTCCTTTAAAATTCAAGATAAGTTCAGTATAAACAGAGAAAAACAACTTGGGCAGTACGCACTTTCATGACAGTGACTATCCCGAAGGATAGTATTAACACGGTGTTTGTGAGCCTAACGACTCATTTCGGAAAATCTTGATATCAGGATATTTAATTTAGATATAACTAACTTAAGTCCTATATCCTTCACCTAGAATCTGGGTAATAATTAAAGTAGGCAAGTGTTTGATGCAATCTCAAAACGTAACGATAGGGGGTAACCTGTATGGCATCCGTAATTCTGCTGGTGAAACAGACGGAGGACGATGAGAAGGTTATTTATCGATTCGGACCGAATGAGCGTAAGATGGGGCTCATTGAGATGAATAAGATCAAGGAAAGTGTGAGGGAACTGGAACCTGTCCAGGTGGATGGGGTAAGTCCGAGTTTTTCTTTAACCGAGCCGCGCAGCGACTGGTACGATGTTTATTCAGGGAAGGCGGCAAATTCCCGGAACGAACGACGTTTGAATCATAGTCCTATGGCAGGCTGCATGACAAGTAGGCTGAGCAGGCAGTTGATAGTTCATGGGTTGAATAATGGAAAAAGTCCAAGAGACCAAAGGCATTGGCTCTTGGACTTTTTTTGCGTGTGCTGCACATTTAAGTATGGGGGACAGGGACCGCGAAGCGATCAATCCATTCTCGCAATTGTTTACGAAAGGAGGAGTTGGTATGCTGGTCAATCTCAATGATAGAATCATTTTCGCTGGTGGAATCTCTGCTAGTCATGCTCCAGATACCTTGTTTGGTATGAAGCAGCAGGAGTGCTTGATCAGGCAGAGGGATTACATCTGCGGCGTAATTGATGATACTGAGGTTATCCACACTACGACCAGAAGTATCAAAAGACTTATGCCATACCTTCAATAACTCGCGTGTTTCTAAAGGTAGCTCCCAATCATTCATGAATCTATCTAACAACATATGGTTTTCCTCGTTCGTCAGGACAGTCCATTGTTCCTCCGTGATCGTGAACTGAGTAGGCTGATCAATGAATGGTTTATGTTGCCCTATGTAAAATCGGAACAATTCCTCTTCCCATTCCTCAGGGTCAGTCCAGGTGAACAAATGCACACGTTGATTCACTGCCAAATGATAGAGGTATGTATCGTTGTTATCCGTACTTTTATGAATAGTTAATACCTTTTCTTGTTCAAAGCTGTCTGAGTACGCTCTAATCATGCTGCGGCTTTGGGCAAAATGCATAAGCATCTTTAGAAACTCCGGCTCGATCTCTATCTTGGTATCTTCCATATGTAAGATTAACCCCTTGGATAAAAGACCGTGAGAGGCAGCCTTTAGAACTAGTTCCCAATGTTGTTCAGATAACTCGCCATACATTGGTTTTAGGAGACCGGCTGCAATGTCCTCTGCGCCAAGTGTGGCCAGCGCAAATCCGAATTCTTCAATGGATAAGGTGATAAGTGGTTTATTCATGAGCTTAACCGCCTACTTTCTATGTAGATTGACAAGATACGGATTAATTTTTTAAAGAAGGTCATTTGTGCTCATTCCAAGTTTTTCGAAGTACCTTAAGAATGTCGCTTTCCTGATGTTTCAATAGACTATACGTATATATTTTGTAGCTCTTGCCATTAACCATTTTGAATAAGTAATAGGAAGGAGTAGGTTGAATCCATTTGTTTAGTCCCGGTGCGATGAAGTCAATGGTGCGTATATCCTTCCAAGATAACTGATTTCCTGTATTTGTCGTAATGCCAGACAGATCGAAGGAAAATAAGATGTTTGTTCCAAATACCCTCGTGATGTTCCAGATAAACAGACGTCCCACAAACCAAAAGCTTAAGAATGCCGCACTAGTAAAGTACAAGGTTTGAAGAGCGCTATTGTCACCATAGATAACATCTGCAATCAAGACAAGTCCAGCAATGATAAAAAGAGCAGATATTAGCGTATGACGAATTGCATATTTGCGTTGGTACGTAACGAGCTGCATGGATACCTCCTAAGTATTATTTGAAGAGTTTACTAACCCATCTAATTCCTTTCTCAGCCGCTGATGCTATATGTTTTCCGGCGTAGCTACCTATAGCTCCACCTACATAAGCGCCCACTGCTGTTCCTGCAGGCCCGGCGAACGATAATAGGGTCCCGCCAACAATAGCCCCGGCCCCTGCAGAGGCAGATTTGATCACGATATTCGATGTGGACACGGCGAGATCCGTTTTGGTTAATGTTCCTTCCTTATACTTGGAAACGGTTTTAACCCCTTCATCCCAAACATTAAGTCCTACGTTGATAGGGAACAGTTTTTTGCTTATCATTGAAGGTATTTTGGAAATCTTCATACCGTATTGACCTTTATTCACACCGGCAATAACATTGCGGGTCCATTGACCGAAGCTGTTGGCTTTGTTGAAACCAAGCCCGATATCACCCACTTTTAATTTACCTGCAAGTCGATCGAAGCCCTTTAATCCTTTCATGACCAGACCCGGGCTGCGGAATTGTTTATCTAGTTTCCGTGCCATGTTACTTAGAAAGGAATTTCCCTTTCCCTTTACCCAAGGGGCATTATGGACTTTGGCACGGCTAGAGTTCCGGGGATCTACTTTGAAATGAACCGTTTTGGAAAGTACCATGGACGTAGCCATAGCAGAATATAGTCCTGTTCCAATCAGGCCTACATTCCCATGAATCCCATTAATTATATTCCAGGAATTCCTACCTTGATCATATATATCTGATAGCGTCGTTTTTACATCTTTCTCAGAAGCGGATTGGGTTGAACTGGTCTGTACACCATTCCCCTGAGATTGATCCGCTTGTGAGAAACGAGTTGCGATGGTATGTAGTTCCGCGCCAATCGCAGAGACTGAGCTAGAAAATCTCTCCATTTGCCGATGAGCCACCTGAAAGTTCTGAAAGAAACGCTCCTGTGTGATTCCTGACCATTGGCCCTGTAATGTATTTATATGTCTGCTTAAATTGTTAATCATGCTACGGCTATGTTCCGAAGCTTGAGCAAATTGGTTGGAGATGGCCTGAAGCTGCTCAGGCGGTACAATAATCCTGGTCACGACATTCACCTCGTGGAAGATAAAATTAAGAATTTCTACGGATAATGTATAGATCAAAAATGTAATGCTATGGAATATTTACCCACTAATTTTAAAGGCCGAAACGTTTATTCGCAACGGATAATAAGCAATTGACGCGCAAAACGGTCCTTTGGGTGGGTTAAATGAGTGCTCTGTGTAAGACTTTGTTCCTGCATGCAGGACGAACAGTATAAACAAAGAAGCCCACAACCTCCTATAGGGGCGTGGACTTGTAAATTTTATATTGCTCTTAACGGAGGGGTGTATTTATGAACATTCCTCATCTAGAACGTTTTGGCAAAAGAGATAAGTGCCGTAATTGTAATGATGTTCAAGAGCGTTGAGATCAGCACCGTCTGGGCTGCAAAATCGGGTTCGTTATCATATTCTTCCGCCAGGATGGATGCGTTGACACCCGTCGGCATACCCGAAGCGATAATGAGTGCCTGTGCAGCGATGCCTTCCAACCCTAAGATGAGCACAATCGAAATTCCGATGGCTGGGCCAATCAGGAGACGCAAAAATGTGCTAATATACACATCAAGGCGGTACAGCCGAATTGGATATTTTACGATCTGCGCCCCTAGTGTCAATAGCGCTACGGCAACCATACTTTGCTGCGCATAGGTCAGCGGCATGGATAGAAACGTCGGCAGGGGAACCTTCCACATGTGAAACAGAATCCCCAGCAAGAGCGCATACGGAACAGGCATTTTAAGAAATCCGATAATCACCGCACGGTAATTCCCTTTAAGCTTCGCGCCCTGAATGGACAACACACCATACGTGAATGTCAGTAAGGCCTGTAAAGACATGACCAACGCCTGAATGGAGGAGGCGAGTGGATCACCGCGGAATACCAGTGCGTTGATGGGCAGTCCATAGTTGCCTGCGTTATCCAGCATGATACTGTTGTTGAAGGCAGCCTTCATGCCTTTATTCATCTTAAGTGAGCGCGCAAATACAGAGCCTACAATATAGAGAATCAATACATATATTGCGTAAAATAGTGTAACCGTTCCGAGCAATTCCCGGACATATCCGAGTGATACATGCTCATAAAGACGGCTGCGGGGTAATACAATAGAAATTGATTTTGGCGAGGGTGTACAAGTCCAGCTTGAACACCTTTTGCATCCAGGACCCGACGGCGATCAGGAGAAAGACGGGCAGGACGACTTCAAGCATGATGTCTGCAATCATTAGGTCAGCTTCCTTTTTCATGAAAATTTCATCCGATTTCGAAAATGCTTTGCTTATTATATCATTTTATACACAACCGGGCGTGGAATAGGCTAAAAAAGATCAGGAGGTGCTGCATTATGATTCCAGATCATCTGGATGTTGGTTTATCGATATTGTTTATTGGTTTCAATCCCAGCATTACGTCTGGAGAGACGGGTCATCATTATGCGTACAAAGGCAACCGGTTCTGGCGCATTCTTGAACGTTCGGGATTAACCCCGCGTTTATATGATGCCCAAGAGGACGGAGAGTTGCTGAAGCTTGGGTACGGATTCACCAATATCGTGGCCCGGCCCACCAGAGGCGTGGAAGATATTACGAAGGAAGAGTACGCAGAAGGACGTCAGATTTTACGGCAAAAACTGGAGGACTACCGACCGGACATTGCCTGTTTTGTCGGAAAAGGCGTATACACCCAGTACAGCAAACGCGCCAAAGTGCAATGGGGATTTCAGGACGATCCGGTCGTCAAGGAAATTCAGGAATTCGTCGCTCCTTCATCCAGTGGACTCGTGCGCATGTCAATGGATGAGATTGTGGCGATCTATTCACAGCTTGCTGATTTTGTTGCGGAGAAGAATGGAGAAGATTAATAGGCAAGTAAGACAGGACGGCCATTACTGAATGTAGTTACGCAGAGTTCACCCAGTCGGCAATCGCTGATCTGGGCGAATTCTTTTTTTTGGATAAAGTGAGAGGTTTCGGGAACGAATTCCGTCTATATTGTACAGAACCATGCATGGAAGCTGTAGAGAAGGGGGATTACATGACTCAACAGATACCGGAGGAGGAACTCATTCAGCGCATTATTGCAGGGGAGAAGCAGTTATTCTCCGTGCTTGTGGATCGATATAAAAATAAAAGAGGCCCTACACAATTTTGCAGGGCCTCTTTTTGTATGCACCAGTTCTAGCAGGAAAAGCACGTACCTAACCAATCAGAAAAGAGAGGTTATCCTTTGCAAATTACGCCGATTCCCTTGGAATCAAGGTGGTTGATAACATCACTGTTTCTTTCGGCGTTCCCGGGCGTTCGATTCGGCGTTGTAAAGCCTCGACCGCGCGCTGTCCAAGCTCCTCTTTGCACAGATTAACTGTGGTTAGCGGCGGGGAGGACGTAACGGCAGAATGTACATTGTCGATACCGATGACAAGGCAATCTTTAGGCGTGGAGATGCCCATTTCCTGTAGTTTGTGCATCCATTGCAAAGCAATATCATCATTAACACCAATCCAGGCATCGGGACGTTCATCATCTGGCATGTTTTGAATGGTGGTAGCCAACTGGTTAACCCATTCCCCATTTTCATACGGAATATTCCATTCTCTGAAGCTGGTCGTATGACTGGTATCCACATGGAAATGATTCAAAGCCAGTTCAATACCAATCTTCCGCTGTGCGAAGCTGGCAGCACGACCATCATCTGTGATGAGGCCGATCCGTCGACAATTCATAGACATTAGATATCTCGCAACAGTAATGCCAGCTTCCAGATTATCATGGCTGATCGTATCACAATTCAGCAATGGTTCCTGATGATCTACCAGAATAATAGGACGGCTTGTCTTAGAGAGTCGTTGCAGAACCGTATGTGGAAAAGCTCCCATGACAATAATTCCTGCACAACGTTCCCAATCCAAGTGAGGAGCAATGGCTTTTTCGGGAGAGGTGTTCTCGTCCGTCACTCCGAGTGAGGGAGATACAATGGCATGATGCCAGCCACGTTCATTACAGGCGGAGATCATGCCTGACAAAACACGTTGCCAGTAGTGAGGTTCACCGCGGTTAAGCTGATTCATGCATATGAGAACGAACGGGGATCGGACAGCTCCGTATGGTTTGCGGCAATAGGATTATTGTTAGCACCCGGAGTACTTTGGCGATATCCCAAAGCCCGAGCGAGTTCCAGTACCCGTGCACGTGTAGCTTCACTAACGCCTGTCTTGCCACTGAGTGCGCGGGAAACGGCATATTTGGATAATCCGAGCTGGTCAGCCAGCGTCTGAATGGATACTTTGCGTGACATAACATTACTCCTTCGTATGTAAGCAATTTGCATAAATCCAATGAGATGACCTTTAAGAATTGACGATCATCTTCGGACACAGTACACTTACAAATAATAATGTTATTATAATTTATCATAACAAAAATAACAATATATATTGGAGTAATAGATCCAATCTATATATGTTCAACTAAACATTTACACGATAACGGAGAGGGCAGAAATAATCTGAAGAAGCGAAGCGTTCGCCTTTATCACCGGATTTCCCCTTTACAAATGGGAATCAAGAAATCTGGGGATAACAGCGATCGGAAGGTTATTCTGCAATCGGAGTGCTGGTGTAAAAGATATTAGCTGAAGTTACATAAAACAATTCAAAGGAGACAACATCCATGGAACAGTTCAGATTACCGAAAATCCCTATGCCGCACCTGGAATTGCCGCAAGCTGTGCAGGATATTCTGACTGAGGCGGACGAGCGTTTGCAACATCGGCCGAGATTGCTGGCTCAGTTTCGCAATTGTTTTCCGAATACACTGGAAACGACCACAAAGCTGCTCGATGATGGGACAACCTTTGTAATTACAGGGGATATTCCCGCGATGTGGTTAAGAGATTCGGTAGAGCAGGTCATGCATTATGTTCCGCTTGCGAAGGATGACGAGAAGTTGCAGCGTATCATCGGAGGCCTGATCAAACGGCATACGCTCTATATTGATAAGGATATCTATGCTAATGCATTCAATGAAACGGCGAATGGATGGCATTGGGATGCCAATGATGAGACGGAGATGTCACCTTGGGTGTGGGAACGGAAGTTTGAGCTAGATTCTCTTTGTTTCTCCATGAAGCTGGCCTATACATATTGGCGGGAGACGGAACTCACGGATATATTTGATGAGCGCTTCAAGAAAGTGATGGAGAGTATCGTTCAACTATGGGAGACAGAACAGCATCACGCAGAGCAATCAACTTACCGGTTCATGCGTCGCAATTGTCCGGCCCATGATACGCTTCGTAATGAAGGGTTGGGAATGCCCGTGAATTATACGGGCATGATCTGGTCCGGATTTCGTCCGAGTGATGATGCCTGTGATTTTCATTATAATATTCCAGCGAATATGTTTGCTGCGGTAACCTTGCGGCAGATGGGGGAGATCGCGAAGTGGGTGTTCCGCGATGAACAGCTGGTGAGTCGAATGGCCCGTTTGGAAGAAGACATACGACATGGCATTTCTCTGTACGGTACTTACCGTCATCCAGAGTATGGACAGATCTATGCCTATGAGACAGACGGTTACGGCAACTTTTGTCTGATGGATGATGCGGGTACACCTGGCCTAATGTCCATTCCATATATGGAGTATGCTTCGATTGAGGACATGGTGTATCAGAACACTCGTCGATTCATTTTGAGTAAGGAAAATCCGTTCTACTATGAAGGGCAGGTAGCGAAAGGCATTGGTAGCCCTCATACCCCTCCGGGATACATTTGGCACATGGCGCTATCCATGCAGGGCCTGACCGCAGACGATGACGAGGAAATGCTGGCCATGATTGAGTTGCTGGAGAACACGGATGCGGGAACCTGCTATATGCATGAGGGTTTCCACGCCGATGATCCGAACACGTTCACCAGACCATGGTTCGCTTGGTCCAACAGCCTTTTCTCGCAACTGGTGTATAAGGCAATGAAGAAAGGAATTCTATAAATGATGTAAGTTCTAAAAAAGATTGCTGACTGCCTGCAAAGTGGCCGTTCCGGTTACGAATCGTTCTTTTGATCGCTGTTATCCCCGGATTTCCTGATCGACTTTTTTAAGTCGAAATCCGGTGATAAAGGCGACCGCGTTGCTTCTTCAGAATCGATTTCGTTCCCTGCACTACGTTTACTATTGAGCGCGACTGTTTTTTGAACGACATCATTTTTAGAATAGGAGAGTAGGTAAAAAACAATAAAGCCCAAACTGCTAAACTTTGCAGTTTGGGCTTTGTTTAATTGATGTACACAGGCGCTTTGCTATGTGTTTTGCAGCAGGTCAGCGATGAACACTTTCTGGCCTGTGCGTGCGCTTTCGAGGGATGCGAGGACCATCGCCATGCTGAACTGGTTATCGCTGCAATCCGTTTCAGGCAGTCGGCCGGATTCCAGCGCAGCGAACATGTCTTCGAGGCAGCCGTGGTGTCCTGTTTTGTCCATGACAGGCAGTTCCGCTTCAATCCGCTCACTTGGTTGGAAAAAGGATGGTTTGCCGTCGGCATCCAGGCTCTGCGCAGTTACCACCTCAGCATAGATGTCATCATGACCATCCCAGATCGCAGTTCCTTTTTCACCGATTACGCGCCAGCTTGCTTCCCATGAAGTGGGCACACCTTCTGCGCACCAGGAGCCGCGATAGTTGAACACGGACCCATCGGACATCTCAAATATACATAACGCCATCGCATTGCCCTGATACCAGGACCCAGGAGGGTTGAACTCATGGCAGTACACCGAGACCGGGTTAGCTCCGAGAATATACCGTGCCTGATCAAACGTATGTATCGCCATATCGAGCAGCAGTGGACTATCCATCAGATCCCGGAATCCGCCAAAATGTGGCCCAAGGAAGAAGTCGGCCCCTGCATAACCAACCTGCCCTATAGCTCCGCCGGAAATGAGGTGCTGGTAGGCGCGGATTCGCGGATCGAATCGGCGATTCTGCATCACGGCTTGAATACGTCCTGTGCTACGAGATGCGTGCACAATATCCGTACAGTCGGAGAAGGACTCCGCAAGGGGTTTTTCGCCGAATACATGACAACCTTCCTTCAGCGCTGTCATGGCAATGCCATAATGGCTCGCCGGAATCGTGACATCGAATACGATATTCGCACGAGTCGCTTGAATGGCTTCACGGATATCAGTGAACGTAGGGCAGGTGAGGTTATGTCTGGTAGCAAAAGCAATGGCTGTCTGTTCATACAGATCGACTAGCCCGACGATTTCTGTATCCGGTCTTTGCAAGGCATAGTCGGCCCATGTGTTCGCCATGGCACCGCATCCAGCGATAATTACCCGATAAGCATGACTCATCTTCTCATCTCCTTTGTATGGAATATGTTTTTTCAGCTCGCAAGGTTTTCTATACCGGATTGGGCACAAAATCGCCGCCACGACATTGTTTCAAATACCGCAAAGCATGTACCTGTCCGGTCATTTCAAGTTCGTCTTTGTAGACGGGATCATGCCAGCCTTCAATATCAATCGTGCCCTGATAACCGTTCTGACGCAGAATGGTGATAATGTCTGCCCAGTTGTTGTCCCCGAAGCCGGGTGTACGGTGCCAGACAAATTCACGTGGACCGTGTACGCCGTATTCCTTGACAATATCCCAGGCAATCGTGGCATCTTTGCCATGTACGTGGAACACTTTGTGAGCCCATTTGCGTAGCTGTGGAATAGGGTCGATCAGGCTGGACATTTGATGGCAGGGTTCCCATTCCAGGCCTACATTTTCATCCGGAACAGCATCGAACATCATCTCCCAGGCCGTCGGGTTATGGGCAATGTTCCAATCACCCGTCTGCCAGGTGCCACCCATATCACAGTTTTCAAAAGCAATGCGTACACCCCGGTCTGCTGCCCGGCGTGCCAGTTCGCCAAATACTTCCTTGAACCGGGGGATGGATTCGTTAATGGGTTGATCAGTCAATCGTCCAGTGAACCCGGAGACGATATCTGCACCGAAGAGCTGTGCGTGGTCGATGACTCGCTCCCAGCTTGCCAGTGTATCGGCGTTGTCTCCAGTCCCCGTAAGTGGGTTACCAAATACACTCACCGCGGAGATGACAATGCCTTGTTCGTCCACAATTTCACGGACACGTTTGGCTGTCTCAGCCAGGTCCAGGTCGCCTGTTGTTTGCCAGAAGGTCAGGTTAAATGATTCGAAGCCATGTTGCATGATCTGCGGAATAACACGGACCGCGTCCTGCCCGCCTACAAGGGTACCGATGCGTAATGATTTATTCATGGTTGAATTTCACTCCAATATTGGCTTATAGTACTTCGTGACACACTCATTATAGCCGTGGATTAACGGGATGGCTCTACACAATCTTGTGTAATAGTAGTCGGATCTTGTGAAGAGGGGAAGAAGTCGTGCTGGATCTGAAAGCGCTTCACGAAAATACCCGAATTGATCATAAATCACATCCATTTCAGCTGTTTCGAAATCGGTGTTCAGATATGAAAGCGGAAGAATGCATTTTGTATTTGCATTGGCATGAACATTTTGAACTGATTGTCATGCGTAAGGGCAGTGCGCTTTTTCATATTGATAGCAAACCTTATGTGGTCCGGGCAGGTGAGGTCATCATCATTCCTGGAGGTACATTGCATGTCGGATATGCGCTGGAAGATGGCGATGTGCATTATGATTCCGTAGTAGTCAACCGTGCCCTGTTCCATGATTTCACTCATGATCCTGTGCATGAGCAATATGTCGCGCCGTATCTGGAAGGCAGAGTGAGGTTTCCAGTCAAACCGGCAGAGGAAAATACAGCCTGTGCAGGTTATTATTCTTTGCTGAATGAAGCTGTGGAGGAAATGGCGTTACAGCCCCCGGCTTATCAGCTCGTGGTGAAGTCCAAGCTGCATGCCTTGTTCACCCTGCTTGCACGAACCTTTATGCCGCAGCAGCTGCCAGAGCGATCAGTGGGATCGTATTTTCCAAACCGTGAACGCTTCAAACAGTTAATTGCGCAGATTGAAGCGGACCCTACAGGCAAGATGTCTGTTACGGAAGCGGCAAGTCATGTGGGACTGAATGCGTATCACTTCTGCAAAATGTTCAAAAAGCTGACCGGACGTACCTTCGTGGAATACGTGAACGGGTGCAGGATGAGTGAGGCAGAACAACTGTTGCAAGGCAGCAATCTGACCATTACGGAGATCGCCGCCAGAGTAGGCTGTGATAACGCCAACTATTTTACAAAGTTATACAAACAGTACAAGGGCATGACCCCTTCGCAGGGGCGGGGTAGAAAGAAGGTTGAGCACAACCGGTTTGGCAGCAGTCTCGAAAATGTGCATAACGAAGGTTGTCGCCATATGCAACTTTAGCAATCACAAAAGTGAGCAGAAGCAGAGCGCGCAGAAGTAATTAACGTAACAGTAGTCAGCACGCACATACGCACATACGCATATATGCATACACATACACACATACACATACACACATATGCATACACATACACACATACACATACACATACACATACACATACACACATATGCATACACACATACACATACACACATACACATACGGATGCACGCCTCTGCAAAAAAACACCGGATAAGGGCCCTTTCAAGGCTATTATCCGGGTGGTCTGGTTTCAATAAAGCCAAAAGATAATCCTCTAATGTGTACAACGTACTCATTTCATAAATCTGGAGAACAGACGATTGGCTTTCTTGGCGAGATCGTCCATTTTGACGTTGGCATGATCAAGCTGATTGTATCCCCATTTGATCGTTTGCAGCATGCGTGGAGATATGGGCGTTCCTTTGATCCGCGGGTAGATGTTGTGATAAGCCCAGACGAGATGCTCCCAGCGATTGTCATTGCCGTCCTGAATATACTCGGATACGTCAATTACTTTCCCACGACCGTTCTGGAGGATTACATTTTTTAGATGAATGTCGCGAGGGTTCAACCCGCGGCTGCGAACGGCTTCTCGCGCTGCGTCCACATCGAGCATCACCTGCTCGGGGACGGGAATTCCTTTTCCAAACATTCCAGCAGTGTATCCCCGGGTTCAAAACTGATCACGAGAACATTCCGGCCGCTGCCGTAATAGGTAGGGAAGTAGGGCGACCCTTTCGAGCTGTTCGTATACCTGTTTTTCATTTTCGAGTTTGTCCAGAGCATGATCCGAGTACACCTTGAAGGCATACTGCGGCAAGCCATCATACGTAAATACAGCCGCGTCCGTACCTGTGCCAATGCAATTCAATCCTTCTGCATCGCCGATGATGTTCACGAGCTCATTCCGGTCGCTTCCGATGACTTGGATCTGTTGTAATGCTTCTTCCGCCTGGAACCAATCCGGTCGATTCATGGGTGGTGCCCCCTTTTAGGATATGCCTGTACAGTATTTGCGTATAAGTTAAAATCCGTGAATGATTAGTAATGGTACACTGAGCCATTCCGTGCACAGCCATATGAAGATAAGAATTTTTTAACGAACCGTATAAGTCTTATTTCGCGTACATCGGCAGATCTGAAAATGTAACGAATCGGAGACACGCTATTGGCTCGTTTACATCGTATAAATACGTGATTTAGCCGAAATAAGACGATATAGCGTGATTGGAGTTCGTTAGATGGTGTATAGCCGTATTTTCCAAGCAATAAGGTGTATCAGACTCGTTAGCATTCGATCACGTTAGCATTCTTGATCACGATTGCGTTCGATCACAGCAGCTTCGTTAATCTTCAAGTCACAGGCTCCCCGGGTTCCCTTAATTGGAGGGCCATTAGATGGAAATCTGCCGTGATGTATGCTTCCACATGGACCTTGGACCCGGCTTCTTTACTAACGGTGCTGAGGCCTAAAATAAGCTTTGGACGCTGTAGCTTTTTCACAAAAAGTTGTAGCTCTGCATTTCAGTTTTGCTGCCCTCTATGGAGTATATTATGCGTTCTGTTCCGCAATTTCATCTTTTGGTGATGATACTATATAAACGATACGGATTGAATCGGAAACGGTTGCGTCAGAAGAAAATAACGGAAGCGCGCTTGCGGCAAGGTTACCTTGGCTTTATACTGTGAGCATTAAGGGATCTTAGACAGATCCGGCATACAGAAAGGCAGAAAATCTTATGGCACAATACCCGCAATGGTCTTATTCGCAGTCGCGGGCGAGTATGTTCGATGAGTGCCTGCGCAAATATTATTATCATTATTACGGTGCCCACAACGGCTGGAAGACAGACGCGGCGGATGAGATGCAGGTACGTCTGTACCGTCTGAAACAACTTAGCAATCTGTATCTTGTCTTCGGTGACCTGGCGCATCGGATGTGTGAGTCGGCGGTACGCAGCAGGGAAGAGGGCAAGGACAAACCGCGTGAACCCTTTCTGGAACAGACCATACGCAAGCTGCTGAATCAGGCGTATGTGGAGTCGATGGACGCGGATCAGTGGCGGCTGAATCCGAAGAATCGCACGATGCTGTCGGAGATCTATTACGGGGATGACACGTTGAATGACCGGATTGCCACGATTAAGGAGCGGGCTTCGGCCTGTGTCAGTAACCTGTACCAGACGCTTACGTGGGAGGACTTGTCCCGGGCAAGTACGGACATTCTGGAGATTGAGAAATGGGATACCATGATGCTGCACGATACGCGTGTGTATGTGAAGATGGACTTGTTGTATCGGCGCAGTAACGGCAATATTGTTATTGTGGACTGGAAGACAGGCAAGGAAGATGACTTCTCCAATCAGCTAATGCTGTATGCATCCTATGTGAGAGAGCACTACCGGGTTCCCTTAGAGCAGATTGAGCTGCGAGTGGAGTACCTGTTAACCGGAAAGCACCGAGAGTTTACGGCAACGGAAGAGGATATCCGCAAGGTGGAGGAGAACGTTGGCCGTTACATCGAGGAGATGCGATCCTGCGTGGAGGATGAGTATTACAACCGTCCCAAGGACGTGACCTACTTCACGGCAATGCCTTCGCACCGGTCCTGCCGGGATTGCAACTTCCGCGAAGTATGCAGTGAGCGAGCAGTCTGAAGAACCAAAACCGGATGAACCTACAGGCCTTTTACCAACTAATGAGTTATCCTATACGTGAAAAAAATCAAGAAGCGCAAGCCGGGCACGTCATCTGCCCGACTTGCGCTTCTATTGCGTTCCACAGGCCTGGCGACAAGGCGCCGGGGTGGAACGATCAGTTCAAGATTATTGGACAGCGGCGGTATTCTCCAGCGCCTGGCCCGCAGGAACATAGGCATGCCCGAGATCCCGGGCAACCGCCTCATACGTGATGTGTCCATTCAGCGCATTGACTGCGCTTCGAATGGACGAACTGCCGCGAATCGCGGCGGCTGCACCATGGTTGGCCAGCTGCAGCGCATAAGGCATGGTGGCATTGGTCAGCGCCACCGTGGACGTACGCGGCACGGCGCCCGGCATGTTCGCCACCGCGTAATGCACGACCCCATGTTTCACATAGGTCGGTTCATCGTGGGTCGTGATATGATCAATGGTCTCAACAATTCCACCTTGATCAATCGCCACATCCACAATGACCGAACCCGGTGCCATGGTCTTCACCACCTGCTCGCTGACAAGCGTTGGCGCCTTGGCGCCCGGAATCAGCACCGCACAGATCAACAGATCTGCCGCCGCAACAGCCGTTGCAATGTTGGACGGGCTGGATACCAGCGTGTGGATCTGATTGCCGAAGATATCATCCAGCTGGCGCAGACGATTCAGATTCAGATCGAGGATAGTCACATCCGCGCCAAGACCAATGGCAATTTTGGCTGCATTTGTACCTACCGTGCCGCCGCCAATGATGACCACTTTCCCCCGACTGACACCCGGTACACCAGACAACAGAATGCCTTTGCCACCTTCGGTCTTCTCCAGCAGCTGTGCTCCAATCTGAGAGGCCATGCGGCCTGCAACTTCACTCATGGGTGTTAGCAGGGGCAGCGTACTGTTGACCTCCAGCGTCTCATAGGCGATGGCTGTTACCCGACTTGCGATAAGCGCCTTGGCAAGCTCCGGTTCCGCTGCGAGGTGCAGGTAGGTGAACAGAATCAGCCCCGGACGAAAATATTCATATTCACTGGCAAGCGGTTCTTTCACTTTGATGATCATATCGGCCTCGCTCCACACTGACTTGGCATCCAATCGAATCTCTGCGCCCGCAGCTTGATATTCATGATCCGTGAATCCACTGCCAATCCCTGCGCCTTGCTCAATCATCACCTGGTGACCGGCTCTGATGAAATCGGCAGCCCGGCCGGAGTCATTGCTACACGATTCTCATTATTCTTGATTTCTTTGGGAATTCCGATTCTCATCACCATGCACCTCGTCCATTTATTGGTTGTTAGCTTATACTACAAGTTTATGACCTGGATATTCGTTTTGCACCTTACTTGATGTCTATTGTTTGGAGATATCACTCAACATATTGTCGAAAAAGACTGTTCAGGACATTTGTCCATGGATTATAATGTAAGAAAAAATAACACGAAGAGGGATTGCCATTGCAAAATGACCGCGTGTTTACGATTAAAGATATCCTTGCACGTCCGATATTTGGCCGAGCGCGATTAGCGGCAGGGAAGGATGGCGTGAATCGTCAGGTAGGATGGGTTCATGTGCTTGAGATTACGAATGTATCTCCATTTGTAAGTCCCCATGACCTTATTTTATCCACTGGACTGTGGCTTCAATCGGAAGAAGGTCGCGAAGAGTATCTGCTGCAGCTCATTGGCAGTGAGGCAGCGGGGTTATGTGTGGAATTTGGTACCAGCATATACGGAATCCCGGAAGAACTGATCGAACTGGCGGACAGACACCAGTTTCCACTGATCGTATTTGAGCAACCGGTCCGTTTTGTCGAGATCACACAGGATATTCACGCTTTGCTCATTAATCATCAACACCAGCTGCTAAAAAGCCTGGAAGCTTACTCCCGTCAGCTTCAGCAACGAACATTACAGAGTACAGATATGTCTGCTGTGCTGAATCTGCTGCATGAGTATGCTGCAAGACCAGTGGTGTACATTTCGTCCATGGAGCCGGGCAGCTTTGTACCTGAACTGGCTCCGGAGATGGAACAATCCATCTATACCTGGTATGAGCAAGAGGTAGAACATCTGGATTTGAATGATTCAGATACCGAATTATGGTTCCATATGGATGAAGAGAGAGTTCTGCTGTGCCATCCTGTCGTCTGTTTCGGTCAGGTATTTTCAGCGGTAGGCATGATTGTGCATCCCGCGGCTCCTGTGGAATATCTCAAGCTGTTGCTTGATTATACAGCGAAGGCAGCCGCAGCACTCACACTTCGTTCCCAGTTTCTTGAAGAGAAGATGGTCCGCAATCAGAATGAACTAATCCAGGACCTGATGAATGGCAACATCCATCAGGAGGAACAGGCTCAGACACGGATGGGGCTTCGTTTGCTGGTGAAGGGGCATTACTGGTTTGCAGGAGGGGTCATCGAGATTGAACATCGATTGAAAGGCACCGGCCGGGAGCGAATGGAAGCGAATCATCAGGATGTACTTGTCCTGCTTCGTTCCCTGCTGAAGAAGAACAATCTGCCCAGCCTGATTATGCTGAAGAACAACCAGGTATATCTGTGCTGTGCGAAGGAAGCAGTATCGGCGGCTGCAAGGAATCAACTGCTGCGATTGCTGGAGGGGGTCGCCCTGGATGTGAAACGGTTTGCCAGTCGTAACTTGAAGCAGGTTATGATTCATGTCGGATTCGGCAAGTTACGCAGTCGTCTCACCAGCCTGCCGGAGAGCCTTCAGGAGGCCTATCAGGTCATTGAAGTTTCGAGATCAGTAGATCGGATGGAACATGTTCACTTTTACGAACGTATGGGTATATATCAAATGTTAAAAGCGTTACCCCAGTCCTTTCTGCAACCCTTTGTCCAGGATCATCTGGGTGTGTTGATTGAACATGATCAGACACATCACCTGCGATTGGTAGAGACGTTGGATGCTTACCTTCAGAACTTTGGTTCCAAACGGGATGCAGCTGCCCAGTTATTTATTCATCGGCAAACGTTGTACAACCGACTGGAGAAGCTGGAAGAACTGATGGGGCCAGGTTACATGGATCAAGGGAGAAGAATCTGTCTGGAGATGGCACTGCTCGCGCATACGATGATCGAGAATGGACAGTGGCAATCCTCTGGATGAGGTGAAAGGGATGTAAGACAGACTGTGCATCGATCTTACATTACTTTGTGCACAGTCTAACAGTTTTTGCTTATCCGCCGGGTATGGTGTAATGAAGCAGGCAAGCGTTGCAGGGGGATGCGGAGCGTCGGCCCCTGTAGAGCTTCGATTGACCGGAGGTTGGTGCCAGTGATAAGGAAGACGGAGCAGCCAACCGATACGGGGGTGAAGACCGGTCGGGGCGTCCTTCCGGTTCTGCTTCATTGGCTGTGGTTGAAACGCCATTTTGCTGTAGCCACTCATGAAGTCGTTCGGGATTGATTCCGAGTTGTCCGCTCAGATTACAGATATCGAGGTTTATTCTCACACAAATCCGCCTTTCCTGGAATATCGGGCTGGTAGTAGGGTTTGAAAGGGAAGCATGAATTCGAGATCAGTAAATGCTTATGACAGGGTAATTGTAGCTTGATTGGCGGAATGACACATGACGAGAAGTAGCGCGGAGGCGTGTATGTATACCTTGTTATACGTTTCCATGTCCGCTGGATTGAATATTTCCAATAAATTGGCTTTTAACAAGATTCTATCACTTCACATGCGATTGCGCGTCTCAATATAGTCTCATTTTTGAGAGGACATATTGTATATTTAAAGTACCAGTATCTAGTACGGAGGACATATATGGGAAACAGTAGTGAGGCACAATACGACAAATATGTTGAGGATGGCAAACGTTTCGTTGGTCGAATCAAGGAACTGACGATACTGGAGCGGTGGTTCAATCATCCGGAAGCCCCATTGACCATATTTTCAATTACGGGTATGGGAGGCATTGGTAAATCTTCCTTGCTTTCAGAGATGTTATCTGTCTCTCGGGATCGAGGTGCGACGGCGATCTGGATGGATGGCAGATCATGTGGGACGACACCTTCCGTCTTTATGGATTATTTGTCCTCTACACTGAGATTGGAAACACTGGATCGTTCAGAATACCCTCGGCCCATGAGTCTGCTGAAAGATACATCAATCGAGAAGAGAATGGTGCTGGCAGTGGATAATTATGAAGAGCTGGCTCTGTTGGAAAGTTGGTTTATGGAAGTCTTCATATCCAAACTTCCGATAAGAGGCATACTTGTCATTCTTGCATCACGCCCGGAATTGGTGTCCACCTGGCGAACACATCCCCGATTGCATCAGCGATTTATACCGATGAGGCTTCAACATTTCACAGTTGATGAGATTACGGAATATATCACGGTGGCAGGGTCTCTGAATCAGGGCATGGCAGGTACCATTACGAGAATGACCGATGGACATCCACTCGGTCTGGCCCTTGCTGTAGAAGCGGCAGATCAGAGGAGAAATCTTCCGCAGTCCGAATGGGCTGAACTGTCTCACATGATCAGTGCTCGATTGTTATTGGAACTGACCACTTCTCGTCTGCATCCCATGGTGGAGGTGCTGACACTGCTTGAGACAGCCAATCAGGAGTTATTATCATCCGTACTGGATATGAACGTGACGAAAGAAGAGTACCATACACTGAGACAGATGTCGTTTATCCGTTCCGGCCCGGATGGTCTTGCCCTGCATGATATGGCCAGGGTGCATCTGCTACGAGACTTCCGTCAGCGTGAGCCACATCGGTTGCAGAGCATGCGTATCAAAATTGCGAAGTTACTGAAACCGCTGCATGAACAGGCGGGGCCATTTGAGCGTCGTCAGATCGCTCGGAAGATGCTGTTGCTCTGTCAGGAATCCATGCTTCAACACCGCAAGTACGCGGACGTGTCCCGTGATTCCTTGTTCTCGCCTCTTGAACCGATGAGAAGCGAGGATCTGCCAGTTCTACAGAGTTTGTTACAGCAATGGTGCGAGTACAGCGTGGAACCATGGCAGGCATTATCCTATGGCCCCTTTCTGGATGAACTGGCACAACGTTATCCCGAAGGGATCGTATTGATGCGTGACAAGCTCGGCGAGACGATCGCCATGTTTATCACAGTGCTTGTACATAGGGATAGCAGTCAGCTGCTCCTGAAATATTTTCCAAATGAGATGCAAGAATGCTTCACGCCACAGGAGCTTGAGAGTGATCCGGATCAGAGTGATACACACTTTGCTTTGCTGGCTGCGGCAAGAGATGATGTGCCAGGTTATACACGAGAAGAACTGGTAGGATACATGGCACTGGACCGGTTGTCCCTGCTGGGTGATGGTGCGCGAGCCATACTCGTTGCAACGAACCCTCACCTGAAACTATTTTTGCAAAGTATTGGATTCCGGATGCGAAGAACGCGCACTCGTGTCTGTGACAGATATGAAGACCAGGCGGACGTACTTGATTTGGACTTGCGTAGTGGACAATTCGGAGAGTGGGTCATGTCTCTGCTTGATCCGGAATCAACAGAGAATCGGATACAGCCGGAAACAACGGAAGTAGATGATCTGATCTGGACTGAACAGGATGTTCGCAAGATGCTCGGGGATCTTCGATCTCCGGGAGAATTGCAGAAATATGCGGGCAGGGTTACAGGAATAAGGGATGGGATCCAGTTACAGCGGTATGTCATGGATCTATTGGAAGGCAGAGTTCATGGCCTGTCTCCACAGGATCAGAAGCTGTTATACGCGGCCTACTGGACGCATGCTGGCAATCCAACTGCCGCAGCCCAGACGTGTTCCATGAGTCGGGCGACGTTCTATCGCCATCTCAGAACAGCGCTGACCCGTTTGGCGCGGATTTTGTAGGATTCCCCATTCGTTCATCATACTGATCATAACGACAAGAGGAGGCTGGTCACAGACCAAGCCTCTTCATGCGATTATAGAGCGTGGCCCTGGAGATGCCGAGTTGTTTGGCGAGTGTTCGTTTGTTCCCACCTGCTGCTTTCAGATATTGAATTAGGAGTTGGGCCTCATAGGTGTCCAATTTTTGCTGGAAGGTAACGTTGGAGCCGATTTCGGGATCGTTCGAGTGATCTGATTCGCCCTGACTTTGTTGAATTTCGCTGTGGGCATGTGCATGAATTCCTGTCAGTTGAACTTCGGACGGTTCTTGCATGGTAAGGGAAGTAAGGGTATCAGGCAGGTATTCCTGCTTCACCTCACCATCAGTCGTCAGAATGGTCAGGCGTTCGATCACATTTCGCAATTCACGTACGTTGCCTGGCCAATCATACTGGAACAGTAACTTGAACACCTCGGGTGGAACCAATTCAATATGACGGTTATAGAGCAATGAGAATTCTTGGAGGAACGTCTGGGTTAATTCATATATATCTTCCTTGCGCATGCGCAGAGGAGGGATGATGAGATTGATGACGTTAAGACGATAATATAGATCCTCACGGAATTGATTGCGGGCAATCATGCTGAGCAGGTTCTGGTTGGTTGCTGCGATAATCCGGCAGTCGGCCTGTTTCATACGCGTTCCCCCACAGGAAAGTAACTCTTCTCCTGCAACACCCGAAGCAGCTTCACTTGCAATTCCAATGGCATCTCACCGATCTCATCCAGAAAAAGAGTCCCCCTTCGGCAAGCTCAATCTTGCCTTTTTTGCCTTTGGGATCTGCGCCCGAGAACGCACCTTTCTCATAGCCGAATAATTCACTTTCAAACAATGAAGCAGGGATGGCCCCGCAGTTAATAGCGATGAACGGTGCAGTCTGCAATTCACGAAGATCATGAATGGCTTTGGCGAATAACTCCTTGCCTGTGCCGCTCTCTCCGAGGATAAGGACGGTTGCTGAGGTGGTACTGATCTTGCGGATGGTCTCCAGGCATTGCTTGATGACCATGCTGCTGCCCTTGATTCTGGCAAATGGATCTGATTCGGGCCGCCGGGCAACGGCTTTCTCCAGATGCTGGACTTTGGATGTCATGTGTAAGAGCTCCTGGTGTAATCGGATCTCGGTTGTTATATCCACTTCGGCCGCAACTGCACCTACAATATGTCCATCCAGTTGGACTGGACGAGCATTAATCAGGGCGAACAGGTCGGGCCGTGGCTGATGCTGTTTGCGATAGACCGTTTCGCCTGTATACAACGTCTTGAGAGACTGTAGCCGATCCGGAGGGAAAAAGTCCGCTGCGGGTTGGCCGATGATGTCTTTTTTGCTGATTGAAAAAACATGCTCCGCACCAGTTGTCCAGTAGGCCACCTTGGCGTCCTCATTAATTAATGTCAGAGCTGAACCCGCTGTCTCCAGTGTGGTCTCGAAATAGGCTTCTATCAGGCGATGCGCCTGCAACATGGCTTGCATAACATCGGATACGGAGATATATCCCTCATATTCTCCCTGATCATTCTTTATTAATAGAAGAGGGCTTGTGGCAAACAACGGGATCACTTCGGCAAGTTCGGTTGAAGCAGAGACAACAGGCACGGGAAGAAGGCCGGATGGTACTGTTTTATCAGGTTGGCTGTACAACCAGGCGTATTCTGTATTACAGCGTATAAAGACAGGTCTGTCCGTACCCATATGGAGTTCTGGCGGTATGGACTGAAGGATGTCTTCGTCATAGAGGGCTTCATCGAGAATACACATATCGGTTCGTAACAAAGCATTCAGCTCAGGTAGTAAATGTCTCATCAGAATCACCTCGGTTGCAGCATAGACTTAGGCAAAATGAATAATGTGAAATTATGTATATTATAACGTTCCGATGTAGCTGTGTATATATTTTTTGACATCCGTTGTGCAGGTTGGGAGGTTGAACGTTATAAATAAGGTTTTGCCGTTGAATGTATACGATTACATCCAATTCAAATGAAGAGATGTGTTGTGTTCTGCGGTGATTTTAAAGGTTCTGAGTAGTATTCATGTTACAAAACATAACGTTTGTATTTTGGCTTAATAGGGTATTCAGACAAAATGAAAGAGGAGCGTGGGGCATGAAACGTGATGAATAGGTACAGGAAAGTGTCTATTATATTAGACATTTCAATTTGAGGTTTCTTGAATTTTAGACATATGGGTGGATCTGGTGTTAAAGAAAGAGGATTCAGTCTACAGACCAAATAACCATGCTTCCCCCGAACACAGGAGAGCATGGTTATCATCGTTTAACGAAACATGTTCTTAACGACCATCCAGAGATTAGCTGGTTTTTCGGCCAAACGGCGGGTATAGTATGGATACCACATGGTGCCGTAAGGTACATAACAGCGAATACGATAACCTTCTTGGGCGAGGCGTTCCTGCTCACTCATGCGCAGACCATATAACATCTGAAATTCGAAGGCATCCGGCGAGATTCCCCGATCCTTGGCGTATTGTTTTGTCCAGTTAATGATGTGATCGTCATGCGAGGCAATCGCAGTGTACACACCCTGATCCAGATGATGGCGAATCATCGTTTTAAATTGATGGATGACTTCGGAAGCATTCTGATAAGCAACAGATGCGGGTTCTTTGTATGCACCCTTCACCAGACGAAGCCGGATGCCTTCCCGAATCATATCGCGTGTATCTTCCTCCGTACGATGAAGGTAGGCCTGCAATACGGTGCCTGTATTATCTAATCCCTCAGCGTGCAGTCTTCGAACGATATCCAGCGTGGCTTGAGTGAACGGGCTATCCTCCATATCAATTCGGACAAATAGATCATGCAATTTGGCTTGTGTAGCAACGGTGCGGATATTTCGATAGCCTTCTTCCGGGTCCAGGGCAAGGCCCATCTGGGTTGGTTTCAGCGAGACGTTGGAGTCTGCCCCTTCACGTGCAATGCCTTCCACCAGTCGTACATACTCATCCCTGTATAATGCCGCTTCGCTCAGGCGGGTAATGCCTTCGCCCAGATGATCGAGCGTTGCCATGATGCCTTTAGTATTAAGTATGCGGATCTCTTCGAGCGCTTCTTCCAGGGTATTTCCTGCAATAAACTTGCCTGCAAGCCTCTTGCCATATTTGATGGACAGGTTCTCTACGGCTTTGTTGCCTGCCACGGTTAATAAGGTTTTGCGATATAGTTCCGTTCCCACACTCATTTTCGTTTCCTCCTTCAGCATTGTGCATCATTCGATTCAGGCTTGGTTGAATCATGCTTGTGTATCCCTTAATAGAGCAAGAAGCGTGCCAGATTTGGCGAGGCTCTACTATTTTTTTTTATGAAAATTTAATAAGAAAAATATTTTGGTTCCACCCGGAGTTGGCACGGATTTTGCTACATATATTGGGTGATGAGTATCATGCAAAACAATTCAGGCGAGCAGCCAGCGAATCCCACATCCTGAAGGAGGAATCATTCATGAATATCCCTTTTGTTAACGAACCATTCACACCCTTTGCGGTCCAGGCGAACCAGGAAGCATTTGAAGACGCACTTCGTCAGGTAGAAGCTGAACTTGGGCAGGAATACCCGATTATTATTGGTGGGCAAAAAATAACAAGCAGCCGCACGTTAACGTCCGTGAACCCTGCAGCCAAGAATCAGATTGTGGGAACGATCCACCAGGCAGATCGGGAATTGGCCGAAAAGGCCATTCAGACAGCGGCGGAGACATTCCACACATGGAAACACACGGACCCGAATGAACGGGCTCGTTATCTATACAAAGCCGCTGCCATCATGCGCCGTCGCAAGCATGAATTCTCCGCATGGATGGTCTATGAAGCCGGCAAAACTTGGCCGGAAGCCGATGCGGATACAGCGGAAGCCATTGATTTCATGGAATTCTATGCACGCGATATGCAGCGACTGAGTGAACCGCAACCCCTTGTACGGATTGCAGGCGAAGATAATGAACTGAGTTATATCCCGCTTGGCGTGGGTATTGTCATTCCGCCTTGGAACTTCCCGCTGGCGATTATGGCAGGCATGACTTCGGCTGCACTGGTGTCCGGCAACACGGTGGTATTAAAGCCCGCCAGCACAACTCCGGTAATTGCCGCGAAGTTTATGGAGCTGCTCGCAGAAGTGGGCCTGCCGGATGGCGTGGTGAACTTTTTGCCTGGACCAGGCAGTGAAGTGGGCGATTATCTGGTGGATCATGCGCTTACCCGGTTTATCAGTTTCACCGGTTCCCGGGATGTTGGACTGCGAATTAATGAACGTGCAGCACGTACAGCGCCAGGTCAGAAGTGGATCAAGCGCGTTATTGCAGAGATGGGCGGAAGGATTCGATCATCGTAGACAGTGACAGTGATCTGGAACTCGCGGCAGAGTCCATTACCGCTTCGGCATTTGGTTTCTCGGGACAGAAATGTTCAGCGTGCTCCCGTGCCATTATTCATAAGGATGTATATGATGAAGTATTGCAAAAGGTGATTGAACGGACACAGAGGCTGACGATGGGCAGTCCGCTTGAAGTGGGCAGTCAGGTCGGGCCGGTTATTGATGACAAGGCATATGCAAAGATCACGGAATATATTGAAATCGGCAAGGGTGAGGGGCGTCTTGTGCATGGTGGCGGTACAGGTAACGTTGAAGGTTATTTCATTGAACCAACCATCATTGCCGATGTGGACCCCAAAGCCCGGATTGCTCAGGATGAAATTTTTGGGCCCGTGCTGGCATTTATCAAAGCAGAATCCTTCCAGGACGCATTGGATATCGCCAATAATACCGACTACGGATTGACCGGTGCGGTGATCTCGCGTAATCGTGAACATCTGGAGCAGGCCAGACGCGAGTACTTCGCGGGTAATCTGTATTTCAACCGGAAATGTACCGGCGCACTGGTAGGCACGCATCCATTTGGCGGATTTAACATGTCAGGCACGGATTCGAAGGCGGGTGGAAGAGACTATCTGCTGCTCTTTACACAAGCGAAGCTGGTATCGGAGAAATACTAGACAGAAACTCATGATCGGACGGGATTCCTCTTACAATCGCGTGAATAGTATGCTATTATCCCTGCAAATCCTTTTGTTCGTATAAAAACAAACGCTTATTACTCAGCTAGGCATAAGGAGGGAAACGGATGTTAGGTGTTCAGTTGGTGCAGGAACAACGTATTCGGCTGTCCATCACGCCGGAGATGAAACAATCCTTTCATTTGCTAACCATGTCCGGTCAGGATCTGACTCGTTACTTGCTTGATGCGGCGGAGGAAAATCCAATTCTTGAGCTGGAAGAACCCGCTGTACCCCTCGCCCGGATTCCGCGGCGAATGGACCAACGCAGGTATGATTCCTATGATCCGCTGCTTCAGGTGAAAGGTGAAGAACCTACACTGGAACAATTGCTGATTGCGCAAATTCGAGTAATGACACTTCCAGAACAATTGGAACATATGGCAGTATATATGGCAGGATGTGTAAATGATGATGGTTATCTGACGGTTGAACTGGCAGAGGTGCAAGCAGCGCTTGAGTTTCCGATGAGCGAGGTTACAGCAGGACTGGAGCTTCTCCAGTCGCTGGACCCTGCTGGGGTAGGAGCACGAAATCTGCAGGAATGTCTGTTGCTGCAGATCCGACGTGATCCATCGGCTGCCCTTCATGCGGAGCAAATGGTGGAAGCGGGATTGGAAGCACTGGTTCCTTTTCACCCAGGCAGAACAGGGAGTCGATTAGGCCTGACTTCACGGGACGCTCAGGTTGCCTATGACTATATTACAGGTCTTGACCCCAAGCCCTGTCGATCCATCGGATGTACGGAACGTCCACATTATATTATTCCGGATGCCATTGTCGGGCTGTGTAACGGTGAGGCCCAGTTTAGCCTGCATGCGGCAGGTAACCCTCGTGTATCGATGAACGAAGCGTGCATTCGCTGGATCAGGGAAAAGGCGCCTGATGAGATATGGTCTACTCGCGCGGCAGAGGCGAGGGCGATCATTCGTAGTGTACACCTGCGGCGCAGGACATTAGTGCGTGTGCTGGCGGCTGTCATGGCAGAGCAGAGGTCCTTTTTGGAGAAAGGCCCGTCCGCGCTAAAACCGCTGAATCTGGCTGTGATTGCAGAGAACATTGGCATGCATGAATCAACGGTAAGTCGTGCCGTTAGTGGTAAGTACATTCATACTCCTTATGGTGTATATGAACTCAGAGCTTTTTTTGCCTCGGGAATCAGTACAACGTCAGGGGATAAAACATCAGCATCAGCGGTGAAACGAAGATTGAAAGAAATCATTCGCACGGAACAGACGCAGCGGCCTTACTCGGATAGTCGGTTGACCACATTGCTTGCCGAGGAGGGAATTGTCATCTCCCGCAGAACGGTTGCCAAGTACAGGGAGGAACTTCAGATACTACCTTCCTTGGAGCGTAAACGATGGGCTTAATGGATTGAATAGCTGCTATCTATCTTATCATCTCTGAATACAAGACCCCCGCGAACCGGATAACGGTCTGCGGGGTCTTGTTACATTATTGGTGTTATGGTTGCTGTGTTAGGTTTCCTGAGTTCCTACAAACGTTCCATATTACGCAGGAAGTGTTCTCCGGCAATGCCTGGTGTGGTCATCTGCTCCGGATGAAGAATCTCTTCCAGTTCTTCCGGGGTCAGCAGTCCGCGTTCCAGAATGATCTCTTGCAAGGTAAGTCCAGTTTTGAGCGCTTCCTTCACAATGGAAGCCGCCACATTATAACCTAAGTGTGGGTTCAACGCCGTAACCACACTGAAACTTTGTTTCATGATTAATTCGCAGCGCTCTCGGTTAGCTTCCATCTCTTCAACCGCATAACGTGTAAACACATCAATCCCGTTATTCATGATTTTCAGTGATTGCAGCAAGTTAAACGCAATAACCGGGCCCATGACATTCAGCTCGAATTGACCAGCTTCACATGCCATGCAGATGGTATGGTCATTCCCCATCACCTGGAAGGATACCTGGTTAATCACTTCTGCCATTACCGGATTGACTTTGCCCGGCATAATGGACGATCCTGGCTGACGCGGTGGCAGGAGTAGTTCGTTGAATCCTGCACGTGGACCTGAGGCCATCATGCGAATGTCGTTACAGATCTTGGACAGGCTGACCGCACATACTTTCAGCGCCGCTGAAAGTTCCAGATAGGCATCCGTGTTCTGCGTTGCATCCACGAGATCCTCAGCTGTTTGAAGAGGGAGGCCGGTAACATCAGAAAGGTGCTCCGTAACCTTCACGATATATTCGGGTTTCGCATTAAGTCCTGTACCTACCGCGGTTGCACCCATGTTAATGGTGAGAAGCCGGCGATTGGCGAATTCAAGACGTTCGATATCCCGTCCGATGACGCGGGCATAAGCACCGAATTCTTGTCCAAGACGAATAGGTACAGCATCCTGAAGATGGGTACGGCCAACCTTGACTACGTCGTTGAATTCCTCTTCTTTTTTATGGAACGCATCCTGTAGTCTTTTCATGGTAGCGAGTAACGTCTCCGACAGTTGGTACGCCGCAATGCGCAGTGCTGTAGGGACCACGTCATTGGTAGACTGGGACATGTTGACATGATTATTGGGATTGCAATGGAAGTAGTCTCCCTTGCTTTTGGTTAACAGCTCCAGCCCGCGGTTGGCCAAAATTTCGTTCATATTCATATTCATGGAGGTGCCTGCACCGCCCTGAATGGAGTCTACAATAAAATGATCCAGATGATGGCCTTTCATCATTTCTTCAGCTGCCATGACGATCACTTCGCCAATTTTGCTTGGCAGCATTTTCAGTTCCATATTCGTCATTGCCGCTGCTTTTTTCACCGCAGCCAGAGCTGTAATCAGCTCCCGGTGTACCGGAACGCCGGTAATCGGGAAGTTCTCCACGGCCCGCACCGTCTGAATGCCGTAATAGGCATAAGCCGGAATTTCTTTTTCACCGATAAAATCTTTCTCCGTCCTTGTGGACATAGTAGACATTTCGTTCGCCTCCAGTGGCATCCAATAAATAGGTCAGCTCCGGCTATGCCGAAGCGCACTCAGTATATCATTTAAGCAAAATGGATGCCAATCTAAATCATTTGGCCTCTTGTGCCGATAATAAATAAAATTAGGGATATTAAATGGAATATTATTCAATTTTATGAGAAAGGAGGGGCAGCTAAGCTTGTCTTATATATTATGCGCTTCATGGTAGAGAGGTCATGCATAAACGGTAAATATGGGGCGGATAGAACGTTTTCAGTGATGTATATCACATGAAATTTGGTACTTCATTGGTAAAATAGGAAAAAGGACTACGGGGTGTGCACATGAAATGGACTTTAGGAGCAAAGACTGTCGCAGGTCTGGTACTGATTTCGATTATTACGTACGGAACTAGCGGCTTTTTTATATTTTTTGTCAAAGACTGGATTACGTTAGATATTCCGAATTGGGTATACATATCGATTATCCTGATCATGGGGGTATGTTGGAACGGAATTCTCGGGTGGTTTGCCTCACGCTGGCTGACTCGTCCGATTGTTCATCTGTCTCGTGCGGCGCAACAGGTTTCATCCGGCGATCTGACAACAGAGATTCCGCAGCGGCGTACACAGGATGAACTTACGGTATTATATGATGCTTTCCGTGTAATGGTTTCTAATCTCCGAAGTATTGTAAACGATATCGCGGATAGCACACGAACCACATCACAGAATGCACAGTCGCTTAGTGAAGCGATTACCCAAGCTGCGGAGCAGATCGAGATGATGTCTGAAGCGGTGGATCATATTGCGGTAGGGGTAGAAGAGCAGAAGGTTACCTCCCATCAATCTCTAATCACGGCGGATGAGATGCTGAACGATTTCCAGCGTATGCATGGTCAGTCCATGGACATGACGGAGATGTCCGGTCAGATGGAACGATCGGTCGATCATACCAAACAGACCTTCTCATCGCTGATGAAAGGCATGGACGAGCTGGCCGAGTCGCACAATCGTTCACGCGACATCATGCTGCTATTGGAGAAGGAAGCTTCCGATATCGAGGTCATTACCCAGTCTGTCAAAAATATTGCTGAGGAAACAGGGCTGCTTGCCCTGAATGCTTCCATTGAGGCTGCACGCGCTGGCGAGGAAGGTTCTGGTTTTGCAGTCGTGGCGCAGCAGATCCGCAAGCTGGCAGACGAGAGTAAGGAATCGGTACATCGTATTAATGAGCTGATTAGTCGTGTGCAGCAGCGGATCAGAGAGACGGTGCAACTGTCTCATGAGCAGCATGGTCTCGTGGTGAATGAATCGGAGCGGACCATCTCTGTGGATCAGACGCTGCACGAACTGACAGGCACGGTGGAAGTATTTATGAAGGGTGCACATGATATCGGTTCCAAGATCGCAGAGCAGACCGGACGGGTGGAACAAACCCATGGTCATGTGAAGAAGATCCAGGGGAAAGCCGGATCGTTCTCGGATGAGGCGAAACGAATCATGGATGCCGCACACGAAGAGACAGCCATCATGGAGGAGATTTCATCCTCGGCTGAAGAACTGAGACAATTAACCGATCGGTTATTGGACAAAACCAAAGCATTCCGGATGCAGCCTTAAGCTGTGTTCGGTATTTTTTTTGCTTTTTAAGAATCTTTTTGGCATGAGAATTTGCTTATTCTGGTTAAAACCGAACGTTCTTTCGTGAAAACGGAAATTTGTAAAGATTATTTTATGAAAGATTAACAAATTCGCAACTTGCGGGCGATAAATGAAGATATAATAGGATTATCACACCAGATAAAGGAGCCCAGTATATTGAAAACTTGGACAGGTATCCTGCTGATGATTATTTTGGCGGTGGCTACGATAAGTACAACTTCGGCTGCCAGAACCATGAATGAATCGCAAAAACAGCTTAATATAGATGATCAATCCAGCCAGACCGCAGCGGTTGAGGCTTCCAATATAGATAAATTGCATGATGCAGCAAAGACAACACAGGAATCGACCCCCGTGAAAGAGGAATACGTTTCGGTAGCTCCAGAGAATGAGAACGTCAGATTATACCCGATGAAAGAGGAGGGTTCAGGATATATATACAACGGCATGATTTTGGAAGTGGACGGCAAGACAAGAGAATTTAGGGATTGGCAGGGAGAAGGCGGGTCGTACAAACCCGAAGTGCACGAACTGGATCTGAATGGAGACGGCCAGAAAGAGATTGTTGTTTTGTACACGGAAGGTCATGGAACAGGCATTTATTTGGGACAAGCACGTATCATTGATCGGGTAACGCTGGAAGAGATGAAGATGCAATCTCTGGACGAAATTGCGAAACAGCATGTGACATCGAAAGTTGCGGTTAGCGCAGATCGTGTGGATGTGGATGTCGCTGTTGATGGCGTTCCAGCAGAACCTTTGCGTATTGAAGAGGATACGAATGGCGGCGTATATAACAAAGAGTTGAAATTCGGTGGAGTAACCTATTACAGCGTGGAAAATGGTCAACTCGTCGTATCCGCAGCAGGATCTTACGGTGCGGCTCTATACGCGGGTGATCTGACATTCGCTTATGAGTATCAGGATGGCGAGTGGAAAGCCTCTAATGTGAAATACAGCATGGAAGTGTATGAGGAAGAATATTATGAATCCTTTGATTGATATCGTCGTGTAACCCCACTGGGGTGACGAGGGTTGGCAGTTCTCTTGAAAAAGCGGAGTTCTGCCAGATAAACATGTGCAAAGAATATCTAGCTTGCTGCCTTGACGGGCAGCCGGGAATAGGACGAGGCTGAAAAAAATTGGGACATACAGCCTCGTTTTGTGCTGCCCACAGATAGGAACTATGTCCTAAAAATGCAGTAAACAATTGACATTATCACTTTAGTCGTTTAAATGTATAAAGGACAAATCATTTTACGTTCAGGGGGGATTTTAATGAAGAAGAAAGTTGTACTGGGTTTGATGGTGGGCACATTAACGCTTGGGATCGGGACAGGTGCGCTTGCAGCAACAGGGTTGGAGCAGATCAAAGCGTATTTGAATAGCAAAATCACGTTGAAACTGAATGGTGAGACCGTGACAGCGAAGGATGCTAACGGCAAGACCGTATTGCCGATCACGTATAACGGAACAACGTATTTGCCAGTTCGTGCGGTTGGAACACTGCTTGGAACTGAAATCAATTATGACAGTGCAACTTCATCCGTCCTGATCGGTGGAACGAATGGATCCGCGCCCGTAACCAGCGGAAAGGTAACGCTGAGTGCACTTGGAACATCCGTACTGGGATCTACCGCATGGCACACCAAAGATCCTAAGGATACCACATATAAAGGCAAGGATTACAAGGATGTTTATCTGCATAATGATCCTTCAAAACAGGGGACGACATCCAGATTAATACGGGTAAAAAGTATTCTTCGCTACACTTGGAACTTGCCGCGCTAACAGGAAATCAGGAGATTCATATCTATGATCAGGATCTCGCGACACTCAAAAAGTTCAATATCACTCCAGAAAGCGGTATGATGAGTCTGGATGTGGACGTTAAAGGTACAGACGCTGTCTATGTCGAGATTGTGTCTGAAGATCCAGGTTCGGCACTGTTTGTACCGCTCACAACATCTTATCTGACGAAGTAAAACACAATCTGCAAGTTTGCCACCTTACAGAAGGGGCAAGGCAAGCATAAACATAAAAAAACGATGATTCACCAGGGATTCCTGAACCGTAACCGGTATTCAGCGTTGCCTGGTGAACATCGTTTTATTTTTGTTTTGAATTGAAATCTTTTTGCTGAATTACATGCCAGTTACGGATATTAGCGGATCACGGTATCCAGTGGTTTCAGGTTCGCTTCAATCTCAGCGCGGCGACCTTCGAGGAATGGAGGCAAGGCAAGCGATTCTCCCAGATGCTCCATTTCTTCGTCTGTATCAAATCCCGGACCGTCGGTTGCAAGCTCAAACAGAATACCGTTTGCTTCACGGAAATACAGGGAGCGGAAGTAGAAACGATCTACAAAACCGGAGTTCGGGAATTGGAAGTTATGGACCCGTTCCACCCATTGTTTCAGTTCTTCCTCATTATCCACACGGAAAGCAACGTGGTGTACGCTGCCACGTCCAGGACGTTCTTGGGCAAGGTCATTACGTTCCTCAACATGTACCTCGGAGCCGCTACCACCCTCACCAGATTCAAAAACGAGTACATCAGGCTGACCGGGAGTAAAGGCAGGGTAACTTCCTTTCGCTCTGAAACCAAGCAGTTCGGTAAGAACCGGAGCGGTAAGGGAAGCATCTTCTACCGTAAGATGGATGGGACCAAGACCAACAATGCCATACTCGGCAGGCACCGGGCTCTGATCCCATGGTTTACCCCCGGCGACACCTGCATTGTTTTCATCCGAGACCAGAATCAGACGTTGTCCTTCAAAGTCTGTGAACGAGAGCGTGGCACGACCACCGCGTTCCACAATCTCTCCATGCGGTACTTCGAATTCGTCAAAACGTTGCTGCCAGTACGTAAGTGCCGCATCATTTGGAACACGCAGTGACGTTGCCGAGATGCTGTTCACACCTTCACGAGTCTGTCCAGCCATCGGAATCTCGAAGAAGGTAAGTTCTGTACCTGGATTGCCTTTCTCATCGCCATAGAAGAGATGGTAGACGGACACATCATCCTGGTTGACAGTTTTTTTGATCAGGCGCAGACCCATGACATTGGTGTAGAAACGATAGTTCTGATCGGCATGTGCGGTTAGCGCGGATACGTGGTGAAGTCCTTTGATTTGCATAATTATTCCTCCTAGTTAGGTTATATGTTCAACTAAGGATTATTTACACTGATACTCCGATGACAGAACAATCTTCCGATCGCTGTTATCCCCAGATTTTTTGATTCCTTTCTGAAAGGGGAAATCCGGGGATAAAGGCGAAGTGTATGCTTCCGATGCAGCTTTCTTTCAGAAAGCTTTTAGCTCCGCTTCTTCAAGTTATTTCTGTCTTCTCCGTTATCGTGTAAAAGTTTAGTTGAACAAGTTTTGAGTGTATTTTAGATGATTTCCGTTTAAGAAAGTTACTAACTTTTTGTTTGTTTTGGTTCTGGATTTATCTTAACATAAAGATATTTAAATTACAATGCTTATTTAGAATTCCAACTGGACAGCTTTTTCATTCAATGGCAAAATGAAAAAGTTAACATTAAAGAGAGGTACTGTTGCCAAGATCATCGTAAAGGAGAGAAGAGAGATATGGTGTATCCACCATGGCTGGACCCGTATGATGCAGAGCCATTTATTCTGTTCTCCACTTCACATATCGTAACCATTAGTTTCATTACAGCATTGATTGTACTGATGTTTTTGCTTCGACACCAGCTTCAATCCTGGTCTGAGAGGGCACGCCGTATACTGCGGATCGTTCTCGCCTGTGTCATGTTCGGCTGTGAAATCGTGTTACAGCTCTGGTACCTCTATGGCGGTGTATGGAGCCTGCAGACGTCATTGCCACTCGAACTATGCAGTTTGTCACTATTATTATCGGCATTGGTACTACTGACACGCAGTCGACTGTTACATTCAGCACTGCTGTTTGCAGGCATTGCGGGAGCTCTGATGGCGATCCTTACTCCCAATCTCGGTTATGGTTATGCACATTTTCGATTCATTCAATTTTTCGTCGCTCATGCCTGTATCATCCTGGCTCTACTTTACATGACCTGGGTGGAACAGCTGGGACCTGGCTGGAGATCTGTCGCAGGTTCGATGATATTTGTGAATGTCGCAGCACTAATCGTATACGTTGTAGATGTCCTGCTTGACGCGAATTACATGTTCTTGAGATATAAACCAAGTACACCCTCGGTGCTTGATATGTTAGGTCCGTATCCCGTGTATATTCTTGGGGAAGAGATCCTTGCGCTCGTCTTGTTCTCGCTGATGTACATCGTGCTCTTTGCCATTCCAGACCGGTTGAAGCATCGTGTGAAAAAGGGGAAAGCTCCGCGGTATAGATGTATACCCTGTAGCTGGCGTCTGGTCGTGTTGTATTACTATAGACGTCTTATAAATAAAACATCCCGCAGTAATCTGACCGGATCAGATCTTTTGCGGGATATTTTAGCGTCGTTGCCCCTGAATGGGGCCAGCTTTATATTGATATATTAACCACGGAGCAGAGATTCTGCACCATCCACGTAAATTCGTGTACCTGTAACATGAGAAGCTTCATCCGAAGCGAGGAACAGAACGAGGTTCGCCACTTGTTTCGACGTTCCAGGTTCGCCCTTAAGTGGATGTTCATGACCCTCAGGGAATTCAACAGGAATCTGTAATTCTTTCAGATCATCGGACGGGTAGGTGTTATCATCAATGTTGGTATCAATGGCTCCCGGGCAGACAGCGTTTACACGGATTTTATAACGGGCCAGCTCCAGAGCAGCCATCTTCGTAAACGCAGTTTGTCCTGCCTTGCTGGAAGCGTATGCAGAAAATCCAATTCCTGAAAAGACCCGGTTACCGTTGATGGAACTGGTGATAATAATGCTGCCACCATGTTCTTTCAGATGGGGGATGGCATATTTGACGGTTGCGAACGTTCCGCGCATATTGATCTCCATCGTCTGATCCCAGTCCTCCACTTCCATCGTTTCAATCGGGGCCATCGTTCCGTTAATGCCGGCATTGGCAAATATGATATCCAATTTACCCGCCTCAGCCGCGGCCTGATTGATCGCCTTCTGCACATTGTCCGGTTTGGAGATATCACATTCGATCACATACGCTTCTCCGCCAGCCTTTTCAATCATCTGCTTTGTTTCCTCTGCAGTTTCGGGTGTACGATCCAGCATGCACACTTTGGCTCCATGCTCGGCGAAACGAATAGCGGTAGCCTGACCGATACCCGATCCACCTCCAGTTACAATCGCGACTTTTCCTTCCAAACGTTGTTCAGTCATCTCTGATCCCTCCGTATGGGTTAGATTATCGTTGTACGCTCTACTTCTACATACCCGGCTCAAGACGGATGAATCATATGTGTCCATATCAAAAGAACAGGACCGCAAGGTGGCCCTGTTCTGTGAGCAGATCATGTGCATGATTTGTCTGCTGTAATATTATTTTGGCATGTGGATGGTCAGAAACTCCCTCAGGTCATGCCCGATACTTACTTATGTTTTTTCCAGTCCATAGCGCTGTTATTCAGCAGATATTCGAAGTCGTTATCCCGGCGCTTCTGCTCCGCTTGGCGAGCTTCTTCTGCTTGCTGACGTTCCTGCTCTTGAAGTGCCGCCTCGGCAGCCTTCGCCTCATCTGCCTGAGCTTTCAGCTTCTCCAGCACCTCACTGCTAAGCAGATCTTTCAGTGTTGTAGGTTTATCCTGCGCTACTGCTGCTTTAGGGGCAGGGGGGCGTTTTTTGGATTTTGCCATAGGAAAATCTCCTTTCCAAACATGAATCAGGTTCCATTTATCGTACAGTAGTCATAGTATATCAGGTTCCCGGAATGCATTCCATGAAACTGCAGAACAAAAGCAGGAAAACAAGGGTTGCGTGGCGAATGAAATCGAGTATAAAATCATATACTATTACCGATACTGCGACTATTCCCTGGAGAAAGGAGTCGTTGTTCGTGGAAGTAAACCGTGGTTTACTGAAAGGGCTTGCATGGGGTGTTGCCTTTAGCTGCCCGTTATGGATTGCGATTATCGGCTGGTTACGTTTGATGGGATGGATGTATTGAGGATGATGCCGGAAGAGGTCATTTTTTATAAAGTCATATATGTAACCGCTATCATTGAAACCAATATATAAAGCTCTGTCATGCGAATTTTGCACAGGACAGAGCTTTTGTTTGTTCATTAAGGCATTTTTACCGGTTCCGGATATTCCAGACCATGGGTATCGACCGTAACCTTTTTCATGACTTGATCCGTAACGGGTTTATCAGCTTCACCAATTTCCTGAGCTGCAATTCCATCGACAACTTCCATACCTCCGGTCACTTTACCAAAAGTGGCATATGAATTATCCAGGTAATCGGCATCCGCTAACATGATGAAGAATTGGGAGCCTGCGGAATCCAGATTATCCGATTTACGTGCCATCGATATGATTCCCCGAGTATGATTCAGGTGGTTTTTATGACCATTGGATGTGAATTCCCCTTTGATTGTATAACCTGGGCCGCCCGAACCGTTACCCTCCGGATCTCCACCCTGAATCATAAAGCCCGGAATGACCCGGTGAAAGATCAGGCCGTCATAGAACCCTTTATTCGCAAGGGAGATGAAATTATACACCGTGTTGGGCGCAATCTCCGGATAGAGCTCAATAACGATCTTTTGACCATCCTGCATCTCAATGGTTGCCACAGGGTTTGGACCTTCAGGTGCGGCTGGCACCGGCGTTTGCTCGGCACTGGACGCAGGGCGTCCGCAACCACTAATGACGATAAGCAGCATCGCAAGAACGAGCGATACTGCGGTTGTTTTTTTCCACCGTAAAGACATGAAAACGTTCCTCCTTGCATCTCTGCATGATATATTTTCTCCAAATCATATTTGGATATTTACCCAACTATCATACCGTTTTTGCGGACAGAATGGCAATGTAATACGTGTAGTTGTGGTGAACAAGGGATGGCCTTCATGGAATGATGGGTGTAAAATAAGGAAAATGCTTCCGCATCGGGACGTACGGGTCTGTTCCGTCCGCTCCAATACACGGCAGTCCCGGCGTCAGTAACGGAAAGGGCGTGCGGGTATATGAACTTCTCGTGGAAGCGAAATCTGATCATATTGTGGATTGGTGTATTTTTTTGCAGCACGGCATATTCCATCTCAATTCCATTTCTGCCCCTGTTTCTAAGTGCTGACTTGGGGGTTCGTGATCACTTGGAGTTATGGTCCGGACTTGCCTTCGGCATTACATTTCTCGCGAGTGCGCTTGTGTCTCCGTTCTGGGGTTCGCTCGCTGATAAATACGGTCGCAAGCCCATGCTGATTCGGTCGGGATACAGCCTTGCCGTCTTGTATTTCATCAATTATTTCGTGCAGGACCCCTATTCGCTCATTGTTGTTCGACTGTTTCAGGGTCTGCTTGCAGGGTTTGTTCCAGCAGCGATTGCCCTGGTAGGTACGAATACACCTGAAGAGAAGACCGGTTATGCACTGGGGATTATGTCTACTGCAGGGGCCACTGGTGGTATTATTGGACCGTTAATTGGTGGCGTGGTGAGTCACTATTATGGCAACCGGAATGCATTTTTGTTTTCGGCCATTGTTGTATTAGTATCAGCGATCATCGCAACCTTTTGGGTAAAAGAAGAGAACTTCAATCGGAATAAAGCTCGTTCCCATGTCATGGATGATATTCGTGAAGCGAGAGCGAATCGTGTGTTTATGACGGTGCTTGGCATGATGGGCATATGTACGTTCTCCGTTATGATTCTGGAGCCGCTATTGACGGTCTATGTGATGGAGATGGGTGTTCAGCCGAATCATGCCTCACTCAGTTCGGGTATTATTTTCTCAGCGGTGGGTGTAGCGACAGTTATGATGGCACCGCGTTGGGGCAAGATTGGTACAAGAATTGGATATGGTAAAGTGCTGATCATTGGACTGGTCGGCGGAGCTGTAGGGAATCTTCTGCAATTCTTTACAACAGGTTATATCGCCTTTGGTATTTTGCGATTTGTGTATGGTTTATTCTTTGCGGCTGTATATCCGGCCATTAACGCCATGATTGTGCAGGCTACCGCATCGAGTTTCAGGGGAAGAGCCTTTAGTCTGAATCAGTCCGCGGCCCAGATCGGGACCATGGCTGGACCGATTATTGGCGGGGTTCTCGGTGGCTGGCTGCCGATACGCTGGATTTTTATCATTAATGGACTTGCACTGATCATTACTGCGATTGTAGCAAAGTGGTCGGGATTGGATCACAAACTGCCTGGAGCAGGTAAGGTTTCCGCAAAGCGATGATACAGAAATACCAAGTAAAGTGAACCTAGAGGTAACGAAAAAAGATGACGCTGTGAAATAACAGACGTCATCTTTTTGATTTCTACTATGGATCGATATCAGTTAGTCATCCGAAGAGGGCTTGCGAGAAGCCTTCTCTTTGGGAATGGCATGCTCCACCGCATCACGTTGATCTTCATCCTCAAGCGCTTCGGGGAAGGAGTCCTCGGTGAAGAGTCCAAAGTCCGGGTCAATCTCTCGTTCGGTTACGAGATTGTCCGGTTCCTGCGCATGCTTTTGGTGATTTTCCTTCATCGTGTATGCACCTCCTCATTCAGGATGTCATAACTAACTGCCATTAAACTCGTGGTGGAATGTCATTCTCCGGTTTGGCATCCGCACCGGCACCATTAAGCAGATCGGTACCATGCAGTGCATCCGGATCGGGGGCGGCTGGATCAACTGGACTGTTCGGTTGCAGAAGGTCTGCATCCGGTACAGACTCCAGCGGTGTCTCAGCCAACCGTGAATCCAATTCCGGTTCGTCAATAGCGGCCGCAGCTACGGGTGCCGGATCTGAATCTTCCGTTATAATACGTCTGCCGGAGACTTCATCAAAGGTATCCATATCGCCTATGGGAACTTCCGTCTCTGCTGGAATATCGCGTGACCTTTGATAGCGGTCATAATAGCGGTCACTCTCTTCGTTACTAATTGGCTTGTCAGACATGAGTAACACTTCCTTTCATTATCGGTTGTCCAAAGTTTCTTACCCCGTAGTTACCCAAAGCACTCGTATTGTAATCTTGCAGAGCTTATTATCCCCGGGTGTTCGCTACGATATGAATGCCTTAGAATTTGGGGAATACATATTTAACCAGGAAGTATAAAAATCCGAAAAAGATAATGATATATGCGGCGTATTTAATAAATGTGGAAGCGACCTTACTTGAATCCGATTTATGCTGGACATCCTTATGTTCTACCTCAACGGTACGATGTGGCTCATTCATTGCAATCATCTCCTTAGCGTTGTTTGTTTGCTTTGAGAAACCATTAAACCCGCAGCAAAGGATTGAATCGCGGCCACCGTTTTTGCAACTTTTCCTGTTTTGCCTATGTTATGATAAAGCTTGAATATGTAAGGGAGGGATCTCAAGTGGACTGGTTCACATTGGGCAATATGATCACACGCATCCGTATCGGACAAAAGGCGTCCACACCCGGGTTCTCCCGTACTGTTATCCGTCGTCCGGATGGTTTGTTTTGGGTAGGCGGCATATGGTCCGGACAAGTGGTCCAGTTGCGGGATTTCCTCTTTTCCGACATATGGACCATCTATGATGATGAGGAGACAGAGCAGTGGCTTGAATTCCGCAGTCAAGTTGAACAGAAAGAACGGGAAATGATAGTGAACCAGTTCGAAGACTTGCGTGGTTAACCGGATATCTTTAACAATAAAATGGAAATAAGACTATAAATCGACTTAAATGTGAAATTTCATTTTACTTCAAGAAGGTGACGTGACAAATGGTGGCGAATGATAAATGAGAGAATCTAAGATAGGTAAAATTAGAACTTTGAGGTGCTGTGAATGAAAAATGTGCCCAAAGCTATCGTCATCTTATGGATGAGTGTATTGATTATTCTAGGTATGCCGCACGGGATAGTCTTTGCGACTACAGGGGCGATTCAGCAGCCTGTATCCATTACAGGATGGGAAGTAAAATGGGGGAACGTTAACGATCAAGGGTTCATAAGTGAGGTCAAGAGATCAGACGAGATATGGGAAAAGCAGGGGATTGATAAGTTGGAGTATAGCAACACGGATCGATCGAGTTCCTTATGGACTCGCCTGACCATCCCTGAATTGTCTGAGGAAAGTTCAGCCCTTCGATTCGAGAACATTAAAGGCAATCATATTGTGATCTATCTGGAGGACCGCAAGGTCTACGAGAACTATCATTACAACTATGACAATAACGCTGTGTTGCTGCCCTTATCCAGTGAAAATTCGGGTGACACGCTCTATGTATGGTCGCAAAATGAGAAAGGTCGTCTGGGCATACAGGGTACTGTTCAGGCTGGGCCTTATGCGGCGTTACAGGAGAAATATATTCATAACGGGCTTATTGATGTCATTTTGGGCGCGACCTTTGTCTTCACCGCGATTACGATGCTGAGCTGTACGTTCTTCCTTGGCAAATTCCATAAGGGATTATGGATCTCACTCTGCATGGTGATGGGTTCCATCGGCACAATGATCATCACATACTCGCAATTTTTGTATACATTCTATCAGGTATATGGTGACCTGTATTCTGTGGTTTTTGACCTGGCAATGCTGCTGGGCATGCCAGCGTTATGTTATTTTTTTGAACAGATTATCGGGCCAGGACTGCATGGTATCTTCACCAAACTGCGAAAAATACAATTCATATATTCAGCTGTTGCTGTGTTTTCCCTATTTATTTACGTTATTTCAGGCGGACAATGGGATATGTTATATAATCTGCTCGTACAGCGTGTAGTTGGCATTGTACTGGTCATCCTGCTGACCATCCTGTTGGTGGGTACCGTCGCCAAAGCATTGCAACGAAATCGGGAAGCCATGCTGCTTGCAACAGGATTCGGTACATTTGCCTTGATCAGTGTGGCTGAACTGTTGTGGTATTATCAGCGGAGTGGGACGTATCATCTGTTATGGTGGAAATGGTCCATGGTTGCATTTGTGATCTCGCTGATTGCCATTCTCGGAAGTCGTTTCGCTGAAAAACATACCAAAGTTCTAGAGTACTCCAAGGAACTGGAGTTGTTCAACAATGAGTTGCAGCGTTCGGAGAAGATGGAGATTATTAGCGAATTGGCTGCTTCCGTTGCCCATGAAGTACGTAATCCGCTTCAAGTGACAAGAGGGTTCCTGCAACTTATGACCGAACAGGAAGACAACAAAAACAAGGGGTATGTGCGTATTGCACTGGAGGAACTTGATCGGGCTTCGGGTATCATAACGGACTTTCTTACCTTTGCCAAACCTGAGTTCGACCATATTATCTCGCTCAATATCTCGGATGAGTTCAATCATATTGAAGGCATTCTTGTACCGATGGCTAATCTGGAAGGTGGCAAGATCACAACCGACATTCCGCCAGATTTATATATTCGGGGCAATTCCTCGAAGTTCAAGCAGGCTTTTATCAACATTATCAAGAACAGTATTGAAGCACTGCAGGGACAAGGGCAGATCGATATATGGGCGTACAAGCAGGATGGCATGATTAAGGTGCATGTCAGGGATAACGGAGAAGGCATGGACGAGGAGGCACTCTCCCGGTTGGGCGAGCCTTATTTCTCCAATAAAATCAAAGGCACAGGTCTGGGTATGATGGTAACATTCCGAATTGTTGAAGCGATGCAAGGGCAGATCAACTTTACAAGCACCAAAGGGGTAGGAACAGAAGCGGTTGTATCTTTGTCGAGTTCGTCGAATGACGAACTCACAGAAGCATACAGCGGCTTTTTTGGTTCCTACCGCCAATTTCTTACCTTACCCGTTTAACTCACCCGAATTAACTGCGCCAAGGTCCGCAATTCACATCATAATTTACTTTGGAAGGGTTGGGAGGTATGACAAGCACATAGTCATTCTGCTGCTCCTCAACGGTACGTACCTGAATGTGCTCCGGGATTATGATACCGAAAGCTTCACGAAGCGCCTGCTTCGGATTGGAGTGCAATTGTTGTCTGAAGTGCTCGTCAGTCCAAGCCTTTTCAATAATATCCTCATGCAACGTTTTCTCTGATACCATCATCGTCAACATTCCCTTCATATTTAAATTAAACTGAATCCGCTTCGTCCGATGCTCGGAATTCCAACTGTTGTTCGCTGATCCAGTGATGAAACCCGCCTTGAAGGAGCCTTTTTTTCGTTGTGTAATGTCCTGAACAGCTTGGACTAACGTGCTGCATAAATAAGAATCAAACGCCTCGAGATGCGATATTCCCAAGTTAGACGATGTTAATATACGATTATAGCGATGAGCAATGTCAACGTAAGAGTTCATGAGTTGTGTATTGTATACATTGTCATGTACACGTTCGCTAAGAGGATGAGTAGGATAGTTGTGCTTCAGTGCTGCGGATATGTGGGAGAGGTAGCTGTTGTAATTTCCATGCACAGCATCTTGTTGCGTGTCTGTGAAGTCATCAGTCATCTGAAGTGTCATGAGGGTGATATTGATGGCAGAGCATACCGGAATTATCCGGTTGGACCGATTCAGCAAAAGCAGTGCTCCCGTGGCTCCAATGAGCAGAGGGGTAGCTTTTTGCGCAATCAACAAGGGATGCTTTTGAAAATAATCAATGGAATGCTCACCTGTAACACTCACGGCCCAATCCACTACATATTGTCTGAAGTAGGTCCAGAACATGGAGGAAGGATCGAATAATTCCGAGTAAGCTTGAAGTGCATCCATGTAGTATAGATTACCCAGGGATAACTTCAGTGTCGCATTCTCCGGTTGTTCATCCATCACGTCGTCCTGATTCAGAAAATATAACATGTGAATCAGACAGGCTGTACTTAATTGATGTGCTTTCTTCTGAGGGAGTTGATCTGAGTGTTGCATCCAGAGTGGGGTGATGTACCCGATGTAGCTGTGTCCCGAGTCTCGTAACAGGGGATTAACCGAATGTAGTTGCTCCAATGCATGTCCTGACAAGGGTTCGGGATATTTCCGTACGAGTTGTCCCGCTGAAGCAAATACGACCTCCAGATCGGATCTAAACGGATCCAACCAATCTCTTCGCATCGTTACATCTTGTCCTTCCTGCGATAAGGTAATCCAGGACTGTTCAACTATATTAGTTGAAATAATCATTTACACGATAACGGAGAGGACAGAAAAAACCTGAAAAAGCGAAGCGTTCGCCTAAAAGCTTTCTGAAAGAAAGCTCCATCGGAAGCATACGCTATCACCGGATTTTTCCCTTGAAAAAAGGGATCAAAAAAATCTGGGGGTAACAGCGATTGGAAGGTTATTCTGTCAGCGTAGTGTCAGTGTAAATAATATTTAGTTCAACTGATATAGATCATGAAGTTACATTCAGTATAGCGGAAACAAACTGAAAAAAATAGGTTTTTTTGTGATCATTTGTGAGAAAATTGATGACTTTTTGTATTTTATGGCATAAAAAAGTGGATTTTAGGCTCAAACTAGGAAGGCACAGGATTTCGACATCGGAAAGGCGGCAGAAAAATGAATTTGAAATGGAAAACATGGATGGCAACCTGGATTGGCAGCCGTAGTCATAACAGCAGCAACAGGGCATGTGGCATTTGCTGATTCAACAGTTCGGACTGAGGAACATGACGATACGTCACAAGTTTCTTCCTCCGGCAAACCACCGAAACCATGCATGCAGGCAGGACACGGTCTGTTCATGATTGGTGAAACGGCAGACTTGCTTGGCATTGGACTTCGCGATTTGAAAGAACAGATGGAACTCGGCAAGACTTTGTCCCAGATCGCCAAAGAGCGTAAGGGACTTAGTGAGGATCAGTTATTGCAGAAGTTGAAGCCTACACTAGCACAGCGTCTGGATCAGGCTGTGGAAGAAGGTTGTCTCACCAAGGAACAAGCTGCAGCCACGAAGGCGGACATGGATACCAAGTTAAAAAAGGTCATCAATACCCCGCTTCGGGATTTGCGGCGTGAATTTGCCCATCATGGCAAACGTTCCATGGTAGATAAGGGTGAGATTGCCCGGTTTATTGGAATCACTCCTGCTCAACTGCACGAGCAGCTTCAGGGAGGAAAGTCACTGGCTGAGATTGCTCAGGCCAAAGGTATTAGCGAAACACAGCTGGTGGACAAGCTCAAGGAACAATTAACGGGTGATCTGAAGAGGTTTGTGAATCAGAAGGGCAATGTGCATCCAGCCCCGGGTCCCCAGGAACCTGTTCCCGGAAGATCAACTTCTAGCGAAGTAAAATAAAGAAGAGCGTCTCCATGAGGGGACGCTCTTCTTTATTTTAAACCGGTTCACTCGTTCCGGGACTGCGAGTTGTGCCGGGTGACGGCGTTCGCTCAGGTGAATTTCTTTGGTTCACCGCAGCTGATGAGTTGGAGGTTAAACGCGGTTTGCGCATTAACCCTACGGTGAAACGTGAGCTGGGAAGTTTGGAGAGTGCCCAGCTGATTGCAAGGGCCATACCAACCGTTACAAGAAACGATAGCAACGTTACTGGCAGATGCCATCCACTGAGCTGAAGCGGTCTGGTGACGTAAGCGATCGCGTAGATCACCAGGGCATGGACCAGATATCCACCAAACGAATAGCGGCCAATCCAGGCTAACAGGCGCTGGAACCGTGTCTCTTTGCCCCGCATCAATACAAGTAAACCATACAACATAAGCATCTGAGCCATAATGATCAGAAAGGTGGTTGGTTTCAAATAGGTGGAGATATTCAGATTAACCACTTCCCCGGACCCACGCAGCACGTCGTAACCAAGCCATATATACATCCCTACAAACAGACAGAGCGTCCATGGCAGTACCTTCGTGGTCCAATGCCTCCAGCTATCCACTGACCAGGCACATACGGCACCCAGTACAAAGTAGAACCAGTACATGATCCATGAATAGGATCGATATTGCAGCAACGTGGACCAAGGCTCAGATAGTGATTCTGTCCAGCCCCCATGTTATAGTAGGACCATTTCATAAGCAGGGCGTAGAAGGCAGCTGCCAAGAGAAGGAGTACGGCAATAACTTGCATGGGCGTGAAACGCATGACGTTATGCATACGTCTCTGAATGGCTTTTGCTCCTCTCCAAAACAGGGGAAACAGAATATAGAACTGGAACACCATAATGACAAACCAGAGATGATATCCCGTCTGTGGTACAAATAGTTCACGAACAAGACTGCGCATATCCGGTATGCCAGCAATCCAGAACGTGGGGGTGAACACACGCACAGCAAGCCAATAGATAAGTGTCCATACCACAAACGGCATATAGATATCGCCAAATCGCTTTCGAATGAAGCGAGGATAGTCCGGTTTGGTGTCACGGTGATGGTAAAACAACATGACAGCCGATAAAAATACAAACGTTGGCGTACCAAAGCGGGTCAGATGATAAATCATGGTCAGCATAACGGAGTCCGGCTGCTCAATATCGGCGCGATAGATATACTCAGCGATATTATGCTGCATGACGATCGCCAGAAAGGCAATGCCCCGCAGCTCGGTCCATTCTGCGATTCGCGGTTTTTTCACATGTAATCCTCCCTCCAGGAACCGGAGTTCATCATATAAGGGTACCTGTTAAACATTAAGGCTGCATTAAATGGAGAAAATAGGTACAAAAAAAGACGGCTTCGGCCGTCTTTTCTGTTGTGTAAAACTTAAATATGCGTTGTTCAATATCGCTGTATTTTCATGCCTGTTATTCTCAGTTCTGTTCGTCTGATGATAGAGACTCCGAGGACGCAGCATCTTCTTCAAACAGTTTCTGAATATAGGACTGGAGTTTGCTTACATCGACACCTAGCACCTGAGCAGAACCCACGAGCTCATTGGTAAGCAGTTTGTTCGGTGGAATCTGCTGCTGGTCTATCTCGTTCGCACGGATATCAAAGCCAAGGGAGGCCAGTTTCAACATCTGGGTTGGACTAAGATCCGTCTCGATATAGGGAGCGATCGCTTCCAGGATATCCGGGATTTTGAAGAGCGAAGTGGTGCTCTGCATCTTCTTGGCCAGTTCGGTCATGAAGATTCGCTGCCGTTCGGTACGGGTGAAATCCGAGGTGGCATCATGCCGGAACCGAACATATTGAAGGGCAGTTTTGCCATCCATATGCTGCAATCCCTTTTTTAAATCGATATCGTACATATGTTTATCCGCTTTACTGGTGTAATACATGTCTTTCTCCACATCGATCTCGATACCGCCTACCGCATCCACGAGTGCCATGAAACCTGTAAAGTCCGTGTAGACATAGTGCTGAATGGGAATGCCGAGCAGATCACTTACGGTTTGTTTGGTCAGTTCCGCACCTCCGTAGGAGAATGCTGCATTGAGCCTGCTCTTGCCATGCCCGGGGATGGCGACATAGGTATCTCGCAGTACGGAGAATAGATGGGCTTTCTTGGTTACCGGATCAATGGAAGCGACCATAACGGAGTCTGATCGTCCTGCATCGTCTCCTCTGGAGTCACCGCCAAGCAGCAGAATGTTGACCCGCTCCTGGCCCTCCCACTTGGGAATCGTTGTCGTTGCAGTGTCTGAATCGCTGTTGTTGCCTGAAGAGGACGAGTTGGATGAAGTTCCGGAAGCAGTTGAGATGCTATTGGCAAAATGAACAATCGAATATCCGTAATATACAAGGACACCTGTAACCGCAAGTGCCAGGGTCAGGGCTGTACCCCATAACCATTTTTTAAGCATAATCTTCACCTTTCTATGATTGAACTGATATGTAACCCAAACTAGTTTAACAAAAAGAAAGCGAAATGTCCTCTTTGATTTCGTAACTTCGGTCAATGTGAGGATTGTTTGACAAATAGTTGGTGTATATTTAATATGTAAAAAATAATCTTGTTTTGTTTATACCAAGTCAATACCTGACTTCTTCATTAACATACACCGGCGTGTTTTTGGGTAGCGATTGATAGAAATGTCTAGTGAATTGATGGTCGTTATTATTAATGAAAGAAGCCTAATATCTCTGGTTCTGCCAAAGATGGGAGGCTTCTTTTGCTTTATTTTCGAAGTTACATGAAATTTGCAGAAATTGAATTCTGACATCTACAATTCATGACGAAAGGTGACGATATACTATAAATATGTATTATTTTTGAGGAGTGGGGAATGTGGAGGACACGCGGGGAATATGTTGGGGAAATTGAAGTTAACGATTCGAGGCAAGTTACTGACTGGATTTCTCATAGTCGTGGCTCTGTTGGTTGTTGTAAGCGGATATGCTTTAGTCCAGATCCATAGTATGTCTGGCAAAGCGAATGAAGTGGATCAGACCTGGATGCCGAGTGTCAGCCTGCTTGGCATGATGAACGGGGATGTTTCGGATGTTGAACGGCTCGCACTGGCTATCATCGTTGAACAGGACGAAAATGAAACGACCAAGCTAAATGAAGCTTTACAGCTGCTCCTTACCAAGATTGAAGATGAGCGCAAACAGTTGCTAACGTACATTGCAAGCAATGAAGCAGCACTGAAGTTATATAATGAGGACTTCGTTACGAACTATGATGCCTATCTTGCTAAAATGCCTGCATTCGTCGAATTGGGTATGAAAAACGATTATGAGGGAGCAAGCAAACTTCATACTGAAGCTTATCCTATGTGGTATACAGCAAACGACACACTTGCCAAGTTAATTAACTTGGGCAATGAAGGATCGGATGCGGCAACAAATGGATCTGTTGAGTTGGCAGAGAATACATTTAATGTGATTTTGGCAGTGACCATTTTTGCATTCCTGGTTGCTGTATTCATTGCTTTCTTCATTGCAAGTATCATCTCACGTCCAATCAAGAAGATGAATGAAGCAGCGATGGCGATTGCCAATGGGGATCTCACTGGTGAGACGATTGTACTGAAGAACAAGGATGAACTAGGAACGTTGGCTAAATCCTTCAATACCATGAGTGGCAATCTGCGTGCGATGATTGAATCGGTGTCCGTGACTTCCGAGCAGGTAGCGGCTTCATCGGAAGAACTTCTTGCAAGCGCAGAGCAAAATACCCAAGCTTCGGAACAGATTTCTGAAACGGTTGAGGAATTGGCTGTAGGTACGTCTGATCAAGTCGATATTGTGAAACGTTCTTCACAGGCGATGAATGAGATGGCTCTTGGATCGGAACAGATTGCCGAGCTTGCTCAGAGTGTATCCGTATCTGCTGTGGATGCGGCAAATCAGTCTTCCGAAGGAAACATGATTATTCAACAAGCTGTCGAACAGATGGGTTCTGTTCGCAACTCCATTGCTTCGCTGACAGAGCTGGTTACAGGGCTGGGGAACGTTCAGCAGAGATTGGCACGATTACCGAGGTAATCAACAACATTGCCCGGCAGACCAATCTGCTTGCACTGAATGCAGCCATTGAAGCCGCACGAGCAGGAGAGCATGGACGTGGTTTCGCGGTCGTTGCGGGAGAAGTGCGGAAGCTGGCTGAGGAATCATCGACATCTGCACAGCGCATTACGGATCTCGTTCAATTGATACAGAAAGATACGGATCATGCCGTTCAGGCAGTCAAAGTGAACAGCAGCGAAACGGAAGCTGGAATCGAGATGGTTACCGCGGCTGGACAAGCATTCGAACAAATTTCGGATGCGGTCAACAAAGTAGCGGGTGAAATTCAAGAAGTATCTGCAGGTTCAGAGGAAATGTCGGCGAGTACAACTGAGGTTGTAGGCTATGTAAGTCAGATCTCTAACATTGCCGGAGAGGCAGCGGGCGGGGTTCATAATGTATCTGCCGCGACTCAACAGCAGTTGGCTTCCATGGAAGAGATCGCATCATCCGCAGGTTCATTATCCAAAATGGCCGAAGAACTGCAGGAGCAGATTAACAAGTTCAAAGTATAAGCAATCAGACGTTCTGAAGTATTGTGATATGCTGGTAATGCACAGGCGGATGATCAGAAGTGACATTTGAACTGTGGTGTTTCATTACAGCAACTTCGAAAAGCTGTTTCTCTAACGCGTATATGCGTCAGGGAAACGGCTTTTTTTGTCGCATGACGCAGCGTAGGTCACAACAATGTTATTTTAGAAGTCACCAACGCTTATATAGCAAGTCAAACAAAAGACTATAATGGTAATTAATGGTGGAAGTTACACTGAAATACACCATGGGGAGGAGCGATATACATTCGCAGTCCAGAGTAATGCATACGGAATATTCATGAAGAGGAGATGAATAGTTGAAGATGAAAGGGAGCTGGTGGAGACGAGTCGCCATGATCGCATTATCGGCAGGATTACTGGCAGGGAGTTTCTCGATGGACCCAGGACTTCGTAAGGCGGATGCGGCCGCCGCAGATCAGAATTATGCTGAAGCATTGCAAAAAGCCATTTACTTCTATGAAGCCCAGCGTTCGGGCCCATTGCCAACGAATAATCGGGTTGAATGGCGTGGTGATTCGGGTATGCTGGATGGATCTGATGTAGGCGTCGATCTCACCGGAGGATGGTATGATGCCGGAGATCACGTGAAGTTTGGTTTTCCAATGGCTGCCTCCGCAACGATGCTCGCCTGGTCTGTCGTGGAATACAGCGACGGATATGAACAGGCCGGACAACTGGAGGAGATCAAGGATAATATTCGGTGGGCAACCGATTATTTTATGAAAGCGCATACGAAACCAAATGAATTATGGGGACAAGTCGGGGCCGGAAATACCGACCATGCCTGGTGGGGACCCGCAGAGGTCATGCAGATGAACCGTCCTTCCTTCAAGATCGATGCTTCATGCCCGGGCAGCGATCTGGCGGCAGAAACGGCTGCAGCGCTTGCAGCGTCATCCATTGTATTTGCAGATGATGATCCGGCATATTCGGCTAGATTGCTCCAACATGCGAAAGAACTGTATAACTTCGCAGATACGTATCGTGGGAAATACACCGATTGTATCACGGATGCAGCCGCATTCTATAATTCGTGGACAGGATACGAAGACGAGCTGGCATGGGGCGGAGCATGGCTTTATTTAGCGACTAATGATAGCGCTTACTTGTCCAAAGCTATAGCAGCTACGGATCAGTGGTCTTCTAGCGGGGCTCAGCCAACTGGCCATATACCTGGACTCAAGGTTGGGACAGTAAACATTATGGTGCCCAGATCCTGCTTGCTCGGATTACGTCCAGTTTGAACATGCCGGAAGCGACGAGATTTATTCAGTCGACAGAACGCAATCTGGATTATTGGACGGTTGGAGTCAATGGGACACGAGTCAAGTATACGCCAGGAGGGCTAGCGTGGTTGGATCAATGGGGCTCGCTCCGATATGCTGCGAATGCATCCTTTATTTCTTTTGTATACTCCGACTGGGTCAGTGATCCTGTGAAAAAAGCAAGATATCAGGATTTCGCTGTTTCGCAAATGAATTATATTCTGGGCGATAATCCGCGCCAGAGCAGTTATGTGGTTGGATATGGGCAAAATGCACCCCAGCATCCGCATCATCGGACCGCTCACGGTTCATGGATGAATAACGAAGATATCCCGGCTAACCATCGCCACATTTTGTACGGAGCCATGGTCGGTGGCCCGGATGCATCCGATGGATATACCGATGATATCGGGGATTACGTGAGTAATGAGGTTGCGACCGATTACAATGCCGGTTTTACCGGTGCACTGGCCAAGATGAATTTGCTATTTGGTCAGAATCATCAGCCGCTTGCGAACTTTCCTTCACCTGAGGTGAAGGGAGATGAATTCTTTGTGGAAGCTGCCATTAAATCATCCGGTAGCAATTATACGGAAATCCGGGCACAGCTGAATAATCGTTCCGCTTGGCCTGCGCGTATGGGAGATCAACTGTCATTTAAATATTTCCTGGATTTGAGTGAAGTGTATGCTGCTGGACGTACTGTATCGGATGTTCAAGTGACAACTACCTATACGGAAGGAGCGACGGTATCCCAACCCGTTGTGGTGAATGCAGCTCAGCATATCTATGCCATTACGGCGAGCTTCAGCAACACGAAGATCTATCCAGGCGGGGAAGGGAATTATCGCAAAGAAGTCCAGTTCCGCATTACAGGCCCACAGGGTGCATGGAATGCAAGCAATGATCATTCGTATCAGACGCTCACCACAGGCACTCCTGTGAAGAGCATATACCTTCCTGTCTATGATGCAGGGGTGAAGGTGTACGGACAGGAGCCTGGTGTTACACCAGAGACCGTTCCGGGCGCACCTGCTGGCGTGCAGGCTGTGGCAGGAAGCAGTCAGGTTAACCTGACTTGGACAGCTGTATCCGGAGCCGAATCGTATACGGTGAAACGTTCCGAGGCAAGTGGAGGGCCCTATACAACTGTTGCGACGGGTGTGAATGGACTGACTTATACGAACACGGGGCTTACGAACGGGACCACTTATTATTATGTAGTGACTGCTGTGAATTCAGCAGGGGAATCATTGGGTTCTATCCAGGTGTCTGCTACACCGCAAGCAGCTTCGACGGTGCCGGGAGCACTGACTTTAAGCGGGATAGCTGGTAATGCACAGTCGGTCCTGACCTGGACAGCAGCATCGGGCGCTACCAGCTATAAGGTACAGCGTTCCGTAGCAGGAGGGACATATGCGGATGTGGCAACCGGATTGTCAGGGTTGACTTACACCGATACGACAGCGTTGAATGGCACCACGTACAATTACCGGATTGTAGCCCTGAATGCGAACGGACAGACGGTCTCGAATGTCCTGGCATTGACGCCTTCTGCACCGCCGGTGTCGACCAGTACGCTTGAGGTGCAATACCGCAGCGGAGGGTCCGGGAATTCAAGCAATGCCGTGACCCCGCAGTTTAATGTGAAAAATACCGGAACACAGGCGATTGATCTCAGCACCGTGAAGATCCGATATTATTTCACCAAGGATGGTACGGAGAATATGACCTTCTGGTGTGATTATGCCCAGGTGGGTGCTGGCAATGTTGAAGGTACATTTGTCGCAGTGGATCCGGCGAAGGGTACCGCGGATACGTATCTGGAGATCAGCTTCAAGTCCGGAGCAGGCAGTTTGGCCGCTGGAGCAGAGACCGGCGTGATTCAGACACGCTTTTCCAAAAATAACTGGAGCAATTTCGATCAAAGTAATGATTATTCACATGACGCTACCAAGACCGCTTTTGCGGCTTGGAACAAGGTAACCGGGTATCAGGGAAACACCAAAGTATGGGGCTTGGAGCCGTAACGGACTGAATGTCATAAGTCGAAGAGCAGCATGGGCAGATCAACAGCACTTATAGAGGATGTTCAAAAAGTTCGCTTTTGATTACGAAGGATGCCTGGTGGCATCATCAGCATCGAATATGGAATTCAGCCGAAATAAGGGGGAGGCTTACGAAGAATGTTTCCTTGGAAAACATTGTGGTTGCTCACGTAGTTTTCCCTACGCTGCGCTACTCCATTTCTAGCTTCATTCCATCTTCTCGGTACTGAAAACCGCTCTTTTTGAACACGCACTTATATTCCACTATTCCAGGGAGGTATATATCAATGTTGAAATCAGCTGCGAAAAAAAGTTTATCAGCCATGCTGGCAGGAACGGTCATGCTGACCGGATACACCGGACTTTGGGCGGGGCCGCAGACGGCACATGCCGCAGATCAGGCCATCGAGATTCAGGCAGATAGCATTAATGAAGTTCGGTTTTTGCAATTGTATGATCAGTTGAAGATCCGGCGAACGGATATTTTTCGCCAGAGGGTCTGCCTTATCATTCCATTGAGACCCTGCTGAGTGAAGCCCCGGATTATGGTCATATGACGACCTCCGAGGCATACAGTTACTGGCTATGGTTGGAAACCATGTATGGTCACTACACGGGAGATTGGTCCCAACTGGAAGCGGCATGGGACAGTATGGAGAAATTCATTATCCCGGTCAACGAAGGCGACGGCAAGGAAGAGCAGCCTACAATGAGCTCATACAACCCGAACAGCCCTGCTACGTATGCAGGGGAGAAACCTTTCCCAGATCAATATCCATCACAACTTAATGGTCAGTATGCAGCGGGTAAAGACCCGATTGATGCAGAGCTGAAGGCGACTTATGGTGACAATCAGACCTATCTCATGCACTGGCTGGTCGATGTGGATGACTGGTATGGATACGGCAACCTGTTGAATCCATCGCATACAGCTACGTATGTGAACACGTTCCAGCGCGGGAGCAGGAGTCTGTGTGGGAAGCCATTCCGCATCCGTCCCAGGATGATAAATCCTTTGGTAAGGCCAACGAAGGCTTCATGAGCTTGTTCACCAAGGAAAATCAGATACCGTCAGCACAATGGCGCTACACCAACGCAACGGATGCTGATGCTCGTGCTGTACAGGTGCTGTATTGGGCGAAGGAGATGGGATACAACAATACGGAATATCTGGATAAAGCGAAGAAGATGGGAGACTATCTCCGCTATGGGATGTATGATAAATACTTCCAGAAAATTGGAAGTGCAAAGAACGGTACGCCTACCCCGGGCACAGGCAAGGATTCGAACATGTATCTCATGGCTTGGTATACGTCTTGGGGCGGTGGCTTGGGCCAAGGTGGGGATTGGGCTTGGCGTATCGGAGCGAGCCATACCCATCAGGCTTACCAAAACCCGGTTGCAGCCTATGCCTTGTCTGACCCGGCTGGCGGCTTGATTCCGGAATCAGCAACAGCGAAGGCAGATTGGAATGCTACGCTGAAACGTCAGCTGGAATTCTACACTTGGCTGCAATCCCATGAAGGAGCCATTGGCGGGGAGCAACCAACAGTATTGGCGGTTCCTATGCGGCTTATCCGGCAGGAGTCAGTACCTTCTATGATATGGCCTATCAAGAGGCACCAGTCTATCGTGATCCGGATTCCAACACCTGGTTTGGATTCCAGGCATGGCCGCTGGAGCGTGTAGCCGAGATGTACTACATTCTTGCGGAGAGTGGTGATTTGACCTCCGAGAACTTCCAGATGGCCAAGAAAGTGATCACGAAGTGGATCGATTGGAGTAAGGATTATGTGTTTGTAGGTGAACGTCCGGTGACGGATGCGCAAGGGTATTATCTGAATGCGGCTGGACAGCGCATTTTGGGTGGAACGAATGTTCAGGTAGCGACAACACCGGCTCCGGGAGAGTTCTGGATTCCGGGTGGTCAGGAATGGCAGGGTCAACCGGACAAATGGAACGGATTCAGTTCGTTTACGGAAAATCCGAACTTCCGTGTAACGACCAAAGATCCAGTGCAGGACACAGGCGTTCTGGGAAGTTACGTTAAGGCTTTAACCTTCTTTGCAGCGGGAACACAGGCAGAGAACGGCACACTTAGCGTGAAAGGCCAAGAAGCCAAGGATCTGGCTGAGGCCCTGTTGGATACAGCTTGGGATTACAATGATGGCGTGGGGATTGTAACGGAAGAAGAACGTAAAGACTATTTCCGCTTCTTTGCCAAAGAGATCTATATCCCGGCGAACTGGTCTGGAACCTTTGGTCAAGGCAACACGATTCCGGGTACAGCAGGTGTACCGTCCGATCCGGCGAAAGGCGGCAACGGTGTATACATCGGATACTCCGATCTGCGTCCTGCCATCAAGCAAGATCCGGCGTGGGCTTACCTGGATAACCTGTACAAAACGTCGTATAACCCGACCACGAAGCAGTGGGAAAACGGAGCACCTACCTTTACGTATCACCGCTTCTGGTCACAGGTGGATATGGCTACAGCATATGGAGAGTATGATCGTCTCCTCGGAGATTCCGGTAGTCCGGGAGTGGAAGTACCCGGTGCTCCTGCTGGCGTAACAGCAACTGGAGGAAACGAGCAAGTGGTATTGAATTGGAACCCAGCTGCCGGTGCAGCCTCGTATTCCGTGAAGCGTGCAGAAGTAAACGGTGGTCCTTATACGTCTGTAGCGACAGGAGTCACAGGATCAACATTCACGGATACAGGTTTGACCAACGGCACCACGTATTATTATGTCATTACTGCGGTGAATACCGTAGGTGAGTCCGCACCATCGGCACAGGCATCTGCAACACCGCTCGCAGGTGTCGTTGTGCCAGGCGTATTCAACCTTACCGGAACAGCTGGCAATGCCCAGGCGGTATTGACATGGACAGCATCGACTGGAGCAGCAAGTTACAAGGTACAACGTTCGGTAGGCAACGGGGCATATGCTGATCTGGCAACGGGTTTGACCACACTGACGTATACCGACGCTACAGCGGTGAATGGTACAGCTTATAATTACAGGGTTGTAGCCGTGAATACGAGTGGTCAGACGAATTCGAATGTATTGGTGTTGACACCTTTAGCCCCTCCAGCAACCACGCGAACGCTTGAAGTTCAGTATCGCAATGGTGGCTCAGGAACGTCGGGTAATGCGGTTACTCCGCAGTTCAATGTGAAGAATACAGGCACAACTGCTGTGGATTTGAGCAAAGTGAAGATCCGGTATTATTTCACGAAGGATGGTGCCGCTGACCTGAGTTTCTGGTGTGATTATGCACAGATTGGCAGCAGTAACGTGGAAGGGCATTTTGTTTCAATCGATCCGGCCAAAGGCACGGCAGATACCTATCTGGAGATTGGATTCAAATCGGGTGCTGGCAGCTTGGCTCGGTGCCGAGACCGGAATTATCCAGGGACGTTTCTCCAAAAACAACTGGACGAATTTTGATCTAACGAATGATTATTCCTTTGATTCCACCCAGACCGCCTTCAGTGCCTGGACGAAAGTAACAGCTTATCAGGATGGCACCAAGGTATGGGGAATTGAACCTTAAAAGAGCTGGCAGACAGGTGTAGATCATTTACTAATCATACAGGTTGACAGGTTAAGCCGGGGAGAAGTCCCTGGCTTTTCTTTTGGTTTAAGGAAATCCTCGAATTCGGACAATCATAAGCAAATTGTGAACTCGGGAAACAGTATTGAGAAATTGAATCATAGTAATGTTTACCATATTTGCGATTTTGAACATTAAAACCTAGTTCTTATGACGCATGTCCTGGATGAGAATGGATCTAACTCTTGTATCCCGGAAAAAATGAAGCATATCAAATAGTTACAATAATTTAACCTTTGAAAAAGTAGGAATCAACAGCGCTTTTTGCCAAAAGATCATGTACAGACCCTGATACTTAGTGCTCAAGTGCGCCTGCATCAATACAGGACTTTTGACTGATGAACGTTATGGATAGCCCGTTTACAATGGGGCAATCCGGGAGAAGCAAGCCAGGTTAAAATTCTGTAACATCAGGGGAACTCGACATCATGAATTGGAAGAAAACGATTATTACGGCAAGTGTCACAGCATCGATGCTGATGGGAAGTCTGACGACAGGAGCACTAACGGCACAGGTATCGGCAGCTGCTGTTGAGAATTCACAAGTAAAAGTAATTTGGGGCGTAAACCTACGCACAACACCTTCTTCTTCTGCGAAAGTTGTTCGCTTGGTTGCTAAAGGAGAAACGGTAACGGTGCTTCAGCAATCCGGTTCGGATTGGTATAAAGTTAAGGATTCTGCGAATCGGACAGGCTACATATCTTCTTCATCCAAATACACACAAGCGGTTAGTGGCGGTACTAGCGGTTCGGGTTCGAGTAGTTCTACATCGGAAACCGGCAATGCGTCTGTAGAAAAAGTCATTGCAGCGGGTATGAAATATTGGGGTACACCGTATGAATTCGGAGCGAGTCGTAACAGCACAGCTACGTTTGACTGTTCCAGCTTTATACGTCAGGCTTTTATCGATGCACTTGGCATCAAGCTTCCAGCTGATTCTCGTAAACAGGGAGCTTATGTGAAAGCTAAGGGAGCGGTTCAGACCAACTGGAAAAACCTGAAGCGCGGTGACCTGATGTATTTCATGTCTTATAAAGGCAGTTCTGCATCATCGTATTCGGGCGTAAATAAATCGACTGCAACCATTACACACACAGGCATTTACCTGGGCGACGGAAAAGTATTACATACGTATTCCAACGCCGGCGGTGGTGTAACGATTAGTGATATCTCCGGAAAACATTGGGAGTACCGCTTCCTGTTTGGTGGCAGTGCGCTGTAAGTCAGAACAAGAACCTTCTTAGAACTTCTACGATATTTTGCAGATGTTCATAGTATATTAAACACCTTCCATTTTGCCTTTGAGGGCGACTGGGAGGTGTTTGTTTTCTATTGAGCCGAAGAATTCAATCCTGATAGTAGAGTCGGAACAGGATATCCTGATTGTAGTTTCCGAATCCCTCACCGTACAAGGTGAGTCCGCCTACATGACGGGCATCTTCCTCCACCGAAAGACGAAGAGTCCACTGGTTGCGTTCCACGGGGATATCCGCGAGAGTGATTTCGGATAGATGTTGTCCGTCAATAAATGTACCTTCATTCGTAATTCGCAGTACCTTGAGCATGCCATATTGATTGACACTGTCACTCCACCATTCCGGGGTGAACATGCCGCGTCCGTTGCCTGAATCTCCAGGGCTCGTCCATTCCCCTAATCGAATGCCATTAAGCATGAATGTAATATCCGAGGGCCAGTTTGGATTAACGGAAGGTGCTTCTGATCCGATCTCCAGGGACAATTCAATGGCGTTGATCTGTTGTCCGGACAAGATATAGTTTGGAATTTTGTACTCCACAAAACCCCGGCCAAACCACAGAATATGGGCATGCATCCGCTCGGGATCGAGGAAATAGCGAGGGTCATCGTACTGTCCAATGACCTGCGTGGACGTAGCGAGACCACATGTGGGGTAGATGTCAAAATGAGTGTAGTGTCCCACAGGTACAGAAACCTCGTGCAGCTTGCGGGCTGTCCCGCTATCCTGCGGCATGGAGATGCCAATCCAGTCTACAGCAAGACTGTTCATTTTATGTGTGCCGCCGTCTTTACGTACCATTTTGGACTGAATAATGCCCACATCCTGAAGTTTGCGGACATGCATGGTCACGATGGCACTACTCAGACCCAATGAAGCAGCGAGGTCCTTCACATTCATGGGTGTCTCTGCAACAAGGCGGATAATCTGTAAACGCACTTCACTGGCAAGTGCTTCATATAGGGGGAGCCATTCGGCATCGGTATTTGCTCTGATCACAGTTGTTCCTCCATTTGTCATTATAGAATTAAGTTAAACATAAATTCAGTGAAAAGAATAACATTTTGCAAAATTCAGGTTGAAATTAAGGCTATAATCGATTTTAATATAAATATGAACGTTGATCCATAGGATATCAATTAATTTTTATATTAATCTTGAGGAGTTGAAAATCATTATGGAAAAAGCAAAAATGACGGTAGATAAAGATTTTACCATCGGTGTAGTGGATAAGCGCTTGTACGGATCATTTATTGAGCATCTCGGACGTGCGGTATATGGCGGGATTTACGAGCCAGGGCATCCATCAGCAAACGAACAGGGCTTCCGTACGGATGTGCTGGAGATGGTCAAGGAGTTAAATGTACCGATTGTACGTTATCCAGGGGGAATTTTGTATCCGGTTACAATTGGGAAGATTCGGTTGGACCGGTGTCAGAACGCAAGCGCAGACTGGATCTGGCCTGGAGAACGATTGAGACCAATGAATTTGGCTTCAACGAATTCGTGGACTGGGCGAAACAGGCGAATTCCGAAGTCATGATGGCCGTCAATCTGGGAACACGGGCGCCGATGCGGCACGCAATATTGTAGAGTACAGCAACCATCCGGAAGGTTCGTATTATAGTGATCTTCGCATCAAGCATGGATACAAGCAGCCGCATGCGATCAAAACATGGTGTCTGGGCAACGAGATGGATGGGCCTTGGCAGATCGGTCACAAAACGGCAGAAGAGTATGGACGTGCAGCTGTTGAAGCGGCTAAAGTCATGAAGTGGACCGACCCGACCATTGAACTGGTAGCCTGCGGAAGTTCGAACCTGAATATGCCATCCTTCCCGGATTGGGAAGCAACCGTGCTGGATCATACGTATGATCATGTGGAGTATCTGTCCCTGCATCAATATTATGGTAATCCGGAGCAGGATACGCCAACGTTCCTGGCACGCTCGCTTGAAATGGATCGTTTTATCGATACCGTGAAGGCGACCTGTGATTATATCAAAGCGAAGAAGCGCAGCAAGAAGACGATGTTCCTGTCCTTTGACGAGTGGAACGTATGGTATCACTCTCATGAGAGTGACTCCAAAATGGACCCGTGGCAGATTGCTCCACCGCAGTTGGAGGATATCTACAACCACGAGGACGCACTGCTTGTTGGTTGTATGTTGATCAGTATGCTCAAACATGCGGATCGGGTCAAAATGGCCTGTCTGGCCCAACTTGTTAATGTTATTGCACCGATTATGACAGAGACGGGCGGTGGCTCGTGGAGACAGACAATCTTCTATCCATTCATGCATACATCCCTGTTCGGACGTGGAACAGCCTTGGTGCCATTGATCCAATCTCCGAAATACGATACCAAACAAATCACGGATGTTCCTTATTTGGAGGGCATTGCAGTTCATAACGAAGAGCAAGGTGAAGTGACTGTATTCGCAGTTAACCGTCATTTGGAAGAATCGCTTCCGCTCGAAGTGGATCTGCGCAGTTTCGGGAAGTGCAGCTTGATCGAGCATATCGTGCTGGAAAGTGATGATCTCAAAGCATCGAATACGGCCGCACAACCAAACCGCGTTGCTCCTCATAATCGCGGGGGTGCAGCTGTATCCGATACCCTGATTACGGCGAGCCTGGCAAAAGCATCATGGAACGTGATCCGTCTGAAAGTGCAGTAAGGAATTAATAAAAAGGTATAGAGCACAGGAACTTAATGGCAGGAATGATGTCCGAGAGGGATGTCTAGGGTTAGTATGCTTCTTTAATCAAAAAGCTGGGTGCGAGTTCATCGCATCCAGCTTTTTTGTCGTATTCTATAGAGAAACGGAGGGCGGGGCGACATGGGCAATATTGTGGCAGACACGTAGCAGAGGTATCGATGTAGCGCATGTGTCGAACATCTAGTACACACTCCACACTAAACCGTAAACCGTAAACAACACACACTACGCAATACACACTACATAGTACACAGTCATCAGCTTACGCGGTAACGAACCTGGGACACCTTATTGTGCCGATTATCTTTATAGTTGAAATTTAACGAATCTGAGACACGTTATCATAGCAAAATGCCGGGCAAATCTCGGGAAAAGCACGTCCGGAGAGTGAATAACGCGTATAGGATTCGTTAGAATATTAGATCAGCGAAAACAGACGAATAGCGTGTGCTGAGTTCGTTATAAGTCACCCGCCCGCCCGTTTGAAAGTTTATTTCAATTTAGCGTAGCTTTCACTTCAAAACTCAAAACTTTCGCCATCACGCGGAATGAGCACCTGACCATCCATCTGCTCGGATGCCAGATACGTGGCAAGATCCGTGCGAGACATCATACAATGGTTAATCGCATCCATGTGCACCGCGATGACATGAGCAGATGGCGCATGGCGCTTCACGGCGACAACGTCAGGCCCGTCCATTGTAATGGGATCACCCTCCACGAATCGTGCACCTCCGGCATTCACCACAATGACTTCCGGGCATATTGACGAATGGCCTCAGCAGGTTCTTCACACCAGATGGTGTCCCCGGCGATGTAGGTAACAGGTTCTGCATCGGCTTCAAGAACGAAACCGGACACGTTGCCCATACGTTTGCCGATGTCTCCTGTACCATGATGCCCGCAAGTACGGGCGAATCGAACAGATTGATGCTCATGCTTTTCATCTACGGCGGTTACATTCGTGAATCCGGCACCCAGAAATACATGCTCATCCCCAGGTTGGCAGATCAGAGGAATGTCTTTGCCAAGTTGTTTCGCCGCTGCTTCATCCCAGTGGTCCGGATGGGTATGTGTCACAATCAACAGATCTGGATTGAGATAATCCGTTTCGGTTTCAGGCAGAGCTACTCTCGGATTACGCAACTCGTTGGGGGTATTGGGGAATGCGGGCATGACTTCGGCGTCCATCAGCATGGGATCAACAAGAATGTTCAGCCCTCCGTATTCCAGCCACAGTGTAGCGTTGCGAATCAATTGAATTTTCATTATATTTGCACTCCTTCGAATTGTTGAATAGTATTTACCCTATATGGTATACAACCCGTTTAACGGCGTACATAACATGATGAATGGAATTAGGCCATACTAATTTCACGTTGAAAGGATTGCTGAGGCAAGATGAATGAAATGATAGATAACACGGATATACGTATTCTGCAGATCCTGATTCAGGATGCCAAACGTTCTCACAAAGAGATTGGTGAAGACGTTCATCTCACGGGACAGGCCGTCGGTGCAAGAGTGCGCAAGCTGCAAGACTTGGGTGTACTCGAAGGGTACACGGTAAAATGGAACCCGGAACGCCTTGGCCTCGGGTTACAGGCCTTTGTCACGGTTTTCTTGAACTCGGGCGACAGACATGCTGCCTTTCGTACATTCATTGCTGAGCGTAAGGACATCGTTGAAGTCCATCGGGTCAGTGGAGAAGGCTGCTATCTGATGCGGGTGCAGACCGCTAACACAGAGCAGCTTGGACAATTGCTGGAAGCGTTGCTGCCTTACGGCAACTACAGAGTCAGCTTATCCATAGGTATAGAGAAATCACAATGATGGGGGACTTGTCCTCATGCATCCCGATACTCAATGAACCTGCTTCTGTTCCTCCAAAGTCTTCTGGAGCAACATCACCGCCTGGCTCAGCTCTTTTTGCTGAGTAGATGATCGGTCTGAATATGAGATCGGGTGCCGTCCTTCAGGAACAGAACGATCATGGGAGAAGTAGACAGGAGCCACTTGCTGCGGGCAGGTGAGGCGAGTTCGACTTTGCGAATCCGACTCCATGGAATCTTCCGTGTGCCCGTGCTCAACGCATCATCATCCCAGGATAACAACACGGCAGGCGTTCTGGTTAGTCGTGACAGAAACATGAAGAACAACGGTCCGATCAACCACATACCCAGCACGGCTGCGATGGAATAATATATCGTCTCCAGTCTTTCGGCTTGTCCGTTCACGATGATCCATAACAGACTCACGCATAAGAGAAGGAAAAGGAAACATAGACTTCCTTTCCATAGAGCCGTGCTGCGTCGGTAACGAATCTGCTGATGGTCGCGCTTGATTGTTTCAGGTTGTTGCATAGATGCTCCTCCTAATGAACAATGCTGATCGGTATACCAAACGTGCCGCCTGCATGAGCAGAGCGGCATGTTCAACGTTATTGGCTATAACATAGATGACAGACTCAGATGAATTCATTAGCCTGATCTACAGTTTAACACGAACTTAACTAAGGTCCATCATCCTGATATCGCTGAATTTTTACCTGCATCACGCGCATGCGTGTACAGGTCGGCATATACCCCTTGAGCTTCAATCAGCTCCTGATGCGAGCCTTCCTCCACAATCTCGCCATTCTCCATCACCAGAATTCGATCGGCATGCATCACCGTGGACAGACGATGGGCAATAACAATGGTGGTGCGTCCTTGAGATACCGATTCGAGCGCCTGCTGCACAAGCTGTTCCGTGTGTGAGTCCAGATTGGCGGTTGCTTCATCCAGGATGAGCACTCGGGGCTGGAACACAACGATACGGGCAAATGAGATCAGTTGCCGCTCCCCGGCAGACAGTCCGCTACCGCGTTCGGACAGATGAGTATCATACCCTTGCGGCAAACGTGTAATCATCGCATGTGCTCCGACAAACCGGCAGGCTTCAATCGCCCGCTCTCGCGTAATATCCTCACGAAACATTCTTACATTATCAATGATGGAACCGGAGAACAGGAAGGGTTCCTGTTGAATCAGACCCACGATTCGATGAAGCGTACCCTGCGGCAGCTGCCGAATATCCGTACCATCAATCTCAATACTGCCCTTGTCTACATCATAGAAGCGATTGAGCAGGGAGATCAGTGTACTTTTGCCAGCGCCTGTTGTGCCCACAATACCCACCATCTCACCCGGATAGAGGTGCAGGTTCATCTGTTGGATCAGGGGCCGATCTGCCTGATAACCGAATGACACATCATTAAAATCAATCTGGCCCATCACGTTCCGAGGTTCCAGTGATGAGGCCTGCTTAGGCCCAGGATCGGCAACTTCAGGCCGCGTATTCAGAATGTTCCAGATGCGATCCATCGACACCGTGGTGGACTGGAAAGTATTCCATTGCATCGTAATCTGGTTAATAGGCTGAAAGAACTGACGAATATAGCTGATAAATGCGTACAATACCCCGACTTGCAGGGACTCGCCCAGTACGGCACGACCACCAAGCCAGACCATCATCACCAGTGCGGCATTGCCAAGGATATCAAACGTCCGGTTGAAGATGACATTGGAGCGGGCTTGAGCAATGTTGGCTTTCAGATGAAGCGCATTTTGTTCCGAGAAACGTTTCTTCTGTTCTTCTTCCTGGTGAAAAGCCTGAATGAGGAACATGCCGGACAGGTTTTCCGCCGTAAATGCGATCAAGCGGGAAAGACGCGTACGCGCATTCTGATAGGCTTTGCGCAGTCGACTGCGGAATAATACCGCAACAACGGCGATGACTGGCAGCACGATCAGAGAATAACTCGCCAGTACAGGGTCAAGCTGGAACATGAAGACAATAATGAGCACCAGCATCATGCCATCCCGAATCAGACTGAGCAGGACTTGAGTGAAGAAGCTGCTGATGGTTTCCGTATCACTGGATACGTTCGTGACCAGACTGCCGATATGAAAACGGTCAAAGAAGGACATGGACATCTTGGAGATATGTTTGAACAAGTCCTTTCGGATCCGGGATACAATGTTTTGTCCCACATGCTGCAACAGATTATTCTGAATGTAGGTAAAAATAAAACTGATGACAGCCAGCCCGAGAAAGATGGCTGCAAGCTGAACGAGAAAGCCTACACTGGTCTGGCCGATGGCCAGATGATCATCGATGGCGATCTTCACCAGATAGGGTTGCAGCAGATCTGCTGATATGCCAAGCAGTGAGCAGAGGAAGATCCCGGCGAAGGCCCATTTATGCGGTTTGGCGTAGGCCATCATCGCTTTAAACGAAGTCCGTTTACTCTGATCGGCCTCTGGATCTGGACGAAGTTCAGCGTCAGTGTTAGACATGATGTAATCCCTCCTCCTGCAAACGATAGGTGGCCGCATATAACCCCTTCGCAGCCATCAGCTGGGCATGAGTTCCCTGTTCAGCAACTCGCCCTTCATCCAAAACGATAATATCGTCCGCATGACGGACCGCGCTGATGCGATGAGAGATGATCAATGTGGTCTTGCCCTTGCCGATCTCGCGCAAACTGCGCAGAATCCCACTCTCTGTGACGGCATCAACTGCGCTCATACTGTCATCCAGAATGAGTAACTGTGCCTGCTTGATCAGTCCTCGTGCAAGGCTGGTTCGCTGACGTTGTCCACCAGACAGGGTGAGCCCACGCTCGCCAAGCCGTGTATCGAAGCGGTCGGGAAAACGGACAATATTGTCATAGATCATGGCTTGCCGTGCACTATGTTCCACCGTATCGAGGGATACTTCCCGATCGCTGAATGCGATGTTATCCCGGATGGTGGTACTAAACAGGAATCCATCCTGAGGGACATAGGCGATGCGTGATCTCAGGCTTTCCAGTGACAGCTGCCGAATGTCGGTCCCATTGATGCGAATCGTTCCTTCTGGTGGTTCATATGTACGCAGCAATAACTTAACGAGGGTGCTTTTACCTGAACCGGTCTTGCCGACAATACCGACCGTTCGCCCGGCACGGATATTCAGTTGTATGTTTTTGAGAGCAGGAGACGAACTGCCAGGATAGGAGAAGGTTAGATTCTCCATGGTGATGTCTTGTACGGTTTGCAGTGCTGTAGCTTCAGGAAGTTCTCGTACATCCGCGACTTCACTGAGCAGGTCATTCACGCGCTCCAGTGATGCGCCAGAGCGCTGAACGGTATTAATGACATTGCCAATCTGTTGAAGCGGACCCATAATGATGCGCAGATATAAGGTTAAGGCGACAAAACTCCCGAGTGTGATGGAATTCTGCATGGTCATCATACCTCCGACTAGCAGAGAAACAACCAAGGAGATGGCTCCCAGCAGCGGGAGCAGGGCTTGGAACAGGGAAGACAGACGAACGAGTCGAAGCTGTTTGCTCTTGATTGCATCCACAGTGTTTCCAAAGCGTGCGCGCGCACTGTCTTCGATGGCAAACGTCTTGGTTACACGAATGCCACCAAGCTGCTCTTCGGCGGATTCCGTCATGGTGGCAAGAGCTTCCTGTACGTCGCGAGAGCGCTTGCGAATCCGCGGGCCGAAAAACACAACCAGAAATGGAATGGCCAGCAAAGGTACAACGCTGATTAGAATGAGTGTCAATGGAATCCCGCTAAGCAGCATCATGACAATGCAGGACAACAGCAGGAAGGTGGCGTTGGTCATGAGCGTTACGCCATTGGATATCGCTTCACGTACAGAAGTCACGTCGTTCATGACATAACTGAGCAGTTTTCCGTTCCCTTGTTTGGAGAAATAATGTTCGCTAAGTTCGGAAAACTTACTGAATATACGCTCACGCGTCATGAATTCGAAGCGTCGACCAAGCTTCATAATCATGAATTGTCCCGTACCGAACAGCACATTGTACCCGATGGCAATAGCCAGAAGGGAAAGGCTGTACCTTATGATCGTCTGCATCTGAAGTGTATTCTGCATCAACTGGTCCGTAAAACTGCCGAGTATGCGGGGCAAGGAAGCCTGCCCGATATTTGAGGCAATAATCAGAAGAATCGCAAGCAGATATACAGGCCAGTTCGACACAACATAACCGCGAAGTAATCCTTTCTTGGACATAAGTATTGTTCTCCTTTTGGAATAGATGAAGTAACTCGGCAGAGGAAGTCAAGAAAAGGGCCGACACCTGTGATTAGCGCGTCGTGCCCTCTTACTGTATGCGTTCCTGTTCACTGTTTATCCGTATTCCGATGGATTTCTCTATTCTTATTTTTGCGCTAATCCGAATCGATGTCAACGAAGCCACTTAGGACGTGTCTCAAAACTCGCTGAAGTGCATCTTTTATCGCCTTTTCGCCCCATGCTGCGTCACTTTCCCTTGACGTGCCCCGGCACGCCTGCGGAAAACTTCCTTGCTTGGAACGAAAATTCGGCAAAATCTGCTTCCTTCGGAGTTATCAGACACGCCCTAGCATAAAGCAGATGAATTAAATTATCGGTGTTGGAGAAGAGTGGTATGCCGTTTTCCTGTGTTGTATTCACCAGATGTCAAAAAGACTGAAACATTTTCGAGGGGTGTCCCGTCTGTAGGAATGAAGAGTTGAAAAATAGGCTTTACTAATATATGGAGGTGCCAGGAAATGAAACATAAAAAAGGATTGGCTGCAACGCTTGCACTCTGCGTTTCTTTGACAGCAGGAGGTGCATCGGTACTCGCTTTTTCAGATGTGAAGGATGCAGATCAGAAGTCGATTGTGGATTCATTGAAATCAAAAGGTATTGTTAATGGAGTAACGGCGGATCTGTTCCGTCCGGATCTTGCATTATCCGAGCCACAAGGTGTTCAACTGATTGTCAATGCATTTGGTCTGAAAAATGAATACGCTGCTTCTGCCACTCAGGAAAAAATTAGTCCGGACACATGGTATGCCGATGCTGTACAGGCAGCTACTCAGAATGGACTGTCTATTCCTGTGGAAGTGAATCCGCAAGGCAAAATGACACGTGAACTATTTGTTACTTTGCTTCTGGAAGGAATTAATACAACCGGCAATTATCCGGTGATCTTGAAGTATAATGAGATCAAGGACGAAAATAAAATCGGTAAGGACGCTAAATCTGCGGTCCAGAACTTGCTGAACATGAACATCATTGAACTGGATAAGGACGGTAACTTCCGTCCAGATCAGTCGCTTACCCGTATGGAGGCTGCAAGCATGATCTTCAATGCACTCGAATTTGTGGATAAACACGGCAATGGCGGCTCTGCAGAGCCAGCTCCAACCAATCCAGGTGAAGGCCAACAAGCGATTGTACCTGAAGTGACAACAACGAAGGTTGATGACAAAACAACCAAGGTTAAACTTTCGGCTGAAATGCCACACCCTGGCTATGGTTTGAAGATTGATGATGTGAAACTGGAGAAGGATGGACGCGCGATCGTGCTGTATTCCATTATTCAACCTGATCCGGACATGATGTATCCGATGGTCATCACCAATGTGACTGCAGAAACGGATATCCCAACAGGGTATACGGCAGAAGCTCAACCTTCTGGCAAATAATTTCACTGCAAACCCTATAAACGAAACATGAATAAAACAGATGTATATCCTCAAGAGGATGTCCCATAAGTCATGAAAATGACGGGACATCCTCTTTATGGTGTTATTTTGTTTTAATGAACCTGGCACACGCTATTCGCTCCCATTTGCCCGGATCTGAGAACTAACGAATCACAGAGACGCTATTTCGTCGATTCACTGTTTTTTTTTTAGTTTTGAAGCCCTTTATTACGAAATAGCGATAGTGAGGTTCGTTAAATCTTGCAATCGTTAATGATCTGCATTTTAAAGTGCGGCAGGTTCGTTAGCACTTGGAGCGATGCGGCATTCCTTCTGAGATGTTTCAATATGATGATTTATGTTACATGAAAGGGTATTTATTTTTACATCTAAAAGAAAAAAATAGACATTCACTTAGATTACCAAGCCGATTCGTGTTACTGAATCGGCTTTTTTTTGGATGTTCTTTTTCCACATATCTATGGATATCCGATTCCACACCTTGTGCAAAATCTACACATGTGTCTTCAAAATTCCAGTATTTATAAGCGTTTTTGTATCCTGAAGGCAAAGTTAAAAACAACATATATACGAAATAGGGAAGAGAAATATAGAATAAAGGCAAGCAATTACGGAATTAAAATTTGCGATACATATGTGATAGATAATATTACATTATAAGGCGTCGCAAAGATTTTAAGTCCTGTAAATATTAGAAAGCCCTATGATGCTTATAGACATGAATACCGTGTCAGATCAGTATATGTGGGTTTTGACTTTAAGGTCTGTTTTTGAGGTTGAGTTCAGATACGACAACTGTCAGTTTCATGTGATGAAACGCTTAATGACAACTACAGGAGGATAATGAGTCAAATTCCACATGTTTTAATTCCCCGAAATGACAATGACAAGCTGGTAACCAAAGTGTAAATCCCCGTAGTAACAGGACATTCAGTGATTTTAGATGGAAAGGTTGAAATGGCATATTTACGGATTCAACATTGAACAATAAACTCGGTATGTAAGCGTTACCAAAAAAGGAGGAAACAACTGATGCAACCAGATGGGAAGCACACCTTGTCGCAAAACCTATCGGTATACACGAATCCGGGCAGTAAGAAAAATAAATTATGGAGAAGGATGATTCGTAACTGGGAGTTGTATCTGTTTATCGCACCAGCCTTTCTATACTTTCTGATCTTCCACTATGGTCCGATGTACGGCATACAAATTGCATTCAAAAACTTCATTCCAACGCTTGGTGTCACGGGAAGCCCTTGGGTCGGATTCGATCATTTCATCCGCTTCTTCAATTCTTATTATTTCTGGGATTTGCTATGGAATACCCTTAGCATCAGCTTGTATGAGTTGGCCATCGGTTTTCCTCTGCCAATCATTCTGGCGTTAGCATTCAATGAAGTGAAGGATTCTTTCTTCAAGCGTACCGTGCAGACCGTCACGTATGCACCGCATTTTATATCGGTCGTTGTCATGTCGGGCATGATCATTACATTTTTGTCTCCCTCGTCAGGCATGATTGTCAATTTGGTGGAGGCCTTTGGATTTCAGGCACCTCAATTCCTGACGGACCCTGCGTGGTTCAAAACAGTGTACGTGCTGTCAGGCGTCTGGCAAAGTGCAGGCTGGGGCACCATCATATACCTTGCTGCCCTGTCTGGCGTGGACCCGCAACTGCATGAAGCGGCTGTGGTGGATGGTGCCAGCCGGTTTAAACGGATTTTACATATTAACATACCAGCCATCATCCCTACGATCACCATCTTGTTAATTCTGAATATGGGCAGTATTTTGGGCGTCGGATTTGAGAAAATCCTGTTGCTGCAAAATCCGCTGAATATGGGCTCGTCCGATGTCATCTCCACCTTCGTCTATCGGTCCGGTCTGGTTGATGCGCAGTACAGTTTCTCTACGGCGGTGGGATTGTTCAACTCGGTAGTTAATGCAATTCTGCTCATTACGGTGAATCAGATTGCTCGCCGCACCAGTGAAAACAGCCTGTGGTAAAAGGAGGGAATACACATGTCATCCGCTGTGAAAGAAAGCAGAAGTGATAAGTTATTTTTAATATGCAATTACATCTATCTTACGGTAGCGCTCGTCATCGTGTTGTACCCGCTGTTATACATCATCAGTGCTTCAATCAGTGATCCCAAATATGTAAGCTCCGGTGAGATGTGGCTCCTACCCAAAGGGATTACGTTCGAAGGTTATGCTCGGGTATTTGAGAACACCAACATCTGGATTGGGTACAAAAATACGATTATCTATACCGTGGTAGGTACCATCATTAACCTGATGGTTACCCTACCAGCAGCCTATGCGCTCAGCCGCTCGGACTTTGTGGGACGCGGATTCTTCATGGCGATGTTTATGGTAACGATGTTCTTCGGTGGGGGCCTTGTCCCGAGTTACCTGCTGGTTAAGGATCTGGGTATGGTGAACAGCATGTGGGCACTTATTCTGCCTGGGGCTGCATCCATCTGGAATATTATCGTATGCCGTACGTTCTTCCAATCGACCATTCCCAAGGAGCTGCAGGAAGCGGCGCATATTGATGGCTGTACCAACACACGGTTGTTCGTCAAAATCGTGCTCCCGCTGTCCATGCCAATCATTGCAGTGATGGCGCTCTTCTATGGAGTCGGACACTGGAACAGCTATTTCAGTGCGATGATCTATCTGAATGATTCCTCCAAGTACCCGCTGCAGCTCTTTCTGCGTCAGATTCTTGTGCTTCAGGAAATGGCGGCTCAAGGGGGAGGCGCTATCGATACATCTTCAGCAACGGCGATGAATACCAAAGCGGAGATTGCTGCACTGGTCAAATATGCTGTCATTATTGTTGCGACCCTGCCGGTCATTGCAGTGTATCCATTCCTCCAGCGTTACTTTGTACAGGGTGTTATGATCGGTTCCGTTAAGGGATGATCTTAATCCATATACCACATTAAACAAGGGGAGTTGTTGTCATGAAAAAGCTTCGCAAGGCTTCATCCATTACACTCTGTCTCACCTTATTCGCAACATTGCTTGCAGCCTGTGGTTCAACCAACGAAGACGGAAGCGCGACCTCGAAAGTTGAGGGAGTCAAAAAGAAGGCTTTCCCATTGTAGACAAAACGCTAACCTTGAAGGTTATGTCCCAGGATGCCGGTGTAGCCGACTGGAGCACGATGCCTGTGCTGCAAGAAATGGAGAAACTGTCAGGCATCAAGCTGGAGTACCAGCTTTCACCGATCGATAGCTTTGAAACGAAAAAAAATCTGGTATTTGCCAGCGGAGACTTGCCGGATATGTTTTATGCTGCGGACCTCAAACCAGCCGAGCAGGTGACCTATGGCAGCCAGGGTATCCTGATCCCGCTTGAGAAATACATTGACGAAGGTTACGCCCCGAATATCAAAAAGATTCTCGATGAGAATCCGGATGTCCGCAAATCATTTACAACACCTGATGGCCATATGTATGCACTCCCATTCATTGATAAAGCGGCTGTGTGGTATAGAGGCCCGATGTGGTACAACGGGGAATTCCTAAAGGCGCTTAATGTAGAAGAACCCAAGACGACGGAAGAATTGTATACGTATCTCAAGCGTGTCAAAGAAGAAGATCCTAATGGCAATGGCCAGCCAGATGAAATTCCGCTTACTTCTGTAAAACTGGATGATCTTCGCATGTTCTTCTTCGGCTTCTGGGGAATGTACAACGAAGGCATCTATTCGGATAAAGATGGAAAGGTTCACTACCCTTATCAAGAAGAAGGTTACAAAGGGTATCTTACCTTCATGAATCGCTTGTGGAAGGAAGACCTGCTGGATCATGAGACCTTCTCTCAGACAGGCGATCAGAAAAAAGCAAAAGGTGTAAGCAACAGACTTGCACTGTTCAACGATTACCATCCCTATTTCACGCTCGGCGGTGAACCCGGCACGGATCATCCACTGATGACACCGGTGAAGAGTGAAGTGGCAGACTCTCCGGTATACGGCAAGCACCCGGGCATGTCGGCTCGCGGTACCTTTGCGATTACGAGCAGCAACCCGTCACCCGAGGCGACGATGCGCTGGATCGATTACTTGTACAGCTATGAAGGTGCAACCCTGTTTAATCAAGGTCCGGAAGGTGTGTTATGGCAGTTCAAAGACAAGGAAAATCACGTAAAAGAGTGGCTGCCCGTTCCTGGGGGTGGGGATGGTGAGGAATACCGTGGTAAGATTACGCCGAACTTTGGTATCTTGACACCCGGCATTAATGATCCGGAAGTAGCGAAGGGTCTTCGCACCGAATTTGATGAGTGGATTGATCAGCAGAATCAAGAGAAGTTGGTACCTATCGGAAAAGCACCATTTCCCAACGTTTATTTGACAAATGAAGAGCAAAGCGAAGCAACCGCTCTGTTGTCTGACCTGGACACGTACGTCAAGCAGATGGAAGCAAAATTCGTGACGGGTCAGGAACCAATTGAGAACTGGGAGAAGTACATTGCACAGATGAAGAAAATGGGCAGTGACCGTATCATCGAACTATATCAGGGGGCTTATGATCGCTGGAATTCCGGACAATAAACAAGTCTATCGGTGTACATCCCATCCAGTAAGACAACGGTTAGCTTCAATAAATGTTAGCTGCATTAAATTTTTCGCATATAACAATGCTCGGGGGAGGTGTGGACAGATATGCAAAAATGGTTTGATGAAGCCAAGCTGGGGATATTCATCCACTACGGCATCTATGCGGTAGACGGGGTTGCGGAGTCTTGGTCCTTCTATAATGGCAGGATGTCCTACGACGAATATATGAAGCAGTTGGATGGTTTTACCGCATCGGAATTCAACGCGGAGAAGTGGGCGGACTTGATTGAGAAGTCTGGTGCCCGATATGCCGTATTAACAACGAAGCATCATGATGGCGTTGCGTTATGGGATACGCAATATAGCGATCTCAATGTGGTCAAACAGACACCTGCGAATCGGGACATTGTGAGGGAATATGCGGAAGCAATCCGGGAGAAGGGCATTCATCTGGGGATGTATTTCTCGCTCATTGATTGGTCACATCCCGATTATCCTAGTGTATATGAAGGTGGGAAAGTACCGGAGGATCTCAGCAGTGTCAACCGATATTCAAGTCCTGTGGACGGTGTTCAAGATCAGGAAAAGTGGCAGAGGTTCTTGCAATTCAATAATCATCAACTGGGGGAGATTTTGACCAATTACGGAAAGGTGGATCTGCTATGGTTTGATGGAGATTGGGAACGGAGTGCCCAGCAGTGGAATCTGCCGGAGTTCAAACATTACCTGCACTCCTTCAACCCGGATATCCTCATCAACTCCCGTCTGCAGGGTTATGGGGATTACAAAACGCCTGAGCAGGGCATTCCGATTACAAGACCGGAGGGACCCTGGGAGTTCTGCACCACGATCAACACATCTTGGGGTTATGTGCCAACCGATCATAAATATAAATCCCTGAATCAGATCATTCGGATGTTCTGTGATTGTATATCCATGGGCGGTAATATGTTGCTGGATATCGGTCCGCGTGAAGATGGCACCATCGATCAGAGGCAGGAGGACATCCTGCTTGGGCTGGGAGCATGGATTCGAACCCATGAAGAGGCTGTCTTTGGAACGGGTGAAGGTATTATGTCCCGCTATTATTTAGGAGGAAGCACGGTATCCGAGGATCGAAAGACACTTTACCTGTTTGTGTACGACGATCCAAAAGAGAATGTGTGCATCAAAGGTCTCTGCAATCCGATCAAGAAGATGACTGTGCTGCATTCGGGCAAAGAACTTGATCATGAGATTCATGGAGGCGTGCCTTGGTTCAATATCCCGGGAACAACGTGGATCAAGATGACCCGGAGGACACGCATGAACAGGTGACCGTCCTTAAGCTCGAATTCGATGAGGAGCTGGAAATGTACGGCGGCGCTGGAGCCGTTGTCACCCATAACTAACCATTACAGGGAGGGCATGTGCCGATAGATACATGCCCTCCTTTATGAATTGGAGAGATCGACATGAACCGAAGTGGAGTGCCAGAACCCAAGATTGAGTATGCTCCCAAACATTATATATGCAAGCGAGCGCAGGAGCCGTTGGTGTTAGACGGCCGTGTGGATAAGGCATTTTGGGATGCGGCCCGTTGGACGGATGATTTCGTTGATATCGAAGGGGATCTTCGTCCGAAGCCCGGGAAGCAGACGCGTGTAAAAATGCTGTGGGATGACGACTATTTCTACTTTGCTGCTGAACTGATTGAAGATCAGATCTGGGCTACGTTGACTGAGCGTGATTCCGTTATTTTCTATGACAATGACTTTGAAATTTTTATCGATCCCGATGGGGATTCCCATCAATATTATGAGTTTGAGATCAATGCGCTCAATACGGTATGGGATCTGTTATTGGTGAAGCCTTATCGGGATGGTGGACCTCCCGTTAACGGTTGGGATATCAGTGGTCTCAAGACGGCCGTATATATTGATGGTGAACTGAACAATCCTGGGGCGGATAACCGGAAATGGAGCGTGGAAGTTGCCATTCCCTGGACCAGTCTGAAGGAATGCGCCGCAGGAAACCGTCCGCCTGAACCAGGTGAGTTCTGGCGTGTCAACTTCTCACGTGTGGAGTGGCAGACCGAGGTACATGGCGATGAGTACCGCAAGGTGCTTAACCCGGATACGGGCAACCCTTATCCGGAGGAGAACTGGGTGTGGTCACCTATGGGCATTATCAATATGCATTATCCGGAGTTATGGGGTTATGTTGTATTCTCGGATGACAGAACGGATGAGTCGTTTGCGTTGCCGGAAGATGAACGAATCAAATGGCAGCTTCGCAAACTCTATTACCGTGAACGCAATTATTATGAAACCCATGGCGAATTTACCCAAGATATGAAGTTGCTTATGGGTGAGGATTTGTGGAGTTGTGAGCCTGTAATCGAAACGACTCGTAGCCTGTTCCAGATTACTGCGCCTTCTTCGGACGGCAAGGCCTTGATCTGTATTCGGGAAGACGGAAAGCTGTGGAAGGAGTGAGAACATAATGACCAGTCAAACCTTGGTATTTTCCCTTGATTCACAATCATTGGAGCGGATCGAGCAGAAGTTCCAGGAGAAGGTACAGTTTGCAGCGGCCCGCCAATCGGAGTTGTTTGATATTTTTCAGCAGGAGCTAACGCAAGAAGAGGCATGGGCATTGAAATATATCTATGCCTATATGCCGGTAAACGACATGGCTGATTATAACGGGGACTTGTTCTTGAGCCATGTGAGGCACGCTTTGGACACCCGTAAACGTGTGCCTTGGGGAGATCGCGTTCCGGATCATCTGTTCCTTCATTTTGTGCTGCCTTATCGAATAAACACCGAAAATATTGAAGATTTCCGTGGTTTGATCTATGACGAATTAGCCGAGCGGACAGTGAGGTTATCCATGGCAGATGCCATCCTGGAGACCAATTACTGGTGTCATGAGAAAGCGACCTATATTGGCAGTGATCTGCGTACGATATCACCGCTGACGATGATCCGGAATGCTCGTGGTCGCTGCGGCGAAGAATCCACGCTGGCGGTGGCCGCTCTTCGCAGCATCGGTATCCCTGCCCGTCAGGTGTACACACCGCGCTGGGCTCACTGTGACAGTAATCATGCCTGGGTGGAAGCCTGGGCAGATGGCCAATGGTATTACATCGGGGCTTGCGAGCCAGAAGCCCGTCTAAATCAAGGATGGTTCAGCCCGCCAGCCCGCAGGGCCATGCTGATTAATACGAGGATCTATGCCGACTATCCTGGTCCGGAGGATATAACGCTTCTCCGAAAAGGGATTTACCGAGATTAATTTGCTTGAGAACTATGCACCGACGCGCACCATTCGTGTGAAAGTGAACAATGAGCAGGGAGAACCCGTACCCGGTGCCAGCGTTCGCTTTGAGTTGTACAATGCAGCTGAATTCTATCCGATTGCCGAAGTGAGGACGGACGCACATGGGGAAGCGACCTTAAAGACAGGCTATGGCGATCTGTTCATTCGTGCGGTCAGCGGCGGCAAGTGGAGTGAGATTCTATGCAATGCTCAGGAGAACAAGGTTATTGAAATGGTGTTAGATTCGTCAGAGCAACCATTGGGGAGTGTGGACTTTGAAATGGTCCCTCCGCCTGAAGGGGAAGGCGAGGTCGCCACTGCGTTACCCGAAGAGAAGATGCAGGAGCACAACCGTCGTCTGGAGGAAGGAGCGCAGATTCGTAGCGGGTACGAGGACACCTTTCCGCTTGAGGCGGAAGCTGTCTCGTTAGCTAAAAGGGTTGGACTTCCCCAGTGCGAGTATGGGATATTCTCCAAAAGGCACGGGGGAACAGCCGTGAAATTGCAGCTTTCCTAGAAGAATCCTCCGATGAATACGGTGAGTGGCCGCTCCGCCTGCTGGAGTCGATGAATGAAAAAGATTTAATTGATACCTTCCGGCAGACGCTGCACGATCATCTGGTTGGTGCACTCTCGCAGCAAGGAGCATGGGCGGAAGATACGTTCGTGCGATACATTCTCTGTCCGCGGATCTCCTATGAGATGCTGGTCCCTTACCGAGGTGTATTCCAGAATGCCTTTTCAGCAGATGAGGCGGCAGCGTTCAGGGAGAACCCTTCGACACTTGCCCGAATGCTGGAACAGCAATATGAATACTATGAAGATCTTCCTAATCTAAAAGGCAAAGGCAACCCGATTGGAACGTTTAGTCTAATGAAGGGGGACGCTCAGTCGCAGTATATTTTGTTTGTGGCTGTATGTCGCAGTTTGGGTATCCCGGCCCGATTACATCCGAGCGCTCAGAAACCACAGTATCTAAGCGACAGAGGATGGGAAGATGTGGTGTTTAGGCTTGCTTCATCTGGAACTCAGGTAAGTGCAAGCTGGGGCGAGCTCCAACTTCATAGAGATCCCAAAGCTACGCAGGATACACCTGCAGCATCCTATTCGAGAATTTCTCGTTCGCCCGTCTGGAAGATGGTGTCTATAAGACACTGATTTATCCTTATGGCAGTACGGATGTCTATAGTGAGCCATATGAGGTTGAACCGGGCGCTTATCGCTTAACGACAGGCATTCGTCTGAAAGATGGAACGGTCAACGTACGCTTCGTTTACTTTACCGTTCGCGCCGGAGATACAACTGAGATTGTATTGTCTTATCGTGAGACAGAGGTTGATATTCCTGTACTGGGTAAACTTGCAGCAGGAAGTATACTGACCCATCTGAATGGTTCAGAGATAGAGCTGGAGGCACTTTTGGGATCGGAGGGCGCCATTGCGGCCTGGATTGAACCGGAGCGGGAACCGACCAAACATCTCATTCGTGAACTGTGCGAGCTGGCAGAACCGCTGGATAAGCTGGGTATACCCATCGTGCTCATAATTGGAGACAAGGAATGGAACGCTTCCTTTGACCCTGTTGGTTATCCAGAAGCTGCCTGTACGCACGATTTTTGTACGAGATTCCAGTTATGCTTCCTTGTCCGGCTTCATCACGAAGCCTGCTGCTTACGAAGCGGGCTACCCGCATCTGTTCGTGCTGGATACTCAGTATCAACTTCGCTATTCGGCTTCCGGGTACAAGATCGGTACAGGGAAGGAAGCCCTGCAGGTTGCTGCTGCGATAACAAAATCATTGAATGGATCGGAGTGAAGAGGGTGATGAATTATATTGCTGCAGGTTATGCGGTGGATTCTGTTCTTCCTGACATGACACACGAGGATCTATTGAAGTTAACACATCTGAATGTAGCCTTCGGACATGTTAAGAATGATACGATCACCACCGAGCATTTAAAAAACGGTCATGTGATCCAGAACATGAAGCGGAATCATCCGAATCTTACGGTGCTGTTGTCTGTAGGCGGATGGAGTGCGGGCGGTTTTTCCGAAGCCGCCTCAACCCAGTCGGGAAGGGAGAGCATGGCTGCATCGGCGGTGAGGGTGCTGGAGGAATATGCTTTTGACGGGATCGATCTGGATTGGGAATATCCTTGTTACGGTGAAGCTGGTATTGCATCCAGTCCGGATGATAAACGGAATTTCACCTTGCTTCTCCAAACGATCCGGGAGACATTGAATGCCAAGGGAGCAAAGAATGGCCGTCATTATCTGCTCACCATTGCGGCAGGGGCTGATCAATACTATGTAGACGGAACAGAGATGGCTGAGGTGCAGCGGTACTTGGACTACATCCAATTGATGACCTATGATATGCGCGGCGGTTTTCAGGTTCTAACCGGACATCATACGAATCTGTACACGCCAACCGGAGATTTGTTTCGAATAAGTACGGATGCTTCCGTGAACCTGTTTGTTCGCGCGGGTGTCCCCAAGGATAAAATCGTCATCGGTTCGGCCTTCTATTCCCGGATCTGGACTGAGGTTCCTGATCGGAATCATGGGCTCCATCAAATGGCTGGCAGTACTGGCGGCTACGGTCCGTCATTTGCCGAACTGGAAGAGAAGTACATCAACAAGAATGGTTACACCCGTTATTGGGATGAAGAAGCCTGTGCGCCGTTTCTGTTTAATGGGTCCAGCCTCATATCGTATGATGATGAAGAATCTATCCGATGCAAATGTGATTACGTAAAGGAGCAAGGCCTGGCCGGGATCATGTTTGGGAGTACAGCTGTGATCCGACCGGCCGTTTGCTGGATGCAGTGCATCAAGGACTTCATTATTTGCCGACTGGTAAATAGGATCAGCATGTCGGAGTCGGCGGATCAGATGATGTATATGGACTAAACACATACGAAGGGACCGTCCCATAAGTCATGAGCATGACTTATGGGACGGTCCTTATTTGCATTATTTGGTCTAATGAATCAGGCACAGTTATTCGCTCTCATATACATGGTTTATTGTTCTGAGATGTAACCATCGCATAGGCGATATCTATATTTATCCAATACACTCCTCCTCCTCATCATCCGGGGAATCAACGGAGCCGTTGGGACGGTGCATTTTACGGTATTGGCCTGGGGTATAACCCGTTTCTTTCTTGAATTTGCGGATGAAGTTCGGTGTGTCCAGATAACCGACGCGAGTGATGATATCTTTTAACGGATCGGTTGTATGCAGCAGTAGTCGAATGACCTCATCCACCCGTTTTTGCCAGATATATTGGGTGAAATTCATGCCGATCTTTTCCTTGAAAGAACGACTGAAATAGGAGGAGGAGATTGTAAATTTTGATGAAATCGTACCTAGACTAAGGTCATAATCCGAGAAATTGGCATCAATATAAGCAACGATTTCATCCATCAGAGAGCTTTCTTCCGTCTCACTCTTCGCCTCGACATGGGCGCAGATTTCGGCGACAAGGCCTGTCAACTTCTTCTCCAGGTCCTCCAGCGAGTCATAGGACGTAATCCTTGGAAGTTGATCAACCACATGGTGGATGCCGAGCTCCGAGGCGGTTTTGAGCATTGTATTCAGAATATCAAAGCAAATGCAACGCAGCAGCGGTACAGATGGCATTTCAGCTTTCAAACTGTTCAAGGCAGTCGAAACCATCTGAACCGCCACGTCATAGCTGCCCTGTTTTAAGCTCTGGACCAGCTTTAATAACACATCCTTAGGGACCCAGAAGGAAGAATCCTGTACACCGGAACCGGAGAGATCCTTAAAGTATGTACTGTTGCCCTGTCCGTGCAGTATCGATGCTTCCAGAGCGGTTGAGGCCTCGATGTAGGACTGATTCAGCTGTTTCGGATAAGTATACCGATTGCCTATCCCGATTGCGGGCGCGACCCCCGTGTGTTCTGCCACCATCCCTTGCAGTTTTTCAACAATAGGTTCCATGCGGGCATTGAGACTGCCTTCATGCCCGATTTCGGCATCGAAGCCTACGATCAGGGCCAATTGATCTGCCTGTGGAAGCTCCACGCCGTAAGCATATGCAGATAACTCCGGCAGCTCCACATCGTTCATCAGATGTATGACAGTAGGTTGTTCAGGGTTATCACCGACAGGGAAAGCATGCATTTCCCAACCCATAATCATGACAAAATAATGAGATCGGTTGAAGTGTATGCCAAGCTTATCTGTAAACTCGGAAGGAAAATCTCCTGTGTGACCGTGCTTCAGCAGCATGAGCAAAATGTGATTGCGGGCATAGGGTTCCTGAAGATCCACACGCTGACTATAATCATGAAGTGTTTTCTTGATCCATTCCAGCTCGTTGGTGGTTGCGGATGGATCAGGAATATTCTTTAACCGAATGAACTCCATTAAGTCTGAAATGGGGTGGTATTGTCTCCGTGCCAACATGATGGCAAGAATGGTGCCCATCGTCACCACAAAGGAAAATACAAGGATAATAAAGGTTCGGATATGGACAATTCGGCTGAAAAACTGGTTGCTTGGCATAGCGGTTACATAAGTCCAACCCGTATTCGATTTCACGGATACAACCGAATGTGGTTCTTGATTCAAGGAGATGCTGTGCGTTCCGGGTTCAAGTGAAAACAGTGCGTTGACTTCCTGCTCGGATATGACTTCTCCCTTGTAATTGGCTGCCAATACTTGCCCGTAATTATCGAAAATATAAGTCATCCCGTGATAGTCACTGAGGATCGAATCAATCAACCCGGTCAGATTGGACTCATGGATCAGGTACATCACGGTTCCGTGGGCGGGCGTATTATTAGGTGCAATCGGTACAAGGTAGGCCAGCATGGAATTGGGGATTCGGGTTCCTTGGACGACCTGCTCGGCTGGTCGTATCGTGGGAAACGGGACGTTATTCAAATCCCGAATCATGTCCGTTTGGTTCCAGGTGTTAAATTTGTAGCGGGCCGTGAATACATCCAGATTCTCAGAGCCTTGAGAAGAGTAGATGTTATCATCTCCGCGGAAGAACAGGAATAACTCATCGATAATGGAACTGGTGGCTTTGTATTTGACTAATGCGCTAATGGATTCCCGGCTATAGTAGGGATGGTGGGTCCAATACCTCGTTAACTGCTCATCGTAGGCGATGCGAAACGCGATGTCCTGTAGTTCCTTCATGCGATCATCAATGACCGTTTTGGCTTGAGTGAGCTGATTCACATTGGTCTGTTCAATCTCTGAACGGAGCGTGTTCACAGCATTGTGATAAATAATGATGGTTAAAATAACAAGAGGGATAAGGAAAATGGAGATATAGGATAGCGTGTACTTAAGCAGAAGCTTGGACTTGAAGTGATTCCATTTCATATCTGCAACCTCCCATTTTCTTTCGTGCGTTCTCTAATAAAGCAATGGATCTTTTATATATTTCAGCGCCATCTGTGAGAAAAATATTAAGATAGCAAAATCCCCTCAAAGTTCACTCTTTTCCTTATGCTACCACATAAGGCTTGGGTAAGAGTATCTACTTTAAGGGGATAATTATTGTCTGGTACATATTAAATTGCAGGAGTTGAAACTATGGATTTAATCCAGCGGTTCATAGTCAAACCAGTCGAAACTTGCAGGCGTACACTCTCCCGATGGATCGTAGGCATACATGGCTACAATGACACCGGTGAAGCCACCTGCTACTTCGGTAGATAACAGATGAGTTTCACCTGAACCCACTTCGATGGCGTCGGATGAACCTTGCTGATAGAGGAACGTGAAGTGATTCCGGTCGGCCTTGATCTGTAGCACAACAGGCCCATGATTGCAGTCAAAGACCTGTTCGGTTCTTAAAGAGCCGACGGTTCGCCGCAATACAATTTTCTTCTGCTCGTCAACTTGTGTGACAGCCAGATCGTAATGATATTTTTCATTCATAAATACAGTTAATCCGGCTTCCTCACCATTCACACGCGGCTCATAATTGAGCTCGGTGGCCAATTTGCATAAGAAATGGCTCAATCGACGCCCGACAAACGCTGGATTTCTGCCATCATCAAGCGATACTGAATTTCCCCGCAGGATGAGATGTCCGGGATTCTCTGTGAGTGTCCAACTATTCGGAGCCGGGTTACGCAAGAAGATCCAGTTCAGGTCCAAGGATGCCTCGTCAAAATCATCCCGAATAGCCTGAGGCGACCAAGGGTGCTCAGCCAACACAGGCCCAGTCATCTCCTGCTGGATATGTCCGTCCACACCAATCACGGGCCAACCATTATCCGTCCAAGTGACAGGTGCCAGGAAGGTTTCGCGTCCCAGATGGTGCCGCATGGGGTAACCTGCTGGACGAATGCCAAGCGATACAGCCCACCAGCTTCCATCCTGGATCTGGACCAGATCTGCATGACCGGTGGCGTGGATGCTGGACTTCATGCTTCGATTGGACAGAATCGGATTATGTGGACACGGATCAAATGGACCATAGGGTTCTGTGCTCCGGGCAATGGTCTCCATATGACCATACTCTGTTCCGCCTTCGGCGATCATCAGATAGTAGAGGCCGTTTATTTTATACATGTGGGGAGCTTCTGGGCTGCTCCTCCGGTTCCGGTCCAGATTAATCGGCTATCCGTCAGTTTCGTTCCGGTCCCAAGATCTATCTCACACTGATAGATGCCCTCGCCCTCATCGCCGTTACTGGCAGTTTGGAAATACACACGTTCATTTTCATCGAAGAGAAAGAGGGATCAATGCCGCCCTGATCGACAAAAATCGGAGCAGACCATGGTCCCTCGGGCTTAGCACTACGTACATAGAAATTTCCGCCGCCGCTGACATTGGTTGTTGTCATGTAGAACCAGCCATCATGGTACCGGAGAGTAGGGGCATAAATGCCGCCAGAGCTGCCTGCATTCGCTAGAGGGAGTTGCTCCGTTGTTGTGAGGACATGCCCAATCTGTCGCCAGTTCACTAGGTCTTTGCTGTGAAAGATGGGTACACCAGGGAAATATTCGAAGCTACTGGTTACAAGATAATAGTCTTCATCTACACGGCAGATACTTGGATCTGGATAAAATCCCGGGATTACCGGATTGGTATATTTCATCATGTGATGCTCCTATTCATTGTGAGAGTTTAATTTGGAACCGAACATATGAGAGGTATCCTTGCTATGCATAAGGGGAATTATATCGTCTTCAATCATTTCCAACCTTGATTTTTCGGTCCTCGAATAGCATGATATAGACATTCAACCCAACATGGTTTGCGGAGGGGAATGCTTTTGAGTCATGCATATTTGAGATGGTTTACTTCAGATCATCAACAATTTCCGTTTTTTATTCAGTACGGTGGACATGCCGAGGACATGGAGCTTCATAATCATGTGGACTTTACGGAACTTGTCATTGTTCTGAGTGGTCATGCAACGCATGTGGTGAACACCGAGGAATTTTTTATTAAAAAAGGAAACGCATTTGTGATTAATGGCGATACCCATCACGCCTATAAAGACCCGCATGATTTCAGGATCTGTAACATTATGTTCAGTCCGGAGATGCTTGCTTCGGCTGGGCCTGATCTGAGAAAATCGAATGGCTTCCAGGCGCTGTTTGTTTTGGAACCGTTTTATCGTAATATTCACTCGTTTCCAAGTAAACTCGCGTTATCCATATCCAGTCTGGAGTACGTAGAATCGCTGATCTCGTTCATGATTGGGGAGTATCAGAGTAAACAGCAAGGGTACCAGACCATGTTGATCTCACGCCTGACGGAGATGGTTGTATACCTGTCGAGGCAGTATGATACGCAGGAGAAAGGGATGGAGGGCAATCATCTGATGCATCTGGCCAATGCCATTTCATTTATTGAAGATCATTATCTGGAGCCGTTGTCGTTGGAGGATATTGCGGGAAAGTCAAACATCTCCATAAGGCACCTGAATCGGATTTTTCGATCCTATTATCAGATGACCCCAATCTCTTATCTGCAAAAGCTGCGTCTGGAGAAGGCATGTCATTTGCTGAAACAAGGGAATATGTCCATTACTGAAATTTCGTATGAATGTGGATTTAACGACAGTAATTATTTCACACGCCAGTTTAAGAAAGCCTTTGGCAAGTCTCCCAAAACATACAGGCAGAATCATTAACACCCGAATGAATATGATGTGTGAGCGGGGAGAGGTGAACAGAAAGTCTGGGCCGGATTCGCCAACGTATAGTTCCAAAAAAAGCAGGACCATCCTACGAGGAGATCCTGCTTTCGTATTTTCTTGCCTTTTAATAGTCCAACAGCCGTCCGTTGTCATGCCATTGACCGTACATTTTATTTTCCTTCGTGTTGGTTATGAATTTATCCAATCTGCTCTGGAATAGTGCCGGCTGATCTTTAACACTTTGGATCGTATCGATCCGAACGTTTCGATACAGGACAGGGAAGGCCTCGAAATTCGTATACACCTGAGGGTCTTCTTTCAGCCTTTGTTCAATCACACCATCGATAATGAAAGCATTTGGGTCCATAACAGGTAGTACCTGTCTACCCTCGTCATGCATGAGGCCCAACTTTTCAAGACGACGTACTCGTTCCTTGTTCAATTCAGTCCATGAGCTGCGTTTGCTTCGAGGTGACAATCTCTGTGCCAATTGAGTCTCGGATAGTTTCTTTTTGACCCCATCGATCCAGCCAAAGCACAACGCCTCCTCAACTACGTCCAAATACAGCAGAGTATCCGGCAATGGTTTCATGCTTATGATGACCCAGCAATATTTTTCGAATTTTTCCTGTTCCTGCAACCAACTTCTCAATTCTTCCCTCGATGTCGCGGGGATACAATGTACGTTTTCCATCGAATCGTTGTCTAAACTTGAGCCGGTGCTTGATACCAGAAGAGAGAATAATCGTTCATGATGGAGGCATGCCCCAATTGACGCAGCATGGTAGATACATTGCCTCGGTGGTAGGTCCCGTGATTGACCAGATGGAATACCATTTCGGATAAGCTGGTTTCGCGAACTCCGGCAAATGGGTTATCGAGCAGAACGGTTTTGTCCAGATCAGTCTGGCCTTGGGGCCATTCGCTGTATTGTACCGACAGGTCGGTAAAATGTTGGATATATTCATCCACAGAACCGTGAATTTCACTATTGAGAGGTATGCATGCTTGCAGTGCCTCGGGCATACCCGTACCAGTCAATACCAGGTACCACATTTTATCTACTGCATAGATATGGCTGAGTGCGTGAGCGATGGTTGGAAATGAACTGTTCACTTCCTGACTCAGTACAGAAGAGGGCAGTTCCTTGATTCTGCCCAGGATCGTTTGAGTGGCCCATGCGTGGTATTTATACATTTGTTCCGGATGATTCATTGATAATCGTCTCCTTTAATGTAGCGGTGGATTGGGTTACTTACTTGGACGATTATATAAAAAGAAGTATGACAACAGCGTGTCATACTTCTTCTTCATAGAACTTAAGTGCGTTTTGAAGTTGTTCTTTCAGAATGCTTCGTAATTCAATCGGTTCAAGCACCTCAGCGCCACTTCCCAAACTAAGCAGAAACGACCAAAGCCATCTGGCCTGTAACGGTTGATGAACCTTAATACGCATTGTCATGCTTCCATCCTCATGGAACTGCTTATCTGCCTGTTGAAAATGATCCATGGCTTCCGCGAGGGATTCCGGTTTCACCCGAAATACGACATCACTAACCTGATCCTGCCATAATGGATCGGACACAACCTCCGTCTGTGGAAGTTCAAGATGTGGTTGAAAGTGTTCCGATGTCAGGTGCACGTTCATCATCCGGGACAGGCGGAACTCCCGATAATCCTGCCTTGTCTGACAAAATCCATACACATACCAATTTCGATATTTAAAATGCAGCCTTACCGGTTCCAGATGACGAGGGGTGTGTTCATTTTTAGTATTAATGTAGTCAAACCGCACAACCTGATGCTTCGTAATCCCTGTACGCAGATGAGGAAGAGCATCAGGCTCTGTTCGGCGAGTCTCCAGATCCACAGACAGACTTGAGTTCTGATGCTCCGGTCCAATGGTTTGCAGACGTTCAATCGTGCCTTGGGCACGTGTATCCTCGAAGACCGTGGAGAGACTGCTCAGGACCGTGATCAGGGAATCCACATCATAAGAACCAAGCAAGCTTTTGTCCATCTTGTATCCGTCCATCATGCCGTAGCCGCCTTTGAGTCCCTGATGGGAGACGACCGGGAAGCCTGCGGCACAGATCACATCAATGTCCCGATAGATCGTTCTCGGGGACACCTGAAACTCTTCCGCCAAGGTGGAAGCAGACAATACTTCATGGTTCAGCAGCTTGTATATAATAGAGATTAATCGTTCCAATTTCAAAAGATATCCCCGCCCGTTATTCCATTTTGTCATTCAGGCCATTAGTATATCACGACATGGTGAACAAGAAATGGCAACGGGACGAAACAATAAAAAGAGTGTTGGATCGCACTCTTTAGAAGACACCATATTGTTGTGCAGAAGAACAGGTATCTTAGTATTTCAGCAGTTCTGTTAAGCTTTATCTCTTGCGATTAGCCAGTGCAGGCGCTACTCTTCCTCTACGTTATAGAGAACCCGAGCGAGCAGATTCTGTCCATAGTTGCCGAAGTTTTTGCCAAAGATCGTTAAACCCCGTTTGTTCAAAGGTCCGTCCGTAACCGCAATGCGGAAGTGAATATCGCTTTTGTAATCCAGCCCAATCTGGTCCAATGTTACATCGGAGATACGGCATCCATCGATATAGCTGCCCTCTTGCGTAATCCGGATCAGCTTCAGCATGCCATACTGATTCAAGTGGGGAGGCCACCATTCCGGGTTGAAGGTACCGCGTGTATTACCGAAATCCCCTGGACTCGTCCAGCAGCCAATCTCAATACCGTTGACATAGAAGTAAATGTCGGAAGGGTAATTGTCGCAAAAGCCAGGTGCCTCCGATCCCAGTTCCATCGACAACTGAATTTCGCTAAACGACTGATTGGGCTTGAGATAGTTCGGAATCCGATACTCCAGATAACCTTCAGCCAGCCAGATCATCTCCGCATCAATTCGCAGTGGATCCGCAAAGTAACGCGGATCATCGAACTCTCCAACAATGCTGTCCCGGGTAGCGAGACCACATGTAGGTACAGCCTGATAATCACTGTAATGACCGACCTGAATCTCCACCTCGTACCGATTGTTAATCTCCTGTGAACGCAGATCAACCATCAATTTTTCCTCATTGAGATAACATATCTTCTGTATTCCATGTTTGCCAACGGCGGTATTGATCTCGATCAAACCGCTCTCTTCGAGCTTCTTGATATGCATCGTGATGGCACCATTGCTGAGTCCAAGTTTGGTTGCAAGATCATTGAGATTAAGGCTTTGGTTCTTGGCGAGCAGCTCAATGATCTGAATCCGGATCTCCGAACTGAGCGCTTTGAAGATATTCACACCCGACATCAGATCTTTAATATAAATCATAGGTGGATTTCCTTTCCCCGTTCTGAACAAAGTCTCTTCGAATCAGACATTTGCACATTTATATGTTTTATTTCAGATAATTATAAATCATTCCCTCATGGAAGGGAAGGGCGGAGAATGAGAAGCCAAAAGCGCTGTATATAGCGCAAATATGAACGTATAATCTGTTTTCTGTTCATGATTCCGGTTAAAATAAGTGTTAATCGGTTCACATATATTTGAAATATACCATTGAAATGTAATGTAACCGCTTTTATAATCCTATTATACCTAAATTGATTCATTACTTCATGAACCTAATTAACCATTTGATCAGGAAAGGTGGAGTTCGGTTTGGACAAGGTAAGCAATGTGAAGAGGTTGAAGTGGAAACGAATGGCTTTACCGGCATTATTAGTGATGGTATTACTTCTGGCAGGTCAGTCCAAAGCTCTGGCGGCATTCTGGAATCTAACTGGAGATACCGCTGTTCATGATCCGTCAATTATCAAAGAGGGCAATTCCTGGTACACCTTCTCAACCGGCCCGGGCGTTCAAGTGTTGAAATCGGACAATGGATCGTCCTGGTATCGGGTTCCGCAAATCTTCTTAAATAAGCCATCCTGGTGGGCATCTGCCGTTCCGGGGCAGAGTGGATTGGATGTATGGGCACCGGACGTGGAGCAGTATAACGGAAAAGTATGGCTCTATTATTCAATATCCACCTTTGGCTCCAATCGGTCTGCGATTGGTCTTGCGTCTGCCAACAGCATTGGAGCAGGGCAGTGGAAGGATGAAGGGTTGGTGCTTCAGACCACGACCGCCAATAATTATAATGCCATTGATCCGAATCTGGTCATCGATGCTTCAGGCAATCCCTGGCTGGCCTTCGGTTCTTTCTGGAGCGGTCTGAAGATTGTCAAGCTGGACAAAAATACGATGAAACCAACGGGAAGCATAACTTCCATTGCGGCGCGTCCGAATAACGGAGGGGCTATTGAAGGACCAAGTGTTGTATATCGTGGCGGCTATTATTACCTGTTTGCTTCCATCGATTCTTGCTGCCAAGGGGTGAACAGTACCTACAAAATGGTCTATGGACGTTCGACCAGCATAACAGGCCCTTATGTGGACAAAAACGGAGTCAATATGCTGAATGGTGGCGGAACAATACTGGATACAGGCAATGTGAAATGGAAAGGTCCAGGTGGTCAGGACGTGTACAACGGCAATGTCATAGCACGACACGCTTATGATGCAGAGGATAATGGCAATCCGAAATTGCTGATTAATGACTTGATATGGGATGCGAATGGCTGGCCCATGTATTAATTTATTTTAGATAAATATAAAATGTTTTATAAAAGTATTGACTAAATTGATCTGGATTTGATAGATTTAACAACAGAAATCTTATTTCATCCAATTGAATACGGTTACAAGTCCAGATCAGGAGGGGTTCAGATGGTAAAGAAAAAGAATTGGGTCACATTCATGCTTCTTATGCTGGTGAGTGCACTGGTACTTGCGGGTTGCGGAGGAGGAAGCAGCGGTTCAAGTGGGGACAAGGAGTTAACGTTCATGTTCCGCGGAGGTACGGACGAGCAGAAAGCATATCAGGCGGTGGTCAAGAAGTTCGAAGAAGATCATCCGGGTGTGAAAGTCAAAATCATTGTAACGGCTGCGGATTAATATGCAACCAAGCTGAGAGCGGCAATTACAGGCAACAGCTTGCCTGATGTATTCTACATCAATCCGGGCGATGTGAAGGCGTATGTGAACAGTAATGTACTGATGAATCTTACACCGTATGTTGAAAATAACCCGGACGTTGATCTTGATAATATCTGGAAATACGGCGTGGACTTGTACCGTTATGATGGCCAAATGGCCGGACAAGGTGACATCTACGGTATGCCGAAGGATCTGGGTCCATTTGCACTGGGCTACAACAAGACTTTGTTTGAAAAAGAGGGCATTCCATTCCCTGACAAGGATAAACCATATACATGGGAAGAGTTCATTAAAGTAAACCAGCAAGCGACCAAAGATACCAATGGGGACGGAAAACCAGATGTGTACGGTACCGGATTCAACGTGCAATGGGCACTGCAAGCCTTTGTATGGAGTAACGGTGGGGACTGGCTGGATGAGACCAAAACTAAGGTAACGATTGATGATCCGAAATTCGCGGAAGCACTGCAATTCTTCGCGGATATGCAAAACAAATACAAAATCACACCTTCCATTGAGGAAGCTCAAACATTGGATACGTACCAACGCTGGATGAAAGGTGAAATGGCGTTCTTCCCTGTAGGGCCATGGGATATGAGTACATTTGAGAAACTGCCTTTCGATTATGATTTGCTGCCTTTCCCTGCGGGATCGACTGGCAAATCGGCAACGTGGATCGGATCTCTGGGCATCGGAGTATCGGCAAAAACGAAACATCCGGAAGAAGCTGCCGCATTGGTGAACTACCTTACGGCTTCAAAGGAAGGCATGCAGCAACTGGTGGATGCCAAGGTACAGATTCCAAACTTGCTTGATATGGCAGACGAGTGGGCCAAAGATACATCCACAAAACCAGCCAATAAACAGGAATTCATTGATATCGTTGAGGATTACGGCCGGGCTCTGCCAGGCAACTACACATACAACGCGGAGTGGTATGACCTGTTCTTCACGGACATCCAGCCGGTATTGGACGGCAAAATTACAGCCGCGGACTATGTGAAGCAGCAACAGCCGAAAATGCAAAAGCTGCTCGACAAAGCGGTTGAACAGGAAAAGAAATCACAGAAATAGTAGATAGGAAAGAGGGATGCCGGCAGAGTGCAATCATGCTGCTGGCATCATTCGTGTTGGAAATTGTGGGATTCCATACGGGCATGTGGCATTCGTTGATGGGCAACATTCAATCGAAGAATGCCACATGCTGATACTAGAAACAGGGGTGAACACCGTGACTACGAAATCGAGTTTGTATCGCAAAGAGATGCTGTACGGATATCTGTTTATTTTACCTCCGATCCTTGGGTTGCTGATCTTTGTCATGTTCCCGTTCCTCTATTCCCTTTATGGTTCTTTTACGGATTGGGACGGGCTGGGACAAATGAACTTTATCGGTTTGGCCAACTTCAAGGATCTGCTCACGGATGACCTGTTTTATAAAGCGATGTTTAATACATTTTTCCTGATGCTCGGGATCCCGATTGGTTTGTTGCTTGCATTGTTGCTGGCCATGGGTCTGAATCGTAAAATTCCCGGCACCACGACATTCCGAGTGATCTATTACATTCCGGTCATTTCTTCCCTCGCTGCGGTGTCCATTATGTGGAACTGGGCGTACAACGGAGATTACGGTCTGGTCAACCAATTCCTTGATCTGTTTGGGATTAAGGGTCCCAACTGGCTCGCGAACAAAGACACGGTCAAACCCGCTCTGATCATCATGACGGTGTGGAAAGGCCTGGGATACACCATGTTATTGTATCTGGCAGCGCTGCAAAGTGTATCACGTACATACTACGAAGCGGCTGAGCTGGATGGAGCAAACGGGTTTCAGATCTTCCGCAATATCACATGGCCTATGGTGAAGCCGGTTACCTTTTTCCTCATCGTAACGAATATCATTGGCGGTTCCCAGATATTCACCGAGATGAACATTATGACACCTACCGGGGTCCTGAATATTCTTCGGCATCGATCGTCTTCTACATCTGGCAGAAAGCCTTCAGTAACTTGCAGATGGGTTATGCCTCAGCGATGGCCATGATTCTGGGTATTTTCATTTTTGTCATTACCCTGGTGCAATTCAAAATGAACGAAAAATCAGCCTATGATGGGGATTGATTGTCAAGGAAAGGAGTGAACCGGAGATGTCTTACAGTCAAAAGAGGAAATTAACAAACTCGATCATCTTTATCGTGCTTGCGATTGGTGCGATTGCGATGATTGCCCCACTGATCTGGATGTTGTCCACGTCATTGAAGGAGAAGCAGGATGTGTTCGCGCTTCCGCCTGTCTGGATACCTGAAGTGTTCCAATTTGGAAAGTATAAAGAGATCTGGGAAGCAGGACCGCTGCTCAGCGGGATCAAAAACAGCCTCATCGTTGCCGTGAGTGTAACGGTGGTGGGTACGTTTACGTCCAGTATCGCCGCCTTTGCTTTTGCCAAATTAAGATTCCCGCACAAAAATAAACTGTTCCTCGCGTTGCTGGCATCCATGATGATTCCTTACCCGACAGTCATGATCCCGCAATTCATCATGTTTGCGAAGCTGGGCTGGGTGGATACGCTGCTTCCACTGATCGTTCCAGGCCTGTTCGGTAATGTCATCATGATATTCTTCCTGCGCCAATACCTGCTTAGTGTGCCTGATGCGATTATTGAGGCGGCCAAAATCGATGGAAGCTCCTATTTCCGGCTATACTCCAGCATTACGTTCCCGCTTATCAAACCGGCGGTAGCTGCGCAGTTGATTCTCTGGTTCATGGGCATCTGGAACGATTATCTGGCACCGATTATCTATCTGAATTCACCGGAGAAACAGACGCTACAGCTCGTTATAGCGAATTTCAATGCCACATATGCGATTCAAACCGATTACCCGCTGATAATGGCGGCGTCCATCGTAGCTCTGTTACCGGTATTGATCATCTTCCTGATCTTCCAGAAACAGATTATTGAATCGGTTGCCATCTCGGGAGTGAAGGGATGAATCAGCGGAAGAACTTCCGAGGGTGGACAATTTCGAAGAGAGGGGTTGTGGCTTCCATGTTGCTGTTGTTGATTACCGGGGCTACGGGATGTACTGGAGCAGGAGAGACGGTGTCCCGTCCGGTCTTTCCTGAAGCTCCTCAAGATAGCCAGCTGTATGATACCTCCATACTGGATGATGAGTCTCGTTGGACAGTGAACAATGCGCATGATCCAGCGATTATCAAAACAGATCAGGGATACTACGTCTATTCCACAGACGTGCGTGTAGCAGGAGAAGCGAAACCCGGCGTTATGGTACGCAATTCGGATGATCTGATCCACTGGACATGGGTAGGTCAGGCTCTGCCGGGCATTCCGCAAGAAGCACTGGACTGGACAGGTGCAGTCAATCTGTGGGCACCGGATGTGATTCAGGCTGGCGACACCTATCGGATGTATTATTCGGCATCCAGTTTCGGCAGTACCCAGTCAGCCATTGGCTTGCAGACCGCTACGTCGCCGGAAGGTCCTTGGACAGATGAAGGACTGGTAGTGAAAACTTCTGCAAATGAACAAGACAAATTGAATGCCATTGATGCCAATCCCATTGTGGATGCCGAGGGCAATTCGTGGATGGTATACGGTTCATTTTTTGACGGCATCTATATTGCGCCACTCGACCCTGACACGGGGAAATTCAAGGACGAGGGGTATGGTACCCGCATTGCCGCACGGGATCGTGCGACCGAAGAAGGTGCAGTGGAAGGTCCATACATTGTGTATAACCCGGAGTTCAAAAAGTATTATCTGTTCGTCTCCTATGATTCCTTATTCGAGGACTACAACGTGCGGGTTGCGCGTGCCGATTCAATCACAGGACCGTATACGGACATAAACGGCAATAACATGCTGGATACGGAGTATCTGCCGCAATATGAGATCGGCACCAAAATTCTCGGCGGTTATCGCTTCACAGAAGGTGAAGGCTGGGTTGCGCCCGGACATAACTCCGTTCTGAAGGACGGAGATGATTATTACATCGTGCATCATGCACGGGGCGAGACGGATAAAAACTGGCCATATCTGCATGTACGCAAAATGCTATGGACGAAGGACGGCTGGCCTGTGGTTTCACCAGAACGGTACGCTGGTGAGACAGCACAGGATATTCCGAAGTCCATGATTTCCGGGGAGTGGGAAGGCATGGCGCATGATCCATCCGTGGATGGGCAGATTCAGGCCGTGCCTTATACCTTAACGGACAACGGTAAAATCAATAGCGAAAAAGGTTCAGGAACCTGGACGTTTGATGGCAAACAAACACTGACGCTGAAGTGGAAGGAAAGCCCATGGGGCGGTGCTTCCACGGAAGAGCTGAACCTGCTCCCGTCCTGGGACTGGGAGCGAAGCCAGCCTGCGCTGGTGGTAACAGGACTTAATGACCGCGGTATAGCGGTCTGGGGCAAGCAAATTAGCGCAGTTGAGGAATAAGGCGAACAAGCAGCGCGTAAAATCAGCGAGCGCGGTAAGAGCGAGCTGCTGCACTGAGGGTGCACAAGCAGTGAGGGGGAGGAAGGAGCCGCAGGAGCGAGTTTGGCATCCGATTTCAACCGCCAGGAGCGGTGGAAGAGAGAACTCGGAGGACAAGAGAGCACCAAGGCCCTGCCACCCATGAACGTCCGCTGTGCACGTAGACTGTTCTGTTAAGGTGCGCTAACGCACAAGACATTACTGCAATTAAACATTCAAGCTGCATTTATACTGGCCAATGTCTGAGGCCGACCGATCAAGCATTAAATATGGGGAGAGTTGACCCTGCAAAGCAGTCAACTCCATAAGACCGAGCCACTATAAGGCTCGAAGTGAGGTTGTAACCCAGCGAGCGCGGTAAGAGCGAGCTGCTGAACCAAGGGTGCACAAGCAGTGAGGGGGAGGAAGGAGCCGCAGGAGTGAGTTTGGCATCCGATTTCAACCGCTAGGAGCGGTAGAAAAAGAAATCGGAGGACAAGAGAGCACCAAGGCCCTACCACCCATGAACGTCCGCTGTGCACCAAAAGCTGGCCTATAGCTCTGTGGCCAGCCCTGTATACATGGGGAGAGTTGACCCTGCAAAGCGGTCAACCCCATAAGACCGAGCCAATAAAAGGCTCGAAGTGAGGTTGTAACCCAGCGAGCGCGGTAAGAGCGAGCTGTTGAACCAAGGGTGCACAAGCAGTGAGGGGAGGAAGGAGCCGCAGGAGCGAGTTTGGCATCCGATTTCAACCGCTAGGAGCGGTGGAAAAAGAAATCGGAGGACAAGAGAGCACCAAGGCCTTGCCACCCCCGAACGTCCGCTGTGCACCACCCCAAAGGGTCTCGCTTTTTTCGCAATGGGGCTACATCCTCAACTCCGAGCCATCACACACATTTGAAAGGGGAACATTCCCATGACGGATTCTATTACCTTTACTAATCCCATTCTGGAGCAGCGCGCTGATCCATGGGTGTATCATCATACCGACGGCTACTATTATTTTTCCGCTTCCGTGCCAACCTTCGATAGGATTGAGATTCGGCGGGCAGAGACTATAGAAGAGTTAAGAAACGCTGAGCCGGTAACGGCTTGGACCAAGCGTGACACGGGGCCGATGAGTGCAAACATCTGGGCACCGGAGATTCATTTTATCGATGGCAAATGGTACATACATTACGCTGCGGCTCATACCAGTGAGACCAACGAAGGTCTCTTCGATCACCGGATGTATGTGCTAGAGAACGATTCTGCGAATCCACTCGAAGGAGAGTGGGTAGAGAAAGGGCAGATTTATACAAAGTGGGAAACATTCGCGCTGGATGCAACGACCTTTGAACATAAGGGAATCCGCTATCTGGTCTGGGCACAGAAAGATCCTGATATTGTGGGCAACTCGAACCTCTACATTGCTGAAATGGAAAACCCATGGACGCTACGCGGCGAACAGGTTATGATCTCTACACCAGAGTACGATTGGGAAATTATTGGTTTTAAGGTCAATGAAGGTGCAGCGGTGATGCATCGGAATGGACGGTTGTTCATTGGATACTCAGCGAGCGCGACCGATTACAACTATTGTATGGGACTGCTCACCGCAGATGAAAATGCCGACTTGCTTGATCCAGCGAGCTGGGTGAAATCACCCAAGCCGGTGTTCCAGACCTGTGAAGCGAACGGTCAATATGGTCCAGGGCATAACAGCTTTACCGTATCGCCGGATGGCAAGACCGATATTCTGATCTATCATGCACGTAATTACAAAGATATCGAGGGTGATCCCTTATACGATCCGAACCGCCATGCCAGAGCTCAAGTGATTCATTGGCGTGAAGATGGCACGCCTGATTTCGGTGTTCCCGTTCCGGATGGAAGAGCAGTAGCAGAAACGAAATAAGCTTTAGTATGACGTTTCAATACGAGAGCCCTTGGTTAGCGAGTGATGCTGATTAAGGGCTCTTTTGTATGTAAACGATAGGAAAGAGCCGTATGGATGTCGATGTGTTGGATATAAAACAAAGCAACCACAACGATGATTTCTGCGTATGAGAAAGATACAGATTACGATGCACAACCTATTAGGAGGATTAGATATGGATTCACGCGAAACCTTGGACCAGGAACTTGAACAGATTTTGAAATGGGAAAAAGAACAGAAGGACTTGTTTATATGGGATAAAATCGGGCGGTTGCCCTTTGCGATGTTGGATAAAGTGATGCCTAAAGCGCTGAAACAGAAAATCGGTGATTCCCTGAACGACGTCGGGCAGTATGTCCAGCATGGGGGCAAGTTCCTCGTACAAAAGAAAAAAGTAGCCAAGCTGCTGCAAGAGGAAGCCGAGAAATTCGGTTATTCCATGCTGGATGCGACCCATACGCTAGAACAGGAAGCTGAAACCGAGGGCATAACGAAGATTCATAGCGTGGAAAAGTTACCACTTCAGGTGCTGGACCAGGTGGCTGATAACATTACCGAGAGTCGAATGAAGTTTGCTGCGGCTCAGGGGCAGCTGACAGGATTTGGTGGCATTGTAACCATTGCAGCAGATATTCCGATGGTGATGGGACTTTCCTTGAAGGTACTTCAGGAGATGGCGCTATGTTACGGGTATGATCCCGATGAACCCCTGGAGCGTATTTTTATTGTGAAATGTCTGCAATTCTCATCCGCTGATATCGTGGGCAAGAAAGCAATCATCGAAGAACTGGCCGCTTACGACGATCCGGACAAGCCCATGGAAGTGGTATCGCAGATGCAGGGCTGGCGGGAAGTTTTTAATTCCTATAGTGAATCCTTTGGTTGGAAAAAGCTGTTCCAGCTCATTCCTATTGCCGGCATGGTGTTTGGATCAGTGAGCAACAAAAATACGATCCGGGATGTAGCGGAAGCAGGCAAAATGCTTTACAAAAAGAGGCTGATCCTTCAGCGTTTGAAGTAATTTATAGAAAACGTAATATTGCAGAAGAATACTTCATTTTCAATGAAAGAGATGAATTTTACATGTTAAACAAACAAGGATTCTATTGATCTTTTGGATCGCAATAATATCGTTTACGAGAGTATTGAACATCCCGCAGTATATACGATGGAGGAAATGTTCTTTTACCAAATTCCACCTACAGAACATATCGTTAAAAACCTATTCCTGCGTGATGACAAGAAACGCAACTATGATCTGGTGACGATTGCTGGAACGAAGTTAGTTGATTTGAGAAGTTTAAGCGAGAAGATACCTAGCCGCAAACTCAGTTTTGCTAGCGAAAAGGATTTGTTGGAATGCCTTAAACTGTAAAAAGTGCACGTCAATCCTATGGGGGTTCTCAATAATACTCAGAAAAACGTAACCGTCGTCTTTGACAAGTCTAATCGGTTAAAAAAATCGGAATTCATCCTATGGAAAATACAGCAACGGTATTCCTGGAGTTTGAAGATGTGAAGGAACTCATTACAGCTTAAGGTAGCAACGTTGTGATGTGTGACTTGGAGTAATTTGGAGTAATACGGTTGAGGCTATCTGTGCGAAAAATAAATATAACAAAAAGGGTTCCTGCCGGTCTGGAAATACAGATAGCGGGAACCCTTTTTGTTGTTATGGTTTAAACAGTTTGTTTAGACTTCAAATGTAGGTGACGAAAGTGAAATCTAACGAACTCAGCAGAAGCTATTTGGCGATATTTCGCTCATTCCGATTTCTAAAGAATCTCAGACACGTTATTTCTACATTTCACATGTACATTGCAAGGTTTTCGGCCTTTTTCTCGGGAATAGCGTTGCTGAGATTCCTTAGATTGAGAAATATGTGGTATTTGTTCAAATAAGAGGTGTCAGGTTCGTTAGCACAGCTAATTGCCACGTAAGGATTGGAGCCAATATAGAATAAAGTGTGGACACCTGTTGATGTATTGCTTACTCTTCACTACCGTTTTCTTTCGCCCAGATATTCAGCAATTTATCGGATGGAAGCAGGAACGTGAAGATCCCGAGCAGGGGCAGGAAGCTGCACATCTGCATCACGGGGATACGCCGAAGACGTCAATCCAGTTACCCAACACGAGTGCACCGAGACCTCCCATACCAAATGCCAGACCCGTAATCAGACCGGAAACCGTTCCGATTTTGCCTGGAATCAGCATTTGTGCATAGACCACCGTAACCGAGAAGCTGGATAACATGATAAAACCAATAATGGTTAAGAGTACACCTGTCCAAAACAGATTCGCATAAGGCAGCAACAGAGCAAGTGGAGCAGCTCCGGCCATGGACAGGAAGATCAGGTTACGTTTGCCGAATCGATCCGCAAGAGGTCCTCCAAAGAACGTACCAAGTGCTCCGGCAGCCAGGAACAGGAAGATATAGATCTGCGCGTCCTCTGTTGATAATCCAAAGGTATCTTTCAGATTAAACGCATAGAAGCTGCCAATCGAAGCGATATACCAGGAACGAACAAAAACGAGCAAGATCAATAGTGTGATGGCGGCAGTAATCTTTTTACGTAAAGCAGGATTGGGTGCACGACGGGCAGCAGCCTGCCTACGCAGGTATCCACCCGATTGCAGCATGCGGCCATACCAACGGGCGATGTAGATCTGAACTGCAATCCCCATGGCAGCAATGCCTGTGAATCCAATCGCACCGAATAGTCCAAACGGGATAAAGATCCAGCGTGTAAGCAATGGGGCAAGCGATTGCCCGGCATTACCACCGACCTGGAAGATGGACTGTGCCAGACCACGGCGCTGACCAGCAGCCATATGGGATACTCGCGAACCTTCCGGATGGAAAGCCGCTGAACCCAGACCGACAAAGATTACGGAGATCAGGACAGTCATATAACTGTCAGCGAAGGCCAGCAGCAACATGCCGGTAAATGTAAAACCCATGCCGATGGGCAGGATGGATGGTGTCGGTTTTTTATCAGCAAACCAGCCTACGACAGGCTGCATAATGGATGCGGTAAAGTTGATGGCAAAGGAAATCCATCCGATCTGCGTATACGTGAGATGCATGGAGTCTTTGAGAATCGGAAAAATGGCAGGAATGACTGACTGGATTGAATCATTGAACAGATGAACCAGACTGATGGCAATAAGTATCCGGTAAACGGTGCTTTGGGCATCCGATCCGGGTGGGGCTTTCGAACGCGCAGCGGCGTCCTTGGTTAATGTAGATTGCGTAGACATGTACAATTCTCCTTTGGTCGCGGTCACGAGGGATCAGCGCCTGATGTTGTATTCTATGCATGTAAGCATATTGTTACATAATAGGACAGATTGATTGGACCGACAAGGGGAACAAGAGAAATAGAATAACGTGGATGAGTCAATTTTTGCTAATAAATTTGGAAATGAAACCAGTGTCACCTTATGCTGCTGCCAAAAGTGAGCTGGTCATGACCATTGTATATATGTCTGTAATCACGTTTCAGTCTGTCTATGTTGCGCCAACATCTCTATCTGCTGCCATCGTCATATTTTTCATTTTTCAATCGATTGGTGCACTGATGTTGAGACATTACGTCAAAAAAGTTAACGAACTAAAGGACAATCAGTCTACTTGAAAGTGTCTCCAAGCTTAGGATTGAGACAATGAGGTTCTACAGATTTATACTAAAAAACCGAACTTCTTCGAATTTGAAGAGTTCGGCTTTTGACATTCTATGATTCTATTTAAAACAGAGTGGATGAACCTGAAGGATTAACGATTATCAATTGTCTCCGGATACATATCATGATTCATCATGCGATGGTCGGCCATCTGCTCGTACTTCGTTCCCGGCTTACCGTAGTTCGTATACGGGTCAATGGAAATGCCGCCGCGCGGTGTGAATTTGCCCATACTTCGATGTAGCGGGGTCCATCAGATTGATTAGGTCGTTCATGATGATGTTCACACAATCCTCGTGGAAATCACCGTGGTTGCGGAAGCTGAACAGGTACAGCTTGAGCGATTTGCTCTCGACCATTTTGATATCAGGAATGTAGCTAACATAGATCGTCGCAAAGTCCGGTTGGCCTGTAATCGGGCACAGGCTGGTGAACTCCGGGCAGTTGAATTTTACAAAATAATCACGGTACGGATGCTTGTTATCAAAGCTCTCCAGAATTCCCGGATCATATTCAAACGTATATTTTACGTTCTGGTTGCCCAGCAACGTCACATCTTGCATCTCATCAGGTTGTCTCATCGGTTTGTAAACGCTCCTTGTTTCCGCCAAAGCCCGAAGCCTCGCGGTATATATGAATAGGCGATTTGCCTGTTTAATTCTCTTTATTATCTGAGTGTTTCATCTTCCATCCTCATTCGTACATCATGCCGCCCATTCCACCCATACTGCCCATCAAACGCCGCGTTTGTTGCCCCATACCAACGTATGAAGCTGTGGGAGCACACGAACATTGTTCAGGTCATCGGAGGCACTGACTTGGTCGATTAGCCATTCATAACGAGCAAGCAGCGAGGACGCCAGATCTGGTGTATCAGCCGAAGTCACATCCGGGTTCCCGGTCTGTAAAAATAAATCCGTGCCCGGGTACCGTGCATGCACACGGCGGGCATAGTCCAGGTCTGTCTCATCGAAGATCACGATCTTCAGACTATGGCTTCGTTCTGCCGGGCCAGCGGCCAGCCGTCCGATCAGATCATCCAGCACGGACCAATCCGTGTCCATGCCGGAGCTGGGCGGCTTGGGCGAGACTGTAACTTCGTCAATGTCCGCCAGCCAAGGCTGCCAGCGGGAGCCCTGCGTCTCCACCGCGGTGCGAATGCCGTTCTCCCGCAGCAGGGCAACCAATCCGCCCAGCGAAGCGAGCAGGGCGGGATTGCCGCCAGAGATGGTGACATGGGAGAAACGGGTGCCGCCAACGCGGCGCAATTCTTCCCATACATCCTCCGGCGTAATCATCTGAATCTGGTCCTTGCCACTGCCGTCCCAGGTAAAGGCCGAGTCGCACCAGGAGCAGCGATAATCGCAGCCCGCGGTGCGAACAAACATCGTTTTTTGCCCGATCACCATGCCTTCGCCTTGAACTGTCGGACCAAAAATCTCCATCACAGGAATGCGAGCTTCTTTGCGAGGTTCCGTCTCATACACGGCATGTTCGTCAACGGATGCATTGGATGAGGGGGAAGTATGGCGACATCTCTGCTTGACGAGATAAGCTCCTGCTTTTCCATACTACTCATCGATCATCCACTCCCGTCTCGCTTCCGCGTAACTGGTTGGTGTCTCGAAGAGCCTTACAAACTCTGTCCGCCCACCGTCGGTCAGCCCGGCATAAGGCTCCGTCTGGAGCGCATGTTCCATCTGTTCGAACAGCCACACGACCATATTTTCAGCCGTTGTATTCATTAAAGGCAGTGTTTCGTTGAGGTACTGATGATCCAGATAACCTTCAATCCGAGTTTTCCATATATCCTTGATATGTCCAAAATCAACCGTCAGCCCGGTTTCACCCGGATAACCGCTGATGCCAAAGATCACTTTATATGTGTGACCGTGCAGGTTCTTACACTTGCCTTCATAACAATGCAGATGATGTGCCGCGTCAAAGGTGAATTCCTTGCTGACCAGCACACGTTTGCGGTGATAGCGCAGCTGGGTGGGGAGAATATCTTCTCCGATACGTTGCAGATGCTCTACAATACGGAATGTTCCAGGTTCTCTCATCGCACGTCCACCCCCGCAGATTCAGCAGCAGTGCGCTGCTGCGACATAGCGATCCAGTCCGGCTTTGCGCAGCTTGCAGGCAGGGCATTCTCCGCATCCATCGCCGATCACGCCGTTATAGCAGGTCAGGGTACGCTCCCGTACATATTCAAAAGCACCGAGATCATCAGCCATCTTCCACGTTTGCGCTTTGTCCAGCCACATGAGTGGGGTATGAATGACAAATGGATAATCCATCGACAGGTTGAGCGTCACATTCATGGACTTCACAAAGGAATCCCGGCAATCCGGGTAACCGCTGAAATCCGTCTCGCATACACCTGTAACCAGGTGGCGTGCTCCTTTTTGCTTTGCCATAATCGCTGCAAAACTGAGGAAGAGCAGATTCCGTCCATCCACAAATGTACTTGGCAGTTCGCCTTCTTCATGTGTAATCTCCACATCCGTACGAGTAAGCGCATTGGGGGCGAGCTGGTTTAACAGGCTCATATCCAGTACCGTTTGCTGTACGCCCAGATCACGAGCGATCTCGGCTGCACATTCAATCTCCAGCTTGTGGCGCTGACCGTAATCAAACGTAACGACCTCGACTTCGGCAAACTGCTGTTTGGCCCAGAACAGACACGTGGTACTATCCTGACCACCGCTGAATACAACGACTGCTTTTTCTTCGTTCAACATAAAAAAACCTCTCCATCTTCTTGAGATCAAACCATGCACTTAGGCATAGAGTGTCGGAAGAACAGAGAAGTTCATGAACTGGCATCCATCAAAAAACACACCTTCTCAATAATCGCTTCAAAAAAAGCAACGAATGAGCAAGTGTCCTTAGTTTTTTACGTACAGGATTACAATATAATCGCAATGTGTACGCAAGACTTATACTGACCATCACAGGTCAAGTCTTATAGAGGGAGTTCGCGAACCTCTCCCATGCCGTAGGGCGTGTCTCAAAACTCGCTGAAGTGCATCTTTTACCACCTTTTCGCCCCATTCTGCGTCACTTTCCCTTGACGTGCCCCGGCACGCCTGCGGAAAACTTCCTTGCTTGGAACGAAAATTCGGCAAAATCTGCTTCCTTCGGAGTTCTCAGACACGCCCTATGGCATGGATTTCTTCTTCAATTGTCTGAAACATTATAACAATGAAAATGCATGGTGACCACCCCACTGGAGCACAGTGGCAGTTAATCGTTTGGCTTCATTAACGGAGAGCCTGTTTGATCAGCTTATTTGATTAATACATTGCCGAAAGGGATCACTTCTTTCAGAATTCGTTTGAACAGTCCCTCATCGTTGAGATCCTGTTCCAAGCGACGGTTTTCACGTCCGGCCTGAAAGAGTACCGAGCCATGTCCTGTCATTTTCCAATGATAGTTCATATGCTGACTGGCAAGGTTGTTACCATACACAGTGAGTTCGAGATGTGCATTCTCGGGATAAGCGATGATGCTGCCGGCATCCACATACAGCGGCGCTGTCGGGTGAAGTTCCTGTTGGCAGACCTGGCCTTGAGTGAGCAATCCGATTTTGCCTTTGCCGGAAAATTTCATTTTCACTGCATCACGGGTGATCAGCATGTTTTTGATTTTCTGGATTTTGGTATGCATGGTTACACCGTCAGAGTAGAAGAACAGGTGGCGGAAGTCATAGAGCAGATCACTGTTCTCCGTGAGCTCCACTTCCTTCATGGTGAATCCGGGAGGCAGGGCAGCCACAAATTGGCAAGGTCCGGTAATTTCGGATTTGATCAACTTTTTTTTGCGATATATGCCCGTGATATTCATGAATTTATCATTACGGCTCCACTTGGACCACGGAAGGCCACAATTTGCTGTGGATGCAAGATATGAAGGCGGTCATCTTTGATCAACGAGAACGTAACAACTTGTCCAGCTCCGGCGGCTTCAGCGTTGTTCAGGTGTATGTTCATGCAGTTGCTCCTGTTCTTTATACTCGGCCCGAACGGCGACGCATTCCCCAGCGCATCACACGAATCAGAATGAAATAACCCAATATGAGAGAAACGACAGTGATGATCATTGTCTGAATCCGTTGGCTGGCAGCCGCTTTGGCATTCTGATCATCTTGCAGTTTACTTACCATTTCAGTCAGTTTCTGGTTCTGAGCCAGCAGCTGCTCATTCTGGGTCTTGAAGGCTTCGACATTGGCCTGGGCTTGTCCCAACTGAGCGGACGTTTGATTTAATTGCTCCATCGTTTGTTTATAACTTTCCTGCAGGGCGTTCACTTCTCCAGGCAGCTCGGAGACTCGCTCCCATCCGCTGTATATATCCGTGAAAATATTGGCACTGGCTGCATGTACTGTGGATGCTATGGAAACGGTGAATAGAATGCATGTGGTGAATAACACCCGAATGAAGTAACCCTGAATGGATTTTGGCATTGTTAACACCTCTTTCTTCGGTTAGTTCGATCCATCGCCGAATTCGTCGTCTATTGTTGAAACTCGGCTCTTACATTATACGTCAAAACCGGGAATATGGGTTCAAGATGATATCGTTTTATTACCCGAAATCTATAAAAATATTTAGGAAAAGGGCTGTTTAGCTTATTAATCTGCGGGGTAATAGAACGATAGGCAAGCACACCGGACGGTTTTTACAGATTCTTTACTTCAGTTCCGGGTGCGAGCTATTCACAAATGCGCAATTTAATGAACGATACCAATATATCCGATTGAATAGAAGATCGTGAACATGAAGGAGTAAAAGCATATGTATACAGCAGAACAGAACACATCAACCAAAACGATTATGATTACTGTTAACGGGGAGCCAGTGGGGCGTAAGCTGGTCATTGACAGTGTGACCTATGCTCCGGTTATTGAAGCAGATGGTACACAGGTTTTACACAAAATGGGAATTAATCATCCTACTGTTTAATTTGGGACTTGTCATAAAGAAGTGATTGAAAAGCTTGGCATAATGCCAGGCTTTTTCGTCGTATATTGTCGTATTCAGACGGATTAAGGGAGGGAAAACTAATATATTGGAAAAATTTAATGAGAACATGTGTTCCGTGACAATATAGTGTCCATTCACCCTGATAACTTAGAAGATAATACACATAAATCGGGGAGAGACTACCAGTGAACTCAGTCTTTGAAGTATCTTATTCGTGGAATAAAGAGGCCATACCGACAGGGGGAGCCGACCCCGTATATATGATGGTAGAGTGGCGTAATGGCGCCCCTGCCAAAAGACTTAGGAAAATAGCACCCAAAATTGTATCGAGAGACTTGGAACTTTTGCTTAAACCGGAATTCGGAGTACAACTTAAAGGGATTTATGGATGTCGTTCCAAAGAAACGGATATTGGTTGGTTACTAAGGCTTGGAGATGTGTACAAAGGAGAAAGTAAACAAATTCTGCTTGAATTTGTTATGGGACCCCGTGTATCAGGAAAAGCAGCCGTATGTTCGGCCTACTGGAGCACAAGAAAATTGAAGCAAAGCCAACGTGTATTGTTACGAAGAGAGCAGTTGTATATTCAGTACACCAGTCACCTGGGCATGCTGCGACAACCGGAAGATCCGAAGGTGGAGAAGACCATTAAGTTAAATGAAACCGTGCCGCTGATCAAGCAAGCCTTACGTGCTTATGAGAGAGGCCGGGTTCAAGAGGGCAGTCATATGTTGCGTCGTCATGCAGATGCGCTGTTAATTGAAGCTGCGCGCAAGCAGGATCTGGATTATTATGCAGAGGCCGAGATTGTTGAAAAGCTGCGTTATCACTATGGGATCACGTTTACAACCGGATATCATGACCGTGAAAAAAGATATTAGGCGAATAGGGTTCATTTCAGATGGTAACGGTATAGAGAGAACGAGTCTACATAGTTTTGAAGGTGAAGTTTGGGAGAAGGTCGAATGTATGTATCAATATCATATTAAACTATGGATGGAGTTGTATCAAATTTATTGAAACAACAACGTGGAGGGTCCGGCAAAATGACAGACCGACTAATCCGATTAATGCGCATTATCACGTTGGTACAAGCCAAGCCAGGTATACTGGCACGTGAGCTTGCCCAGCGATGCGAGACGACGGAAAGGACGATATACCGCGACATGGAGGCCCTCAGTGCAATGCATATTCCGATCGCCAATATGGGACACGGACAAGGGTACATGTTTATCAGCCATTTTGCAATGTATCCGCTTAATTGGTCTGATGAGGAAGCCCAAGCTTTCATGCATCTTGCTGAAGTTATGGAAAATATTCGTCCTTTGCTGAGACCTGCTTTTGAGAGCGCCTATGAGAAAGTGGTTGCTTCGAGTCAGAAAAACAAAACAGAACGCGTGGAATGGTCTGAGCAAATTAGCGGATTATTCAAAGTGGGATTGCCTGTATGGCAATATGAAAACAACGATTCACAGAATCAATCCCTGATTAGCCTGCTTCAGGCTGGCATTTCACAGAACACCATTGAAGGGGAGTATCTGTCTCAAGGTAAAAAAGGGTTCGTACGGATAGACCCTTACTGTCTTATCCCTCGTGAATACAGATTTGAGCTGTTAGGGTATTGTCACCTGTCGGAGAAACTTCAAATATTTCAGGTGAGCCGGCTACAAAGGATACGCATATTGCCACGCATGTTTCGCAAAGAAGACTATCTGATCCAATCACACTTCCGCATTCCTTGGGAATACGAGGGAAGTACGGAGTGGACTGCGTTCAAAATCCGATTTGCACCCCATGCTGTTGAGCGTGTAATGCAGGAGCAATTCTATATACGCCCCATCTTAACTATAGAACCGGAAGGTAGCCTGTTATTTGAAGCCATATTTAGTGATGTTGAGGAGTTTCTCGTATGGATATCCAAATATGGACCTGATGCGGAAATCCTAGAACCTGAGATCTGCCGCATCAAGATGAAAGAACGTCTGGGCTACTGGCAACAAATGTACAATTGAAGTTGAAATTAGAATGCCATCTATTCTGAGGCAAGACCTGCTAGAGTACCGTGCGGTGGACGGTTACTCTTTGGTTTTGAACAGACTTGCCAGATTGCCAAAAGGAGATTCTTTCTCTTCATCTTCTGTGGAGCTGGAATATACGACCTTGGATGTAATGCCCTCATCATCGGCTGCACAGTTGTTTTCCAACGTGAATTGGTCAAATTGATGCATAAACACCTTGGCTGTATTGATGGCATCATCCAAAGCACGGTGTTGAGTACCATCGAATTCGATTCCGCAGATTTCAAGAGCCTGAGCGAGACCGAGTTGGCGGAACTTGCCTTCTTTGCGCATGGTGCGCGACCATTGTTGCTGGAGATCGTTATGATTGGTAATCCAGGCCACATCCAGTTGATGGGTGCGACAATGAGAGATTAGTTTGCTGCGATCATCGGGTCCCCAGGAACACATGTAGTAGGGATCACTTCCCATCCAGGCAATGAACTGATTCAATGCTTCTGGAAAAAGCGGGGCTGCATCGATATCTTTCTGTGTGATGCCTGTAAACTGAATCGTGTCCGTGGACAGAACGGACTTGTTGGAAGGACGAACATACGTATGGAACGTATCCGTAACAGCCAATCCTTCCGCACTTTCTGTAACTTTGACGGCACCGATATCAATAATTTCGGAAGAGTAGCGGGTATTGCGGCTCACCGTGAATTCAAGATCATATATGATATATGGCATAGGACATGCTCCTTTATCGATTAATACCTGTGGTAGATTTCTATTTCTCTATATTACAGGGAACGTGCTGTCATGTCAGCCATCGTTATTGAATTCATGGTAATCTCGATAATCGAATCGGCTAAGTGTTTAATGAACTCTCTGATGCATTTCCGGTTTTGGTAAGTCTTTACTTCACAAAAAGTGGTCGTTATAATGAGGAAAGTTGGGACTTTCCTATGTATTTTCTGTATTTATGGCAACATACAAGTAGAATTTTCCGTTTAATGATCAAAACTTCCTAACACCGTTTGAAGTGTTGGGAAGTTTTTTTATTATTTATAGCTCACCTTATGGAGGAAAGGAGAAAAGTTAGCCGGTTGTTGGTTTAACACAGGAAAACGACTTACGGGTTAGTATATTTCTGAATTAAAAATACATATGGAGGTTTGTTTCTTTGATTAGTCGAAAATTGAAAATAACAGCAATTACAGCGAGTGTGCTTATGGTTTTAATGAGCGCTGCATATGGTGCATTTTATATTTGGAACAAGAACTATAAATTTAACAATAATTATGTATGGCAGCCTTTGGAGAACGTAGAATCTGCAACAACCCTGAAAGATTCCTATGACGTAATTGTAGCTGGAACGGATCCTGAGGGGATTACCGCTGCTTTATCAGCTGCTCGTAATGGAATGCGTGTATTGCTGGTGGAAGCAAGAGATCGCAACATGTTGGGCGGATTGTTGACCGAGGGAGGCCTTAATACGCTGGATCTGAATTATTCGCCTGAACAACCGCAGTTTTTGAGTAGTTTGCGGCAGGCAGACTTTTTGAACAAGGGCATTTTCCAAGAATGGTTTGACCAGATCGAGGGTAGTTCATTTGATACCAATACAGCAGCTAACATTTTCTATCGGATGGTTCGTTCTGAACCTAATATTGACCTGTTGATGAATGCGAAGGCATTAGTCCCCTTACTGACGAATCTACGGGAGATTACACGACAATTACGGGGATGAGCATCACTAAAGAAGACGGAACAACGGTTCAGATTGCAGCCCGCTCCATCATTGATGCGACGCAAGATGCGGATATTGCAGCTGCTGCAGGAGTGCCTTATTCCATAGGCAGGCAAGATATTGGAGAGGGTAAATCCAAAATGGTCTCCACGCTTGTATTCAAGCTAAGTGGTGTTACAGATGAGGTATGGCAGAAATTTAGGGAAAGAGAAGGCACCGGGGTTGATAAGATGAGTGCTTGGGGGTACGCTGATGCTCGGCAATATGAATCTTCCAATCCACAGCGTATCAAGATCCGCAGTCTGAATATCGGAAGGCAAAATGATAATACAATCTTGATTAATACAATGCAGATCTTTGGAGTAGATCCGTTAGATCCCCTATCTGTGAAAGACGGTCTGGAAATCGGGCGTAACGAAGCGCCGAGAATTGTTGATTTTCTGAAGAAAAACTATGATGAATTCGCAGGGCTGGAATATGCGGGAACAGCGGATGAACTCTACGTGCGGGAGTCACGTCATATCTATGGCGAGTACCGTTTAACATTAGCGGATGTTATGGAAAATCGTGATCACTGGGATGCCATTGCATACGGTTCATATGATATCGATATTCAGAGTACAAGTGTTGGCAATGCCGGCACGATTATGCTGAGTCCAATTCAATATGGTGTACCTTTTCGTTCTCTTGTTCCGCTAAAGGTGGATGGTCTGCTTGTTGTTGGGCGTGCAGCAAGTTATGACACAATCCCACATGGTAGTGCGAGAGTTGTGCCGGTAGGAATGGCAGAGGGAGAAGCAGCAGGAGCAGCGGTCAAACTGGCCTACATCCATAAGGAATCCTTCCGGGAACTCTCTGCTTCTGAAGAGCGAGCATCTGAATTGCGCAACATGCTGGAGAAACAGGGTATGGATCTAAAAGTACATCATTTCGAACAACCTGATTATATGGAACATAAGGATTATAAGGGGTTGCTGGCTGCCGCGAGTATGTATATGACTTCAGGCAATTATAATAATGATGGTTGGGAACTGGATAAAGAGATGAATCCGGAACGATTTTTAAGTAAATTGAAGAGAATGCAAGCCATGTTCCCGAATGCCTACACGGGCAGTGCCGATCCGTACGTAATTGGTATGAAGAACGCCTCAACGCTACCTTTAACGTTGGACCAGGCCGCATATATGATATGTCTTGTAATGGGATCTTCAGAAACGGAGACATCACCTGAACAGGCACTCGCTCAATTGAAAAAACAAAACTGGATAAGTGAGGATACGCTTGCGGGCATCGCTGACAAAAACAGTCTTACGAATGGGGATGCCTTTATGCTGATTCGCGATGTAGTGGAATATTATTCGGGGGTTGTCTTCGACTAATTGGTTGACAATGACTTGTAAATGCACTAATGTGATCAAAAATGATAACAGCGTTATAACGAGGACATGATTGTGCAAGCCAGCTTCAACAGAGAGGGGACCGTGTGGTGCAAGGTTCCTGTAGCTGCTTCATAATTCCTACCTCGCGAGCTGCGGAAGAGAATACCCATTCAGGGTTGCAACCTTCGCCGGCAGGGCCCGTTATGCCCCGTAGGACTGCATTCGACAGATCGCACAGGTTGCGGACAGATTAATGTGCAGTTAAACAAGGGTGGTACCACGACACATTCGTCCCTTGACGGATGTGTCTTTTTGCTGTTTATGCGCCGTATTTTGATAACCAAAAAGGAAGATGGGGAGTGTGTCAGATGCGTCAAAGTGAATTGCTTGTTCCAACATTACGTGAAGCGCCAGCGGAGGCAGATGCTGCAGGACATCGCTGGTTACTGCGTTCCGGTATGATCCGCCAACTGGCAGCAGGAATCTACAGTTACCTGCCTCTTGGACGCCGTATATTGTTGAACGTTGAACGAATCGTTCGAGAAGAGATGGATCGTGCCGGGTGTCAGGAAGTATTGCTGCCCATTATGCAGCCAGCCGAACTGTGGGAAGAGTCTGGAAGGTACACACAGTATGGTCCTGAATTAATGCGTCTGAAGGATCGTCATGCAAGGGAATTTGCTCTTGGACCAACACATGAAGAGGTTGTAACTGCGTTGGCGCGGGATGAGGTGAACTCGTATCGTAAGCTGCCCTTCACGCTGTACCAGATCGGAACCAAATTCCGGGATGAACGCCGTCCTCGATTTGGATTGCTGCGCGGCCGTGAATTTATTATGAAAGATGCGTACTCTTTTGCTTCGGATTGGGAAGAGCTTGATCGTACCTATCAGGCGATGAACACAGCGTATAGTCGCATTTTGGAGCGTTGCGGTCTGGACTATATCCGTGTTGAGGCGGACGCAGGAACGATTGGCGGTCAAGGGAAACACACGAGTTCATGGCTCTTGCTGATGTGGGTGAGGACACAATTGTCACCTGCAAACATTGTGGATATGCTGCGAATCTGGAGAAAGCTGATTATCAGACTTCAGGAGATAAAGATGAACTAAAAGGGAGATCGGAAGTTTCGGCTGTCTATGCGAATGCAGACTCCGCCGTTCAAGCGGATGAGCCATCAGGAGTGAAGAGCGTAGTACGCATATCGACACCAGGCGTTCGTACGATTGCAGAATTAAGCGCCTTTGTGGGCGAAGGTGCTAATCATATGATCAAAACACTGCTGTATCTGGCAGATGGTCAGCTCGTTGCTGCCCTTGTACGTGGAGATCATGAACTGAATGACATCGCATTGAAGCAGGTATTAGGTGCAGAGGAATTGACCCTTGCAGACGATGCAGCCATTGCGGCACATCCGAGTCTGAAGGTCGGTTTTCTGGGTCCGATTGGTCTGAATCTGCCGATGGTGGTGGACGCTGATGTGGCAGTGATGAAGAGCGCTATTACAGGAGCCAATGAAGTGGATGTGCATGTTTCCGGCGTACGCCCAGGCATTGATTTTGCATTGGAGCGAGTAGAGCGAATTCGCTTTGCTGCTGAAGGGGACGCTTGTCCTACATGTGCCTCACCGCTTGTTTTTACCAGAGGCATTGAGGTTGGACACATTTTCAAATTGGGAACGAAATATAGTGATGCCATGGGCGCTTCATTCCTGGATCGTAATGGTCGCAAGTGTGCGCCAGTCATGGGATGTTACGGCATTGGCGTATCCCGAATAATGGCCGCGATAGCTGAGCAATATGCAGGAGATGAAGGCATAAGATGGCCTGCTGCTGTGGCGCCATATGATGTACATCTCATCCCGGTAAGCTGGAAGGATGAGCAGCAGCGTGAGCTTACCCTGGACCTAGAACAACAATTGGTCGATGGCGGTTATACGGTATTGGTTGATGAACGGGATGAACGTCCTGGTGTGAAATTCAAGGATGCGGAGCTGATCGGATTGCCTGTGCAGATCGTGATTGGCCGAGGCGCAGCAGAAGGACAGGTTGAATTGGGATCCCATGCACTGGCAGCATCAGGTGAATCGAAACGGATCGGCTTAACGGCCCAGGAAGCTATAAGTTATGTAAAGGAACAGCTCACTTTCTAGATATAGTTGGTTAATGATATGAGTTCATATAATAGTACCGAATATGATGCGGTAGATGATTTTGATTGCTGAAATTACAATTTGAGCATGAAAAGAGGGCTATAGGCATATAAATAGGCGAGATTTTAGGGGTGTATCAGACGAAATAACTAAATGGAGATCATTGTATTCAGTATACAAATGATTTTATGATTAAGGATTTCAAGATTATCATGCTCATGGCGGATTGATGTGCAAATATGCAAGTTGGAGTAGACAGATGTGTCGGAATGAATTGTACAAGAACCGCATGAACAGGGTAATTCGGGAACATTTTTATATAGTCCGCTGTGGAAGATAGAGAATAAAGCTGGTCCGTAAAGGCTCGGCGTGGATTTATTTTTGCCTAAGAAGATTGTCAAGATTAGCAGAAGATGTCCATATGGCATGATCATGCATCTAACGTGTATGGTTGTTAAGGAAAGAAATGAGATCATAAAAAGGGTGTCCCCTTAACCAGTAATCTGGCTTGGGGGACACCCTTTCGTTTATGACAAGATAGATTTGTTATGTTGGTGTTAAGCTTAAGAAGCTGCAGGCAATTTCAATTGTTGACCTGGATAAATCCAGTGTGGATTTTTGATATTGTTCAGCTTTTGCAATGCCTGCCAAGTTGTGCCGTATTGTTTGGAGATGGAGTACAGGGTATCTCCGGATTTCACAACATGCAGTTTGGCTGGAGCTGGTTTGCTTGGTGTGGGTTTAACCGGTTTTTCCGGTTTTGGTGTTTCTGGTTGTGGTTTGGTTGGAGCTGGTGTTTCTTCTGCTGGAGCTTCCGGCTCTACTGCAGGTTTTTTCGCTTCACTGATTCGACCATCTGTTTGGATGTCTACAGCGCCAAGCTTCTGCATGTAATTGATCAATGCTTCGTCCAGCGCACCATACATACCTGTTGTTGGGTATTTGGCAAACATGGTGTACTCGTCACCGCCAACAGCTGTGAAATCATTGGTTGCGAGTGTATACGTTGCTTCCGGATCAATCGCTTTATCGCCAACCGTTACGGAATGTACACGACTTCCTTCTGCAGCGGAAGCATCAATCTTGAACTTGATGCCGGATACTTGCGGGAATCCACCGCTTGGTTCCGGGTAGGAACCTACACCGACTTCAAGGGCTGCCAGAATATCAGACCCTTTCACTTCAAGAGTTACCACTTGATTACCAAAAGGAAGTACCGTAATAATATCACCTTTGGTTACAACGCCTTTTTCGATGGAAGCACGGATACCACCACCGTTAGTCAGGGCAATATCGGCTTTGCTGACATCACGAATGGCGTCTGCAAGCAGGTCACCCAGGTTAGTTTCACCTGCACGTACCTGTTCACGTTTACCATCCAGCAGAATAGCTGTATTGGCTACTTCTTCTTTCAAGATAGGCTCTTGTTCTTTTTGAATGGCGTTTACGAGAGTGGCCACTTTTTCATTCGGTTTGATGTCTTTTGCTTCCGTTTCATCAATTAATGTTGCTTGTTTCTTCGTAACTTTCCCGCCGTCTACCCACAGATCGATAACACCTACATAATTCGTGTATTCTCCTGCACTTGCGATCAGTGTTCCGTTATCAGATACAAGGCCATCTTGGAGTACGGTGTGACTGTGACCATCAATGAATACATCGATGCCAGGAACGTCTTTAACGACTTTGAAACTGGTATCCGTGCTGGATGCGTCTTGTCCAAGGTGTCCCAAGACAACAACAACATCGACTTTGCTGCGAATTTCGTTGACCAGCACTTTGGCTTCCGCAGATGGATCTGTAATATCAAGACCTTCCACGTTTTTCGGATTCGTTTTGTACAACGTTTCCGGTGTAGTCAAAGCGATGATACCAATCTTCACACCATCCACCTCTTTGATGAGGTAAGGATCGAAGAGACGTGTTCCGTCTTTCTTCTTCACGTTGGCGCTTAGCATGGGGAAGTTCATCATGTCTGCCAGTTCAATCAGGCGATCTGAACCATAGTTGAATTCGTGGTTACCCGGTACGATGGCTTGGTATCCCATTTCATTCATGACTTTCACGATGCTCTCACCATTCACAAGCGTGGCAAATGTTGTACCATGTACAGCATCTCCAGCATCAAGCAGGAGTGTGTTGGGGTTTTCGCTACGATATTTGTCAGCGATTCCAGCTACTTTGGCAAAACCCATCGCAGGTGAAGATTCAACTGCACGAGCATGCGTATCATTCGTATGTAGGATGGTAATGTGTTTGCCTGTGCCCGGCGTGGTGTCCGTTGCAGCCGCAGCAATACCTACACTGCCAAACAGCAAACAGACCGTTAGCAGAAGTGAAACGTAATTCTTCCAGATTTTCATATCATCTGAAACCTCCCCAAATCATAATCTAGTTGAGCGTTTTCATAGCTCAGGTAGTATTTTAACAGACTATTATGTGGAAATCTCGCGAATTACGTAAAAATAAGTAACCTGAAAGTGACATGTGAATCTGCTAATGGAAAATAGAGAAAAAATCATCCTGATAAGGAACGTATGTTCTTAAATGGTGTAAAAAAAATGCTGCGCTTCACGCGGCAGTCCGGTACGCAAACAAAATTTCTCCAAAGATTCTTCCGGTTCGGGCATCACGCCAGAGGTTAGCAATTGAATGGCAAAACGGTTGGCCTGTCGTTCGAGCTTGCCTGGTGCAAAATAGGAATGCTCCTCCAGAAAGAAGCGATTAATTCCTTTATGAAGCCGATCATGGCCAAGCTCATGGGCGCATACGAACCGTTGCCATTCCGGCGGCAAATCATTGTGTATGACGATAAACCTGCGCCGGAGCTTCCGAAAGTACAGTCCTTTGGTGGATTTCCCCAAATTGGTGAAACGAATCTGTATGCCAACCGCACGGGCAATGCTGAACGGGCAGTTGGTCCGGTGTTTTCGAATCAGCTTTGTTACGATGTCATCCATATGATCTCACCTGCTGCCTCTTTAATTTCAGTTGGTCATGCCTCATGGGCGATTGTCCGAGTCGTCCGACTTTTTGCGTTTGTTCATCTGTTTGGCTTCCCAGAACAGACCTGTCAGCACATCCTTGATTCGTTTTTGTCCTCTTCATCGAGTGGAATGCCGTCAAACATCAGATCATCATCGTCTTCCAGCATCTTTTTGAAATCGCGCCGGTCTTTGTATGTAGCCCATTCCGGTATGTCCTGAAGTTCAGTGGTACTCCCGGGTTCAATATAACCAGCCTGCTTCATCATCTCGGTATAGGGCACTGAGAGTGCATCAGAAATCTTGCGGATGGTCGCTGGTTTGGGCACACCCCGGACCCCATTCTCAATACGTGAAATCTGTGAGTTGCTTATTCCGGCTGCTTCGGCGAGCTGATTGATGCTGTATCCCTGTTGCTCGCGCAGTTGTTTCATATAAGGACCAAAAGCGTGCTCCACAATGTATGCCAACTCCTTCGATTCGTACAAGTGCTTGAAATTAATATTAAGAAGAGAGTTGAATGCGACAACTCCTAAACCTCTGCACATGCGCCGTTCCGGATTCGGATCGTTCTTACGATCGCTGTTATCCCCAGGTTTCCTGGTTCCCTTTCCTAAAGGATGAAATCCGGGGATAAAGGCGAACGCTTCGCTTCTTCAGAATCGATTCCGTCTCCTTCACTATGTTTGCGCGTGATACATACCTAAGTCCCTTTCCGAAAAATCTCGGTGGCTTCTTTTATAAAAATCAAATGACTTATACGGAAGTTCATTAATTAAACAGTACTATAACGTATATATACCATTAGGTAAAGAGATATGAAACAATTATGCCAAAAGGCATAGGAAATGAGAGCGAAGGTTTTATTTTATCGTCAAAATGAACCAAAATGAAGGTTTACTCTGATCTCCAGAAAGTGGTATCCTCAAATAGAAATACGAACAATATACGAACAAAATGTAACAATAGCACAGGTTGGACTTGTTGAGATGACATTCTGAACAATGAAATTACTCGAATTATACCGATTTGGAGTGATTCCAAAAGGCAACAGCGGGAAATTGAAAAAATGTCGTTATGATTTCAGAGATCTGGATAACTCTAATAAAGATGAGAGCATGAGGGTTTAACTTTTATAGAATGAATTTTAAGGTACGCAAGAACGAAGAGGGCAGAAAAAAGCTGGAGAAGCGAAGTGTTCGCCTTTATCACTGGATTTCCACTTTTGAAAATATAATCAAAGAAATTCGGGGATAACAGCGATCGGAAGGTTATTCTGTCATCAGAGTGAATATGCGAAGCTACTAGACTTTCATTCTATACCTAATGTTAAAGGAGGAAGATAAATATGGAATTAATGCTGCCCGAATTGGACCGACGTAAAACGCAAACGGCTGTTGAAGCTGCGCTGGAGAAATATCGAATCTATAAAACGATTGCATTTGAAGAACGCGAGGTTATGGTGACGGCAAGTTATGCCGAGCGGTTCCATGGTGCAACCAATGTGACGGGGGATTCCACAGCGAGAACCGCGATCTATAATGTGGACGTGCAGCGTGCGCGTCAGGCATACTGCGATACGATCGATTTTATTGTATCCCGGCTAAGTGAGAAGGAGCGTGTACTCGTCTGTGAGCGATATCTGAAAGACGATGATGTGTTTGACTATAAAGTGTATAACCATGTGTTTGATCCGCCTGTCAGCAAGGATACGTATACGAAGATTCGTACGCGTGCTTTCTATAAAATGGCGCTGGCTCTGTCCGATCGCGGTCTGATTAATATGGAGCCTTTGTCTGTGTCTCGGAAAGAGCGGCAGAAGCTGGGTTGAGTGAGTAAGCGATTGAAGAAGTTGATCCTTTAATATCCAGGGTGGATTGGTTACAATAGTTGAACAAACCACAGTTGGCATTAGCCAAAGGAGAGAAGTCCGCCATGTCAGAAGAAGTCGGAATGCAGGAAATGGTCACGCTCAAGACAATTGCAGAAACGCTCAATACATCCAATGATCTGAACTTCATGCTGGATACCGTGGTCGGCAAATTGCTGGAGTTGACCGGATTAACGGCAGGCTGGATGTTTCTGATTAATGAACGTGGAGACTATGCCTGTGTTTCAGATTACAATCTGCCCCGGCATTACTACGTAAAGATAAAGAGCCCATGCGAACGGGGACCTGCTGGTGTGTGAACCGCTTCAGGGACGGTCGTCTGAATCATGCGGTCAATATCATTAACTGTAAACGGTTGGAGGATGCGGTGGAATTCCGATGGGGAGACACGCATGATATTACCCACCATGCAACCGTTCCGCTGCGGTCAGGTGATCAGATGTTGGGCCTGCTCAACGTGGCTGCGCCAGCCAAGGAGCATTTTAGCGACAGTGAACTGGCACTGCTGCAGGGCGTGGCGTACCAGATTGGTAGTGCAATGGAGCGGATGAGATTGTATCGTGCGGAGCAGCAACGAGCTGATCTATATTCCAAGCTGGGGGAGTTCAGCACGACCTTGGGTCTTGCGGTGAACGGATGCAGCAATTCGGATGCTTTTTCGATACAAGTTGTACAGTTACTGGGGCAGCATTATGATTGGCCTTTTGCCGCAATGATTCAGCAGAAAAATGGAATATTCGTTCTGCAGGCAGTCTATGCGGACAATAAGGTTCGAACGTTATCCAGTGCGCTGGTATCCTCGGAAGCGGCAAACCATATGAACCGAGTAATCCATAGTCACCGTGCTGCATCTCTTTCTTCAATAGAGATTGCTGAGATATTTACTCCCTGCGAGCCTGAGCAGACTATGAATTCCATTGCCTCGGGGATTGCCGCTCCCCTTCCGTACCATACCCCAGGTGAAACGGGAGTCCTGGTAATCGGAATGGAAACACCAGATCCTGCGCAGGCAGACCGTGAAGTAATGGAGGCAGTGGCTGAGCATATTGCGGCCTCCTGGGAGAGTCTGAAGCTGGCGGAGAATCGCCGTGAACTGGCACGATTGGAAGAGAGAAACCGGTTGGCTCGCGATCTGCATGATTCGGTTAATCAGATTCTATTCTCACTATCGTTAACTGCCAAAGGTGCGGAAAGTATGTTATCTGCATCTGAACAGCTGCACCCGGCCGCGGAAGCGATGAAGGATGTTCGGGCTTTGTCTCAGGAAGCTCTTAAGGAAATGCGCGCATTGATCATGCAGCTCCGTCCCGTTGGGCTGGAAGCAGGGCTGATCCATGCGCTCCAGGAATATGGTACCAGCCAGGGTCTCCAAGTCGTGGTGGATCGAACTGGGATGCAGACTCTGCCCCGTAATATAGAGGAAGCCTTGTGGCGAATCGGGCAGGAAGCACTGAATAATATACGGAAACACGCTGATGTTCCTTCTGCTGAGGTCACTCTCAAGTTAAGTGATCATGAAGTGGTGTTCACCGTCACAGATCAGGGAATAGGAGGTGCCAAACGGCCAAACGTATCGTCTGGAAGTTCACTTGGCCTGTTGATTATGAAGGAACGGGCTGAATCGCTTGGGGGCAGGTTAGAGATCGTTAGTTCTTCCCGCAGGGGAACGACAGTAACGGCAGTCATTCCACTTCCGTTCAAATCTGTATAAAGTCAGGAGGAAGAAGAGATGCCGATTACGATTTTGTTAGCAGATGATCATGCGATGGTGAGACGAGGGCTGCACGTTTTTTGACCACCCAGCCAGACATGCAGGTTGTCGGTGAAGCATCGAACGGTCAGGAAGCACTGGAACAGGCAGAGGTGTTAAAACCTGACGTGGTGTTAATGGATCTGCATATGCCTGTCATGGACGGAATCGAAACAGCCAGACAGTTGCGTACGTTAATGCCAGCCACACGAATCATTGTACTCACCTCGTTTTCCGATCAGGATCATGTGGTTCCTGCTGTGCGCGCCGGGGTGAAGGGATATCTGCTCAAGGATATTGAACCGGAGGATCTGGCCGTCGCTATTCGCAATGTGCATGCAGGTCAAGTCGAATTGCATCCTGCGGCAGCAGGTCAATTGATGCATGTGATGGCTTCATCCGATTGGTCGATGAACGGACAGTTATCAACGGATATAACGGCAGATCAGTCAGCAGACAGTCAACTTCAAGAGCGGAAGCAGACGGGGAAATCCACTGAAGTGGCCCTTGGCGGTCTGGACATGCTTACTCGCCGTGAACAAGAGGTCTTGGGGCTGATTGCTCAAGGGCTGAGCAACAAGGAAATTGCGGTTCAATTGGTCATCACCGAAAAAACGGTCAAAACCCATGTCAGTCACCTGCTCGACAAGCTGGGTTTGGCGGATCGGACGCAAGCGGCTCTTCATGCCGTAAGAAACGGGTGGGTCGTCTGACCAATTCCGACATATATTCAGACTTAAGTCGTATAAACTCAACCTAAAGGTTGAGTTTTTTGGCATTTCAAGTTAAGTCTATCTGCTGACGAATTCGTCACGGAACAAAGGTAAGATAAAGATAGTCAAAGACGGATCGGTTGAAGGAACGTTAGAGTTTGAATCCAAAAAACAAGGAGAGTGACATGAATGAATATTTTGATTTTGGCAGGCAGCAACCGGAATAATGCAACCAGTACACGTCTGGGAGAGTATGCGGTGGAGATCATTCGGGGTCAGGGACATCAGGCCAGCCTGTTTGATCTATATCAGACCCCGCTTCCATTCTACGCACCAGATGAGAAACAAGCTGATCACGAACATCTGGCAGATCTGAACACACGTATGCTCGCGGCGGACGCAATCATCCTGTCTACACCGGAGTATCACGGCAGTATTAGCGGTGTGCTCAAAAATGCACTGGATCACCTGAGTCAAGCTCATTTCAGCGGCAAACCCGTCTTATCCATCAGCTCCTCTGGCGGAGCCGTGGGGGTAAGTTCGCTTTTACAACTGCAAGCGATTGTTCGCAATCTGCACGGTATCAATGCTCAAGAGTGGATCTCCATTGGGGGTGCACAGCGCAGACGATTCGAAGCGACATTTGACGGATACGAAGAGTACGAAGGCAGTCAGGATATAGAGGACCGGGTGCAGCGAGTTCTTGGATCGTTTTTAAATCTGGCTCAGGCGTTAACGAGTGCGCGGAACTCATCCATGAGCTAAGAACGATGCAAGCAATGACGAGAATGGGAAAAGGAAGAGGTTGAGCATGATGATTACAGGCATATTTGAAACACATCTAAACGTGACGGATCTGGATAGATCCCATCATTTCTATGAAACAGTCCTGGGTTTACCCCATGCCTACGGGCAGAAGGAACGCGGTAATTCCTTCTATTGGATAGGTGGGAAAGGCAATGCCATGTTGGGATTGTGGCAAAAAGAACCGTCCCAGGTGCAGCGTCAGCATTTTGCTTTCCATGTATCCTTGGAAGATATGAAAGATGCGGTTGCGCATTTGGAGAATAAAGGGATTGAGACACACAACTTCCTGAATGATGATATCGGTGAACTGTACGTCTTTGGATGGATGCCTGCGGTATCTGTATATTTTAACGACCCGGATGGTCATTCGCTGGAATTCATCGCCATGCTTCCGGATGAAGCGAAGCCGGAACTTGGCATGGTGCCGTGGAGTGAGTGGGAGAAGATACAGGGGCGCAGTGTATGATGATTGAAGAATTAGAGATATATACAGCACGGCTGGAGGACCTCAAGCATTTTTATCGGGATACGTTGGGCATGGAGGTGTCCAACGTGACCGATCAGGGCTTCGACCTGCAGGTTGGATTAACCAGAACGATATTTAAACAGTGTGAGACGGAGCAAGAACCTTTTTATCATGTTGCCTGGATGATTCCGACGAATCAGTTCAAGCAAGCCAAGCAGTGGGCTGTATCCCGTGTTGTTTTAAGCAAGGAAGAGGAGCGGGACGAGACGTACTCTACTCTGTGGAACTCTCATTCTCTCTATTTTGAAGATCCGGCTGGCAATATTATCGAGCTGATTGCTCATCATCGTATTCCGAACGAGCGTGATCATCTTTTCTCTGTGAAAGATATTGTACAAGTGTGTGAGATTGGACTGGTGACGGAAGATGTTCTGTCTACGGTGAATGAGCTTGAGCAGATTGGACTCACGCGTTGGGGTGAGGTTAGTGAGACCTTTGCTCCGGTAGGAGATGTACATGGTTTATTTATTGTGGTGAAGAAGGATCGGACATGGTTTTTCTCTAAGCAAAAAGCACAGATCTATCCGATGGAAATCTCCATTCGTGACGTGGGCAAGCTTCGAATAGGCTAAACTTTGCATTCCGGGGCAAAACGGGCATATGTGGAGCATTTCCATCATGTTATAGAAGTAAACGCTTTATTTATTAACCTGGATATAGATGTTGAACCAAATTCACACGATAACGGAGCGGTCAGAAAAAACCTGAAAAAGGAAACCAAAAGCTTTCTGAAAGAAAGTTGCTTCGTAATACAGATGATGAAGGGTGGTGGCAAGCTTGGATCGACGTTTGTTGGAAGAGGGGCTATCGATTATCGTTTCCAGTCGGGAACGTACAGGAGATCTGTGGCATGCCCATTATGGGGCAGGTGCGATTGCGGCATATTTTTGGGTACGGGAAAATCGTCTCACTGCCCTTGCCGCCGGCAGTGTTACGGCCGAAGCCAAAGCCATGCTTCGCCAGCATGGAATCAGCTCTGGTCAGACCTCTCCGATGGGTGAGATGATGCCCAGGGAAGAGGCCGAAGCGCGTATTACGGACGCATTGGATCGAACGATTGGAGAGTTGCACTGGGTGGGACACCAGGCCATATACGGGGCAATCAGCCTGAAAGCCATTCGTGAACTGGATGGGTGGGGCACGGCAGAGGATATTAGTCGGCTGGTTGAACTGATTGATTCATTCGATCGAACCATCCCGGGAAGATCCTGGATGAATACAACGATGAAAGAAATTCGCAGTCTGAAGCCGGAAAAAAGCGATGGTTTCCCCGAGCTTGAAGATCCCGTGCAATTGTCACGCCTGATTCTGGATGAACTTGGTGCGTTCCAAACCATCTATCACGCGGAAGCGCATCATGACCTGATTGGTCATATGCTGACTTACGGACATGCGCTTAACATATTATATGAATTGGGTTATCCAGCATTATTCCACAAAGGCATCCCGCCTTTCCTTACCATGGTGAAGGCACTGCGTTTAAGCCGAGATGTGGATATTGAACAGGGGATGCCGACATTGCAATCACCTGTAGACCTGCTGCCACTAGAACGGGCGGAACGATCGGTGGCGCTCCCTCATGAGCTGGAATATTGGCTCACCGACAGACGTTCCCGTGACTGGAATGGCGGTCATGTATTCAAATTCCCGTTCAGCTTCTATCATCATGCCAAGAACGGAGAGCCCGTACCGGAAACATGGGAGAACTTTCGTTATATCATTGCATAGATGGAGGCAGGATATGAAACTAACACTATGAAGCTGATGTTACCGAACTAGTAATGTGGAACAAACGAAATGCAGCTGACGGTACCGAACTAAGAATGTGAAGCTAACGTTAGCGAACTAGTAATATGAAGCTGTTTTACCGAACTAACCATAAGTAACTGTAATGAAGAGCACTTGCCGAGGCTGGCAGGTGCTTCTTGTATTGGAGGCTCTGGAGGATGTTTGCTAGGCTACTGGAAAACGAAGCAGATTCGAATGTGTACGGAGGCGGCGAGCGCACTGTATCCTGAATCTGCAAGCGCACTATATCCCGAATATGCGAGACCATTTCCTCCATGTGTGAGTATGCACCTATCATTTGCGAGCCCATACCCTTTATGTGCGAGAACGCTGGAGACATCGTAAGGGGAGTGCCTACCTTCTCGTAAAGTGCTCTACTCCTGAGGGGGCAAGATCTTCCCCAGGTTGGCGGTTGGAACAAGGCGTGGAGGAGTGAGAGCTAACGAATCTGAAAGGTCTTATTCATCGTTTTGAAGCATCTATACAAACCTAAGGAATCTGAGACACGTTATATTCGAATAAACAGCCATTTTCAGCGTTAATATCAGGTTTTTTTGGAAAATAGCGTGTCTGATGTTCCTTACATTTTGAAAAGAGGACATGAATGCCAAATAAGACGTCCTGTGTTCCTTAGAAAAATTATCGCCAATTAGCCGCCATAGAGACGACCACATTCAGGCGTAATTCATCCCGATTCCCATCAGCATAAGTGGGCAAAGGCAGTAAAATGGTATTATCGGATCAGCCGCAAGGAAGACACACCGACAGCTCATAAGCTAAATTACAGACCGGCCGTGGGGCCGGTTTTTGAATTCGGTGATTGCCTCCTTGCCCTGATCGGGTATTAAAGACTAAACAGATAACAGGAGGCTACGTGATATGAAAACAGTATTGTATGTTCCACTGGATGATCGTCCAGCGAATCTGGATGATGTGATTGTGCAAGGGAAAGCAGCCGGTATCCATATCGTTACACCGAACCTGAGTGATCTTAAGAATCGTCTGGACTCGGAGAAAACCGTAGATGGCACAACGCTGCTCGGTACCTCCACGCCTGTTTATGGAAAACCATCTAACATTCATGACTTTATTCTGAAACATGCTGCCAAGGTCGACGGATTCATTATTTCATCCGATATGCTCGCCTATGGCGGTCTGATTGGCAGTCGTCAGCTCCGCGAAGATGGTGGAGGTGCCTATCCAGAATATGATGGGGAAACCACGCGTTTGCTGGACGTGATCCGCGTGATCAAGCAGAAATATCCACGTAAACCTGTATTCGTAATGGATACCATCATGCGTCTGGCTACAACCTCGTTTGCAGATGGTTTGGCACTTGATGCATATAATGAGTCCCGTGCGTTGATGCAGCAGCCACGTCAGACATACACCGAGTTTGAGGATATTATCGAAGGTTATAACCTGTCCCCGGATGGGGTGGAATATGGGTCAACGACCTATTTTGATAAAGAACAGTATTACAATACAAGACAGCATAAATTCAAAACAAACCTGTACATTCTGGATCAGCTGGCTCGCACCGGTTATATCGATTTCCTCGCCGTTGGCGTCGACGATGCCAATACGCAAGGGGTTCAGATCAATGAAATCAACTATGTAGAAGCACGAATCAATGAATGGCTCGGTGGAACCCATGGACAAAATCCGGATCGTGCCATCATCTTGCCGGATGCGGATGGTTTGGGGCATGCTTTGGTTGCTCGTATGGCAAACCAGTTGTTCCGAGGCGGGGCGAAGACACGTTACGCCGTGAAATATTTTGGTCCTCACGGCAATACGATCATTAACACATATGAATACATGGACGTACACGAGAATGTCGTTCGTCACGTGGATATTGTGGGCGGTGTGCTTGTGGCGGATTCGGCATATCCTGAACCGGAGGTGGTACCAGATCCGATGGCTAGTGTGGAAAATGAACAGCTGGTGGCTGTATCAGCCGAGCAAGTTGTTCCATTTGACATGGCTTCCGAATTGGATCGTATGACCAAGGGTCACCCGGGAAATTCCGGAGAGAATACAGGCGTCGACATCGAGATTATTGCGATTACCGCTTTGGATCAGGTGCAGGCTGCGTTGGAGCAGTTGACGCTGAATGGTGAGCAAGGTCTGCCTTCGGTATTGATTGATTTTGTGGGGAAAGGACCAGCCAATGTCGATGTTGCTGAAGCGTTGCTTAACAGTCCATATACCGGACGGGTGCTGGGTTACAGTGCGTGGAATACACCGGGCAACAAGATCGGTCTTGCCGTAGGCATGGGACAGTCCAGATACGCGTTGATCACCACGGAGAAGCATGAACATAAGTTGCGTGATGCGATGAATGCACATGGCTCGTTGTTGTTTAAACGCTTCCTGAAGGACTATTACTATAAAGCGGTAGCAATTGCAGAGATTCGCACGTATTCCCGAGCCCATGCGCTGTATACCAACGTGGCTACCCTTTCGGATCAAAATATGTTGCTGTTCAACTCCGAGGAAGACTATGCTCATTTGCAAACATTGCTCCGTGATCTGATGCAGACGTATACTACGGCGCTTGCGAATAAAACCGCCTTCCAGACAGGCAATCTGGCGATCAAACAGATCTGTAACGACGAATTATCCTATGCGGCGTATGATACTGCGCTGTTGGAATATGCGAATCCCGATTTCATCTGGGGCCGTGCGTTTGAGATTACATTGAACCCGCAGGTTACGCTGAACTAAGGTTTGGAATAGTAGGACGCATCATGTCGTCTTTTTCCACCCGAACGACTCCCTTAATCGCACCGAAGTCGTACGGAACACCATCCGCGCTAGGGATGAAAGGGTGTAAGATTGTATTATCGGATCAATCGCAAGGGACGCACCGAAAGCACATACGCTAATGTACAGACCGGCCAAGTGGCCGGTCTTTTTGTTGCGGTGAATGTAGTCCGGTATTGGTTCGATCGCGATACAGACGCTGAGTACAAAGGGGGAGTCTACTGCTGCTGCATTGTCGCTGCACGGTGTAGGCAGATCTCAAACTTGCAGCCAAAGGGGGCGAAATGAATGTGTCTATGAACAATGAGATTAGCACGGTCATGAGCACCGGTAAAATGAGTACGCTCATTAAAAAAACGCTGAAACAGAAGCTCACTGTCCTCGTTCCAGATTGGGATGGTCGTGTGCTGGATGTACCTGCGTCAGGCGAAGTGTTGGCTGGGCCTTGTGCCGTGATTGCATTTGCCGAAGAAGTGCCGAAGTCTGCTTGGGCAGGATATCGACGGATTATCAAAATCTCACCCTATGCTCGTCTTGAAGATGGCGGTGCTGAACAGGTGGAAGCTTGGTCAGCCCATCTAATCGAAGGGTTGCATCAGGTAAGGCTGTTGGACGAATCAGGTGGGGCATTCACCTGTATCTATCTGGGTTCTTCCGATTGTGACCGGGTGGATGCAGGGTCTGGCATGCTTACGCGCAGTCTGCGGTTCGGGGTGTACGTTCCCGAAGAGTCGGAAGTTGCCCTCGATGAAACAGAAGACGCGTGGTTAGCTGCGCTTCAAGGCTGGACACAGCAGGAACTAGGCTCGAACTGGTCAGTATATGGTGATGCCTGGCCCGGGGGATACGATATGCCGTCTGTGTTGTGGCGATTGGCCGGATACAGCACGTCTGTGGCGGGCACTTCAGCCTTGGAGGTTCGACAACAGTGGATAGGGCATGTGCTCACCGATCATACAGTGTTAACACGGCAGACCGTTAATCGGTTGGTCGAACAGCTGGCTGTGCAATCTCGTCTTGCCGTGAATGATACGGGGAGCGAAGAGCACGAAGGTAACACGCGATATATAACGGTGGATGAGGTCAGTGCAGATTTGCAGACGGATGCGTATCTAAATGGTCAGATTCGACTGACGTTGCAACAGCGGATTCGTCGTCCGGGTACGAATGTACCTTTGATTCGTGAGATTTACCATAGCAAAGGCATGGAGTAAACGTTAGTCGAGAGGAACCTTCTATTAAGAGTGGTTCCAGATTATAGCTTTGATTAGATTGATATAGTTTTAACATTGTAGCTTCAAATTCATAGATTCATCGGATCGAAAATTCATAGGTCAAGCTTAAAGATTAATGTTCATGTTCACGAAATTAGTATTCCAACAAATGAGGTGAGATGGCCGTGGCAAGCTCAGTGAAAAAAAGCAAACAGACAGCCCCGCGCTATACACGGGCCGAACTGATGAATCATGCAGAAGCCCTCTTTGCCGTTAAGGCAGAGGTGCTGTACGGTGCGCTGTACGAAGCGGCGCAAGAGACGTTTTCCATTGAAGAAACGCAAGAACGAATTAACCAATTTATGAAAGCGAAGGTGAAGGGATAATGGCAGGTGGAACTTGGGAGCAAACAAATCGTCCGGTCCTTCCGGGCTTATATATGAATTTTCAGGCGGCAGCATCCTCAGCCATTCAAGCGGGTACGCGGGGAACGGTCGTTGTGCCGGTTAAGGCCAACTGGGGTCCTGTAGGAACTTTTGTTGAAGTAGGAAGCGAAGCAGCGATTGAACGTATGTATGCGGCAAATGCGCTGGACAACGGTACAGCTTATACGTCCCTGAAGCTCGCCCTGTTGGGTGGGCCGAAGAAGTTGCTCGCTTATCGGGTAGCAAGTGCCGCGGCCAAAGCAGCTACGCTTACGTTGAAGGACAGCAGTAATGCCAATGTACTGCAACTGGATGCGAAGTATCCGGGGGATCGTGCGAATGGATTCTACGTCACCATCCAGCCTGGTGTGATTGATAATACGAAACATGAAGTACGCCTGTTTGAAGGTAACCGGATGTTGTATGCACTCCTGACAGCGGATATTTCAGCTGCTTCTCTGGCCAAGGAAATTAACGCGGATGAACGAAATGTCTGGGTGACGGCGCAGGCGATTGGCGATGGTGCAAGTGAAGTTGCATCTGTTGCGGGTGCAGCGTTCAAAGGCGGCGTAAGTGGCAACGATGACCTGACTAATGCAGAATACATTGCTCTACAGGGTGCGTTGGAAGGGGAGCAATTCGACGTTTTGGCTTTGGATCAGGCGGCGGATGCACCTCTGCTTGCGAGTTTTGCGGCATGGGTGAAACGTGTGCGTAGTGAAGGTAAACCGGTAGTGGCCGTCTTTGGCGGTTCCGCAGCGGACGATACCTCTGCTACAGCAGCACAAAAAGCAGCAGCACGATCGGTTGCGCTCAACCATGAAGGTGTGATTAACGTCGGGACAGGCGTGCGCCTTGGAGATGCATTCTACAGTTCAGCAGAAACGTCTGCTTATGTTGCAGGACTAATCGCCGGACAACGTCTGAACCAATCTACAACCTATGCAGCGACTCCGTTCGATGATGTGACACGTCGCTGGACGCGCACGGAACAGGAGCAGGCGGTACAAAATGGCGTATTTATTTTCTTCCATGATGGACGTCAGGTGAAAGCACTTCGCGGTGTAAATACACTGGTAACCCCGGCCGCTGGACAGAATAATGCGTGGAAAAAAATCCGTTCGATTCGTGTATTGGATGCGATCAATACGGATTTGCAACGTTCCGCGGAAGATACGTATATCGGTAAAGTGAACAATACCGAAGAGGGTCGTCAGGCACTGATTAGTGCCATGAAGGCCTATTTGGCGCTGCTTGCACAGAGCAATGTGATTGAAGCAGATAGTTATGATGTCATTCTTGACCCGGCATACTACGGTGCTGCACCCGTTCTCAAACCGGAAGCGGATCAAGTATTCCTGCAATGGAATGTGAAGCTGACGGATGTGATGGAGCAGTTGTTTGGTACATTTTACGTGCAATAAGGTTGTATGGAAGGAAAGAACTGTTTTTCTAAAATAATTACTATACGTTGAACTGATGGTTTACACGATAACGGAGAGGGCAGAAAAAATCTGAAGAAGCGAAGCTAAAAGCTTTCTGAAAGAAAGCTACTTCGGAAGCATAAGATTCGCCTTTATCCCTGGATTTTCCCTTTATGAAAAGGAATCAAAAAAATCTGGGGATAACAGCGATCAGAAGATTGTTCTGACTGCGGAGTTATACCGTGTAATATTTATTAGTTCAACGAACCCAAGGAGGAAAATATATGTTGGATGCATCAAGAGTGATTCTCGGTACCCATGGTCAGCTGCATATCGATGGTGTGTGGCAGACAAACATTAACAAGTTGGAAGCGAGTGTGGAGATTGAAAAGCGTGAGCTGAACCTGGTCGGTAACGACTGGAAAGTGCACAAAAACGGCGCAAAAAAAGGAACAGGCACGATCACGGGCTACAAGGTCACTTCGGATATGATCCTGCGCGGCTTCACCAAATTCGAGATTATTTCGAAGCTGAACGACCCTGAATCGTATGGACACGAGAGTGTTCTGCTGAAAGGGTGCATGGTGGACAAAATCCAGCTTGCCAACTGGACAGCGGGTGAGGAAGTACCGGAGGAAACGGGCTTTACGTTTGAAGGATTTGAGTTGCTGAATCCGATTGTGGCGAACTAAGCTTTGAAATAGGCACATGATTGGGCTAGTTGGCTCAAGCGCAAGCGCGATTGCATAGTTATTTCATATAGTATGAACACCAATGCAGGCCGAGATGATCTCGGTCTCTTTGTTGTCTCTACAGGCTTGGAATTTGGCATAGATGAACCCATTAGTGAACATGAAGGAGATAACGCCCAATGAGTATGAATGAAAATATGTCTGAAGAACAGATTTTGGATCAGTTGTTTGAAGCAGCAGAACGTTTGCCAGAGGAGAATGTGCGCATTCAGCGTCTGGATCTGCTGTTGACCTTGCGTGGACTGACGTCTTCCAAAGTGGATCACATTCGCGAACGCTGTACGATTCGAAAAACGACCAAAGGCCGTACCGAGGAAAAGGTGGATACCGAAACGTTTAACGCGCTGCTCATTTCCGAAGCAACGGTGAAATTGAAAGTCCGTAGCCTAGAACTCTCCGGCTGGGGGATACCCGCATTACCGGCCGCATGAAGCTGTCTGGTGGAGAACAGGCGGTTCGCCGCATGCTGCTGGCGGGTGAATTGGATGCTGTAGGTGACAAAGTGCTGGAACTGTCCGGCTTCGGTGTGGAGATTGAAGACCTAAAAAACTGATTCACTCCGGCGGGATGACCACGTTCCTGTATCACATGTGGGTGCGTCATCATCTCCGGCCCGGAGAATTCTGGTCTTTGCCACGCGGGGAGCGTTCGCTGTTGCTTGCTTTCTCGGAAGAGGAAATGTTAGCGATCACTTCGCAAATGAATCGATAACGATATAAGGCAGGGGGTGAAAAAATGACAGAAATGATTGTAGGTCTATCCAAATCCAATACGGAAATGCGGACAACCCTTCGTTACCTGGATCAGATCCAACGCTCGACGGAACGTCTGGGCAGAGTTCGATATCAGAGCCTGATTAAGGTGAACAATGAGCTGAGAACGACTGGGCGCAGGTTGGAGCATATTTATAGTATGGCTGTGCGAATCAGCAGGCTGCGTATTACACCGACGATTGGGTTGATTGATAAGCTCTGTCCAGCATTGGATCGCGCATTGGCGAAACTGAACAGTTTCAGGGACCAGATGGTTACGGCTTCGGGTACAGTATCGCTTGAGGTTCGGCAGAAGATCGAAGTGGCGATGGGGAAGATGAACCCGGCGAGTGGGCCTTCCATGTCCGTTGTGATCGGGAGTCATAATACAACGATTAATAATGTGGCTAAAGAAGAAGATAAAAAGTGGTGGGAAAAAGCACTGGAATACATCAGCACTGGGTTGGATATTGCAAATAACTTAACCGACTTGATTGGGAAGGGGAAGGAAGCTTGGTCTAATCGAAAGTCTAAAAAGAATAAGGCCTCTAATCCCAGTAAGAGTACGGAAGTGGCAGAGGGCAAGAAAGGTAAAAGACAAACTCGTAACAGTTCAAGATCTGGTAATGCTAATCCTAGTGGAACTCCACCGCGGAGAGTAGGTGGACGACGAGGTGGAAGGAATCGATCATCAACCGCATCTCCTGTCCCAACGCCAAGTCCGATCATTACAGATACTTCAGATCGTGCTCTTAATGAAGCCAGAAATGCAAACAACAGAAGAATTGGTGGCGGCAGGAGATCCAATCTCATCTCTGGCATCATGTCCAGTTCTCCAACGGCAATGTCGAATCTATTTTCAGGTGATGGCATGCTTGGTAAATTGGGTGGTGGTTTCGCCAAGGGAGCCAAAAGGTTGCTTGGGCCCATCAGCATGCTCGCTGATGTAGCGAATGTTGCAACTGCACCTCCCGAGGAGCGGGGCCGAGCGGTAGGTTCCATGATTGGCGGCACGGCAGGTACTGCGATTGGAAGCGCCATCGGTAGTGTTCTTTTACCTGGTATCGGGACATGGGTTGGTGGTGCAGTAGGTGGCTGGGCTGGAAGTGCAGCAGGCGGCTGGATTGGAGACAAAGCGAAGGATATTGGAAACTTTATGTCTAGTGCTACCGAGGGTGTGGGGGATGCTCTGTCGGGAGCAGCGGACTATGTCTCTGAGAAAACAAAAAAAATCACCGATGGCATATCCAGCTTCTTCGGCTTTGGTTCCAAAAAAGAAGAAAAGACGGTCTCGGCAGCAACGGTGGCTGCACCGTCGCAAGTACCCACAGGGCCGCAGATGGCACCAGCCTACATTCCACCAGCTCTGACCATGACAGGTCCAACGGCATATATGAATAGCAAGGTCGGTCAACCTACATCTGCGGGGTTCATGGGTACAAGCATGATGCAGAACCAAGCAATGGCGGCTGGTAACGGCGCACAGATGACTGGAAAAACGTCCACGATGACGGTACGTATATCCGAAGACCAGATGAGTAGTCTGTCCGGTTACTTGAAGGATTTCAAAACCGAAACGACCAATCAGATTGCGATTAATATTGCACCGGGAACGGTACAGGTGACGGTTCGCGAGAACGCAATTGATTATGACGCAGTTTCTCACCAGGTGGGGCAACGGATCTCTAACGAGTTCCGCCGTGCGATGCAAAATCGCAAAACGATTATGGCCTAAGCAGAAAGGAGGCCGCAGATATGTCAGTAGTTAAAGATGAAGTAGGGCCTAACGAGATGGCATTTACGCTGAAGGATGGTGGCACTTCATTTCAATTCCCCGTGAACCCGGAAGAGGTGAGTATCTCCAGGTCCAAAGGGTATGAAACGATTAATATGCTGGAGCATGGCGAGTTTGATTTTGCGCAGGGGGAGAAGGTGAAGGAGATCACCTTCTCTTCTTTTTCCCAAAGAGTATGATGCGTCCTATTGTATGTATGAAATTTTGCCTGATCCGCGTGTAGCGATGAATGTCCTGAACACGTTTCTGATCTCCAAAAAGCCGCTGCGTTTCATCATTTCAGAAACGGGCGTGAACGTGCCTGTTTTTATTGTTTCGCTGAATTCGACCTTCCGGGGCGGCGAGAGCGGAGATATTTACTTCGACCTGACCCTGCGCACATGGCGGGATTCCAAAGTGGAAAAGGTGGGTTCAGGGGCAGCCGCGAGCAAGTCCGGTTCACGTACCGATCTGAAAAAAAGTAGCAAGACGTACACCGTCAAAGCTGGAGACTCCCTGTCCAAAATAGCAAAGCTTGAGCTGGGCAGCAGTTCCAAATGGAACGAGATCTATAAGCTCAACAAGAAGATCATCGGCAGTGATCCAAACCGGATCAAGCCCGGACAAAAGCTGGTGATGCCATGACCTACAAGGTCATTTTCGACGACAAATATGACATCACCAAGCTGGTGGAGACCATTACGCTGAAGGACTCGCTGGACCAGATTGCGTATCAGGCCAACATCCGGCTGGCGGTGTCTGCATCTTCCGGTCTGCCTTCAATTTCACCGGGCATGGCGGTGCGGATTAGCGGGGTTCCTTTTGGCGAAAAATCCATGGTTCACTTGCTGCATCCTGCGGTCATCTGGGAGGTGGAAAGCTCGAACAGCGGCACCAAGCGGCTGTCCCTCACGGTGTACGACCGGATGATTTATCTGGAAAAATCGGAGGATGAGTTCCTATTACCGAAGGATCAGACGGCTACACAGCGGCTTAAAACCTACGCCAAAGAGTGGAAGATTCCATACGCTGCACTGCCGGATACCAAGACAAAGCTGGGCAAAGCGTTGTATCGGTCACAGACGATTTTCTCCATGATGTTTGCCGATCTGAAGGAAACGGCGAAGTCTGGCGGGGAGATGTATCATCCGAGGATGACACCCGGCGGGTTGCAGCTCTTCCAGATCGGAAGTAATGATAAAGTGTATGAGCTGGATCGGCTGATTGATCTGACCCAGATGCGTACGCTCGAAGGAGCGGTCACCAAAGTGAAGGTGATGGCGGCATCGGAGTCTGGCAGTGGAAAAGAGGTTCCATCCAAAGTGCTCGCGATTGAGCAGAATGGTGTGGAGGAACTGGGCACATTGCAAAAGCTGATCGAGGACGATCAGGTGAAGTCGACAACCGCCGCGAAGAAACTGGCGAAAAGTCATCTGACGGGGATTCAGGAGACCTTTACGATCTCCGCACCGGATGTGAATACGATTCGCGCCGGGGACGCCGTGTTGTTAAAAGGGCTGAAGCTAATCGTCATGTCGGTCAGCCGTGATCTGTCTGCCGGACCTGGAACGATGACATTGGAACTGGGTACAGCTGAGCTGGTGAAAAGGAGGGTTTACCTTGAATAAAGATGATCCGTATGGGCATTTTGCCGACGTCATGCGGGGTGCGATGAGTACTCATTCCCGTCAGGCCGTGAGCGGCATGGGCGCGGTATTGGGGACGATGACCTCATCCGGTGTGAAGCTGGATGATTTCAAGCACGAAGTGCAGGATTATCTCGTGGCCGAGTTACCAGGCACGCTTGGACTGCCGGAGCGCGAGGCTGCTGGCGCGATCTCGGGTATATCTGACGTGGCAAACGGCGGAACGACGGGCACGGGACGGTTTCTTTTGCAAGAAGAGGAAGTGGAAGAAGCGGTGTGGTCTCTTGGTAAAGGATTGAAGGCGGGAGATCGCGTGCTGGCGATGCGGGTGAATGGCGGTAACGACATTGTGGTGCTATGTAAGGTGGTGAGTGTGCATGCCTAGTTTGTTCCCGGAAACGGGTGTGGTCTGGGGAGATGAGGAGGATCTGTCGGGGGCGGCTTCGGAAGAGGTACGGTTTGGACGGGGCTGGCGATTCGATTACGATGCAGGGGATTTTGTACTGACTCCAAGTGGCAAAGCTGCTGTTGCTGGTGGGCATGAAGCCTGGGTGCAATGGTGCATCAAGGCCGTGAAAACCCCAAGGTACAGACATTTGATTTACTCCCGGAACTATGGTTCGGAACTGGAGGAGCTGGTGGGTCATGGAGATAGTCGCGGCGTGATGGAAAGTGAGATTACCCGGATGGTGACGGAGACGCTGCTGGCTGATCCACGCACGGATTCGGTAGACCAGTTTACATTCGATTGGAATCGGGAACAGTGCATGTTCTCGTGCCGGGTGGCGAGTGTGCAGGAAGAGATGTTTATTCTGGAAAGTGAGGTGATCTGACGGGATGGCTGAGATTCCGCGTTATTTGGAGGACCAGACGGAGGAACAGATTATCCGAGCGTATGCTGGATCGTCTGCCCGCGGATCTGGATAAATCGGAGGGTTCGTTCCTGTGGGATGCGGAGGCTCCGGTTGCATTTATGCTGTCTGAGGCGGCGTTGTGGGCGCAGGAATTACTGCGGCGTGGGTTTGCGAGTACGGCTCGAGCAGTGATCCGAATTTTCGTTCGGAAGAGCTGGATCTGCGGGCGGGAGAGCATGGCATTACGCGGCGAGCTGCGGTGGCGGCTCAGGGTGCTGTGAGATTCGTGGGTACGCCGGGGAAAGTGGTGCCTGCTGGAACGGTCGTGGCTACACTCGCGGATGAAGTATCTGCCGAAGCTTCACTCGAATATGAGACGGTGGGACGTTTGGAACTGGATGCTGAGGGCTCCGGGGTGGTAGGCGTGCGAGCGCTTGTTGCCGGGAAAGAGAGCAATGTGCCTGCGGGCACCGTAACTGTGCTGTCTACACCTGTAGGTGGCGTGACTTCTGTCACGAACGTTGAGGTGATCAAAGGCGGCGCGGATGTTGAGGCCGATACAGCGCTGCTGGAACGCTTTTATGCCAAAGTCCGCAACCAAGGGACAAGCGGCAACAAGTCGCAATATGTGCAATGGGCCAGTGAAGTGCCAGGTGTTGGAGCAACGCGGGTTATTCCGTTATGGCAGGGACCAGGTACGGTGGGATTATATCTGCTGGACACGGACAAACGTGCTGCGGGTACCGATCTGGTGGCAGCGGTGCAGAAGTATGTTGACCCAACACAGGATGGACAAGGTGAAGGTGTTGCGCCGGCGGGGCCAGTGGTGTCGGTGATGCCCGCCGAGGAAGTGCCAATGAACATTCAGGTGAAGCTGACGCTGGCAAGTGATGCGACACTGGCTGATGTACGAGCATTGATCGAACGCGGGGTGACCGCGTATTTGAAGCAGCTCGCTTTTGCCGATCCGCTCGTTCGTTACACCCGTATTGCCGCGATCCTGCTGGACATTCCGCCGATTATCGACTATTCGGAGCTTACCGTGAACGGTGTGAGCGACCAGAATATCGAGATGACCGCGAGTCAGGTGGCCGTGCTGGGGATGGTCGATGTGCATGAGTAGTGTTGGGCAGATGGTGGATGAAGAAGTCGTTATGGAGTGCGGCGATGAAGGCAGTATGGGACATCGGGAATGTTCTGACTATGCGGCATCCGGTTCAACTGGAAATGAAGAGAGTAGCGGGCAGGAAGAGTGCTTGGGTCGTGCGGTGCGCCGCTCGGGAACGCAGCATTTGAGCGAAGCTGTATACGTAGATGTGATAGGAAAGGAGGATGCAGGTCATGAGTGCACCTTCTGCTGTACATGTTGGACTGACGAGTGAGAAAGGGCGGGAGCTGTTCTCGTATTTACCAAATTATTATGAGACTTCGCGCGTTATGCAGGCAGATATGCAATCCAAAGGTGTCGAGATGGATCTGCTATATCAGACGCTGGATGAGACGTTGGAGCAGTTTTTTGTCCGTACAGCGACGTGGGGGCTGGATTTCTGGGAACAAGAGCTCGGCATTGAGACAGATCGTCTCAAACCTCTGGAGCAGCGGCGTGCGGTGGTGCAGTCGAAGCTGCGGGTGCCGGGAAGTTTTCAGGTAGGCTGGTTGCAAATGTTGCCGAGGCGTATGCCGGGGGCAAGGTGGATGTAACTTTTCAGCCGGAAGCGTGGAGTTTTACGGTGAGCTTTGTGGATACGCTGGGCATCCCGCCCAATATCGATGATCTCAAACGGGCGATTGAGGAATTGAAACCGGCCCATATGGCCGTGGAGTATGAGTATCGTTATCTGGTCTGGGACGATCTGGACGACAAACAGATGACATGGGACGAACTCGATGCCGCGTCCTTGACGTGGAATGAACTGGAGGTGTGGGCGTAATGCCAAAAGAAACAGATCGACTGAAATTACCTCTTCCCTTGGGGAACGAGAATGTGACCCGAGAGAGTATTAACAGGATTTTTGAAAAGATTGATGCAGGTGTGGCTACACGTGAATCCATCCTTATACCTGCGGAATCTGATCTTAATAGCTATATTACAGAAGGGGAATATTATTGCCCAACGAATGCGACAGTAGGAACCTTGCTTAATTCCCCAACAGGAGAGGCATTTCACTTGACAGTCGAGCCGCATGCGGGAGTGTTGCAAACCCTGACCACCTTCCAGCCTGGCAACTTAGAGGTGTTCCAAAGAAACTACTATTTCGGATGGGGTGCGTGGAAGAAAGTACCTACAAGAGCAGAACTTGAAGAAATGCTGAACCAAACTGACGAAAACGCCCAGGGGTATGCCACCGCAGCGGTAAAACCGATCATTGAAGGTTATTCGCCCAACCTCGTAAAGAATTCTTCCGCTAATTTAGGATTGTCATATTGGGCCCCACCAGATGTGTCCAGTTATTGGGCGGCTACCACAGGCGCAGATACTAGGTTAGGAAAATACTTCTTTATGGGTTTCTCGTTAACTAGCGGTTTGAACGCCGCTTTGGATTCCGATTCTATAAATGTACGTACAGGCGATTACATGTTACAGGCTGTATTCTATACATTTGGGATGAATGAAGGGAATTTCAATATAGAAGTAATAAACGCCGCTTCTAATGCGACTATAACGTCATTGGCAGCGAACGGTAATATGGATTGGCATCGAAAAACGAAGGTTGTAACAATCCCAACAGGTGTTTCCGCTATTAAGTTGCGGCTTGTTGTTTCCGGCCCTGTAACAAACACTACTAAAGCAATCACTAGAATCAAGTTCTCAAGAGATTCGACAGATGTTCCGTACAGCGCCGAGGGTGACGATTTGGCGCTTTTCGAAAAAGGACAAATGTTCAAGCTGACAAATGACAGCGGTCGAGTGAAGTCAACTCTTTCTACGATTAACTTTAATGACTTGATTGCCGCAGGGCAATATTTTGTTAATCCAAGCGTTCCGAATGCCCCAGTGGGCGGTGGTACTGGCGGGTTTTACGTTGAGGTCATTGTTAGTTCTGACTTATATATTTTGCAAAGGGCTACCAAACAAAATTCCGTTCCAACTCTTTGGGTGAGGACTAAGCAGGGCGGAGTATGGGGTGCTTGGGTGTTGCACACACAACCTAAAGTATGGGGGGCGCTATAGATGGCGGTAGTTAAAATATACGGGGATGGACTCCCCACAACAGCAAGCACAACCATGTACACAGGAAAAACGGATAAGACGTGCATTATAAAATCCATTATCCTATGTAATGTCAACTCGGTGGACACCACCGTTACCATGGCGCTTAACAGCTCACCTATTAATTATTTAATTTACGCCAAGCCTATGAAAGCAAATCAAACATTGGTTATACCTATCTCTGATGTTGTTATCTCTCCAGGCGAAACCATTCGTATGTGGTGCTCAGCCCCCTATGTCAACGCTAGGGTAACGGCAGAAGAAAGGGACGGAGCCCCACTTACACTGGGCCTTAACTCGTTCCGTGTGAGTATGCCTGCAAGCTCAACACCAACAACGATAGTCCCAGCCCTCGGAAGTACAAGTCGATTAGTTAAATCGCTTGTACTTTGTAACGTAACAGCCACAGCGCAAACGGTAACTATCCGTTTTGGGTGGAGTGGCGACAATTGCAATTTAATTAATAAGTACACTATAGCCGCAAACGATACAATTTTGATCCCGTTTGCAGATATGATCATTTCGTCAAACGAATTTATCGAGGGTTGGTGTTCAGCTTCTGGCGCTGTTCATGCCCATATAGTCATGGAGGTGGTGACATAATGCCGACACTTGATTTTTTCTCATTGGGTAACCAAGAGTTATCCGGGCCTCAAGGTGGCGGCAAGTATAGCGTATCGAATCCCGGACCAGCTTCAAGCACGGGCATAACTTTAGCCGCGAACAACCGAAACTACCTGGCCTACACTTATGCAACGTTTGAGGCGGGTGCGAAATTGATAACAGGAACGGCGAGAAATACAGGAACCGTGTCGTATATTTCTCTACCAGCGACAATCGACAGCGTTTATGCTTTTTCGCGCTATATGATGGGGTTAATTTTTGGCCTATACATGGTTCTTCCGCCGCAGGTCAAGGTCTAAAAGTCTTGAATCTATTGTACTTTGTTATTGATTTGCAGTCGAAGATTTCGACTTGTCAATACAGGGCAGACAATTCATCTTACACTTCTACAAATACTATAAATTGGAATTTTTCTCAAAACACTGCTCCAGCTAACTTTGATGTAACCGCACCTTTGAAACTCGTTCTTTGGTCCGATAACACCAGCACAAGTTCAGTAACAGCTGCGCATTATTTCAACACGACACTTGTTTCACTGTAATTTAAATAGATAGAGATAGTAGGGGAAAGGGTGACGTTGTGAGCCGGGAAAGCTTATACTGTTGTCTGTTAAAAACCGAATAAAGATATTCAGGAAAGGAAATGAAAATACAATGCAAACAGGAATGAAAATTATATATATGATCAATAGGGTGAAATTGTAGCTTCAATTTGGCAAGGTGACGGCTCGACACGAAACGAGATTACAAAATTGGAACACATTGATCTGGAATATGGATGAGACGCCTTAACATTTATAGAATTGTGAAAATTGATCCTTAAACAAAACTGCCAGTGCTGGAAAGGATTCATACCGAACTGACAGTGGAAGAGGACATAAAAGAATTGGAAGACCAAATTTTGCTCATGGCTAATGAAAATACAGGAGCGATTTTGTAATGGTTAACCAAGTAAGAAAAGCAACGGAAAAAATCTTGGACAAAGGACTTTATCCAAAAACGGGTCAGGTGTACTTGTTGGATGACATCACCAATGCTGATTATCGGCAAGCAGTCGAGGATTACATTTTAGAACAAACTGAAGGGATTTAATGAGCGTACCTAAGTGGTGCGCTATTTTTATGTTCTAGAGCCGTCAGGGGCTTTCATATTGAATTCAGGGGGAGTTGATTTGGAGACAAGTAGGTAAATGTATTTTGGCAGCAGGTAGCCCAGCGGCTTCATACATAGGACACGAAAAATCGGATGCCGGTCCGGTGTCATATAGAAACGATACCTTTTGTAAAAATATTCAACCCCAAAGGAGGTGAACCATGAGCATAAACCACTTAACCGACTCTATCTCTACAACACTAACTCAGCACTTCCCGAACATGCCAATCCAACCTGCAACAGGCGGTACAAGCTCCACCTTAGACTCCAAAGGCATCTCCTACCGCCTGCTGTCCGCCCAACTCACCCGGGAACGAAGCGATCGCTTCGTGCAATCTCAGGCTTTTGAAATCCGTTGGCTCGAAACAGACAACATCCCCGCAACCCTACCAGACGAGTTGTTCGAAGCACTGGAAACTATCGATGTGGAGGGCACCCCCTATCGCGCAACGGAGATGCGTTGGGAGACGGAAAACGACACACCGCGAATGCTGGTGTACTATACCATGCGAACCAACAAAGTGTCGGAGTCCGCCGCTACCGTGCAACAACTTGAACAGCGACCTACCGCGCTTAAAGCTGCTAAAGAATAACTATATAAATTCAACTAACATCTACACGAAAACGGAGAGGACAGAAATAACCTGAAGAAGCGGAGCTAAAAGCTTTCTGAAAGAAAGCTACTTCGGAAGCATACACTGCGCCTTTAACCCCGGATTTTCCCCTTTAAAAAGGAAATCAAAAAAATCTGGAGATAACAGCGATCGGAAGTTTGTTCTGTCATCGGAGTGGCACATGTAACTATTCTTTAGTTGAACTTAACTAACCGAATGAGGGGATCAGTATGAAAGGAATAGGGAGGCGCATTGGCGATGTTTACGAAAAAAGAACAGGATCCTAAAAATCCGGAAGCTCAACAGAAGAGCAATCCTAAATACAGCAAATCGCAGTTCGCCGAATCCCGGCAACTCAACCGGATGGAGAAAGATATTTTGGCAGCAGTTCTGCTGGAAAAACAAACATACACCTTGCAAGAAGCGCAAGAACACATCCAACAATTTATGAATGGGGAGGCACAATAATGGCTGGAGGAACATGGACGACACAAAACAAGGTACGCCCCGGCGTATATATGAATTTTGCATCAGAGGGCTCATTGCCCGGTACGGTAGGAGAGCGAGGAACGGTCGCATTGGCACTTCCATTGTCGTGGGGACAAGCTGGTACAATCCTGACGGTACAGGCAGGTGAAGATGTACAAGCCAAATTGGGGTATGACTGGACAGCACCGCAATTGTTACTGATCCGCGAGGCATTGAAACGGGCGCAGACATTGCTTCTGTATCGTCTCAATGCAGGGACCAACGCCAAGGCAACCCTGGACAATCTGACAGTGACCGCCCAACACGGCGGTGTGCGTGGTAATGATCTGGCAGTTGTGATTTCGGCAAATATCAATGACCCGGAACAATTGGACGTTTCCACGTTGCTTGCGGGTAAAGAAGTGGACAAACAAACTTCGTCCGCCATCGAAGCTCTGGAATCCAACGCATACGTCACATTTACTGGTGAAGGTGCACTCACAGCTACAGCGTCACTTCCACTAACAGGTGGATTGGATGGTACAGCAACGAACCAAGAGCATGCTGATTTCCTGACCAAGCTGGAAGTATTGGATTTTAACACGGTTGGTCTGATCTCAGACGATGCCACACTCAAGTCAGTCTACACAGCTTACATCAAACGTTTGCGTGATACCGAAGGCAAGAAGGTGCACCTGGTTCTGTCCGATTATCCGGCTGCAGATCATGAAGGAATCATCAGTGTGAAAAATGGTGTTGTGCTCGCAGACGGTACCGTGCTTACGCCGAAACAAACCGTAGCATGGACTGCCGGTGCAACAGCGGGAGCTAACCTGAATGAATCCCTGACATTCCGTGCATATGATGACGCTGTGGATGTGAATGGTCGATTGACACACAGCGAGACAGAAGCAGCCCTGCGTAATGGTGAGTTTGTGTTTACAGCGAGCAGCAACCGCGCAGTGGTAGAGCAGGATGTAAATACATTCCGTTCCGTAACACCGGATAAGGCACGTCATTTTGCCAAAAACCGTGTTGTTCGTGTTCTCGATGGTATCGCTAACGATATGAAACGGATTTTCGAGTCCTACTACATCGGCAAAGTGAACAACAACGAAGATGGACGCAGTCTTTTCCGTTCCCAATGTGTCACTTATCTGAAGCAGCTTCAGGATATCGGTGCCATTCAAAATTTTGATTCCAAAACAGATATCACTGTTACTCCGGGCAATGAAACTGACAGCATTCTGATCGAGATTCAGGTCCAACCGGTGGATTCCGTTGAAAAAGTATATATGAAAGTGAAGGTGGTTTAAGATGGCATTTTTGAAAGCAAGCGACACGATCTCCGGCCAGGAAGGCCGTGCATACGCAACGATTAACGGACAGACGGAAGAAATGTTCTATGTGAAGACGCTGGAAGCAACGGTGGAGAAGCAAAAAGCAGAGGTCAAAACGTTGGGTCGCCGCGGTGTACAGCACAAAGCAACCGGTTGGTCTGGCTCGGGTTCCATGACGATCTTTTATACCACTTCCCGTTTCCGTGAGCTGATGCTCCAGTACATGCAGAATGGTGTGGATACGTACTTTGACATTGAAGTGACCAACGAAGATCCTTCGTCTACGATTGGCAAACAGACGGTGACCCTCAAAGGCGTTAACCTCGACAGTGTAATCATGGCATCCCTGGATACCGAGGCGGAGGCGCTGGAGGAAGAAGTGAGCTTTACCTTTGAAGATGTCGATATGCCTGTATCGTTCAATCTGCCGAAGTAATATAGCGTGGAAAGCATAGTACTCTAAGATATAAAGCGTATAAATTAGCAGCGGGTTTGTAAAAGAAACCTGTTCCACTTGCCTGTGTTACGGGCTATTTGGCGTGTCAACATTCTGCTCTTCGCCGCTTGTGGCGGCGGGGAGCCTAACTTTAGAGGAGGAACAATACATGAGTGGATTGAGTATGTTTTTTGCCCAAAATGCAGCAATGGATACAACGGAGGAGTATATCGTATCCCCCGTTTCAAGGATGAAAAGGGCGAGCCGGTTGCCTGGAAACTGCGCAGCATGACCGAGGATGAAAACCAGGAATGCCGCAAAGCGGCTACTCGCAAAATCAAGGGCAAGAACGGTGTCTACACACCCGACATCGATGCGAATGATTACATGGCCCGCCTGATGAGTGCAAGTGTAGTGTATCCTGATCTGAAAAATGCAGAACTCCAGCGGTCATATGGCGTAATGGGGGCAGAATCACTTTTGCGGAAAATGCTGTTGCCTGGGGAATTTGCTTCGCTCGGCGAACAGGTTCAGAAGCTGAACGGCTTCAATCAGGACATGAACGAACTGGTGGATGACGTAAAAAACTAATTAAAGAGGGCGATTCCGAAGCCAATCTGGCTTATTACGCTCTCCATGAACTGAACATTTTACCGCATGAGCTAATGGCTTTCTCCATGCGAGAACGAGCGGCGATCTATGCGATGATCTCCATCCGGGTGGAGGAAGAGAAGAAAGAACGGTCCAAGAATCGCGCCCGGAAGAAATAAAAAGGAAAGGAGGGAGAAATGAATGTATGCCATGTTTGCAAGACTGTACCTTACTTCAACACGTATAGTAACGCAATTTCAACAATTACCTGCTGCTATAAGTACCATGTTTAATTCTGCTCGACTGAACAGTATTGCAATGGCATCCAAACTGTTACAAGGGGTATCCGAGGAACAAGCCAAAGTAAACGCAGCTTTTGCAGAAGGAGCCCAGCGCGTGCGTTCCTGGATCAACATGATGAAATCAGCAGGACAAGCGGTTCTTGTACCAGCAGCGCAGGAAGAGGATCTGAAGCAACGCTATATGGCTGCTACGGGTGATGATGCTCAGGGGGAGACAATCTTTAATCGCTACCGTGCGGAAACTTTCAAGAGCGGACAGAATGTTACGGATGCTTTGAAAGGTGCACTATCTCTCATCCCGTATGCGCAGAATACGGACCAGGTTGATCAGCTGAGAGACATGACTAAACGGTTAAGCATGCTTTCTCCAGACGGAAAAAGTATCTCGGATGCATCCAGTGCTTTGGTGGCCGCAATGAATGGTGATAACGGTGAACTGGCAAGCTCTTTTAATATTCCAGAAGAGATTTTGAATGGAGCAGGTCTGCAACAAAGTATTGATTCATCCAATCTGGATGATTTTATACAAAAGCTTGATGTCATTTTACAAAAACAAGGCTATACCCAACAGGCTTTCGACACCATGTTGGATTCACCGTTTCAGAAGTGGAATGCACTAGTTAATCAGTTTAATGGGGTTCTCGGTCAGATTGGACAGGCAGCCCTCGTTGCTTTAACACCTTTACTGGATCGATTAAATGAAGCCTTTGCAAATGGGGATTTCACGGTCATTATTGAGTGGATTAGCAACGCATTTACGGTTGCAGCAAACGCGTTAACGATGCTGATAGACGGCATTTTATACCTTGCAGCCGTGATTCAGCAGAACTGGGATATCATTCAGCCTATCCTGATGGCATTGGCAATTGTTGTACTGGCATTGGTCATCGCACAAGTCTATAGTCTCGTTGCTGCGTGGTTATTGCTAAATTGGCCGATTCTTTTGGCTATTGCTGCGATTGCGGCAGTTATTGGAATTTTGAACATGATGGGGATGTCTGGTACAGAAATTTTGGGAGTCATTATAGGTTCATTTATGATGCTTGGAGAAATCGTACGAGTAGTAGTGGCTACAGTGTGGAATCTGTTTGCTTCGCTGGGGGAGGCTATTTTCAACGCTTTCAGAGCTCCGATGTATGCTTTACAGAAATTATTTAAAGATACGGGGATTTTCATATTTGATCTATTCTATAACGTTGTAACTGTAATTGAAGATGCAATGGAACGAATTAATGGTGGACTGAACAGTCTGATTAAACTCGTTAACAAAACTTTTGGCTTTAATATTGGTTTGTTTCAAGAGTCAGATATTAATTTAGGTGGCAAGCAAATAAAGGAGTGGAAGAAAGGTCTGGAATCCTGGGAGCCTACGAGTGATAAAGATGTAAAGACATTCTTCAAAATGGACGGAGAATACAATCCTAAAGCTTTTGAAGATGGTCAGAAGGTTGCGGAGGATTTACTTTCTGGTTTCTCTTCAACCTCGAATTCGGATTCCAAGGATAAAGATTTACCATATAAATTTGGCAAAGACTACACACCCGAAATACCCAAAACACCTCCTATGCCATCGATACCAGCAGCACCTGCTCCCACCGTTGTTCCCAACAGCAACATGAGTAACATCAACAAAATCAACAATATTGGACAGGTGGACAAGATCGGTGACGTGGATGGCACAGTAGATGTGACGAGCGAGGACTTGAAACTGATGCGTGAGCTGGCAGAGATGCAGGCGATTCAGCGATTTGTCAGTCTGACGCCAACTGTTCAGGTCACTACAGGTGATATCAACAGCGGACACGACGTGGACAGCATCATCAACAAGATTACCGATGGACTGAACAGTCAGATCGTCTCCAGTGCCCAGGGGGTGTATGGATAAGTGGAATATTATATTCAGCTAAGCTTCAATAATCGCTCCGAATACATGTTTTTCCCGGTGACACCCGAGAGCATTGAGTTTTCGGATTCGGGAGACGGTAGTTCGTTTAACGTTAGCGCTTTGGGTGAAATTAACGTGATTAAATCGCCAAAGCTGCGTGAAGTCAGTTTCAGCGGGATTTTTCCGGCAGACTACAGTCCGTACCATCTGAACTACGATGCAAGCCATCTGGCAGTTCAGAAGCAATTTTACCGTGATCCCTATGAATATGTGAAAAAGATCATCCGTTGGATGCAGACGGGCAGACCCGTCAGACTGTTCTTTTCCAGTGCAAGGTATACCATTAATATGGCGGTTTCCATCGAGAGCTTTGACTGGAAGGAGACAGCGGGTACGGTGGGGGATATCCAGTATGATATCAAGCTGAAGCAGTTCATTTTCTATGCCGCCAAAAAAGTAGTGCCACTCAAGGACAGCAAGGATAATGCTGCTTCAAAAACAAAAACCAAGGCATCCCGGCCCAATGAAAAATCCAGCCCAAGACTGTCACACTCAAAGCAGGAGACTCCTTGTGGTCTGTAGCCAAAGCCCATCTAGGAGATGGATCTCGCTGGAAAGAGCTGCAGAAGTTAAACGGCATCAAAGATGCACAACTGAAAAAGCTGCCGATTGGACTTGTGATCAAGCTTCCGTGAAAGGAGAGGCCATATGCAAGAGCAGATCAGGCTGGATGATAAGCTGGCAAACATGAAGGAACGGTTATTAGTGGATGACAAGCAGGGCAACATCTGGGACATTAGCGAAATTGCCGGTGACATTACGTACAAAACCTCCCGCATCGGCAAACCTTCCTCTCTGGAATTCACGTTGATCAAGGGCAGTCTGTACCAGAATAAAAAGTTCACCTATGAGAATGGATATGTCGTGAAATATATCAGCAACGAAGTAGGCATTTTTTACGGATATATCTTCTCGGTGGATAGCAGCAAGGACGAAAGTGTCAAAATCAAGGCCTATGACCAGACTCGTTATCTAACCGCGAATCAGACGTACAAGTTCGTGAACGCAACCGCTACGGATGTGATCAAACGAATTGCAACCGACTTTCAGTTGAAGGTGGGCGAGCTGATCCAGCCGAAGTATGTTATTCCGCGTATGTTGTTTGATAATAAAAAGCTGATCGACATGATTTGTGAGGCGCTCGACCGAACGTTGATCTATGGCGGCAAAAACTACATCTTCTACGATGATTTCGGCAAGCTTGTGCTTCGGGATGTGGAAGAGATGCCTTACGGCTTTGTCATTGGGGATAACAGTCTACTCACAGATTACAGCTATACGCGATCTATTGATGACCAGACGTATAACAAGATCAAGCTGTATCGGGATAACAAGGATACGGGAAAAGAGAAACATTTGTTCATCAGGATTCAGGCAGCATCCGTCAATGGGGGCTTCTTTTGTACCAAAAAGCGGATGACGGTCTGAATGAAGGGCAGATTGATGCCATGCTGAAGACCCTGATGACCCTCCGTAATCGTGAGACACAGACATTGAAAGTGGATGCGCTTGGCGATTTCAAGGTGAGAGCAGGAAGTTTTGTCAACATCCAGATCGATGAACTGAAGATTAATCAATATTTTCTGGTAGACGAATGTACGCATAAGGTACAGGGAGGCGTGCACACGATGTCGCTGGATTTGAAGGTGGTGTAACGATAAATGATGCTAGACGCGATTAAAAAGGCGGCGGTGGCCGCTGTAGATGCCAAGTCTCCCGTTCAGGTAATGTACGGAAGCGTGACAAACACCCAGCCTCTGGAGATTACCGTTGAACAACGGCTGGCATTGGCTGAGCCTTTTCTGGTACTGCCGGAATCCGTGGTGAACAAAGCTTGGACCGTGGGTGACCATGTCTTGTTGTTACGTGTTCAAGGTGGAGATAGCTTTGTTGTGCTGGATCGGCTGGTGAATCCATGATTCCACAGGGGGCGCAGATGAGTACAGAAGATCAGGAAGAAGCTGCCGTCCTTCCAAGTCTGACGTATGTGTTTCAAGCTTCGGGACAGCGAATTGGCAGACTGCAACTGGATGGAAAAGATGCGGTAAAACAGGCGGTGTATAAAGCGTTGTCCACACGCCGCTACGAGCATCTAATCTATTCTTCGGATTACGGCATGGAATGGTCCTGGGAAGGGATGGCCGGGAGATCCATGGTTGAATCGGAACTGGAACGATGGATTCGCGAAGCGTTGCTTCCGGATGATCGGATTTCGGATGTAACGGAGTTCGAATTCGTTCACGAGGCAGATGGGGTAAGGGTTTCATTTACCGTGGAAACGGATTTTGGCAGCTTCAGGGAAGAGACGGAGGTGAACATGGATGTATGAAGGGCAGACGTTTGAAGTTATTTTAAACCGAATGCTGGATAAGGTGCCGGATGGTGTGGATAAACGTGAAGGTAGCATTATCTATGACGCGCTTGCCCCAGCGGCTGTGGAAATGGCTCAGATGTATATCGAGCTGGATGTGAACGCCAATCTGAAGTTTGCGGACACAGCTTCTGGAGAGTATCTGGATCGCGCAGTGGATTGGTCTGGTATTAGTCGGAAAACGGCCACGAAGGCACGTTGGGTGGGTAGTTTCCGGGATAATGAAGGTAAGCCTGTTGAGGTTCCTTTGGAGAGTCGTTTTTCCACGGGGGATCGGGTGTATGTTGTTGTGGAGCGCATCGCGGCAGGGCAATATGTGTTGGAATGTGAAGTCGCGGGAGCGGAAGGTAATGAGTATACGGGGGCACTGCTGCCCATCGATTATATTGCTGGCCTGACGACAACTGAATTGACACAGTTGCTCGTTCCTGGCGAAGACGAGGAGACGGACCAGGCCTTGTACGACCGATATCAGGATAAAGTATCCCGTCCGGTCACGAGTGCCAACAAATATCAGTATGAGTTATGGGCACGGGAAAACTCCGGAGTTGGCAAAGCGAAGGCTTTTCCACTATGGGACGGGCCAGGTACAGTCAAGGTGGCATTGCTGAATAATGAGATGCAAACACCTGCTGAGGCGGTCATTGAGGCGGTGCAGGAATATATCGATCCAACTCAGGATGGAATGGGCGAAGGTGCTGCTCCAATCGGACCCGTGGTCACAGTCGTGGGGCAGAAGAGATACCCATTGATGTGGAGGTACAGGTCACGCTTGCTTCCGGTTCAACGTACGAGGGTGTGAAAACACTAATTGAAACGGGAGTTACGGCGTATCTGAAAGAACTGGCTTTTGCAGATCCGTTGGTTCGTTGGACACGAATTGCGAATGTCATTCTGGATATCCCGCCTGTGATCGATTATAGCGATCTGCTGGTGAATGGTGGTATGTCCAATCTGGAGATCGCCCCCGGCGCAGTAGCCGTTCTTGGGACGGTGAAGGTGACATGAGTAAAGCAGAGGTATTAATGACTCTTTTGCCCCCGTTGTATGAAAATGTATTGGAGATGCAGCTTCTTACAGAAACCGAAGGTGTTGAGCTGGACAAGCTTACGGTGGGTTTGGAAAGTGTGCTGGACCAATTCTACCCGGAGTCTGCGACTTGGGCATTGGAACGTTATGAGCGGGATTTGCAGATTCCGACGAATCAAGCCAAGCCGGACGACCAGCGGAGATCCGTAATCATCTCCAAGATGCGCGGCAGTGGCAAAGTCTCTGGCTCCATGCTCAAGAACGTGGCGCAGGCCTACGAAAGCGGCGGGATTGATGTATCCGTTTCGCCAGAAGAGTACTTGATCCGAATTCGTTTCATCGACACATGGGGCTTGCCACCCAATCTGGACGATCTGAAGGCAGCGATTGAGGATATTAAACCAGCACATATGACCGTGGATTACCGTCTGCGGTATTTGACGATTTCGGAAGTTGAAAGCATGACACTGGCTGAGATTGAACAGACCCGGCAGGATAAATTTGCAGGAGGTGGAGCATAGATGAATGAACCCAAAACACCGAACTTGGGATTGAATAAGATTGACCGTTCCTCGCCATCGACGACCTATTTTGATCTGGATAAATATTTGGATCAGAACTGGGAGAAGGTTGATGAGGGTATAGGGCATATCGAAGAAAAGGCTGAGGAAACCGCGATAAATGTGAGTAGTATTCAGGAGCGGTTGGATACTGAGAAGCGCAGATCGGTGACGTTGGAGCCAGGGTTGCAAATTATTAATGCGGAGCGTGCCTCGGCGTTTAAGTTGGAAGGTTTGAAGGGTCGTACGCTTGTGAATTTGTTAGGGCGGGATGGCAGGTGTGAGAATACAAGTAGCTGGTTTACAACTGTTGGGGTATTGGCTGAATTGGATTCGTCGAACAAAACGCAAGGTAGTCACAGTATTAAAATTTCATTGAAGGAAGGAAATACTGGGGAAGTTTATACAAACAGTTGGGACAAAACCTGTCTAACAGTAAAAACTACCTTGCAATTGCAGATTTGAAAAGAGGCACATCTACGAGTGTAGCTCTATCTCTGTGGAACGGTACGGCAAACGTTTCAGGAACGGTAGTTACAGCGGATAAATTCACAGCTGCTATTCTGTTGATTCCTGCATCTAGTTTGGGTACAGTGACTAATAATTTGCAAATTTCTATAGTGGGTAGTGAGATAGCCCAATTTAGTCATGTGGATGCTGTACGTTTGTATGAAATCACCGGACCAGAGTTAGCATCCCTTTACAAAATGACAACGGAGCAAATTGCAGTGAAATATCCGTATGTCGATAGCATTCAGCCTGCCCGAAATCCATATGTGATTCGCTACGGAGAGAATTTATTGCCGCCATTCTATGAATGGGAGCACACAGGACACACATTTATTGAAACTTCTCCATACACGGCTACTGGTGAGTTAGTATCTGATTCTATTGGAACTGATGCGTATGCCGTGACTTACTTAAGTGTATTAGCGAATCAAGATTACACGATTAGTAACCCGGCAGCAAGTACAGGCAAAATTCGAGTAAGTGTATATGATTCATATACAAGATTACAAGGTATGTTCATTAATCCGGGTGAGACTAAAACCATTAAAACTGTCTCAAAGGCTGTAAGAATGGGTGTAAATCTTAGTGGTGTTACGCATTATACAGAAGAGTTTGATGTGAGTAAATGGACATGGACTACGGGGAATAAAGCGAGTTTTGCATATCCAATCATGACTCTTGGTAAGGTAGTGAAACCGTTAAAAACACGTGAGGATTGTATGCTCGCACTTCAAACGGATTTATACTCAGACCCGGTGACAGGTTTGAATGCTGATGAAGTGTTTGAAAAGAATGGCCAATATTACAAGATGACCAAGTGGCGCAAGATAATTTTGGATGAAAGTCTTTCTTACCGATCAATAGCATCATCGTCTGGTTACAAAATAGTTGGTAGTACTCTATCCGAACCAGTATCAGCTTTTAACAGCTTGGTTGTTACGAAGCACAATGGTAAAGTGCTTACTAAAAACGGAAATATGTCTGAATCTGATAACGCCTACTTCCGAATTGCAGATTTATCAGATTTCAATGTATCTATTGCTAATGCAGATAGTGGATGGGGAGATTCATACACGCCCACAGCAGATGAGATTAAGGCTTATTTCATGGGATGGAAGATGAGTGTTTTAGCTGAGCCAAGGTCTACGGTGTACAACGGTACAGGTACGAAAGTGTGGATACGAAGTACACGTATGAATGATTCTATATCACTAACGGGATTAGTAGATTACACTACAATACTTTCAAATACTTTAGCTGGGGCAGATTCACTGGGCAATGTGTATGTGTCATACCAACTCATATACCAACTAGCGACCCCAACTATCGAGCCGATAACCTCAGAGGGTCAATTGACGTTTGTTGAGGGAGATAATCTGGTAGAAGTAGGTACGGGAATGATAATTAGAGAAACTGTTAAACCAGTATATACTTCAGATGTGCACAAGTCATATAACATTAATAACTATAATTTGTCAGCCAAATTAAATAGTAAGGTAAAAAAAATACTGTCTGTTTATAAAAATGATGTCAGAGATTACTGGGATATCCTACGATTTAATCCGGAGTCAGAAGTTTATGGGTTAGAGTTAGCTTCCTTACAAGCCTCTCAATATGATCCATCGGCTTATTATAGTGTAACATATCAGGTTCAAGATCAATTTTCACCAATATCGATTAACGGAACGATAGGAGAAAGTGAGAAATCTATTATAGAACAATTTATAAAAGATTCTTCCAATATCTCAAGGAAGCTATCCGTAATGGAAAGTATAAATAACGAAATAGAATTACAGCAGTATGCTGATAAAAATTATCTCAAAAAATCATCAGGTATTAGTGAAAATGAGGATTTAAATAGCTTTGTAGCTGAAGGAGAATATTATTGCCAATTTAATACGACAGCAGAAACTCTAAAAAATTGTCCTGTTGGAGTAGCTTTCAGTCTTAAGGTGAGTAAAAATGGAACTCAAAATAAAGAGTCTATCCCAGGAGTAACACAAACTTTAATAACATTTCTTCCAGTAGGATTTACCACATGGCAGCGAAATCTTTATGACATATGGGGCGCATGGGTACAAGTTCCATCCAGAGAAGAGTTTGAAAGTTTAAAGTCCTCTGTCGGTGATGGGAAATCGGCTATCGCTGCCGCCATTACTGGCAAGGGAGTAGTGGCATCAGGCAGCGATACACACGCACAATTGGCGACAAAAGTAGGGCAAATTCAACAGGGGAAATACCAATCTGTATATTTGAACAATGCGAATGCTGTTACAGGTACAGTTCCAGGTAACGCACCTGTGGGTACGTTTTGCATGAGATAATGACTTTTCCAGCAGGTACAAATGTCATTTCAGCCATGCCAGGCGTTGCGGAGCAAAACACATTTTGGGTCGGTATATCATCCTCAGTATTAACTCAAGTTCAGCTTTATCTAGGATTGAGAGATATTAGTGGTAATACTTGGACGTTGTTTGGTTCAATATACGGACAAGGCGCAGAGTCATTAGTGAACTTATACGGATTTTCGGTTGATATTCCAGGAGGACTTTTAACTGTGGAATACAGACGAACTAACGGCATAGCAGCACCGGGAAGTACAGTGAACTGGTCCTTTGCATCTAGAAGCAAGCCTTCTAACTTCGATACGTCACAACCCTTCAAATTGTGTTACATGGTAGGTACGAACACGTCTGGAGTTAACCCGACATGGTATGTAGTTGCGTCTAATTTGAGAGTTGTGTCTATGTAAAAGAAGTTTAAACATGTTCTACAGTGCTAAAGTTTAATGCAAAGTTTTTACAGTATAAGTTTAAAAAAATATTTATTTACAGGTAGAGGAAACAGTAGTTCTATACGTACCTGCTGCTAATCTATTCAATTCTTTTAACAAGTTATTGAATAGATCACAAATAACAAGGAGGTGAAACCATGGAACGATGGGATACTTTATGGAAATGGGGAATTGCACTCATGAGCAGCTCAGTAACCTACTTCTTCGGAGGTTGGTCAGGCGTGCTCGGCGTACTACTCGTGTTCGTCATCCTCGACTACCTAACTGGTATCGCGGCTGCGGGCATGAGTGGCAAGTTAGAAAGTAATGTTGGCATGTTCGGCATCGCACGAAAGGTATTTATATTTGCAATGGTATCGGTGGCTCATCTGGTGGACGGTGTTCTGGGAGACGGACATTTGTTCAGGGATGCGGTCGCCTTTTTTTATATCGCAAATGAGTTGTTGTCTATTATCGAAAACGGGGGTAAGTTGGGCGCTCCGATTCCGCCTGTGATTCGGCAAGCCATTGAAGTGCTTAAGGGAAAAGGGGGAACCGGGGGATCTCGGGTAACTATACTCCTGATTCCAGAGAATCTTTTGTACAGTCAGATCATGGGGACGTTGATCAACAGATTAGAGATGAAACGAAGTAAAGGCTCAGCATTCATTCGAAATTGTCCTGTGGCGGATATAGAGCACTACAGAGTCGGAAGTCTGCACCATTAGCCTACAAGTAGTGAAAGAGACGGAATCGATTCTGAAGAAGCGGAGCGGTCGCCTTTGTCTCTAAATTTTAACCATTAGAATAATAAATCATAAAAATTTGGAGACAACAGCGATCATAAGAACGATCCGTATCTGGAACGGTCGCGTACCGGCTTGATAATTTTTCCTAAGAGGATCGATATTCATTGAACATAGCTATTACCATCAACAAGGGACACGCACACAAGCAACTCCTAACTCAACCGCATTAACTATATACAAACGGAAATTTGCCGCATAAAGGGTGTGAGAAACATGCAAACGAGAAGTTCAGGCAACACACAGGGCATTGACGTCTCCCGGTACCAGGGCAATATTGACTGGGCGAAGGTGAAGGCAAGTGGCATGACATTTGTATTCATCAAGGCAACCGAGGGACAGACGTATACCGATCCAAATTACCAGAAAAATGTAACAGGCGCGTTGGCGGCGGGTATGTTAGTGGGAACGTACCATTTCTTCCGGGCGACAACTACCGATGGTGCCAAGGCAGAAGCGGCGCATTACGCCAATACACTGAACAAAGTTGGAGGGGCCAAAGCGTTACAGCTGCCACCTGTCATGGACTACGAGAACAACCCAGGCAACCTGAGCAAAGCGCAGATGAATACAGTTGCCAAAGCTTTTTTAACCGAATTACAACGCCTCACAGGTGTAAAACCGATCATATACACAGGCAATTCATTTGCCGGGAATTTTGACACATCACTCAGCTCCTACGATCTGTGGATCGCGCGTTACAGCAGCACCCGTGTACCGGACGACCAGCCGGCATGGAAGCGTTGGACGTTCTGGCAGTATACGGATTCGGGCAAAGTGAATGGCATTAGCGGCAACGTGGATATGAATGAATTCGAGGGAACCGCGGCACAGCTCAGAGCCAGATACGCAGCAGCTACTCCGAAACCACCGGAGCCAACCAACCCGAATCCACCAACCGAACCACCGAAAGGGGGCGAACCGATGACAGCCGAAGAAAAAGCAGCGTTTGATGCGCTTAAATCCCAAGTCGACAAACTGCAGGCGCGTCAGCAAATGGAAGTTCCAGTATGGGCAAAAGCAGCTGTGGATGCAGCGCTGGCATATGACACCAAAAATCCATTGTTCAGCATCGATAATGGGGCGAGTTATGATTTTTACCGTTTTATTACCGTGATGCATCGCAGAGGTTTGTTTAAAAAGTAAGCTGATCCTTAGCGAATTAAATATTGATTTTATCTGAATTTGGATGGAATGGAGAAGGGACACAAGACGTTTTTTGTCGAACTGTGTTCCTTTTTTGTCTTTTGTGTAAGTAATATTAACGTATATAATAAAGTTGAAGACTTATGTCTGTAAATCTCTTGTCTAATTGATTAATGTGATGTAAAGTAAGTTACACGAAATTGTTTTTCACTACGGTTTACTTACACAATCCTCCTCATCATGACAAAACCATAACATATGAAGTTATTGTAATGTCTCCCTGTTGTACAATCCAACATCTCAAGATGACTCGTTCATACGTTTTACACATCCTATCTGCAAGAGAAAACCACCGTCATAAACAACTTACACATCTAAACAACCTAGCCTTTCATCCGTATTGCAAACGACGATACTTAATTGGGTTCCCACACTTCATACTCCAAGTCGACACGCTCAAGGAACAGACGTTATCGGTACCCAGCAGCGTAGTATCCATATGCCTATTTACATTTTAAATCTATTACCTTGATCTTGCTCTTACTTGCCCGTTACCATTTGCTGTTACTTATTGACCTTAGTTCAAATAAATCGCAACAACCTCATTCACTTACATAGATTCATCTCAAAAGATACTTCGTTCGTTGTACGTTTTCTTTTTATATAAAAGTAATCTTCCATATCCGTAATCCGTGAGCATGATGATCTGACTTTTACTTATATCCATGTTCACCTTTCTCCCATGCTGTTTTTACATTTTATATATTTGCCTAACTTTCCCCAGAACTTTAATTCAGGTATCACAGGCACCTAAAGCCTTTCATTGATACAAGCAAGCACCGAACCAATGGCTATCATTGAAGTTTTTTCATGCCAGCATCACACACATTATGAGACAGGGAAGGGTGTTGTACGTATGCGAATGAGAAAGAAATGGATGTCCGGTTTTTTGACTCTGGCTTTGAGCACCGTCTTGGTATTGTCTGGTTGCTCCAGTAATGAGAGTGGAGAGAATACGCCTGCTCCGGCAGAAGGAACCGACCCTCCAACCGAAACGGTAGCACAGGATACGATGATCATGGGCCGCGGCGGGGATTCCGTAGCACTCGACCCGGCGATTGTAACTGATGGAGAGTCGCTGAAGATTGGACATCAGGTGTTTGACTCGTTGCTGGATTACAAGGAAGGCGAAACAGAAGTCGTTCCTGGACTGGCAGAGAGCTGGGAGATTTCGGCGGATGGACTCAAGTATGTGTTTAAGCTGAAGTCCGGTGTGAAATTCCATGATGGTACCGACTTCAATGCAGAGGCTGTAGTGTTCAACTTCAACCGCTGGAGCGATCCGGCGAGTGAATATAAATTCGAGGGAGATTCCTTTGATTATTATGACTCCATGTTTGGTCCAGAGGATGGACGTGTGATCAAGGAAGTGAAGGCGATTGACGAGACTACGGTGGAGTTCACATTGAACCAGCCACAAGCGCCTTTCCTGCAAAATATTGCGATGACGCCATTTGGCATTGCCAGTCCAACCGCGATTCAGGAGAAAAAAGAAAATTTCAAAAGCGAGCCTGTGGGCACGGGCCCATTCGTATTCAAAGAGTGGAAGCGTAACGACTCCATCACCCTGGAGAAAAACGCGGATTATTGGAAAGAAGGACTGCCGAAGCTGAACAAAGTTATCGTGCGTTCGATTCCGGATAACACCGCTCGCTTCAATGCCCTGCAAAACGGCGAGATTGATGTCATGGAAGACCTGAACCCGGACGATCTGTCCATCCTTGAAGGCAACAGCGAGTTGCAGAAGATCGAGCGTCCACCGTTCAATGTGGCGTATATCGGCTTTAATTTCAAGAAGAAACCATTTGATAATGTCAAAGTTAGACAAGCCCTCAATCATGCGGTAAACAAGCAGGCCCTTATTGATGCGTTCTTTGCTGGACAAGCTGAGCCTGCTGTGAACCCGATGCCACCAACGCTATGGGGGTACAACGATACCATTGAGGATTACCCATATGATCTGGAAAAAGCAAAAGCTCTACTCGCCGAAGCTGGCTTCCCTGACGGTTTGCCTGATCCGGTAACTTTCTATGCCATGCCGGTATCTCGCCCGTATATGCCTGATGGCAAGAAAGTAGCGGAAGCGATCCAGGCTGATTTTGAGAAAATTGGCGTGACCACTAACATTGAATCCCCAGAATGGGCGACGTATCTGGATGATGCCAAAGCCGGGGAGAAAGACGATATCTACATGCTCGGCTGGACGGGGACAACGGGGACCCGGATAACTTCCTGTACACCTTGCTGGACAAAGACGCCATCCCAGGTAACAACCGCAGTTTCTACGTCAACGAAGAGTTGCATGTATTGCTGACAGATGCGCAGAAAGAAACAGATCAGGAGAAACGTGCCGAGCTGTACAAACAAGCACAGGTGATTATCAAGGAAGATGCACCGTGGATTCCACTCGTGCACACCACGCCAATTCTGGCGGGGAAATCGAACCTGAAAGGTTTTGTGCCATCTCCGCTGGGCAGTGAATCCTATGCCGGTGCCTACTTCGAATAATACAGACGTAAGCTGAACTTATCCATTTCAGAATAACGGAGTGTGCAGAATCACTCTGAAGAGGGCGCTACACTCGGAGTAATGAAGTGTAACATCTTTCTATCAAAGCGCTGGTGAGACGCAATGCTTGGCAGAACCTACATCCGGACGTAACTATCCAAAGCATGCATTTCTGCCGGCGCTTTTTATTTTGCATGATACGTCGAAGGCAGGTGAACAGGATTGAACAGCTATATTGTCAAACGTGTGCTTGTGTTGCTGCCCGTATTGCTGGGCATGACCCTAATTGTCTTTTCCATCATCCACGCCATTCCGGGTGACCCGGCTGAGACCATACTTGGGCAAAAGGCAACCGAACAATCCAAGCAAGCCTTACGTGACCAGCTTGGACTGGATAAACCCTGGTTCCAGCAATATTTCGCCTACTTGGGCGATTTGCTCAAAGGCGACCTGGGGACATCCATTCGCACCAAGGTGCCTATTGCCCAGGAAATTGTGCCTTATCTGACAGCAACCCTTGAATTAACGATGGCAAGTATGTTGTTTGCTGTCATTATTGGGGTGAATGCCGGGATTATCAGTGCATGGAAGCACAACTCCTGGTTTGATTATTGCTGCATGGTCATTGCTTTGGTGGGGTATCCATGCCGATCTTCTGGCTCGGTCTAATGGAACAGTGGTTGTTCGCGAACAAGTTGCAGTGGTTGCCATCCATTGGACGCATGAATGCACGAGATCCAGTGGAAGCCATTACGGGCTTGTATGTGCTGGATACGATGATTGCTGGACAATGGAATCAGTTGTGGACCGTAACGAAACATTTGTTGCTCCCGAGTATTGCGCTGGGCACCATTCCAATGGCCGTTATTGCCCGGATGACCCGTTCCAGCATGTTGGAGGTAATGAGTTCCGATTACATTCGTACTGCAAAAGCCAAGGGACTGGGGCCGTTTTTTGTTGTATATGGACATGCCCTCAAAAATGCGTTTATCCCCGTGCTTACGGTTATCGGCATCCAGACCGGATCGTTACTTGGGGGTGCGGTATTGACCGAAACGATCTTTGCTTGGCCGGGCGTGGGACGTTATATATATGAAGCGATTAGTTCGCGGGACTATCCGGTGATCCAGAGTGGCATTCTGATCGTGGCATTTTTCTTCGTGGTGATCAATCTGATTGTGGACTTGCTCTACGCTGTGTTTGATCCTCGTATCAGTTATAAATAGGCAATTCATCATTCATTCATATCCAAGAAAGGAGACGCCGCATGGCCAAATTATCGACCAATACCGGACCATCCATTGATGCTGCAACAGCGAGCACAGCCGGTCCATGGCGTGAAGCGTGGAGAACGTTTCGGAAGAATCGGCTTGCGCTTGCGGGTTTGATTATTATCGTGTTTTTTATTCTGTTGGCTTTCATCGCGCCATATATCGCACCTTACGATTACAAGGAACAGGTGCTGGTAGATCGGCTTCAGGCTCCTTCGGCAGAGCATTGGTTTGGTACGGATGATCTGGGACGTGACGTGTTTTCCAGAGTGCTGCATGGAGCGCGTATTTCCTTGTGGGTGGGATTTTTTTCCGTCATTGGTTCCATTATTGCGGGCACGTTGCTTGGTCTGATTGCCGGGTTTTATGGAAAATGGGCGGACATGCTCATTTCGCGTCTATTTGATATCTTGCTTGCCTTTCCGGGGATATTGCTCGCTATCGCCATTGTGGCGATATTGGGCCCGTCGTTGCAAAATGCACTGCTCGCCATCGCTATCGTGAACATCCCGACTTATGGAAGGTTGGTTCGTTCACGTGTACTCAGCTTGAGACAGGAGGAATTCATTACGTCGGCACGGACACTCGGAGCGGGCAACGGGCGGATCTTGTTCCGCCACATCTTGCCCAACAGCCTTACTCCGCTGATCGTGCAGGGGACGCTCGGGATTGGAACGGCGATTATCGAAGCTGCTGCACTCGGATTTCTGGGCATGGGTGCGCAACCACCCGATCCGGAATGGGGTAAAATGCTGTCGGACTCCCGTCAGTTTATACAAAAAGCACCGTGGACACTCATCTTCCCCGGCGTTTCCATTATGTTGACCGTTCTCGGCTTCAACCTCATGGGCGATGGACTACGCGATACCCTTGATCCAAAGATGGCTAAAAAGTAGAATTCTTAAACTCAAACTCAAACTCAAACTCAAACTCAAATTCGAACTCGAACTCATATTCATATTCATCCTCAAGCTCTAACCGTAACCGTAACCGTAACCGTAACCGTAACCGTAACCGTAACCGTAACCGTAACCGTAACCGTAACCGTAACCGTAACTTATAACCCTAAACTGTACTCTGATTTTTTCTGTAACGCACCCTACACACCACCGCTAACATTAAAACTAACCGTATGTGCTAACTTTCTGCCGTAATCCTATGTGTAGCTGTAACGCTAACTTCTGCGTCATTTCTAACGAACCTGGGAGGCCTTATTTTACGATTTCCAGCTAATTTCCCAATCTAACCAACTTCACACACCCTAATATCTGAAAAACGTTCGAATGTGCTCCATAGATTGGCTTAAATTGAGCAATAGCGTGTCCAAGATTCGTTAGATTATAAAATCCTCCCCAAAAGGCCATTTAACGCCTCTGAGGTTCGTTAGCGCGTGAATGTCATACTTCTCAAGACATTCAAGCAAATACAGGACCAAGTTACCAATATACCAACGAACATTTCAACACAAACATACCAACACGAACATATTAACACTGACCTATCAATACGAACACATCAATATACGAACATACCAACAAGTCAGTCTCAACACCGCAAACACGAGTATATTCCGAGGCGCATTAAATAGACAAGTTACAACGCTATCTACGATACCAACGGACACATTCAATCTTTCACCATGCCGGTTCAAACATTGGTTCGAGGCGGCTTTTGTTTTACCAGCGGGATTACGTTAAAATGATGGGTGATGTGCAAAAGTGAAGGGTTATTCGATCTTTTTGTTAAAATAACCGCCTGCGTATTGACACCCAATTTTCCCATATGTTATATAAAAGGGAAGGGTTTAGCACTCCGATCATTAGAGTGCTAACAAATGATGTTTTTACTATACGCCTACATACGGAATGATTCTGTTTTTGAAAATAGATATTGAACCTGAGTAGCCATGCGGAGCCAACGGCGCTACAGACCTGAAGCGGTATTCCACGTTTAATAAAAGATTCAATTCGTTGATGATCTCTATGCTAAAAAATAGTCGCTGATCAAATGCGAAAGTAGTGCAGGGGACGAAATCGATTTGGAGGAAGCGAAGCGTTCGCCTTTATCACCGGATTTCTCCTTTTTTAAAAGGGAATCATAGAAATACGGGGATAACAGCGATCCGAAAAACGATTCGTAACCGGAACGGCTACATTGCAGAACGTCATGCACTTTTTTCAATGAGCCATTAGAGTGAGTCACATTATCTGTGGACTAGAGCGATCTAAGGTTTTAGAGTCTACTAATGGCCACAGCAGGCGTATCTCAGTTATTTCTATTTTCAATCCAATCATTCGATATCCAATTTGAAAGGAGTCCAACCATTCATGGCTAAAAAAGAATTCCAGGCAGAATCCAAGCGTTTGCTGGATATGATGATCAACTCCATTTACACCCAAAGAGAAATCTTTTTGAGAGAATTGATCTCCAACTCCAGTGACGCCATTGATAAAATTTATTACAGAGCACTGACCGACGATTCACTCGTTTTCAACAAAGAGGATTATTTCATCAAGCTCACGATCGACAAAGAAAACCGCACGCTCACACTGACGGATACCGGAATCGGGATGACGCAGGAAGAGCTGGAGAACAATCTGGGTGTTATCGCGAAGAGTGGTTCACTGGCGTTCAAGAAAGAAAATGAAGCCAAAGACGGCCACAACATCATCGGACAATTCGGGGTTGGTTTCTACTCGGCATTTATGGTGGCGGACAAGCTGACCGTAACGAGTAAAACGCTGGGCAGCGATGAGGCTTGGAAATGGGAGTCCGAAGGTGCGGATGGATACACGATCACACCGGCTGAGAAAGACTCCGTAGGTACAGAGATCGTCCTGACGATCAAACAGAATACCGAAGAAGATTCGTATGACGAATTTTTGGAAGAGTACCGCCTGAAATCCATCATCAAGAAATACTCCGACTTCATTCGCTATCCGATCAAGATGGATGTAACAGGCCAACGTCCGAAAGAGGGTACGGAGAACGAGTTCGAAGAATACCAAGAAGAACAAACCGTGAACAGCATGGTGCCGATCTGGCGTAAAAATAAAAGCGAATTGACCGAAGAAGATTACAATAACTTCTATATGGAAAAACGCTACGGTTTTGACAAACCGCTTAAACACTTGCACATCAGCGCAGATGGCGCTGTGGTGTACAATGCCATCCTGTTTATTCCGGAGAACACGCCGTTTGACTACTATACCAAAGAGTATGAAAAAGGCCTTGAACTCTACTCCAACGGTGTTTTGATCATGGATAAATGTGGGGATCTGTTGCCGGATTACTTCGGATTTGTCAAAGGTATGGTGGATTCGGAAGACCTGTCCCTGAACATTTCACGTGAGATGTTGCAACATGACCGTCAGCTTAGTCTGATCGCGAAGAACATTAAGAACAAAATCAAGAGCCAACTGCAAAGCCTGCTGAAAGACGAGCGTGAGAACTACGAGAAGTTCTACCAAGCGTTTGGTCGTCAATTGAAATATGGTGTATACAGTGACTATGGGGTGAACAAGGATACATTGCAGGATCTGCTGCTGTTCACGTCCTCCAAAGAGAGCAAGCTGGTGAGCCTGGACGAATACGTCTCCAGAATGCCGGAAGATCAGAAGTATATCTACTATGCATCCGGTGAGTCCATTAGCCGAATCGAGAAGCTGCCGCAGATCGAGGGTGTTCTTGAGAAAGGGTACGAAGTACTGTACTTCACCGATGACATCGACGAGTTCGCAATCAAGATGATCATGAACTACAAGGAGAAAGAATTCAAATCCATCTCCAGTGGTGATCTGGGTATCGAAGATAGCGCGGACAAAGAAGAAACGGATGCTCAGGACAACGACAACAAAGAACTGTTTGAAGCGATGCAAGCTCAATTGGCGGGTAAAGTCAAAGCGGTTAAAGCTTCCAAACGTCTCAGAAGCCACCCGGTATGTTTGTCCACCGAAGGTGAGCTGACGATTGAAATGGAGAAAATCCTGAAAGCTATGCCGAACAGTGAAAACGTACAAGCTGACAAAGTGTTAGAAATCAACGTAAATCACGATGTCTTCAAATCATTGAAAGACGCTTTCGCGCAGGATCAGGAAAAACTGAACCTCTACACCAGCCTGTTGTACCATCAAGCATTGCTGATCGAGGGATTGCCAATTCAGGATCCAGTAGAGTTCACCAACGATATCTGTAAGGTTATGGTGTAAACTCCCATCGTACAAGGGTGCCATAACATCCTTGATGCAAAAATTCACACCGCTTCAAGACTTAAATGGCGTGAGCATTAAGGCTAGAAGTTAAATTACTTCGATGCATCTACCATATTCATCCGACAGGGCATTTCCGACCTGTCGGTTTTGTTTTTTTTACCCACAACGGGCTGGGCGTGGGGGAGGCGGACTACCATTGCAGCAAATGATGATATTAATATAAGTTGAACTTGATTGTTATTCGATTTTAGCGTGATGATGGTGAATACCATTAATGTATTTAAAGGACAGCAAACGTAGTGAAGGGGACGGAATCGATTCTGAAGAAGCGAAGCGTTCGCCTTTATTCCCGAATTTCTCCCTTTCTAAAGGAAATCAAAGAAATTTGGGAATAACAGCGATCACAAGAACGATCCGTCACCGGAACGGCCACGCCAACTGTATCATGCACTTTTTTTCATATTAAGTCACGATAGTGGATTTCAATATTAATCATGATCATTTAGGTGCACGAATGATAGTCTGACAGGGTATAATAAAAGAATAGGACTGTTTATTACAAGTTGATGTAAGAAGAGATGACAATCGCAGACAGGTTTTACTTTTCGAAACCACAGATGTTGTGTATAATCACTCAAAATAGAGACAGTCGGCTAGGAGTGATCCCCATGCAATGGAACGATCTGAGAGAACATAGACAATATCCCGAATTAACCAAATTGGATGGATCTCGTGCAGCATACGAACGGGACTATTCCAGACTTATTCATTCACCGACCTTCCGTCGGTTACAGGGCAAATCACAGGTGTTTGGCGCAGGAACGGGTGATTATTATCGTACGCGTTTGACCCATTCCCTGGAGGTGGCACAGATTGCACGTGAGGCTGCCGAAGCCTGATTCGCCGTTTTCCTGAAGTGGACTGGGATCGGGCCGAGAACCCCGGTCTTATTATTGATTCAGAAGTGGTGGAGTGCGCTGCAATCGCACATGACTTCGGTCATCCGCCGTTTGGACATAAAGGTGAAGAAGTGTTGGACGGCATTCTGGATGACCTCATCAACACCGAGGCTAAGAAAATCATGAAAAAAAGCCGCAGTGCCAAAGTTCCCAAGGTAGAGTCTGAAGTCCGTGCCGAGTTGAAACGGAAATACGAGCATTTTGAAGGCAATGCACACAACTTCCGCCTTATTATGCACTTGGAGAAGCGTGAAGATATCGACGGACTGAACCTGTCGGATGCGGTATTGCTTGGGATCAACAAGTATCCGTACCCTGGCACGGAGAGCAAGAAAGGCATGTACCATCATGAATGGCAATATATCCGTGAAATTCGTGATCGCTGGAACGTGCCGACAGGCAAGAAGACACTGGAAGCGCAGTTGATGGACTTATGCGACGATATTGCGTACTCCTCGCATGACCTGGAGGATGGGATCAAAGCAGGGAAAATTGAAGTCCATGAGCATTTCCTGCAAGATCCGCATGTGAATCGGCTGATTGTGGATAAGATTACAACGCTGGAGGATCTGTTCTGGAACGGATGGACCCAGGAAGCCATTGGGCAAAAGGTAGAAGAGGTGCTCGCTTCGTTCCTGCGCATCTGGAATGAGAAGATGCCATTCTGCGAGCATGATTACTCGCGTACCCGCCGGGAAGTGAAAGCGTACTGGGTGAGCTTTTTGTGGGCAGTCTGGGCGTTATTGACGACGGCGACTGGAAGAAGGTAACCTTTGTCCGTGAAGGGGCTGAGGATCTTGATATGCTGCGTACGGTGAGTGTGCTCAAGAGTTTTGCCTGGGTGACGATGATTCGTGATCTGAGAGTGCAGCGGCTGCAGAAGCGCAGTGAGTGGATGATCAAGCGGTTATGGGATGCATTCCTCGATCCGGAAACGTCCAAATCCATTATTCCATCCGACTGGCTGCAACGTTATGAGAAGGATCAGGCCAAAGCGCAACCCATCTGGACCTGGGAACACATGGTGATTGATTATATTGCAGGAATGACGGATGCGTTTGCCGAGAAAATATATAATGAACTCTACGGTCTGAAGGTGGGTTCCATCTACGATTTGGATTAGAGTTAACCGATATATAGGAGATGAGACGCTTGGCTACAAGAATGAGTGAGATGTTCAGTCTGGGCGTACTTGACCTTGTTCCAAGGTTAAACGATGCCTCAGCGGAACAAGCACTTCAACAATCGGTGACACTTGCGCAACATGCCGAGGCTTGGGGATACGCCCGTTATTGGACATCCGAGCATCATGATATGGCTGAACTGGCTTCGGCCTCTCCCGAAGTACTGCTATCCCACATCGGAGCCAAAACGACAACAATCCAACTTGGCTCTGGCGCGGTCCTGTTGCCCCATTACAGCCCGCTCAAGGTTGCAGAGTCGTTCCGTCTGCTGGCTGCGCTCTATCCTGGGCGCATTGAGCTTGGGCTTGGACGTGCTCCTGGAGGTGGACCTCATGCAACGATGGCGCTTAGTGGCAATTACTTGCAACATGTGTCCAAGCTGCCAGAATCACTCACAGCACTGAAGGAACTGCTGGAAGATCGATATTCTTATGAAGATCATCCTGTAACGGCACGTCCAATTCCCAAGCTCCCGTTATCGCTCTGGATGCTGGGAACAAACGTGAAGAGCGCAGAATTTGCAGCACGGTTTGGCATGGGATATGTCTTTGGTCAATTCATGAGTGATGCAGATGGCACAGAGGCTGTAAGGCGATACCGGGAAGGGTTTACCCCCAGTGCAACGATGAAGGAGCCTGCGGTCATGGTGGCAGTCAGTGTATTGTGTGCGGAGTCACAGACGGATGCCATGGATTGGAGTCGTGAGATGGCGGAAAGACGCAAGGCAGATGGGAAAGAACATGGAAGCGAGTTGAATTCGAGGGGGATCGGGGCCTCCCACACGAATGATTCAACCAGCGCTGATCAGAATGAATCGATGCGGCATTATGCAGGTACAGCTGAGCAGGTATGGGCTCAATTGCAACAGGTGAGTCGCAAACTGGGTACGGAGAAGTTGCTTCTGGTTACGGCAGGACCCGATTATGAGCGCAGGCTGGATTCTTATCGATTGCTGGCTGATCATAAGACTGCCATCCTGAAGTAGGCGGATTACTTTAGCAAGCTGTTGAAATGTGGACAAACCGAAGAACTACAGATCAGGAATTTTCCGAATACTGCAGTTCTTCGGTTTAACTTTGTTGAATTTCGACAATCTTTTACAAAATCAAGCCTCTTAACAACAAAATAATGTTATACTACTTTACGTCTATTTCCCCACCTATATAATATAGATATGTTCTCTTGACAAGAGGTCAAAAGAAGGGAAAAACAACGACAAAAGCACCTGAATTCGGGATGACCGAAGGGGTCAAGGGGGAGATCATATGTTCAGCAGATTCAAGATCAAGAGTATCGGTCTGCGTATCAGCATCGCGTTCTACTTATTAATCCTCTGTTTGATTGTTTTAAGTGTCACGATTGTCACCCGGATGAATTCAATTGAATCCAACACGAATGAAATTACGAACAATTGGATGCCCTCTATTCAGCAAATTAACCGGTTAAACTACACCACAGAGCATGTCCTTTCATTAAGTTATCGTCATTTTGACGCGAATGAAACAGACAAGGCATTTTTGTCGGAAGAGCGAACCAAGTATATTCGTGAAACAACACAGGCGATTAAAATCTATGATCAGCAGGAGAAGTCTCCGGAAGAGCTTGAACACTGGACTGCATTCAAGAACAAATGGGAAGCGTATCTCAAGATTAATACGCAAGCGATCAAATTGAGTGATGAGAATCAGACTCAGCTGGCGAAGGAAGTTGCCGATAAAGGTGCGGATTCCTTTGACCTCATGCAAGTCGATCTGGATTATCTGGTAGAATACAATCAGAAACAGTCCGACATTGCGGCAGCCCAGACGATCAGTTCGGTTCAAGATGGTAGAATCATCATCATTATCGGTGTTCTTGTCATGATTGTCATTACAGCGATCAGTATTCCGATTATTCGTTCACAGGTTGTGAAGCCACTGCTACGTGTTATCAGTTCGGTGAAACTGATTGCAGAAGGCCAATTGAATGTTCAGGATATACATACCAAACATGAAGATGAGGTCGGCGTTCTGGCCAAAGCAGTCAATGATATGAAAGGTAACCTTACTTCCATGGTACTGAGCGTCAGACGAATCGCGGAAGCTGTCAATCGGCAGAGTGGGGAACTGGCAATCTCCTCTGAAGAGGTTAAGATTGGTAGTCAACAAATTGCTGTGACAATGGAAGAGTCAGCCAAGGCCGCAGAGAGCCAGGCAGAGACTGCCGTGGAATCGGCTCTTACGGTTGAAGCGTTGAATGAGCACATTCAGAATCATACGGAGCAAGGCAATCAGCTGCGTGTCATGTCGGATCTGGTACTGGAGCAAGGGCTGAATGGTCGCAAGGCGATGGAACAGTCCGTGCAGCAGATGCAACAGATTTCCGGTGCGGTCTCCACTTCCATGGACAAAATGGAACGGTTGAATCGTAAAAATGAGGATATTTCCAAGCTGGTTCAGGTCATTCATGACATTGCACGCCAAACCAATCTGCTGGCATTGAATGCCTCCATTGAGGCAGCCCGTGCTGGGGAGAGTGGACGCGGGTTCGCCGTAGTGGCATCCGAAGTGCGGAAGTTATCCGAGGCTGTGCAGACTTCTGTCGAAGAGATTACGACGATTACCGAGGATATTCAGCAGGAGTCGCAAGGGGTAGTTGCAGAATTACGCACAGGCGTTCAGGAGACCGAGTTAGGTCAGGAACATGTGCTTGCTTCAGGTCAACTTTTCCGTACGATTAATGAATCGGTGGAAGGCATGGTTGGTGTCATCAGTACGATGACAGATGGCCTTGCAGGCATGCAGGAAGCAAGTGGACGAATGAATGATTTCAGTCAGCAGATTTCCGCTGTTTCGGAACAATCGGCAGCGAGTGTGGAAGAAGTTTCTGCATCCGCGGAAGAGCAGGTAAGTTCCATGGAGACGATTAGCGGCAATATTCAAAGTCTGAAACAATTATCGGAAGATTTGCTTACATCCATTGAAAAATTGAAAATCTAACCTATTTCTTATAATAGAAGAAGCTGGATTCACCCAAGCAGCTATTGGTGAGAATAACAAAATAAAGCAAGGCGTTCCTCAGTAAGGGGAACGCCTTATTTTTATTTTATCAATAGATACGTGCAAAAAAAAGGACAGTTGTCTAGCGGTCAAACATTGTATACAATGACTACCTGAAGCTTGTGCAATAGCTGATATTTGAATTGTCTACAACGAACTACTATTTATATAGAAGAAACATGATTAAAGAAGGAAGGAGAGGGGAATTTTGTCTGATGAAACAATGGGGAAGTACGCTACTTCCGGGAAATACCTCTACACCTTTGCTTGTCATGAGAACGAGCGCGAATTATGCATGCTGGAGCTGAACACGCTGCTTGAACCGGCTTCGGAGATCCGGATGAATACGGGGGCATATGTGCGGTCTGAACGATGTATCGCCCCTGGACGTAGTCCTTTTATCCATGGCAGATTGGATGTCATTGGTGAAGGCGACACCGTGACTGATCTGCTTCCTCTTGCCAAAGAAATTCAGCTCCTGCCAGAAGAGACATTTAAGGTCGTTTGCCTGAAAGAAGGAGATCATGCCCTTGATTATGCGCAGTCTCGTCAACTGGAAAAAGAAGTTGGCATGTGCATTAAAGGAAAGGCACAGATGAAGCAACCTAAAGTGACTTTCGGCCTAATCCGAACAGGAGAAAAATGGATCTTGGGCCAGTGGACAGAAGCCGATCGATCATGGCAGATTCATCGGCAGAAACCGCAAAATTACTCCACTGGATTTGGCATAACCCTTGCCAGAGCGCTGGTTAATATTGCTGTTCCAAACGTGGAAAACCATCGGTTGATTGATCCGTGCTGCGGTATGGGAACGGTTGTTATTGAGGCTTTATCGATGGGAATTGATGCGAAAGGCAACGATCTGAATCCGCTGGCTGTCCGAGGTGCACGTGTCAATCTGCCGCATTATGGATATGATCCGGATCGAATCACATTGGGGATATGAATGAACTGCAAGATCTGTATGATGCAGCAATTCTGGACATGCCCTATAATCTCTGTTCTGTCCTCCCAGATGCTGAGCAACGATCCATGCTGGTGAGCTTGCGCAGATTGGCAAAACGGGCAGTGATTGTTTCCACAGAGTGGGTAGAGAGCACTTGCTGGAAGCAGGATGGACGGTAAAAGAGCACCGAACTGTACACAAAGGCACGTTTATACGTCATATATGGCTGTGTTCGTAAGCGTAAATAAACAAAAACTCTACCTCTGGAGAAATTTCAGAGGTAGAGTTTTTTATTGCGTACATATCCATTGAACTAACCGTCTACACTAGAAGGTAGAGGACGGAAATAACCTGAAGAAGCAAGTTGATTTGCACAATATTGCATGGGAACGGATGTTTGTGTTAATATTTATGACTATAATCCACCAGGTTAAGCGGAAGTGTCTGGCCAGCTACATAAGCTTCCAGATTTTTGACGAAAATATCGAGGGCCCGATCCGTGTATTGCTCTGTACTTCCTGCGATATGTGGCGTAATCAAGACGTTATCCATGCCCCATAACGGGTGGTCTGCCGGAAGGGGTTCTTCTTCGAACACGTCCAGAGCAGCGAAGGCAACCTGCCCGTTCTGGAGTGCATTCAGCAAGGCTTCCGTCTTCACACTTGGGCCACGGCCCACATTGACGAAGCAGGCACCGGATTTGAAATGCTCAAATGCAGTTTGATCATATATATGCTTCGTTTCATCGGTCAACGGTAAGATGTTAATTACATAATCACCTTGGCTCAACGCTTCATGCAACCCGGTCATGTCGTACATCTGATCCACGTTGGGCACATCTTTACCTGAGCGACGAACTCCAATCGTGCGCATGCCGAGTGATTTGAGAATGCGGGCTGTTTCGGTTCCGATCTCACCTACACCAACGATGACCGCTGTTTTGCCATGCAGTTCCGGCAGTGGTTTGGCGGGAGCCTTCCATTCGGACTGCTGTTGATACAGCATGGCCTGTCTCAGCCAGCGACTGTGGGACAACATCATGCCAAGAATAATCTCGGTGATGGGAATCGCGTGAACTCCATTGGCACTGGTAACCTGAACGTTCTTGTTTTGCAAATCTTCGAAGGGGAGACGGTCCACACCCGCGGACCAGACCTGAACCCACTTCAACAGGCTGTCCTGTTTCAATGCATGTTCAGTGACAAGGGGGGACCAGCCTAGAATAATCTCGGCCTCGTTCAACTCAGCGGGGTCCAATTCCTTGGCTTTTCCGAGTTTCAGGGTGTATCCTGGTGCAGCGTTCTGAATGCGTTGTTGCTGTTCTTCAGATAGAGATGGAAAACATACAATTTTACCCATAATGTGTGGTCCTCCTGAGATAAATAGTTTGATATATTTGATAATTAAAGTGTATCAGATTTGATGTTGGATGTGCATAAGGTGGGAAATGCAGGAATCTAGCCTTATTTGCAAATGGTTATCTTTGTGTCACTCTATACTTACCCAACTTGAAACGATATGTATAGTTATGAAATAATAGAGCGAACTTTAGAGAGGTGTATGCAATGAATAACCAATCACATCAGGATCATGCATCCCGACGGGAAAGATTGTTTGTAGCCATTCGTCTTCCTGTTGCTGTACAGCAGTCTCTTCAGATGGATGCGAGGCTTGTACAGAACAAGCTTGATTTTCGTAAATGGACAGACCATCGGGATTATCATATAACCTTGCAATTTCTCGGGGATACATTCGTTAGTGACATTGGCCATCTTCGCAAAGCTTTACGCTCGGTAGCGGCTGAATGTCAGGCTTTTGAACTCCAGCTTTCGGATTGGGGTACATTTGGACTTGAAGAAGCACCCAAGGTGCTATGGAAAGGTGTTAGCGGAGATAAGGATCGTTTGATTTCATTGCAAAAACAAATCGTACAGGCTACATCTGCCCTTGGATTTGAAGCTGAATTAAGACCTTATGCTCCCCACATTACCATTGCGAGAAAATATCTGGGACAGATTCCAGGTAATGAAAATAAGGGGATATCTGGCGTGCTTCCGGAACATTCCACTGGTGTTAATTCATGGATGGTGGAGGATATTGTACTTTATGTGACAAGGCTGGGACAATCGCCAATGTATGAGGTCGTGGATACGTTTTCTTTTTCCTGATAATCATTTTTATGCCATAAAATCACATTGACATTACGTTTATCCCTATGTAATATTAGCCATCGTTATTCAAATTCTTTTTTTTTGGGTTACTTAGATAAGGGAATTGTTTCGACAGGAGGAATCTTCGAATGAACATTATAAGCAAGAATCGTTGGGTAGCACCGATGTTATCAGTGCTGCTTGTATGTATAGTGGGGGTAAATGTCGTTCAGGCGACGGGGAAGTGGAATGAAGCTAGTGATAGTAAACAGATGACCGAGCTTGCGGCTTCTGTGCAAAATAAGCAAACATCTACGCAAGAGAGAGGCGCATGATGGAAGATGGGACAAGTCTGTCTTCTAATCTGTCTGCCCACACTATCGCGTGGACTGAATCTCTGCCAGCCAAGAACTGGCTGACGACTGCTCAAGAGAAGCAGGAATTGCAAGAAGCCAAGGCCAAAAATAAAGCTAGAGCGATAGCTGCGGCCAAAGCCGAAAAAGAAGCTGCACTGAAATTGGCCAAAGTGAAACGTGCCAAAGAAGTTGCTGCTGTAACAACTCCCCCCAAAAACTATACTTTACGCGGACCAAACTTTTGAGCCAGGATGAATCGAAACTCGCAACCTGGTCATACAGTGTGTCCGATAAAGAGCTGCATCTGCTGCAAAAAATCGTCATGGCAGAGGCGGAAGGTGAACCGTACGAAGGCAAAGTGGCAGTTGCCAATGTTGTCTTAAACCGGCTGCGGTCAGCCAATTTTCCCGATACCATTTACAAGGTCATCTATCAGAAATCCCAGTTCAGTCCTGTAGCGAACGGACGTTTGAAACGCGTGGTTCCCAACGAGGACAGTATCAAAGCAGTCAATGCTGCACTGAACGGGAAGAAGGAAGTTGCCGATGATACGTATTATTTCTTGTCATTGACACTTGCCGACGATCTGACAGTTGCCCGCTCGCAGAAAAAAGTAAAAACGATCGGTCATCATACTTTTTACAAGTAATCGACCTGTAAATTCTGCAAACAGGCAGGGTAGTTAACTGTGTGTGCATCACATGGCCCCTTAAAAAGCCTGGATCGTAGTTTTATTTCGTTATTAAAAATATGGTTATACACTAAATTACCCTTTTTTCTGCCAAATCATACGGTGGAATTCATGAAAAATAAAAGAAGGTTCCCTTCCAAAAATTCGGAAGGGAACCTTCTTTGTATATGAAGAGAACTTGTCTTGTCCTCTATAACACCTCATGAGAGCTATTCTATAGGCCCATAGAGGCGTTAGAATGGTATTCTGGTACCTGACAAGGACGTGGCAGCAATTCCGGCTGAGAAGCGTTCCAAGGAGGTTGTTGTGACTTCGGGTGTAGCTGGGAACAATAAATCATGAACAGCTTGAGCACAGCACGTCGGGTCATAGACCGAATGGTTACCTGTATCAGGCACTGCGTTCAGCGGGCTTTCAGCTTGAGTGGATGCCTGCTCACAGAGTTCTCTGAAACGTTTGGTAATCACGTCGGCTGAGTGAATGACCTGGCCGTATCCGGCTTGTACAAAGTATTCACAATTCTCTTCCTCTTGACCCGCCAGCGGAGGTATGAACAGCATGGGTAACCGTTTAGCCAATGCTTCGGTGCATGTCATGCCACCAGGCTTTGTAATCAGCACATCGGACACATCCATCAGTTTGCTGACTTCACGTGTATATCCGAGAATACGAATATTGGGATGCTGGAAGCAAGGCATTTCTTTCATCTTGGCAATCATTTTCTCATTGCTTCCCAGACAGAATACCAATTGTACACGATCTGCCCAAGACGTGAGAGCTTTCATATGATCCTCATCAAAAGAAAGTCCCCATCCGCCACCCATAAGCAAGGCGGTAGGCATGTTCTGAAGCCCCATCTCTTCCCGCAGTTTCACCTTGTCTCCTGCTTCCCAGAAGTCTGGATGCACAGGGATCCCTGTGATCTGAATATGGGAAGGATCGACTCCCCTGATTTCTAGCAATGCTTTGACCTGAGGGGTGGAGACCAGATATTTGTTCACTTCCGGATTAATCCATGTTCCATGCACGTCATAATCTGTTACGACAGTATAGAGCGGGATATTCAGACCCTGGCGCTTGAGCCGGGAGATAACGGCATTCGGAAAAGGATGGGTGCAGATCACCGCATCCGGTTTCAACTGAGATACGACTTGTGCCGTCTGTGTATAGAAAATGCGGTGCAACGCCAATTTGGTAAAGCCGTTTAATGATTTGTTATACTGTGTACGGTACAACAGGCTAACCAGCTTGGGTTGGACCGACAGTGTCTTTCGATATGCAGAAAAGATTAGCGGAGCTACCGTCGGATTTAGGAATTTGCCTAGTTCAATGACACGACTGTGAACATGTGGACTGACTTTTTTGATGCCATGTGCCAGCGCATGAGCGGCCTGAGTGTGACCGGTACCGAATCCTTCCGATAATAAGAGCACTCTTGGTTTTCGCATGAGTTCACCTTTATTCATAAGTTTAAATTTAAGATTAGGATAGTTATCATTTATTCTGGCTATGGATTACATTACTACATGAATATACATTGAAGCGCAGAATCATGTTTCATCCATGAATATTTACACCATATATCTTATTCTGAGACAGCCTGACTTCATTTATATGCGTATTGTTTGAGTCATCTTACACTATAGACGACGAAAGAAGGAGTTTCCACTGCATTTAGGTTAAAAAAAATTAACACAATTTTTAAAATGTTAGGGTTGCAATCTGTTTTCCAAGGTGGTAATGTATATTTTGACCGAATGACTGAATTGTATTTTTGGTCATTTATGTAGAACGATTGAAGACTGATTGAGATTAAAGGAGGGATATGATGGCTCCGATTGACAGGAGACAGCAGGTTATTCATGCCGCAGCCCAGTCGTTTGCCATGTTTGGATACAAAGCAACCACGATGGATCAGGTCGCCAAGATTGCGAATGTTGGCAAAGGAACGATCTATACATTTTTCACCAACAAGGAACAATTGTTTGATCAGATTTTGGTAGAAGTGATCCAGGAAATGAAGAACATCGCTCATCGCGAAGTACATCAGGAAAGTGCTTTTTTTGATAACCTGTTTCGGGTGCTGGATGCATTGTTGGAGTTCAGGCGTGATCACGAGCTGCTGGTCAAGTTATCACAGGAATTGAAGGACTTTGGAACACTGCAGGCCAAGGAAGGCTTGGACAAGGTGGAGAAGGTTATTTCCGATTTTCTGGCTAGGGAGCTTGAGAAAGCGAAGGACAATGGAGAGATTCGGGATTGTGATCCACAAGTGGTTGCTTTCATGATGATTCGCTTGTATATCGCACTCACCTCTGACTGGAACAAACATCATCAACCGCTGAGCAAAGAGGAAATCAAGAACTACTTTCGCCTTTTCTTAATGGAAGGAATTGCTGCTGTAACGTAATCCGAATTTAATCTACTATAAATAGGGGTTATCAAACGTACATGGCAGCGAGGCTTGTCGGAAGACAGGTTTGTTTTTTTGCTCTAAAGTGACCGTTTGAGGAAATTGGTCAGTTCGTGTTTCGGTAATTTTTCTGGAATGCGACATTTTATTTCATTATTGTTATTCCTGCTTAAGGAGCAGAGAGATTAAGGGGAGAAAATGACATGAAATCTTTATCCGTGTTTTTCAAGGATGTGGGATCGGCCGTGAGAAACCCGAAGGTGTTGATCCCTGTGATTGCAATTCTGTTTATACCGATCCTGTATAGTGGCATCTATCTTGCAGCTTATTGGGACCCGTATGGTCATGTGGATGAGATGCCAGTCGCCGTTGTCAATCTGGACAAAGGTGCTGAACTGGAAGGGAGATCCCTTCATGTAGGTAATGATCTGGTGGATGAACTGAAGAAAAATGCCGATTTCAAATGGGACTTTGTCAGTGCGAGTCAAGCCAAAGAAGGCATGAGTAATGACAAATATTATATGCAAATTACGATCCCGGAGAACTTCTCATCCCAGGCAACAACATTGCTTGATGACAAGCCGGCACCGGCTGAACTGATCTATGAACCGAATGGCAATTACAGCTTTGTCGGTGCACAGATCGGCAAGACTGCGATTAAGGACCTGAAGGCGAAAGTCTCAGCCAAAGTAACGGAATCCTATGCAGAGACCTTGCTCGACAAGTTCTCCGAAGTATCGGATGGTTTGGCTGAGGCAGGCGATGGTGCAGGCGACCTGAATACCGGGGCAGGCAAATTGGATGATGGTGCCGTGAAGCTCAAGGATAATCTGGCGAAGCTCGCATCCGGTACGATTGAACTTCAAGAAGGACTTTCTCCATTGAGCGATGGCGTTAACGCGTTGCATACGGGCGCGACCAAGCTTGAAAGTGGAACAACGAATCTGGTGTCCGGTCTGCAACAGCTCCAGGCAGCTGCTTCAAGTCAGCTTCAGAGCGGAGCAGACCAGTTGAAGGATGGCAGCGCCAAGTTGGAAACTGGACTTCAGTCTTCACTGGATGGCACGAGCAAGTTGCAGGCTGGTCTGAAATCATCAGAACAGGGTAGTGCGAAGCTGTCTGATGGTCTGCAAAGTGCCGTTCAGGGCAGCGGCACGTTGGCAACAGGATTGCAATCGGCCGTAGACGGCAGTGGCAAGGTAGCGGATGGCGCACAGGGCGTAGCAGCCGGATTGAAGCAGCTTGCCGCCTCGAATCCGGAGCTGGCTGAAAATGCGGATGTACAGAAACTGCTTGCCGCAAGTGAAGCCGTTGCCGATGGCAGTGCACAATTGCATGACAGCGAGCAGAAGCTGGTACAAGGTGCAGATCAACTTCATCAGGGCAACCAGCAGTTGGCTGCGGGTGCAGCTGAGCTTCATGGAGGCCAGGAGCAACTTCTGGCTGGTGCGAACCAGCTGGTGGATGGTCAGAAGCAATTGCTGGCAGGCGCCGGGCAGCTTAGTCAAGGAGGAGCGCAGCTCTCCGATGGTCTGAAGCAGTTCAGCGGCAAATTGGGTGAAGCTGCAAGCGGCGGCACATTGCTTGCAGATGGTGCCAAGCAGCTGGGCACAGGTACATCAGCGTTGCAGACGGGTGTAGGCAAACTCAGTGGTGGCGTTCATTCCCTCACGGATGGTTCCAAACAACTGGGTGATGGTGCAGGCAAACTGGCTGACGGTCTTACCGAGCTGAAAGATGGTTCTGGTGAACTGGCAACCAAGCTGAATGATGCTGCGCAGAAAACATCCGAAGTGAAGAAAACGGATGATGTGGTGAACATGTTCGCTGAACCGGTGAACTCCTCGGAGAATACAGCAGAGAACGTGAGCAATTATGGTACAGGATTGACACCGTTCTTCCTGTCGATCGGTCTGTTTGTGGGATCGTTGATTTCCACGATTGTATTGAAAATGCGGGAAACGTCCGTACCTGGTGCAACAGGCTGGAATCGTTTTGTTAGCCGGACACTGGTATTTGGCTCGGTGAGCATTTTCCAATCGGTCATCGTGGCAAGCTTCATGTTATATGGTCTTGGACTGGAGACGCACAACGTCGGTCTGTTCTATCTGTTTACCATTATTACAGGGCTGACCTTCATGTTGATCGTTCAGGCGCTTGTCACCTGGCTGGATCTGCCTGGACGTTATGTTGTCATTCTGCTGCTGGTCTTCCAACTTGCAGCAAGTGCAGGAACCTTCCCGGTGGAACTGATTCCATCATGGCTTCAGGTATTTAGCCCGTGGTTGCCAATGACACACAGCATTATGGGCTTCAAAGCCGTTGTATCCAGCGGTAATCTGGATGTGATGTGGCATCAGGCAGGAATTCTTAGCATTTATGCAGGTGTATCCCTTCTGCTGACGCTTGCTTACTTCCTTTGGAATGGCAGACGTCCGAAAAAAGAAGCCGAACAGGCTGATTCCGGTCAAGTTGTGACAGCATAAGTCGAACCTGACCCTCAGCAGGGGCATATTTTTGAAAAAAAACTTTATGTTTATGTAGTGAAATTATGCAATATAGTAGTCAAATAGTGCAAATAGCCTGCAGCCCAAAAATAGGGTTGCAGGCTATTTTGTATACAAATGCATAAAGAAGTACAGATTCGCTGGCTTAACCAGTGAGAATTTGGTGGAATTATGGATAAACGCAGGCTGTATATGGAACGATTTTCTTCCGTCAGCAATTTAATTCAGTTGTACTCTGCCTTAAAAAGTGTATAATTATTCGAAAAAGAGATGAATTTAAACGTCACTGCTGTAAAGCTGTACTGCAAAACATTTCTTATCAGAGGTATTAAAAAGTTTAAATTGCGCTGATGTTAGGTCGGTGTTAAAATAATAGAACTATATCAAAAAAACGTCGCTCCATTTCAGTAGCCGTGCCAGCGGCTGCGTGTTGATTTATACATGCTGTTTGCCGGATCGTCCGGATTCAGCTCATCTCATTTAATGGCTTCTGCCCAATAGCAGGCATTATTTTTGACAGTCTCATACTGTTACCTCTTCTATCTAGCAGGCTCTATCGCAAGCGAAAGGCCAGCTCCTCCCGTTTCATTGTTGCCTGTTGCCTATGTTCTTGATCTTTCCGAAATACTTCATTATAGAAAGGTTGCGTTCCATGAGACACATCGGATTACCTCCAAAACAGGGTCTGTATGACCCGCAGTTCGAAAAAGACGCATGCGGAATGGGTTTTGTTGCCAACATCAAAGGAGTACCTTCACACGATATCGTTAGTCAGGCACTGACCATGCTCAGTAACATGGAGCACCGTGGAGGACAGGGAAGTGAGCCGAATTCCGGTGACGGAGCAGGTATCCTGATTCAGATTCCACATCGCTATTTTGCACAGGAAGCGGATCGTCTTGGTTTTGCATTGCCTGAACAGGGTTTCTATGGCGTAGGGATGTTGTTCCTTTCCCAAGATCCTGCCATTCGTAGTGCACACGAAGAGAGCCTCAAGAAGATTATTGAAGAAGAAGGACAGACGTTCCTCGGTTTCCGGGATGTTCCTACTTTTGATGAAATGCTTGGCCGTTCTGCACTTGCAGCGAAACCTTATGTACGTCAGGTGTTCATTGGAAGATCCGCAGATGTGAAGGATGAGCTTGGATTCGAGCGTAAGCTGTATGTTATTCGCAGACGTGCTGAACTGGCTATTCGCTATTCGGCGGAAGTCGCAGAAGGCGGTTCATTCTACCTGCCAAGCTTGTCTTGTCGCAAAATCGTATATAAAGGCATGCTGACAACAGAACAGGTAGGAGAATTCTATCTGGATCTGCAGCAAGACCTGGTTGAATCGGCTATTGCACTCGTGCACTCCCGTTTCAGTACGAACACCTTCCCAAGCTGGGAACGTGCCCACCCCTATCGCTTCATGATCCACAACGGTGAGATCAACACGATGCGTGGTAACGTGAACTGGATGCATGCACGCCAGTCTTTGTTCGAGAGCGAGTTGTTCGGCAACGACATCGCCAAAGTAAAACCGGTCATCAATCCGGACGGTTCGGATACAGCAATGTTCGACAATACGCTGGAGTTCCTGTATCTGAGCGGGCGTTCCCTGCCACACGTGGCAATGATGATGGTTCCTGAACCTTGGAGCACAGATGAGGGCATGGACCCTGCCAAAAAGGCATTTTATGAATATCACAGCACGATGATGGAGCCTTGGGATGGACCAGCAGCAATGGCCTTCACAGATGGTTTGCAAATTGGTGCAACACTTGACCGTAACGGTTTGCGTCCAGCTCGTTATTATGTAACCAAAGATGATCGTATTATCCTGTCCTCTGAAGTTGGGGTACTTGATATCGCGCCGGAAGAGATCCTCTACAAAGATCGTCTGCGTCCAGGCCGGATGTTGCTTGTGGATACGCAAGAAGGCCGCATTATCTCCGATGAGGAAGTAAAAGCAATTATTGCAGCCGAGAATCCGTATCAGGATTGGCTCGATGAGCATTTGATGGATCTGAGTGAACTGCCGGAAGCACCGGAACTTCCTGATCCAAAACATGATAACGTGACCCAGCTTCAGCTGGCATATGGTTATACATTTGAAGAGCTTCGTAAAATCCTGGAGCCTATGGCCACAACAGGTATGGAAGCTACGGGTTCGATGGGTTATGATGCACCGCTGGCTGTGCTGTCGGATCGTCCGCAGCGTCTGTACAACTACTTTAAACAGATGTTCGCCCAGGTAACCAACCCGCCAATCGATGCAATCCGTGAAGAGATTGTAACGTCTACGGCAACAACCATTGGTCCTGAGCGCAACTTGCTGAATCCTGAACCGGAGAGCTGTCGCCAGATCCGTCTGGATACACCGGTATTGTCCAATGAAGACTTTGCGAAGATTCGCCATGTGCGTCGCCCAGGCTTCCGCTCCATGACGATTCCAATCTTCTTCACCGCTGCGGAGGGAGCAGAAGGGCTGCGCAAAGCAATGGATCTGCTCTTCGAAGCTGCGGATCGTGTCATCGACAAAGGTCATAACATTCTGATCCTGTCTGACCGCGGTGTGGACGCAGAGAATGCTGCGATTCCGGCATTGCTTGCTGTAGCAGGTCTGCATCACCATCTGATTCGCCAGGGAACCAGAACAAAAGTCAGCATTTTGCTTGAATCAGCCGAGCCGCGTGATATTCACCACTACGCGTTGCTGCTGGGATATGGTGTAAGTGCCGTGAACCCTTATCTGGCCTTCGAAACGCTGGATGACATGATTCAGCAAGGGTTGCTGCGTGGCATCTCGCATGAGAAAGCAGTGAAAAACTACATTAAAGCAGCTACCAAAGGCGTTACCAAAGTGTTGTCCAAAATGGGGATTTCGACGATTCAATCGTACCGTGGAGCTCAAATCTTCGAAGCGGTGGGTCTGAAATCAGACTTCGTTGACCGTTACTTTACCTGGACACCTTCCCGAATCGGTGGAATCGGTTTGGAAGAAGTGGCAGCCGAAGCGTTGTCACATCATAACCGTGCCTTTACCGACAAAGACGGTAACGATAAAGTGTTGGATTCCGGTGGCGATTATCAATGGCGTAACGATGGAGAAGAGCATCTCTTCAATCCGCAAACCATTCATACGCTGCAACACGCAGTTCGTACCGGGGATTACAAGCTGTATAAAAAATATTCCAAACTTGTGCAAGGTGAGAATGATCAACTGTTGACCATTCGCTCCATGCTGAAGCTGAAACCGGTGGGAGCTTCCATTCCACTCGAAGAGGTTGAATCCGTAGAAGATATCATGCGTCGTTTCAAAACAGGTGCAATGTCCTTCGGATCGATCAGTAAAGAGGCCCATGAAGATCTGGCCATCGCGATGAACCGTGTTGGAGGTAAATCCAATACCGGTGAAGGTGGAGAAGATCCGGCTCGCTTCATTAAAGATAGCAACGGCGATTCCCGTCGCAGTGCGATCAAACAGGTCGCATCCGGACGTTTCGGTGTTACATCCAACTACCTGGTTAATGCCGACGAGATTCAGATCAAGATGGCACAGGGAGCAAAACCGGGTGAAGGCGGACAACTGCCAGGACGCAAAGTATATCCTTGGGTTGCTGAAGTCCGTGGTTCAACACCGGGTGTAGGTCTCATCTCGCCACCGCCGCATCACGATATCTATTCGATCGAGGATCTGGCAGAGCTGATCTATGACTTGAAAAATGCCAATCCGCGTGCAGAGATCAACGTGAAGCTCGTATCGGAAGTGGGCGTGGGTACCATTGCGGCAGGTGTAGCCAAAGGACGTGCGGATATTATCCTCGTCAGCGGTTATGACGGCGGTACAGGTGCTTCACCGCAAGGTTCGATCCGTCATGCGGGTATGCCGTGGGAACTGGGTCTTGCAGAGACACATCAAACGTTGATGCTGAACAATCTGCGTGATCGCGTCGTACTCGAAACGGATGGCAAAATGTTGAACGGCCGCGACTTGGCGATTGCAGCCTTGCTTGGAGCAGAGGAGTATGGTTTCTCTACCGCACCACTCGTTGCACTTGGCTGTATCATGATGCGCGTCTGTCAAATGGATACCTGTCCGGTTGGTGTAGCAACACAGAATCCGGAGCTGCGTAAAAATTATATGGGTGATCCGGCTCATGTGGTTAACTTCATGCGATTTGTCGCAGAAGATGTGCGTGAGATCATGGCTGATCTTGGTTTCCGTACCATTCAGGAGATGGTGGGACGTACAGATTGCCTCGAGACGGTAGAAGCCGTAGATCACTGGAAGAAAAAGGTGTGGACCTGTCTGTATTGCTGCACGTGCCTGAAATGCCGGAAGGCTCTGCACGTTACCGCACACAGCATCAGAACCACCAATTGGAAGAAACGCTGGATATGCAGCAATTGTTGCCACTGGCACAGTCTGCTATTGAATCCGGTCAACCGGTTGAAGCGGTACTTCCAATTACGAACGTTAACCGTGCAGTAGGTACCATTCTGGGTAGCGAGATCACACGTAAATACGGACTCGCAGGATTGCCTGAAGATACGGTTAAATTCAAATTTGTTGGCTCAGCCGGACAAAGCTTTGGGGCCTTTGTACCTAAAGGCATGACCTTGACCGTTGAAGGGGATTCCAATGACTATGTGGGTAAAGGACTGTCCGGAGGTAAACTGATTGTGATGCCTTCTCCGAAAGCCACGTTTGAAGCCGAAGATAACATCATTATCGGTAACACGGCTCTCTACGGCGCAACAAGCGGTGAAGCGTATATCCGCGGTATTGCGGGTGAACGATTTGCGGTACGTAACTCGGGCGCCAAAGTCGTCGTTGAAGGTGTAGGCGACCATGGTTGTGAGTATATGACAGGTGGACGTGTCGTTGTACTCGGCGATACAGGTCGTAACTTTGCAGCAGGGATGTCCGGAGGTATTGCCTATGTGTATGATCCGGAAGGCACATTCTTGCAACGTTGCAATCTGGAAATGGTTCTTTTGGAGCGCATCGAAGATGTGGCCGAGAGTGCAGATCTGCGTGGCATGATCCAACGTCATGTTGCCAATACGGGAAGTGCTGTTGGTCAGCGTATTCTGGATAATTGGCAAGATGCAGTGAATCAGTTCGTTCGGGTTATTCCGAAGGACTTCAAACGCATGACAGAGCAGATTGAACGGGTTCAGGCAACAGGCTTGACTGGAGAAGCGGCGCTGCTTGCAGCATTTGAAGCGAATATGCGTGAACTTGCACGTGCTGGGGGCTAATAACCTCCTTTGTTCAAAGGTGAAAGTGCATAAACAGGTTGTATGAAGAATTTAGGAGCTATAGGGTTGCCAATCTGGCACCCTATAGCTCCTATTTGTCTTTCGACAAAATTAGAACCCACCCAAAAAACGTTATCGTCATGAGACGACAACATCGAGGAACGTTCTCAAGTATAATAAGGCTAGTTTTGGAGGGCAGGGAAAGTATATAGATAAGTGAGGTTAGCGGAATGAATATGAAGCATCCAAACAGGGACGATCGTAGGCCGACAGGTAAACAAGTCGAAGCAACCCAGATTGACATCATGAAAGTTTTACTGCAATGCGGAATCGACCCGGAGCGTTGGAACCATTTCGTATCCTCCGTCAACAACAAGCGTCCTTGACACAATAGATAACGATGGAATGAGAGGGGAATTAGGAAACAAAAAAAGCCCAGAAGCCAGAGATACTATCTCTTGGGAACTGGGTCCTCTTTTCGGGTTTAGTCCATGCTGCGCTCCATCCGGACAAACGCAATAAAACGACGTGCCTCTTCTTCCGTTAAGGACTTCCCGTCAATCATCAGATCAAAGCGTTCCAACACTTCCTTGTCCGATAACTCCAACGTATCAACGAATTCACGTACGTCTTCATCCATTTCGACATCGCTTTGCTTCGTACGTCCTATAAGATAATCAATAGACACATCAAAGATGTCAGCAAGTCTCGTTAACACTTCGAAATCCGGTTTACGTCGGTTCTTCTCGTAGTGGGATAGAGCCGCTCTGGTAATATGAATGGAGCTCGCAAGTTCTTCTTGAGTAAGTCCCCGCTGTTCCCGTAATTCAGCAATGCGATTTCCGTAGCTCATAAGCTATTTCCCCTGAACGACATCAAATATATATTGAAACAATCCTGAGCCAAGTTTTTGATCAGGGCAGCTTTCCTGCAAAAGAGTAACTCCTCAAGCATTTCCTTTAATCCAATTCCATTTTGTAAATAGGTCTGTCTAAGGACATCTCATATTGTCGTAAATCAAAAGAACCATGTCCAAATACCGCTTGACATGATACGTATTGTATCGTAAATTGGACGTATGGAGTTACAAAATGTATCATTTGGAATATTTTAAGTATCTCCTTGTTATCTTGACCATATACCTGTGAGAAGGAAGTCGAGGCAGTCCGTGTAGGCTAATCCATTCTAAAGGAATGAAATCATGTATTCAATAATTCAGGAATGGGCTGATATGAAATTAAATGTCCATATGTACATTCAGGAGTTTCATGGGAAAATGGTAGACCGCAAAAGACGCCCTGTTCTGTTACTTGGAATGGACACTCAATCAATCACCTTCCTGAGCGACCTGGACTTGCCAGTATCATCAGAAATGCTCTTAGGTTTAGATGTTGAGGATCATCATGTATGTGTAAGACTTCAAGCAAGGTTGCAATGGAAGCAGCCCTTCGGAGAGCTCATAATGTATCATTCAAACTTGCATATTCAGCACGAACAGAAACTATATATAACTGGACAGTTAAACACAATGCTTACTGAAGTTCAGTTTCCCACGGTTTCCCGTTTTCAGTATGAAAAGGCTACAGAACAGAAGGCTCTGCAGAAACCTTATCATTACATTGATTTCACCATATAATTCCAAGTCGATTCTTAACATTTTCTGAACAAAACATGTACTTAACGCCATTTTACTATATTTCATAGCGTTATGCATTAGTTCTTTAACACCAAAAGCATTTGCGCAGATGAATAAAGGGGCGAGGGGGCTCATACTATTTCAGGAAGTTTGGATATGGTTGAAATGCACTGCCACATATTATCCGGTCTGGATGATGGTCCTGTTCGAATGGAGCAGTCCGTTGCGATGGCTGAGAAGGCGGCAGCCTCTGGAATTACCTCCATTATTGCTACTCCGCATCACCTGAACGGGCAATACAACAATGAACCGATGGTGGTCAATCAGGCCGTGAACCTGCTTCATGCAGAACTTCGCAAACGTAACATTCGCTTGGAGATCCGTCCCGGACAGGAGATCAGGGTGCATGACAACCTGATTGGAGACCTATATGCAGGAAAGTGCTGCACACTCGCCGGAAGTCGCTACATGTTGCTGGAACTGCCCTTTGGTCATATTCCCTCACAGTTCCCCAGGATACTGCATGAATTACGAATAGCGGGAATTACCCCTATTATTGCTCATCCGGAACGTAATCGTAACATTCTGAAGAAGCCAAAGTTGTTGGCTGATTACCTGAGTCAAGGCGGACTATGTCAGCTCACGGCTCAATCTTTCACTGGGCTTTTCGGACGGAAAGTTCGGCAGTGGTGTTTTCATTTTTGCAAAGAAAACGGGTTTCATTTCATTTCATCAGATGCACATGATACGTGCAAAAGGACATTTGCCATAAGTGAAGGGGAACGGGTCATTGAGCGTCGTTTTGGAGCTGAAGCCGTGAAGAGGCTGGCAGAAAATGCGTCGCACATCCTATCGAATTCGTGTCTGGTCACTGAACGCTGGAAATCTCGCAAATGGCTGCTGTCCATCTGGTAGTTACATAGATAGATTACAACGTATAGGAGGAATGAAAGTGGAACTGAAAGGATATTTTCGACTTTTACAAAAGAAACTGTGGTTGATTGTTGCAATTGCTCTGATTGCCGGTGTGGGTGCAGGGGTCAAAAGCATTTTTTTCACCCAGCCCATCTATGAGGCAAGTTCCAAACTGATCGTGAACCAGACCTCTAACGTTCAAGGCCAGGCGATGATGGATTTCAGCATGATTCAAACCAATATCAAACTCATTAACTCCTACAGAGAAATTATTAAATCTTCCGCCATTATGGATAAAGTGGCTACCACGTATCCGGATCTGGGTTTAACTTCTGCTCAACTTATGAATAGCACCTCCGTCTCTACAGCCAGCGAATCCCAAGTGATGAGCATAACTGTACAGGGGACTTCCTACGAAAAAGCCGCAAAAACAGTCAATGCCATCTCCAACGTGTTCCAATCTCAAATCCCCCTAATTATGAAAATCGATAATGTGGCTATCCTCAGTGAAGCAAAAGTGGATAGTAACGCATCTCCAATCAATATGAAAACCACATTAAGCATCATTGTCAGCCTGTTCGCAGGTCTTGTGCTCGCGATTGCACTCGTATTCCTGATGGATTACCTGGATGACACATTCAAATCCGAAGCCGAACTTGAAAAAGAACTGGGCCTGCCTGTGCTTACGGTGATATCCAAAATGAAAAAAGATGACCTGAAAAATACGAAAAATTACGTATCTCAACAGAAAGTGGGGGATGGCAAATATGTCGCGGCTAACCAATGATAATAACAGTCTGGTGACCTATTTTAACTCCAAATCTCAAATCTCGGAGGGATACCGTAAATTACGGACCAACATCCAGTTCTCCTCGATCGACAGTCATATCAAAAAGATCATGGTGGCTTCGGCCGAAGCCGGTGAAGGCAAGACCACAACCATCAGCAATCTGGCGGTAACCTATGCCCAGGAAGGCAAAAAAGTTCTGCTGATTGATGCGGATCTACGCAACCCATCCTTACATCAGGTGTTTTCCGTACCCAATCATATCGGTCTTAGCAGTGTGCTCTCTAATCAGTACAGTGTGGAAGAGGTACTCAGAGAGAGTTATATCGATAATCTCCAATTGTTCACTTCGGGCCCGATTCCGCCGAACCCTTCCGAGATGATTGGTTCCAACCGGATGAAAAGGCTGATTGAAAAGTTAGAGGATCAATATGATGTCATCATGTTTGATACGCCACCGGTACTCGCAGTAACAGATGCGCTCATTGTGAGTTCGCTGTGTGATGGTGTCCTGCTCGTCGTGAATTCAGGCAAGGTCAAGAAGGAATTGGTGAAGAAGACCAAGGCTGCTCTGGAGCACGTGAATGCACGAATCCTGGGCGCAATTCTGAACAATATCAAAAACGTTGAAGTTCCGGTGGGCTACGGAGAGAAGTAAAACTTCCATTCCATGTTCCCAAATAAACAGGTAATGTCTACTGCACCTTTATCACTGTAGGCACTCGGTCATGCTGTGGGTTCAATGAACCTTAGACGTTAATCGTCGAAGGTATGACGTGAGGACGGGTTAGATGCCCTGGTTAAACTTTTATCAAACTAAAAAAAAGAGGATAGGGTGGTATTTATGAAAAAAGTGAGAAAAGCGATCATTCCTGCAGCTGGACTGGGTACACGTTTTTTGCCAGCCACGAAAGCGATGCCCAAAGAAATGCTCCCTATTGTGGACAAACCAACTATACAGTATATCGTTGAGGAAGCCATTGCCTCTGGAATTGAAGACATTATCATCGTAACCGGTAAAGGGAAGCGTGCGATTGAAGATCATTTCGACAATGCTTTTGAACTGGAACACAACTTGCTGGAAAAAGGGAAGCTGGGCCTGCTTGAAGAGGTTCGCAAATCCTCTAACGTGGATATCCACTACATAAGACAAAAAGAGGCCAAAGGACTTGGTCATGCTGTCTGGTGTGCACGTAACTTTATCGGTGACGAACCTTTTGCCGTGTTGCTCGGAGATGATATCGTCGTATCGGAAGTGCCATGCACCAAACAATTAATTGATCAATATGATCAGGTTCAACATTCCATTGTTGGCGTACAGACCGTACTTGCTGAACAAACAGACAGATACGGTATTGTGGACCCGCTTCAATCGGATGGCCGTTTGACAGAGGTTCTCAGGTTCGTAGAAAAACCTGCCCAAGGCACAGCGCCTTCCAACCTGGCGATTATGGGGAGATACGTACTGAGTCCAGAGATTTTTGATCATCTGGAGCAACAGGAGATTGGTCAAGGGGAGAGATTCAATTAACGGATGCAATTCAGCGTTTAAATGAGACACAAGGAGTGTATGCTTACGATTTCGAGGGAGTACGGTATGACGTGGGCGAGAAACTGGGGTTCATTTTGACAACCATCGACTTCGCTCTGCAAAAACAGGAACTTAGAATTCCAATGCTGCAAGCTCTGCAACACATCCTGGAAAAGAGTCGGTAGAACATGCAGCCGGGGGGGAGTTTGAATGAGTCCCTCTCCCCAAACGAAGGAAGCGGAGATTGTTATGGACCCAAGTCTGGGGTACAATGCATCAACGATGTCAGGACAAAATGCGGATAAAGTGTATCTATTTATGAAAAGAATGCTCGATTTGCTGGGTTCTTTCATAGGTTTGATCATTTTGTGCCCCTTGTTTGCGGTCATCGGATTACTGATCAAACTCGAGGCCCCGCAGGGGTCTGTTTTTTTCGTCAGGTCCGGGTCGGACAGAATGGGAAAGAGTTTCATATGTACAAATTCAGGTCGATGGTTGCGAATGCAGAAGATCTGCTGGAACAGCTGATTGATCAGAATGAAGTGAATGGGAACATGTTCAAAATGAAGAACGATCCCCGCATTACACGAATTGGCAAGTTTATTCGAAAAACCAGTCTGGATGAGCTGCCACAGTTGTGGAACGTGTTCCGAGGAGAGATGAGTCTCGTTGGACCCAGACCGGCTCTGCCCAGAGAAGTGCAGAATTACACTTCGTATGACAGACAGCGCCTGCAGATGATTCCGGGATGTACGGGATTATGGCAAGTTAGCGGTCGAAATAGTGTCGGTTTTGATGAAATGGTAGAGCTGGATCTGACGTATGCCCGTGAGCGCAATATGATGGTGGATATCAAAATTATCTTCAGAACGTTCAGGGTGCTGGTTGGTTCGAAGGATGCGTTTTGAAACACGATTCTGGCTTTGAGGTGGCATAGCAGATATGCAAAAGACCGGTATACTTGCTGCATTGAATATGAAGTCGTTTAATATCATTCTTTTTTCGCTGGTAGTTATCTTCGCAGCAATCTATCTTCCGCTAATCTCGGTTGTTGCACTCATATCTGTGATTCTGCTGGGCGTTTATATTAAACAGCCCAGCTGGATCTTTATGATTCTCATCGTAAGTTTTTCATTGTCTATTGATAAAATATTTAGCATTCATCTGGCAGGACTGGATTCGCTGTCATTCTACAAGCTGGCAATCCTGGGCTTCGTCGTATCTCTTTTTTTACGCTTTGGTATTCGCAAAGAGATGATCTATCCTGCACTCGCAATTGTTTTTTTATTTGTGGAGAGTTATTTTCTATCTGATCTGCCCAATAAGGTTAGTCCGCTAGATCCATTTAAGGCCTTTCTGGGAGTTATTGTTCCTTTTTTGTTGCTGATGCCGCATTTTTCAAGAGAGATCAGTCAACGAATTATACGTGTACTCGCATGGCTGCCGCTGTTCAGTCTGGCTGGTGGTTATATTCTGCAACTCTGCGGGATATTGTCCATTACTAACCTGGAGATGTCCGGAGTAACCCGGTTACAGGGAGCTAACATCGCCGCGCATCTGGCCATGCTGTGTTTTATCTCGATCTGCGTCTGTCTGATTCAGATCAAGCAAGGCCATCAGGTGGTTCTGTATTACATGCTTACCTTGACACATCTGGTCATACTGGTCCAGACAGGAACTAGGGGACCGTTGATTGCGCTTATCCCAATTATTCTGGTCTATCTGTTTGATCAACTGAAAGCCTTCATCAAAGGCAGAGTCAGTGCTATTATTCCTCTCATTCTGTTCGTTGTGGCTGTGGCCTATATGGTGATTGCGCAGTGGGACAATTATGAGATGAGGTCAGAGAGCAAAGGCTTGTCGGGCAGGGATGTAGCCTGGAATTATTTCATTGGCAAAGCGAATGAGTATCCGATATTTGGACGTGGGCTCGGCTCAACGCTCGTGGCTAATGATGGAAGTATCTTTTCTGGCTTCGTCGTTCCGCATAATGAATACATTCGTTTCTATTACGATGGCGGATTAGTTGGAGCCATCCTGTTGTTTCTATCGCTTCTTCTGGTCTTCCGGTCTGTGTACTTCCGATTGGGCGGTATGATCCGGTTGTATTTTGCCGGCATGATTATCGGTTTCCTGACCTATTCCTTTTTTGACAATACCCTGTCCACCGTTCATCTGATTGCTCCATTCTGTATCTTCCTGAACGCATTATATGCTACGGGAAAAGGAGTACACTCCAAGTCAGGGGCTGAAGCAGAAGTGGATATACAGGTGCAGCGAGCCAAGGACGCATCCTTTTCAAAGGAGATTAGAACATGAAGGTCTGTTTGATCAGTTCTACTGGCGGTCATTTTGATGAATTGACCAAGGTTATTCCAGCGGTTGAAGAACATGATTATTTCCTGATTACCGAGAAGAACAAAAGCAGAAAAGTGGATTCATCTCAGGGCAAGGTATACTTCTTAATGCAGCAAGAGCGTAAGAATGCGATGTTTTTGCTGATTTTTATGGCTAACATTATCAAATCATTCTTTTTATATCTGCGTGAGCGTCCAAAGGTAATCATTACAACAGGGGCAGGGGCCACATATCCATTTTGCCTCATCGGTAAAATCTTCGGTGCCAAGCTGATTTATATCGAAAGTTATGCCAAAATCTATTCCTCCAGCGCAACCGGGAGATTGATGTACAAAATCTCGGATGAGTTCTTCATTCAATGGGAAACGTTGCAGGATAGCTATCCCAATGCGAAGTACAGGGGGGCTTTATTTTGATATTTGCTATCGTTGGAACCCAGCGTTTTCCCTTCAATCGAATGTTTGAGCTGATTGATGAGGCAATTGACGCGGGCATTATTAAAGAAGAGGTTGTCGCCCAATCCGGATACACCGAGTATCAGCCCCGAAATTTCACTGCGATCCCTTTCCTGACCCAGGAAGAGATGAATAACTATGTGGAGCGCAGCAGATGTATTATTTCTCATGCGGGTGTTGGCTCCATTACCAATTGTCTTGAACGTGGCAAGCAGGTTATCGTCATTCCACGCCGGAAAGAATGGGGCGAGCATGTGGATGACCATCAGCTTGAGATTTCCAAAGTTTTTCAGGACAACGGTTATGTGGCTGTTGCGGAGAGTCAGGCTGAATTGCAAAAGCTGGTTCCTTCCATAGAGGAGCTAACGTTCCAGCCTTATGTGAGAAAACAGTCTGATCTGATCTCCTCCATTAAAAATTACGTGAATAGTCTGTAAGTGTTCTGAAGATTAACCATGAAAAAGGAGTCTATCATGAAACCAAAAGTATTGGTTGTTGGATCATCCTTGAAGGATATGGGCGGAATTGTGAGTGTCATCAAAAACATTGAGGATTCTTCCATCTCTGATATGTATGCCATGCAACGGGTGGAAACGTATATTACGGGCAGCGTGTTCTCACGGCTGCTTATTTTTATACGGGGATTCATTCAATTCTGGATGAAGCTGTACACGTTCAAGCCGGATATCGTGCATATTCATATGGCGAACAACGGGAGCTTTTATCGGAAATCTCTATTTCTGCTAACGGCACGAAATTTGTTTCGAAAGTCAGTCATTCTGCATATTCATGCGGCCAGCTTTGATGATTTCTACAATCAATTCACGCTGCAGCGCAAGTATTGTCACTACATTCTGAATCAGGCAGACAAGTTGATTGTCTTATCCCAGACGTGGAAAGAATACTTTGCTACAATTGTGCCGGAGACAGCCATTGAGGTGCTGTATAACGGAGTCTTTGTCAAAGAACCGTTTGCCAGAGAACAACAGGCAGCCGTGAATGCTCTTTTTATGGGCAGACTGGGTGAGCGAAAAGGAGTCTACGATCTGCTTCAATCCATTCAGCAATTGAAGACGCTGGGCGTTACAGCCAACTTCAATCTGGCCGGGGATGGCGAAGTCGAAGAAGTCAAAGCACTTGTACAGCAGTATGGAATTGAGGATTGTGTCAACGTACTCGGCTGGATTAACGGAGAGCAAAAGGAAAAGCTGATGCGGGAAGCGGATCTATTGGTCCTGCCTTCTTATCATGAGGGATTACCTATGGCCATACTTGAAGCAATGAATTGTGGCTTGCCCATTATATCGACCACCGTCGGAGGCATCCCCGAAGTGATTACATCCGGTCATAATGGGCTGTTAATCGAGCCGGGAGATGTGCACGGGTTAACATCAGCACTGGAATATCTCATCATGGATGAAGAGGTTAGAGCAAGAATGGGTTCATATAACAGAGCGATTATATCGGATAAATTCGATATGAATCTTCTTGTGGGCAGATTATCAGGAATATATGATGCACTTCAAGTGAAGGTATCCTAGTGAACAGGAAAAGGTGATGAAATGAACCCCTTGGTATCTTGCATCATTACGACCCATAACCGGGCCGATTTATTGAAAAATGCGTTGAGAAGTGTACGGGAGCAAACACATCCGTACCTGGAGATTTTCATTGTGGATGACGGTTCAGAAGATCAGACGCCAGAAATCTGTCAGGCCTGGACACGGGAAGATTCGCGGATTAGGTACATCCGGGTTCCGTATCCGAAAGGAGCCAATCATGCAAGGAATGTGGGGATATCCCATGCCAATGGCAAGTACATTGCATTCCTGGATGATGACGATGAATGGATGGCCGACAAAATCAAAATCCAGGCAGAAGTGCTGGAGCGTACACAGGAATCATTCACTTTTTGCAGCAAGTATCTCGCATATACGAATGAGCAGCATCAGGTGGTCAAACGGAAATTGTCGGTGGAGCCTCGTGATGTTGTGCGGTATGAGGACCTGCTTACATTCAACTGGATCGGGGAAACGTCCAAAATCATGGTACTCACTTCTCTTGCCCGTGAAGTTCGCTTCGATGAGAATCTGACATCCGCTCAGGATTATGACTTTTATCTGCGCATATTGAAACGAGGCTACATCGCCGTGAATGTGAAAGAACCGCTGGTGGATATCAACATCCATAGTGGACCGCGCATTTCAACCTCTACAACAGCCAAGTACAAAGGTCAACGCAAGATTATTTTAAAATACTACAATGATATGTCCAAGGAGCAGAAGCGCCGTCAATTACACCATTATCGAATGCTCGAATGGTCGAGAAATACACTTCGCAATAATGTTTATCTGAAAAAGGCATTGTCGCTGTATCCCTGGTGGAAAGATTGGGTGCTGCTCAAGCGTAATACCAAAATTATGATGCAAGGATTCCTAATGAGATTTCATGCAAGGCGCGCAGTTGGAACGTATACAGAGGAACCTGTGCGAATGAAACTAAAGTAAGAGGTGCCTGGATGGAGAATCCGACGGTGTATATGCTGCCCAAGATGATTGAGAACAATAAATTCAATGAGCTGTTATCCGATTCCATTGAGAATAAGGGATGGGAAGTAAAACAGTTTACCAAAAAAGATCTGCTCAAACTGAGAAAAAATGATGTGCTGCATTTTCATTGGCCCAGCTTTTATTACAGAGGGTCGTCGGTGCTGTCAACCGTAATCAAATCCATTCTATATGTGTTGATGATTGGTTTTGCACGCATGCGGGGAGCCAAATTATTCTGGACGGTGCACAACATCTGGCCTCATAACAGCGGTAAAACGCGCTTCGATTACTGGATGAGAAAAATACTGGTCCGAAATTGCTCTAAGCTGATTGTTATGGGCAAACCCCTGATCTCTGAGATCTGTTCGACCTTTGGGATTGATTCCAGCCGGATCGAGGTAATTCCGCATGGGCATTACAAGGGCGTGTATCAGGGAAAAGGCGTGAATATCCGCTCCCGGTTTGGCATCCCGGAGGATAGTTATGTGTATGCATTCTTCGGTCAGGTGTCGCCGTACAAGGGCGTGGATGATTTGCTGGAGGCATTCAAGGAGCTGAAATCGGATCAGGCCCATCTGTTGATTGCCGGTAAAAAAGTGAAGGACTACGATCTCGGTGAAGAATTCCTCGAGAGCGGACATATTCATACCCATTTTCATTTTATTGAAGATGATGAATATTCGGACTATTTTGATGCGGTCGATTCGATCATTCTTCCATACAAGCAAATCGCAACTTCTGGTAGTGCAATTCTGGCATTGACCTTCAGCAAACCTGTGGTGGCACCACGAATTGGCTTGTTGGAGGAATACCTGCCCGAAGATTGTGCGGTACTCTATGAACCTTCGGACCGGATGGGTTGCTGAAAGCAATGAATATGATCCGTTTAAAACAATCGGAGTTTCAGGAAGGCAGTGGTTTTGTCAAAGCGTTAGAGCGGTTGGATTGGCCAGTGATTGCCCAAAGGACACTTACCCTGTACTCCAGTTAGTGCAGATCAAAGGGTGGGCCTAATTGAACAATATGGGGATGAAATAATGAAGGTAACCGTGGCGATCTGTACGTATAACCGTGCACATGATGCGGTCGAGGCGATACGAAGCGCAATACAACAGAATTACGCAAGCAGCGACTATGAGATCATACTCATTGATAACAATTCGAAGGACAACACACGGGACATCGTGCTGCAAACCATCTTGCAGCATGAGAACCATTCGATTAGGTATGTGTTGGAAGAAAAGCAAGGCTTGTCTGTAGCCCGTAACCGGGCCATTCACGAGGCGCGCGGCGAGTATATCCTGTTTCTTGACGATGATGCCTTTGCTTGCAGGGACTGGATTCGCCAGATCGTTAACGTATTTGAGATGAATGAAAATATCGGGTGTGTCGGTGGCAAGATTGATCCGATCTGGGAAGTACCGGAACCGATGTGGATTCCACCCGAGAACAGGTCACTGTTCACCATTCTGGATTTTGCAGAAGAAGTCACTGAAATGAAAAGTCCCTATATTCCATTTGGTGCGAATGTGGCTTTTCGTTTGTCCGTCTTTGATCAATTGGCCCCCTTCCGTGAAGACCTTGGAAGAGTGGGGAACAATCTTCTCTCCAGTGAAGAGAGTGAGTTAATTGCAAGAATCCGGACAAAGTTCAAGGTATATTACACGCCGTATGGTGCGGTACAACATAAAGTAGCCAAAGAGCGAACGACGAAGAACTGGTTTCTGCGCCGAATCTATTGGCAGGGTGTGAGTGATGCCATTCGTGATCAGGATCGTGGTGTTGTGCGTACAGCCAAACATGGCATTAAGCTGGCGCAAGGGATCACTACGGCACTGATCTACATCTATAATGCAGATCGGTTCACACGTCAGCTTGCCAAAGTATGTTACCGAAACGGCATGATCGTCGGGTCGCTTCGTCAAAACAGTAAGGGATGAGGATCGCTATGGCGCAAGTTGCACTTCGCAAAGTATTTAGAGGAAACGGCTTAATGAGTGCCATATTTCAGACAAGTGGAACCAATCTGCTGGTCATGACACTGACGATGCTGTCTTCCATTTTGACGTCACGCATGTTCGGTGTAGAGGGAAAGGGCGCATTCTCGGCCATCCTGTTCTGGCCTGCACTATTAACCGGATTGGTCGGTTTTGGATTACCCACGTCTATCATTTATAACATCAAACAGAGCGCAACCGAGAAGAGTGCGCAGTATGTTCGGTTAAGCTTTCTTTTTCAAGTTCCGGTGTGCATTATCATTGGTGTCGTGGCTTGGTTTGGATTGCCTTTCTGGCTCTCCAGCTTTCCGCCGGAGGTTGTGCAGATCTCCAGATGGTATACGATTGCTACCGTTCCGGTACTTATCGTCATCAATCTCATATCAGCTCTCTCGCAGAGTCGGGAGAAATTCGCTGTCTATAATGGCATTCGATTAATGATCCCCCTGTTTAATGTAGGCGGGCTTTTTGTGTTATGGGGCCTGGGCATGCTGAGCATTCAGCTCGCGGCTGCGATCTATTTTGTAACCAGCTTCTCCGTGGTGGCATGGGCCATCTATGCCAACCGTAATGAATTGAGACTGAGATGGTTCAAGGATCGGGTGGACCGGAGTTCAGCCAAGAAGCTTTTTGGTTATGGCAGCAAGGTGTATGGCGTTGAATTGTTAGGAACGCTGTATACCCAGTTCGATAAAATCATTATTTTGGCTTTGCTCACCCCTCGTGATTTTGGACTGTATTCCGTTGTATTTGCGTTATCAAGAATCTACAATGCTGTTCAAACAGCGATTAGCAATGTGGTTTTCCCGAAAGTGACCGGATTGCCTCAAGAGCAGATTATTCGAACGGTCGGCAGGGCCTTCCGCATCTCGCTAATGGTCATGATGATCATTGTGATACCAACCATGTTTGTGGGGAACTACCTGATGGGTCTGCTGTTTGGCTCCGAATTCCTGGAAGCGAGTGTCGCATTTTATATTTTGGCTGTGGAATGCATTATTGGTGGCGGCTCATGGATTCTGGCATCCGCATTCAATGCACTTGGTCGGCCAGGGCTTGTGATGATCAGACAGCTCATTGCACTCTCGGTAACGGTGGCCTTGTTCTTCGTGTTCACCCCGCTGTGGGGGCTTAATGGAATTGCGATTGCCTTATTGATCGGGTCCATTGTACGCATGGTAGTCACTGTGGCTGCGATGAAGATTGTATTCAAGGTGAAGTTCACCGCCATGTTCTATGACAAGGAAGATCTGCCGTTCCTCTATGAACGGTTAAACAAAAAGAAGAAGAGTCACCCAAGGAGGAGATGGAGATGCTGGGCACTAACAATATTCATCCAATGGAAGAGTTGAAGGGACATTTACGTCAGATTTTGAAGGTCATTCCACCGCGTACCGAGATCTATTATCTGGATTACCCGGTGCATAGCAATGGTGGCGACTTGTTGATTATGAAAGGTACCGAGGCTTTCTTCCGGGACAATGATATTCAAGTACGTGCCAGGTACAGCATTCTGGATTGCCCTCTGTCTCTCAAGGTTCCGGAAGGTATCACGATTGTGCTGCATGGGGGAGGTAACTTTGGTGATCTGTACCCTGCCCATCAGAAACTGAGAGAACGTATGATTGCCCAGCATCCGAATCACCGGATTGTGATTCTGCCTCAGACGATGTTTTATAAAAGTGATATTGAATTGAAAAAGACAGCCCAGGTGTTTAGCCGGCATAAGGATGTACACTTTTTTGTCCGGGATACCTTATCTTATGAGATAGCCAGTAAAGAATTTCAGCAAACCAATGTGTATCTATCCCCGGATATGGCACATCAATTGTGGCCACTGAAGTCCAAAAGCAAGCCTACTGCAGAGATGTTATATTTCTTCCGTAAAGATATTGAGAAAACTCAGAATCAGGTGCATTACGAATCCGTCAGTGGACCCAAGGCTACGTTTAAGGACTGGGAGACATTGTACAACCGGGTAGACCGGAAAATCATTCGCATGATTACATCCCGGTTGAAGTCAGGGAAAGGCAGTTCTTTTGCCCGCTGGTTGTGGTACAAATACTCTGATCGGATGGTACATACGGCCATTAAGGAATTCAATAAATACCAAACCATCACGACCTCCCGTCTGCATGGACATATTCTGGCCTGTCTCCTGGATCAACCGAACATCCTGCTGGATAATTCCTATGGCAAGAACTCGAATTATTATCCAGCCTGGACCAAGAGCAATCCAGCAGGCAGACTCGAATCCAATCAGACCAGCACATATAACAAGCAAACGGAGAACGGCAAGGCAGCAAGCAAGGTTGTTTTGTCGGATGGTGCAGCCCTATGAGAAGCATTCTGTTATCCGGCGGTTCTGGCAAGCGTCTCTGGCCGTTATCCAATGATTCCAGATCCAAGCAATTTCTTAAAGTGCTTCATGGACCAGAAGGAAGACCCGAATCCATGGTACAGCGGGTATGGCGACAGCTGAATCATGCCGGACTTGCATCAGAGGCGCTGATCGCAACCAGTTTGCCACAGGTCGAGATTCTGACTTCTCAGCTGGGAGACAATGTGAGACTGGTCGTGGAGCCTGAGCGCAGAGACACGTTTCCTGCCATTGCACTGGCAGCCTCCTATCTGTATTCCGTAGAGAGTGTGAGTTTGAATGAGACGATTGCAGTGTTGCCGGTAGATCCCTTTGTTGAAAAAGAATTCTTCGAAGTGCTCGCAACCTTGCCGGAGATGCTCGATAAGTCAGGTGCCGATCTGGCCTTAATGGGAGTTGTGCCAACGTATCCGTCTGAGAAGTACGGATACATCATTCCACAATCCCGATCTTCCAGTGAAAATAACAAAGAATACGTAAATGTAGCGAAGTTCCAGGAGAAACCCTGCGAATCCGATGCGGTGCTTATGATAGAGCAGGCCGCATTATGGAATTGCGGGGTTTTTGCTTTTAAGCTGGGTTATTTGATCAATCTGCTGATTGAGATGGAACTGCCGATCCAGTATGACGAGATGCTGAAGCAATACGGAAGATTGAACAAGATCAGCTTTGATTACCAGGTTGTCGAGAAGGCGAATCAGATTATTGCCATTCCTTATGACGGGTTCTGGAAAGACCTGGGCACATGGAATACACTCACGGAAGAGATGGGAACCTCGGTTGTGGGAAAAGGATGGATCACCGGTGATTCCTTGAATACTCACCTTGTCAATGAATTGAACATTCCGGTCGCGATCTTGGGCTTGTCGGATGTGGTGGTGGCCGTAAGTCCGGATGGCATTCTGGTCAGTGACAAAGAGGCCAGTCCACGCATCAAGGAAATCTTGAAGAATGAGGATCAACGTCCCATGTATGAGGAGCGTAGGTGGGGGTGCTACCGGGTTCTGGATTACACAAGAAATGAAGCTGGCGGTGAGGTTCTCACCAAACGAATCTGCATCAGTGCCGGGAAAAACCTGAGTTATCAATACCATTTGCTCCGCAATGAGGTATGGACGGTTGTATCGGGAACAGGGGAATTAATTCTGGATGGGCAGAGCCGAATGATCGGGCAGGGAGATACGGTGGTCATTGACCGGAGTATGCTTCATTCCGTCAGAGCTGTTACGGAACTGGACATCATCGAAGTACAGATCGGCAGCCAGTTAATCGAGGAAGACATCGTTAGAGTGTCTACCGAATGGCAGGACATTGTTCAGACATATGTGAAGCACGCGTAACCAACACATTAGGACATGGGGGAGATTAGGGAATGAATATTACGGTGATTGGCACAGGGTATGTGGGTTTGGTATCAGGCGTATGTTTTTCGGAACTGGGAAATAACGTGATTTGTGTCGACAATAATGTGGAAAAAGTGAATATGCTGACGGATGGTCACGTGCCGATCTATGAACCGGGTCTGAAGGACATTATGAATGCCAATATGAAAGCAGGGAGGCTGACCTTCACGACCAACATTCAGGATGCCATCAGTCGTTCGGATATTATTATCATCGCGGTCGGAACGCCGTCCCTGCCTAACGGTGAAGCGAATCTGAGCTATATTGAGCTTGTTGCGCGAGAAATTGGTTCTTATATGGATAATTATAAAATAATAATGACTAAAAGCACTGTTCCTGTCGGAACCAACGATCGTATTCAGGAATGGATCAGCAGTTTGACGAATCACCCATTCGACATGGCATCGGTACCTGAGTTCCTGCGGGAAGGTACTGCTGTACAGGACACACTGTATCCTGACCGGATAGTCATCGGCACACATAGCGAACGAGCGGTTGCCATGCTTAAGGAGCTGCACCAGCCATTAACCGATCAGATTATCGTTACGGATATCCGCTCGGCAGAAATGATTAAATATGCATCCAACGCGTTCCTGGCAACCAAGATCTCATTTATCAACGAAATCTCTAACATCTGTGAAAAAGTAGGCGCAGATGTCAGCCGCGTTGCTGAGGGAATGGGATATGACAGACGAATCGGTGCTTCCTTTCTCAAGGCAGGCATTGGTTACGGAGGGTCCTGTTTCCCCAAGGATACACAAGCTCTGATTCAAATTGCAGGTAATGTGGATTATGACTTCAAACTGTTGAAGTCTGTAGTGGAAGTGAACAAGGATCAACGCTTCAACGTCATTCGCAAACTGGAAGATGCATTGGGCTCACTCGAAGGGAAGGAGATCGCGATCTGGGGGCTCGCCTTCAAGCCGGATACCGATGATGTTCGTGATGCTCCAGCCATTGAGATCATTCAGCGTTTGATTGAGCAGGGGCAGTGATTCGCGCGTATGACCCCATTGCTACGGAGAACTTCCGTAAAGAGGTGGATTCCCCATCCATTACGTGGGAAGAGCGTGCCTTGAGCGCAGCGGAAGGAGCAGATGCACTCTGTGTTCTGACCGAATGGAAAGAGTTCATGGAGGTCAATCTGACTGAGTTGGCAGCACATATGAATCAACCCATCCTGATTGATGGAAGAAACATCTACGGAGAAGATCAGATCCAAGCTACGTCCTTCCAATATTACTCCGTTGGTCGTCCGGGTTTAACCAATATCGATGGAAGAAAAACGGCAGTCATCTGACGGAGGGCTATACCATGAGACGCGGGATCAAAATAACAGTAGGTGCCATTTCCCTTGTTGCAGTTATCATGATTGGATATTCTGTATATCTGTATCTGCATGTTAAATCAGCGGCAGATCAAATGTATGAACCCCGGGAACCCATCAAGCAGGTATCTATTGTTGATCAGAGGGGCGGGGGAGATTTTCCTGTAGATATGGAGAATGAGGAACCTTTCAATGCTTTGATTCTGGGTGTGGATGAGCGTTCCAATGATCGGGGGCGCTCCGACACCATGATTGTATTGAGTGTTAACCCTGCAAAACATTCTGTCCTCATGTTTAACATCCCCGGGATACGAGAACAAGTATTGTAGGGCATGGTACGGAGGATAAGATCAACCACGCTTATGCATTTGGTGGGGTCAACATGTCTGTGCAGACCGTGGAACAATTACTTAATGTTCCCATACACTACTACATGAAAGTGAATATGGAGGGCTTTGCACAGGTCATTGACATGGTGGGTGGAGTGGATGTGAATAATCCATTCGCATTTGACTATGAGGGGTATCAGTTTGCGCAAGGAAATATTCATCTGGATGGTGCAGCAGCTTTGGGATTTTCGCGTATGCGTTATGATGATCCGAAGGGAGATCTGGGGCGCAATGACCGTCAGCGGGAGATTATCAAACAAGTGCTGAAGAGTACAGTTCAAGTATCCAACGTATTGCAGCTGGAGACATTGCTGGACGAAGTCAGTGAACATGTGAAAACCGATGTTACCTTTGATGAAATGAAGCAGATGTTTTCCAATTACCGCCCGGTACTGGATCATATTGAGTCTGTTGAGATCAAGGGTACGGGCAAGAAAATTGACGGAGTGTATTACTATATCGTGGAACAATCGGAACGAGACAGGATACATCAGTTGATTGAAGACCATTTAAAATGATTAGATAGGGCGGTGAACCAGATGCGTATCTCCAGGCTATTGAAATTATCCCTGATTGTGCTACTCATGTATATGCTCATGATACCCGCAAGTACAAACATTGTTCAATCAGCCCAAAACTATCATTGGAGGAATATACCTATTGGTGGTGGGGGTACGTTACGGGCGTGGTCATTCATCCGACCGAGCCTAACCTGGTTTACGCTCGAACTGATGTGGGTGGAGCCTATCGACTGGATGTAGCCTCAGGAGATTGGGTTCCACTGCTTGATCATTTTGAAGATGAGGACAGCAATCTGTATGGTGTGGATGGCATTGCGCTGGATCAGCAAAATCCTAATGTCGTGTATATCGCGGCAGGAAAGTACGGGAATGTGGGACCAAGCGATATTCTAAAATCCACAGATCGAGGAGAGACCTGGATTCGAACCGGACTGAATCTTCGGAATGAATCGAATGGAAATATCCATCGAGCCATGGGAGAGAGCATCGCCGTTAATCCAACGAACTCTAATTATCTGCATGTCGGTACACGGTATGATGGATTGTACACCTCCAGTGACGGTGCAGCCACGTGGAGTAAGGTGTGGGACGTACCGAACGGGTTGTCCGGTGAAGGCATACGGAGTGTGGCCTATGGATTGAATCCCGTGACGAAGCAAGGTCAGGTTGTGTATGCAGGGGTTCGTGGCATTGGCGTCTATAGTAAAGCGCCAAGAAGCAATGGCCAGACCACTTGGCAGCTTACCGGGAGAAGTCCCAATATCCTGCCCGCATGACTGTGGCGAAGAACGGAACGTTATATGTGACCACTGATAATCAGGGAGTCTACAAGTTCAATGGTGTACAGTGGACGAATATCACACCAAGTTCGAGTTACTCTTCTTATTATGGGATCACCATTGATCCCAATAACGATAATCATATCCTTGCAGCCGTTCGAACAGGCGGAGATAATCTGCCACTGTATCGTTCCGTTAATGGCGGACAGAGCTGGACAACAGTGAGCAAAACACTTGTATCCAAACCGTCATGGTGGACACCCAACATGTTTTTCTCAGCAACATCCAGTATCAAGTTCGATCCACATAACCCAGGCACGGTATACGCTACAGACTGGTTTGGCGTGTACAAGACGCAAAATATCAATGGTACCAATGGATTGACTGGCAATACGGCGAGTACTTGGGAAGCCATTACTGATGGTCATGAAGAAGTTGTTGCACTCACAGCATCCACACCACCTCAGGGTGTTTCATTCTTTAGTGGTCTGACGGATCAGGTTGGATTTAGACATGACAACGTAAATGAAGTTCCTCTTAATAAAATTCCGCTCTCAGGTATGCGAGAAATTGTGAGTATTGACTATCATGAGGCAAATCCGAATTACATGATATTTCTCGGAAGCAGTGACTGGTATGGTACGACCACACGCTTATTTGTCTCTTCCAATAACGGAGTTACCGTAACTCCAATGAATGTTCCAGCTGGCTCCATCCTGGGGAGGGTGGCTTACTCGGCCATTAATCCAAATGTGATAGTCTATTACCCTCAGACGGGTAATCCGGTCAGAAGCACGAATCGTGGTGCAACATGGCAAAATATGAATGGTGCCCCTTTTCAGGCCATTGGGGGAAATATGGTCTTCTCTTATAATCATCCCCTGGCTGCCGATCGTATTAATGGATATAAATTTTATATGTATGCTGCCGGTTATCTATATCGCTCAACTGATGCAGGGGCCAACTGGTCCAAAGCGAATGCGGTTCGCCTTCCATATAATACGGATATCAATACGAGCTTCATTAAAGTTGAGGCTGCTCCTGGCGTAGCGAATGCTGTATGGGTAAGTTTGGGGACCGATGGATTATATGCATCGACGAATTCGGGAAATACATTTTCCAAGGTCCAGGGTGTGCAGAATTCCAAATTATTTGCCTTTGGAAAAGCTAAGCCTGGTAATTTTGTTCCAGCTGTCTATGTATATGGTACCGTCAATAACGTGCATGGATTCTTTCGTTCAGATGATATGGGGGCAACCTGGAACAATATAGGTCCTTTAGGGGCTGGAATCGGGTTAGGTAATGAACCGCAAATTATGGCGGCAGATCGTCAAATCTATGGTCAGGTATATGTAGGTACGAATGGCAGAGGCATGTATGTAGGAGCAATAGAATAACGAGAGAGATATGAAAGTGGTGAAGATCAAAATGATGGAGGAGGGCTCCGGGCGCACGAGACAAAAGCATGTACGAAGAACGTACGGATTTCTTATAGCTCTGTTGCTGATTGTAATCTGGATTCTGGTCATCTGGTCAATGTCTACCCAATCTTCTCAGCAGCAGGACATTCAGCCTTGGCTTCATAAATGGTCCCAAAGAATGCAGATTGGTTTCGTACTTCCTGATATTCAATTCACATATGGGGAGTATGAGTATTCTCTGAAGCAGCGACCGTATGATTTTGCAGAATTCATCTTTCGCAAGAGTGCGCACTTATTTGTATACGCTGTGCTCGCCATGCTGGTGTATGGCGGGCTGCGATTCAGGAGAATCCGCATCATGACTTGTATTGTTGCTGCTCTGGCTGTGGTACTTATCATCGCATCCATAGATGAGTATATTCAGCAGTTCAGCCCGAACCGGACAAGCACGATACGTGATGTTGGTGTGGATTTGCTTGGCGGTTGCTGTGGAATTGCCATATATGCAGGACTTCATTCCATTATCCGCAAGATTATTAAGAAAAGGCGTGCTTCCATCCACGATAAGTGATTTCCCAGGAAATGCTGTCTTCAGAACCTGCTTCTACTTGTCCCCCAACCATCATAAGTATGGAGTAGGACAAGGAGGGCGGGGACATGCTGCGAAGAAGGAACAGGAATGCTTTGCTCAAGAAGATTGGCTTCATTGCGATCATTCTAATCTTACTATGGTTGATCGGCAGAACCATTCCGTATGTATTTCGTGCAGATACACCGGATGAAGCTGCAGCGGTTGCTGAAGAATTTTACAAATATGAGCAGACGGGTGATTTCGGCAGTTCATGGGAACTCTTTCATCCCCTGATGAAAGAGCGGTTCCCGAAGAGCGCATATGTACAGAACCGAGCACACATTTTCATGCAGCATTTTGGCGTGGAGACCTTTGAACTGGAGATGGAGAAGCCGGAGCGTGAGTTCGATGTAACCGTGATCGATGGCGTGAAGCCATTCTCTGAAGCCTACAAAATTCGGGTTACTCAAACGTACTCAGGCACGTTTGGGCAGTTCGATATTGTGCAGATCTGTTATCTGGTACAGGATGGCGATGACTGGACCTTATTGTGGTATTATCCAGACTCGAAGCATGAGGGTGCCGCAAAGGAAAATAGTAGTGAATGATCAGACATCGTGGGCATCGTTGTAAACGAGACCGGGACTCAGTCATGATGATATTCACCCATACGTTGCACCGAATTGTATCATTTACCTTACATGAAGCTCTGTAAATGCGAGACTTTTGTCGCATTTATGGAGCTTTTTTTGTGTTTTACATGTTTTTATGGCTCTAAAGCCTTGACAATAGGCGTGGTGTCAAGTAAATTACGAGATAGATACAAAATGTATCAATTTTCAGCGTCTAACGACAAATAACAAGGACTTCTAAGCTCCTTGTGAGGGGAAGGAATATCATTGATCGAAACGGGCCGCTTTTACTGTGTCAGTTGTGGGATGATTGTGTCGGTCGCTAGAAGCTCTGTCGAAATGAAGGAAGAGGGCAATGGAGGCAATCACGTATTTCGCACCGGATTCTACCGGAGTGAAATGCCGCTTGGATGCTGTGAAGCGTGTGTAGTTGAAGCGAAACGTCAGGGAAAATCCCAGTTTGCAGGACAATATACTAAAGATTATGATACACTATGTTCATATGAGAAACGGGCATGAGATATATGCTCGTCCATGAAGGAGGGGATTGAATGCAGCAGGAGCCGGTCGTCCGGATTCAGGGCGTCAGCAAAATCATATCCTCCCGATCATTGGTCAGCGACCTGACTCTGGATATTTCTCCGGGGCAGGTTTTTGGTTTTTTAGGACCTAATGGCGCGGGGAAAACAACGACAATCCGAATGATGGTTGGACTGATGTCCATCAGTAAGGGTGACATTTTGATCTCGGGACACAGTGTAAAGAATGAGTTCGAACAGGCAGTAGCGCAGGTAGGAGCCATTGTGGAAAACCCGGAGATGTACAAGTTTCTGACGGGGTACCAAAATCTCGTCCACTTTGCTCGCATGTCTCCTGGCGTTACCAAAGAACGGATTGCGGAAACGATTGAGCGCGTGGGACTTACCGCCCGTATACACGATAAGGTCAAAACCTACTCACTGGGCATGCGCCAGCGTCTGGGTGTTGCGCAAGCGATATTACATAAACCGAAGCTGCTTGTACTGGATGAGCCAACCAATGGGTTGGACCCGCAGGGCATACGGGAACTGAGAGATTATTTGCGTGAGCTCACCCAAACGGAGGGCATTACAGTCTTCGTCTCCAGCCATTTGCTGTCGGAGATGGAACTGATGTGTGATACTGTGGCTATTATCCAGAACGGCAAGTTAATCGATGTAAGAAACCTTCGAGCGGAAACAGGTGCGGATGCATTAATAGAAGTTGCTTTTGAAGTGAATGATGCAGGGCGCGCTGCGGATCTGATTCAGGGTGCTACCTTACAGGGCAATGTCCTGGTGGTACGGGTGTCTCGTGAGCAGATTCCTGACATCAATGCCAAGCTGGTTAGCGAAGGGGTTCAGGTATATGGTATTCGTAACGTGACTCATACCCTGGAAGAACAATTCTTGCAAGTCACTGGGGGTGGAGGCATTGGGTAGTTTCGGTAATCTGATATTGAATGAAAATATGAAAATATTCCGTCGTCCCCGCACTTGGATCATGTTATCGATTCTGGTGCTGATCTCACTGGTAATGCCAGTGTTGCTGCGAGAAGGAATGGGGTCCACTGGTGTTCCATTCTGGGAAGCGGCTGTAACAACGGTGCAGATTGTATTTTTCCTGAACACGATCTTCTGTGTTGTAATTGCAGCAGAAGCGGTAGCTGGGGAATTTACTTGGGGAACAATCAAACTGCTGCTTATTCGTCCATGGTCACGAAGCAAAATTCTGGCTTCCAAATACCTCACCGTGATCATCTTCAGCATTTTGAGTACTCTGGCTGTCATTGTCATGGCAACAGGAATGTCCTATCTGCTGTTCTCGCATGATGGTCCTTCGGGGATTGGTCGTGCACTAACGTTATGGGGATATCTGTACGTTGATCTGTTTATTACGCTTGCGATTGCCTTCATGGTGTCCTCCGTATTCCGTTCAGGTGCACTTGCGATTGGATTATCCCTGTTCATTATGTTCTCGCAAAGTATTTTCTCCCTCATATTCAATCCAGACCGTTATGAGTGGGCCAAGTATGTTCTATTTAACAACATGGATCTTAGCAAATACATGAGCTCGGGGACGGATTTTGCGCTTATGGGTGGTCCAAGTGCAGGAATGACCCTGGGTTTCTCCATTACAGTCCTGGCAGTGTATTATGTTATTTTCATGGTGATTTCCTGGGTTGTATTCAACAAAAGAGATGTGGCAGGCTAACGCCTGCTTCTTTTTTTGCTCCAATGCTGTTTTGGGAAGAAAACAGTGTATATTCAGCATCGCCTGTGGCATGACTATCATTTAAGGGTAATTGGTAGCATAGGTAATGACTAGATATACATATGAACGCCGCAGTCACTTTGGCAGAGCAGCGCATGGAGGGATCACGTTTCTTGATTAACAACAAGTTCTACCGCATATGTACAGCAATTATTCTGTTGCTGCTCATTGTGTATCTTGGGGATAAGGTAAACTTTATTTTCAGCCCCCTGACCTCACTCATTCACATCATCATCATTCCGCTGCTGATTGCTGGTTTCTTCTATTATCTGCTGCGACCGCTCGTCGATTATATGGAAAGGCATAAGATCAAGCGCGCATTGTCAGTTCTGATTATTTATGTGGTGACTGCATTAATGATTGCAGGATTCAGTGTACTGGTATGGCCTTCATTGAGAGAGCAATTGATGAATTTTGTGGAGAATGCTCCAGTGCTGGTTACTTCGCTCAGTGATCAGTTGAGTGCACTTGAAAAGAGTAATTTTGTATCCAGATACCTGCCTGATGATTCCAATCTATTCTCACGAGTATCCGATGTTCTCAGCCAAGGGATCACGCAGGTAACGGATTATGTTTCCGGGTTATTCTCCGTGGTATCGAATCTGGTTATTATTCTGGCGACGTTCCCAATCATGCTATATTACATGCTCAAGGAAGGCAGCAAGTTTGGAACGAATTTGACTTTATTGCTGCCAAGGCGTTATCGGAAGGATGGGGAAGAAACCGTCCATGAGATCGATGAGGCGCTAAGCAGTTACATTGTAGGCCGAGTCATTGTTAATGTTGCTCTGGGCATTCTGATGTACATCGGTTTTCTCATCTTGGGTTTGCCTTATGCATTGCTGCTGACGGTCGTATCGATTATTCTGAACTTCATTCCTTATGTGGGTGCTTTGCTGGCAGCTATTCCGGTGGTCATTGTCGCGTTTATCGAATCACCTTCGATGGCGATCTGGTCACTGGTGATCATTGTGATCGCACAGCAAATTCAGGATAACCTGATCTCACCTTACGTTTATGGCAAGCAGCTTGATATTCATCCACTCACGACCGTTATCCTGTTGCTGGTGGGCGCTGACCTGGGGAATATCCTGGGTATGATTATCGTTATTCCACTGTACATGATTCTGAAAATTATCGTTCGCAAAATCCATTATCGAATTGTCGAAGACAAGACTGAACTTTGAATGTTAAATGAAATACCACTTTGTTAGTATGATTTTCCTAACGTTTTCTCGAATCACATAGATCAGCTGCATATCCATCGTGAAGGGTCAGATAATAGGCCCGCGCGATGGATATGCGGCTTTTTTTATTTCAACCTGATTGCTTACGTATGTTATATCTGTTATACTTTATATATAACAGATAACAAATGAGAAGGTGAACCCTTGATTATTCAACTGGATATGCAATCTGAGCTTCCCATTTATTCGCAACTCGTTTATCAAATTATTGAAGGTATTGCTAGTGGTGAGTTACAGCTAGGTGAGGCGTTACCTTCGGTTCGGAATTTGGCCGCAGATATTGGTGTTAACCTTCATACAGTCAACAAGGCTTATACAATACTCAAGCAAGACGGGTACATTCTGGTTCATAGACAAAAGGGAGTCGTAGTGAATCCTGATGGAATGCCCAAGTTAACAGATGATTTTTTGAACAAACAGCAAAGAGAATTAAGACCGATTATTGCCGAAGCGATCTGTCGTGGCATGAGCAAAGAGGAATTATCTGCGGTATTAGCTCAAGTCTATGATGATGTGAAGATGGGGCACAACAAGGAATAAACGAATAAAGGAGTGTGTTATGTATGCAACTATTTAGTTTATTATCTGTCATCTTAATCTTGGCTCCAGTAGCCTTATTTCTATCCTTTGCACCCTATGTGACAAGGGAAACCATCAGCTTTGGAGTTACGGTAAGTCAATATAATTACTATACACCAGTTTTACGTAAGCTTCGGAGAAGCGTTTGCTACAGTAAGTCTGATTGGAAACGGGATAGTTATCCTTGCCTGTCTGTATTTACTCCAGTCTGCCAATGAAGAATCTACCGCAATGATCACCGGTGTGTGCACCATGATATTCATCGTGTACTGGGCAGTACTGCAACTATATTTTCGTTCTAAGATGATCAAGATAAAAGGCACGCTTACAACTGTAGAGTCACCTCCAAGGGTTAAAATCGATACCACCTTCCGTCAAAATAAACTCACCTATTCAAACTATTGGTTTCTCATTCATATGGCTATTATTGTGGCTATTGCGATCATTTCGATCTTGAACTATAACGCACTGCCCAACGTCATTCCGATGAAATATGATTTTCAGGGCAATGTCACTTCCAGTGTGCCCAAAACTTACCTTTCAGTACTGGCTATTAATCTTGTACAGCTAGGAATCATTGTATTGATGATGTTGGTAAACTGGAGTATTAAAACAAGCAAACAACAGCTTACTCCATCCAATCCTGCCCAATTTGCTGCTGAACATATTCGATTCCGCCGTAAGTGGTCCTTATTTACGATCATTACAGCATTGCTTCTTACCATCTTATTTGCCTTCATTCAGATCAATATGTTCGTCCCCAATCTGGTCTTATTAACAGGCGTGAGCTTCATTATCCCTGTACTGATCGTGTTAGGCGCGGTATGGCTGTCTCTCACAGCCAGACAAGGCGGAGGGAAGATTCGTAATCATCAGGAAGATGGGGAACGATCCAAGGAACAGCCTGTGAATGACGATGATTATTGGAAGCTTGGTTTTATTTACTTCAATGCCAATGATCCTTCTTTTATCGTAGAAAAACGTTATGGGATTGGCTGGACGATGAACTTTGCTCGTCCACTATCTTGGTATTTGTTGTTATTCATTCTGGCTATGGTTGGTATAAGTATAGTTCTGAGCCAATAAAAGCTCATCGTTCTATGCATATCATAAAAATGATTTGGAGGAGTTATGACGATGAATAATTGGAAAAAGCTATTATGTTCTCTTACTGTCGTATGTCTTATGCTGCCGGTAACATCCATCTTAGCAGCTGCTGAGAAGCCCGCTGGTCCTGTAAATCTCGTTCCAGTTCGTGAGATTGCAGCGAAGAATGGGGCAGAGGTACTTTGGCAACAACAAACAGGACAAATTACAATTCGAAAAAGTGAGCTTACGATTGTAGTGAAGGTAGGAGACCAACAGGCAATTGTGAACGGGCAAGTGATCCCCTTGGACAATCCTGTTCGGTTAACGAAAGGGGTTACCTATATGGATGAAGGGTTTCTTACCGAGACATTAAAGGCATCACCGGAGGATCGGTTCATTTCACTTTTAAGTGAGGGTGACGGCAAAGAGGCTGCCAAGTATGTTCATACCTCGGTGAGTGGAGTGTTGTCACCGACGTTGTTGAGTCAGCTATGGGGAGCTTTAGAAGCACAAAATGGCAAAATTACAAGTGAAGCCGTAGCCAAGCACACAGTAAATAACAACGTGCATCGCAATGTTACCTATACGTTTAAGACAGAGCTTACTCAGATAAATATTACGGTCAGAATGAATGATGATGGACTTGTGGATGACTTGTATATTGCTCCCGCTACGCCAGATGAGTATCAAAAACCAAGCTATGATGACCCATCAGCCTATACAGAACAAGCCATTACGGTTGGTCAGGGGATTTGGCTTTACCAGGAACATTAACTTTGCCCAAAGGAGAGGGACCTTTCCCGGTGGTCATTCTGGTACACGGTTCTGGGCCCAGTAATCAAGATGCTGCCATTGGTGGGGCGAAGCCTTTCCGTGATCTTGCTGTAGGTTTAGCTTCTCAAGGTGTTGCCGTATTAAGATACGATAAGGTCACGTATGAGCATACCTATAAGGTCGCTTCACAGCCTAAATTCACATTAAAACAAGAGAGCGTAGATCAGGTAAACGATGCAGTGGAATTACTTAAAAAGAATAAAAGTATTGATTCTGCAGCGATTTTTGTAGCTGGACATAGTCAAGGCGGGTTTGCAATGCCGTTAATCATTGCCGAGGATGATCAACATGATATTGCAGGTAGTATTCTGCTTGCTGCACCAAGTAGCAGCTTTGTCGATGTGCTCACCGAGCAGCAGGACGAATTGCTCAATCGCATGAAGCAGCTTGGTTTGGATACGGAGATCATTCAGGGACAGGTTGATTTTTATAAAAATGTTGCCAAGATTGTGAAAGATCCTAACTATTCTGTAGATCATCTTCCTGAGGCGTTTGCGCTTCAACCTGCTTATTGGTGGTTTGAGCAGAGGGATTATGTACCTGCGGAATTGGCAAAAACACAAAATACCCCTATGCTCATTATCCAGGGCGAAAATGATGTGCAAGTGTCTATGAAACAATTCCAAACCTGGAAATCGGCTCTGCAAGGTCATGCCAATGTAACGTACCGTAGCTATCCAAAGGTAAATCATCTGTTATCCAGCTATGATGGACTTTCGATTGGTCAAGAGTACGCTGAGCCATCCAATGTTTCCAAAGCCATTATCGATGATATTGCGAAGTGGGTATTACAATAACATGGAGAAGCGTAACACCTTGAGTTAGAAATGGGGCTGTCTCAAAAGGAATTCCGTCTTGCTCCAAGCGCTAACGAACCTACCGCATCTTAAAAGGCAGATAATTAACGGTTGCAAGATTTAACGAACCCTAGTAACGCTATTTCGTCATAAAAGGGCTTCCAAACCTAAAAATCCATTAAATCGACGAAATAGTGTCTCTGTGATTCGTTAGATCTCAGATCTGGGCCAATGGGAGCGAATAGCGTGTGTCAGGTTCATTAAAAAAATAACACTAAAAGAGGATGTCCTCCGTCATATTCATGACTTATGGGACATCCTCTATAAAATGGATTTATTTGGTCCAATTGGACTCGTTCTCGTCTTCATCGGTATAGTCGGACATTGTCAGTGGTTCCTTGGGAACAACAGCGACTTTGTAGAACCGATTCTTGTCTTTTTCCAGCAAAACAAAGGTCAGATTCTCGAACTCATATTCTTCCTGTTCGTTCATCTCGGGACGATGACTATAGAGCCATCCTCCAATCGTGTCCCACTCATCCGCATCCAGGCTGGACATAAACATGTCGTTTACCTTCGATAAGGAAACCTTGCCATCCATAATGACATAGTTCTCATTGATGACCTGAATATCCTCCACTTCGTCTGCGTCGAACTCGTCGCGGATCTCGCCGACAATCTGTTCAAGCACATCCTCAATGGTTACAATTCCGGAAGTTCCTCCATATTCGTCGACCAGCACGGCAATGTGTACGCCATCTTTCTGCATTTTCTTGAGCAAGTCCTTCACAGGAGTTGTTTCGTGAACAGCCGATACAGGCTGAATCAGGGAAGACAGATCAACGGGTTCATCATTTCCGTAAAGTTCCAGGAAGAATTGTTTCGTATTAATGATACCGATAATATCGTCTTTGCTCTCATTAACGACTGGAAAACGGGTATATTGCTCTTCACGAATAATCTCCAGGTTTTCCTCGTTTGTTTTATTTACATAAAGGCAGACCATATCGGTCCGGGTACCATGATTTCTTTCGCTAACATCTCATCAAAAGCAAAGATCCGACTTACATAACCGAACTCGGCTTGGTTGATTTTACCACTTTCGAAGCTCTCATTAATAATGATCTGCAACTCTTCTTCGGAGTGAGCATCTTCATGCTCGGAAGCAGGTTTGATTCCGAACAGTCTCACCAGTTGGTTCGCTGAGCCGTTTAACAGCCAGATAAAAGGATACATAATTCGGTTAAACCAGATGATAGGTGTAGACGTCAGCAAGGCAACAGTCTCCGCTTTCCGGATTGCAATCGTTTTTGGGGCGAGTTCACCAACGACAACATGCAGATACGTGATGGCAACAAACGCAATAACAAACGATAAGAATGAAGAAACCGCATCAGGAATGTTCATGCTCTCGAACACAGGGTGGAGAATCTTCTCTACCGTTGGTTCACCCAGCCAGCCCAGTCCCAGAGAGGTAATCGTGATCCCAAGCTGGCAGGCGGACAAATATCCGTCCAGATTGGCAACGGCTTGTTTCACAGCCAGCGCACGCTTGTTTCCTTCTGCAATCATTTGGTCGATCCGGCTTGGTCTAACCCGCACCAGCGCGAACTCCACTGCAACAAAAAACGCCGAAAATCCTATCAAAATCGCAACCAATACTAAATTTAACGCATACCTCTCACTGTCCATTCACTACTGTTCTCCTTTTAGTAATAAGTTTTTAACGAGTATTATATCTAATTTTACGTAAGAAGACCACCATATCATGAAGAAAAGAGGAAGAGTCTGGAAGGTGAATGGGCATAATGGCTTCACAGCGCTGTTTTGCAATTTCCAGAATCAAGTATTCCATCTGCTTATGTAAAGTTTTATCTAAGTGTACGTTACGAACAGGGTCTTTATTGGGTATCTATGATTAGCTGTAGGCATATTCGTCAAAGCTATAGAACGGCAAGGTCATGAAGCTTGCCACCTGAGGAGGAAGCCGAATGTTCTGGCTGGTCATTATACTAATCGTATTTATTTTTCAGGCAGCTACAATTCTTTTGCTGGAATTTCGCAATCCGGGCAAAGCTGTAGCTTGGCTGTTTATTTTGTTCTGCGTACCTTTGATCGGCTTTGTAGTGTATTATTTCGTGGCGCAGGATTATAACAAACGAAAAAAACTCCGCAAGGGTGGATCGCGCATCTTCCGTGAAATGAAGGAAACGATCTGGGAACAAGCCCATATCATTGGAGATGTCGAACAGATGCCTGGTGATCGTTTCAGCCATCAGCATCGATTATTTAACCTGTTATCCCATCTGTCGGAGAGCCCGATCACGGGGTGTAACCACAGCACGGTACTCACCAATGGGGAAGAGGCATTCGCGGCAATGCTGCGAGAAATGAAAAAAGCAAAGCACCATTTGCATGTGGAATTTTACATTTTCCGCGATGATGTCATCAGCACTTTGTTTCAGGAAGTCATGATTCGTAAAGCGCAAGAGGGTGTGAAGGTTCGGTTTATCTGCGACGGTCTCGGCAGCCACAAGATGAAAGGCAGTTTTATTCGCGAACTTCAGGAGGCAGGTGTGGAGTTCCATTATTTTCTCCCACCGCTCATCGCTACGATTGACCGCAGAGTCAACTACCGCAATCACCGCAAGATTGTTGTTGTCGATGGACAGGTTGGTTTTGTGGGCGGCATTAACGTAGGTGATGATTATCTTGGGCAATATCCAGAAGTCGGTTTCTGGCGGGATACACATGTGCAGATTGAGGGAGACGCCGTATACTTTCTGCAAAGTACGTTTTTGAATGATTGGAAACTGGCTGCTGGTGAGCGCATCACCGAACCTCAGCTTTCAGAATTGTTTCCTCCCCATATATGTAGCGGGGAAGAGCGAATTCAGATACTGGCCAGTGGACCGGATCAGGACTGGGATGCCATTCAGGAGATGTGTTTTGGGGCCATTTCTGTAGCTTGTGAACGGATCTACATCACCACACCTTATTTTATACCTGATCCTGCACTATATGAGGCACTCAAAACAGCGGCTGTCAGTGGCGTCGATGTAAGAATTATTATTCCGTATCAATCCGATTCAAGGCTGGTGCATCTGGCGTCACTCTCATATGTGGAGGAACTATTGCGAGCAGGTGTGAAGTTCTTTCAATATCGCAAAGGTTTTGTACATGCCAAAGTGATGATCGTAGATGAGTTGCTCGCTACAGTCGGAACAGCAAACATGGATATGCGCAGTTTTTTCTGCAATTTTGAGTTGACGGCTGTCCTGTTCGAGTCCTCTGCGATTCAGCGGTTGATCACTGACTTTGAACGTGATCTCCGGGAATGCAGTCAGATCGATGGGAAAGTATTTCAGCAGCGTTCACGATGGCAAAAAGGCGCAGAAATGCTTTCTCGGATGCTTTCTCCGCTTCTTTAGCCGATTTAGGGCAGATTTCTGAAGATAAGTTCACTTTTTGTGAATTTATCTTCTTTTTGCTAAGTATTTTGTGCAAATTTGATCTTTTATGATATAATAGATATATAAATCATGTCTTGGCGAAGGAGGGGAGTCTGCGGGAAAACAGGCTCCCTTTTGCTCTCTTTTGAAAGTGCAAACCGGGATGAAGAACATTTTGAATCCATTTTATATCGCCTTTAGATGCTTGTGCTTGTATGGCCAGGGTACATGGTTCTCCATATGTAGATTCACCCTGAGTATTTAAATGATTTATAAAATGGATTCACACACTGATTTAACGGGGGGATACCATGTCCAATGTAACGGTGAAAGAACTAACAGCCAAGCAAGCTGACCGCGGGGTCAAAAGCTCGGTGTTTACTTTAAAGCTGCTGCAACGTATTGTGATGATTCTGATCGGTGCTGCACTAATGGCTGTATCGCTTGAAGTATTTCTCGTACCGAATGGTGTTATTGATGGTGGGATTACGGGGATTTCAATTATGGTGTCAGAGCTTACGCATCTGCCGCTCGGCGTATTCCTGACCTTGCTCAACTTGCCGTTCCTGATTCTGGGTTACAAGCAGATTGGTAAAACATTTGCGTTATCCACATTGCTGGGGATCGTGGTCATGTCCATCGGGACTTCGTTATTGCACCATGTTCCTGCATTAACACCAGGAGAGCCTTTGCTTGGAGCTGTATTTGGCGGATTGATTTTGGGTGTGGGTGTTGGACTCGTTATTCGGTCTGGCGGTTCACTGGATGGTACGGAGATTGTGGCTATCCTGCTTAGTGAGAAGTCACCATTGTCTGTAGGACAGATTGTATTGTTCATTAATGTATTTATTTTCGCAGGTGCAGGATTTGTATTCGGTTGGCCGAATGCCCTGTATTCCATGATTGCATATTATATTGCGATGAAGATGATTGATATCGTGAATGAAGGACTGGATCAGTCCAAATCGGTATGGATCATTAGTGAGAAGTATCGGGATATCGGTTCAGCCCTGACAGACCGTCTTGGTCGTGGTGTAACTTTCCTGGATGGAGAGGGCGGATTCAGCGGCGACGAGAAAAAGATCATCTTTGTTGTCATTACCCGCTTGGAAGAAGCGAAACTCAAGTCCATCGTTGAAGATTGGGACCCGCAAGCTTTTGTGGCGATCGGCAACATTCATGATGTGAAGGGCGGACGTTTCAAGAAAAAAGGTATCCATTAGCGATGCATATACGCACGAATGAGAATAGCCGGCACCCTTGTAATGAGGGAGTCGGCTATTTTTTGTTCAAATGCTTGAGAATGAGCTCTACCGGTTGGGGTTCAACAGCTGCAATCAAATCACCGGTGTGGTTCAAGCGTTCAATAATGTTCATCAGATGGTAATCCTGAATGGAGACATCGCTTTTAACCTCATCCCAGGTAAGTGGAGTTGAGACCGTAGCCCCGGATTTGGCACGTGGTGTATAGGGAGCGGCAAGGGTCTTGCCTCCATAATGCTGGAGATAGTCAAAATAAATGCGGTCTCCACGATCCTTTTTGAGTCGTTCCAGTGTGAATAGATCCGGGTGCTTCTGAGTGACATATTTGCCAACAAAATAGCCGATGTCTCGCAGTTCATCAAAGGTTACACCTTGAATGATCGGAACGATAATCTGAACTCCTGTTGCTCCTGAAGTTTTGGGAATGGACCTCAACCCAAGTGAAGTCAAGGTTTCGCCAACGATGAGTGCGGCCTGCATGATTCGGGGCTCATGTTCTTGAGAGGGGTCCAGATCAATCATCCATTCACAGGGCAGATGGCTTCCTACAGCATGAAGAGAAGGATGAAATTCAAGTGCTGCCAGATTGCCAAGCCATAACAATTCGGGAAGTCCATTCATGATTACATAGCGGATGCCGTCGTGGACTTCGGTTCGTACATAATCCGGCACAGGCTCAGGGGCATTTTTTTGATAGAAAAAGGTCCCTCCAGCGCCGTGGGGGTATCGGATGGTGGTTAGCAATCGATTGTTTGTATACGTGAGCAGATAGGGGGCCAGGGCAGCCAGCTTTTGCAGATAGATGGCCTTGGTGACACCCGCATCCGGCCATAACAGTTTGTCCGGGTTCGTGACCGTGAGCTCTATGCCTTCGATTACGATGGTTCCCTGGATCTTGGGGGCCATACAGATCACCTCCTATACGTAATGAATAATGTGCTGATTCAATGAAGAAGCTGGTTCGCCAAGCAATCCTCACGGGTTACATCCGCGAAGGTCTGGATACTGGGATGGCGTAGTGTGCGATGATGTGTCAGTTCCATATATTGCACTTTGACACCTATTTGCGGTTCCACCCAGGTGGTCTCTGCACTGCGCTCGGGTACATTATGGAACGGTCTGTCCTGCGTGATCAGAGGCTGCACTTGTTGAGTGAGTTCACGCCAGGTATCGGCGTTCAGCCTGCCAGTCCCGACATGACCAATATAGACAAAATTGGGCCCATCATATACACCGATCGCGACAGCATTCACAATACCGCTCCGGTAGGTGACTCCCCCGATCATGGCATATACATCATGCATGATTTTGAGCTTCTGCCAGCGCGGGTCCTTACCCTGTATGCCATAACTGCTGGTGAGATCTTTGCAGACGATGCCTTCCATCTGATGCTGTCTCATAACTGAAAGCAGGGAAGCGGCATCCAGTGTATTGGTGACTTCCTGAACATGCGGGGCGGTGTTAAGTACCTCGTGCAGCAGGCGCTGTCGATCTGCCAAAGGCTGATCCGTCACCCATTTCCCCTCATAGAACAGGATATCAAATACCATATACGTGACCGGAATCTGATGTATGGCTTGGGCGATGCCTTCGGGTCTGCTCATGCGATCCCGCCGCAGAACATGATAAAACGAAGGTTTTCCCGTGTCCGGGTCCAACGCAATAACTTCGCCATCCAAAATATACGAGGAACCAGAGCACAAATTACGTGGTGTCACCAGTTCGGGATATTGTGCAGTTCGGTCATGTAATCTGCGATTCACCAGGCGAAGCTCCTGCCCATCCTCATAGGCAAGCATGCGGACTCCATCCCACTTGACCTGCGCAATCCATTGCGGTCCGGTGGGTAGGGTATCCCGGGAGACGGGTTCGAACGGAATCAACGGTTTGAACATGGAGAACTCCTCTCTCGCATCAACCCGTCTGCGCAGGTCAATTTGGAATGTGGTTATATTTTTTGAAAGCGAGACTTCATATGATGCACCAGAATAAGCAGCAGCGGCAGAGCAATCCCACAGGTCAGATCCCAATCAATCCAATAGGGAATGATGACCTTGAGATAAAAGTTCTGGTCGGGTGAGATCAGAATGGACATGGCGAGAATAAGCATGGAACCCGGCAGGATCAGAGAACGGTGACTGGACAAGCGACACAGGTTGGCGACGCCCAGGACAAAACTGTAGAAAAACAGAGCGGCTTTGAAGAAAACAGCGATAAGCCAGACCGATGCCATGAACGCTTCGATGCGTTGTATAAAGTTTCCGATATTGATCTTCTGGGAAAGGTTGAAGGAGGCGAACCAGTGATGCTGTGTCATAAATGGCCCCATAACGAGTAGACACATCATCAGCGTGAGTGTAAGCAACAATCCGCCAAACATTCCGGATAGCAGGATGTCCTTCTCCAGATGGGATTCCTTTTTGGTGTAGGGAAAAAGCATCATGAAAATACACAGCTCGCAATAAGGATACGTGAGTACAGCGAAAAAACCTTTGAGTGGATCAAGAAAGCCTTGTGCAAGCACAGGTTGGATGTTGGTCAAACGTGCTTGAGGGAGTAGACACACCGTCAAGATTAGCAGAAACAACACGATTAGAGGAAGAAAAACTTCAGCACTCCTGCCGATGCTCTCCAGACCCGACAGAAGCCCCCAGATCAGCGCACACACAAAAACCAAATGCATAACCAGCAGTGGAGATTCCGGCAAAATTTCGGTGGACATGAAATCGCCAATCTCCCTAATGAATGTGGAGGTGCTGATCAGGAAGTAAAAAATATAAAAAGAGCCAAACAAAGTCCCGATCCAGGGTCCGAGTGTGTGCAGGGCATTTTGAATCAGATTCAGCCGGGGATGCAGTTTGTAGGCAGCAAGCATAATGAAAAGTATGCCAAGGCCCCCCGCGACTCCCAATAATGCTGATAACCAGGCATCCTGATGGGCGTAGGATGTAATCATGGAAGGGAAGACCAGAATCTGCTCCCCAATGGTGCACAGGAACAGGAGTGAAGCAAGCTGTCTAACAGTCAAACGTCCCTTTTCGATCATGAGGTGTCTCCTTAACGTATCTTGTCTATGGTTAGAATGCACCAATAGTGCCAGATTTATAAAAGCCAACTCAAAAAGCCCGTGTAACCGATCTCTCTGGGATATAGAGAAATTAGTTACACGGGCTCCATAAATGTAGTTAAGCTAACATATACCAACGCCTAAACCTATCAGTTCTCCATTGTCAGATGTATACGAATATTCTGCGGGTCTACCGTAAACCACTCATCCTCCACTTGTGTAACGACTGCGCCGGATTGACGCAATTGTTCAAGTGCCTGATCCAATTGTTCCTTCGTGGCGTACACGATGGTGAAGTAGTCAATTCCTGTAGCGTTATCCGGATTGACAGGTGCATTCACTCCTGCCCAGATATTAAGTCCGAGATGGTGATGATAGCCGCCCGCCGATACAAACAGTGCCGACATGTTGGCGAAGTTACCGACGATATCAAAACCGAGTATGCCGGTGTAGAAGTTGCGGGCTTCTTCCAGACTGCGGACGTGGAAATGTACGTGACCAATAACGGTGCCCGCAGGCAGACCCTGCCAGGTTTCATTCTCGGATAATGCAAACAGGCTTTCCACATCAACCGGATCACTTGCCATCACGTAGTTATTGTCGCTATCGCGTTTCCAGGTCTCACGAGCACGGTCAGCATAGATCTCAATTCCGTTCTGATCGGGATCGGAGATATAGAAGGCTTCGCTGACCAAGTGATCGCCTTGACCGATATCAATCCCGGATGCAGCCAGATTGCGAAGAGCAAGACCCAGGGATTTGCGTTCCGGCAGCAGAATAGCGAAATGATACAAGCCAGCGTGTGAGCGTTCCGGCAGGGTAATTCCATTCGTCAGTTCTTCCAATCGCAGCAGGGACTGTTTCCCGTCGGCAGTCAACGTAGCCACTTTGCCACTACGCTCCAGCAATTTCAATCCAACCACTTCGGTATAGAACTTAATCGAACGGTCCAGGTTCATAATTCGCAGACTCACTTCACCCAGATGGGTTGTGGCAGGGATCTGATACGTTGTATTCATGATTGTTTCCTCCTTGATCTTAGATAGTTAGGGGTTATTATTTGATTGCGTATATGCGTTGAAAATGGAGTATTGAATGGCATGCTGTTGAAGCAGAATTACAGGATGACTGTATATTCATAAATAAGTTACTTTTCATAAGTAAATATAAAATATAAATCAACTTTCGTCAATCTCATTTTACAATTATAGCTGGAGCTTTATCGACAAGAACGGTTCCGAGCGTTCTGCAAAACAAAAAAATCCGACTGTGAGCCGGATTGAGAGTACAGATCATGACATGAGGATATCATGTAGTCGTTCATGCCTTAGCCTTAGTGTATTCAAGCTTTTGGCTTGGGCGTCGCTTTTTTTCTTTTGGCTGGTTCAGGTGTATCGGATTCTCCTCCGGCAACTGCTTGAGCGGGCACTTTACGCGGTGCGCGTTTCTTGGGCTTGGCCGTTGTTGTCCCAGGGTCAGCCGGGATAGGCTTCACGGCCTCTATGCTTGCCTGCAAGGCAGCCATCAGATCCATGACATTGGCTTCAGGTTTGGCAGGAGCGATCTTGATTTCTTCGCCTGCCACTTTGTGCTGGATCAGATCCAGCAGTTTGCTGCGATAGTCATCGTTGTATTTACCCGGCTCAAAAGGCGTGGACAATTGATCAATCAGCAATTTTGCCATCGTGAGCTCCTTCTCATTCACGTTCTGCACTTCCGGCAGGTTGGGCACTTGGGAGACAGGTCGAATCTCATCCGGATAGAAAATGGTCTCCATGGAGAGGCAATCTTCCAGCACGCGTATGGCAGCGAGGCTGCTCTTGGAGCGGATGGAGATTTTGGCGATGCCGATCTTGCCGGTATCCCGCATTGCGTTCATCAACAGCTGATAGGCATTTCCCCCAGCCTGATCAGGCGAGAGGTAATATGTTTTTTGAAAATAAATCGGGTCAATCTCAGTCAAGTCGACAAAATCCAGTATGGTAATGGTTTTGCCGGTGGAATCATTCAACGCTTCCAATTCCTCTTTCTCGAAGAGCACAAACTTTCCCTTCTCATACTCATAGCCTTTGGTGATCTCTTCCCATTTCACGTCCACTTCACAGGAGGGACATTGACGAACATAAGCGAGCGGGCTGCCGCAGACTTTATGGATATAACGCATGGAGATGTCTTTGTCTTCGGTAGCCGAGAACATTTTGACAGGGACATGCACCAGGCCAAAACTGATTGCACCTTTCCAGACGGTATGCATAGGTCGGCTCCTTTCGTAAGGTTGTTCAAAAATTCCGCTTTTGATTAGTATGGGCATCTGGCGCAAGGGATAATCGTGTTATGGACGAACGAATTCGTATGGTTCGGCGAGACTCGGGGATGATAACAGAAACATGCTTGAATTCCGACAGGAAGATGGGCGTGGAAAGGTTAGTTATTCTCGAAGCATATATGCCGGGAGGTGCAATATTGAAGAACAGACGTGATGAAGAAGAAGCTCACAAGCATGCATTTTCTCCGTATCCTCTTGCGGAAGCCGAAAGTTCTGAAGAATTCTATACACCCGCCACAGCTGTGAATTGGGAAGCGGTCACTTCGGAAGAATTGCCCCTTGATCGGGAATCGTTCATGCTTGACATCGACCGGATGGTAAATGAAGGGTTAGGCGGGGACAGGTTACGGAAGATAACGGTTATATTGGCGAAAGTACAACAGATAGCATGGTTCGAGAATCACATGAAGATCCGGAAGGGGAGTATGAATAAGATGATGGATGCGAAGCGCGCCAAAGCGATATATGATTCCAAGGATACCATTGCGGTCACGCTGGAAGGAGATCCGGTCTGGATCGAGAACGTGGACGAAGCCAATGGGATGGCGACCGTTCAGGTTGGCAGCAGACCAGGGAATACCCAGACGGTACGTGTGGATCGCTTGGAGGAGTAGATTCAGGCAGCATATCGTTATTTGAGAATTCGGCAAGGAATAAAAGCTGAGATATATGCATGACACGGCCGGTACCGAGAGGTACCGGTTTTTGGTTTTTGCCAGGGTTGTTGCGGGGAAGAAAGGGACCGATATAATAAGGTTCAAAGTGAACTCAGGCGGCTGGACCGCCAAAGGTGGGGCGAATATTGAATCAGACGCACGAGCAGTGGGTGTATGCATCCCATGGCATTGCAGATACAGAAGCACTCGCTTCCGCACTCGCCAGACAGGCAAACGCCGGCATGGTGATTGCTCTGGATGGTGATCTGGGCGCGGGAAAAACGGCATTCTCACAGAAATTTGCCTGGCATTTGGGTGTACGTGATGTGGTAAGCAGTCCCACATTCACACTAATCAAGGAGTACGAAGGGCGCCTGCCCTTATATCACATGGATGTATATCGCATATCGCTGGAAGAAGCCGATGAGCTTGGACTTGATGAATATTTCTATGGAGCCGGAGTCAGTCTGGTGGAGTGGTCGAGTATCATTCCCGAATTGCTGCCGCAAGAGCATTTGCATGTGCAGATTGAAACCACGGGCCTGGAGGATCGAACGATTACACTGGATGGGTACGGCGAGACTTATGCAGCCCTGTGCCGACAGTTCAGACAGAATGGGGTCAAATGATGATGGAAGATTTACAAAAAGAGCCGCGTCAGCGGTTTTTGGCGTTGGATACATCCACCGCAGTAATGGCAGCGGCGATGATGGAAGGTCATGCGCTTCTGGAAGAACGCAATGAACGCGCTGAGCGCAACCATTCGGTACACGTCGTACCGGTGATGGAGCAGCTGCTGGCCGCCAGCAGCACACAGCCTGGGCAACTGGACGGCATTGCCGTGGGCGTTGGCCCAGGCTCGTACACGGGCATCCGCATTGCGGTGACCGCGGCGAAGACACTGGCCTGGGCGTGGGACATCCCCGTAGCCGGGGTGTCCAGCCTTCAGGCCCTCGCCTGGGGCGGCTGGCACAGCGGCCTTGCCGCCAAGGCGGAAGCTGCGGCAGAGGATGCCGCAGCAGGGGCTGGCGGAACGCCATCCGCGGACCAGGGCAGCATAGATGCTGCCCCTGTCCACTGGATCGTTCCGCTTGTGGATGCAAGGCGCGGTCAAGCGTGCACCGCGCTGTTTGCCTCCGCCGGGGGCGATGTGCCCCGGCGTTTGGCGCCTGATGCCATCCGCAAGATGGACGGATGGCTGGAAGCCCTCGCCGCCCGCATGGCGGAGGCGGCGCCGGAAGAGCGGCCGAGCCGTCTGGATCGTCGGCGAGACGGGCCCTCATGCTGCGGCAGCGGCGGAGCTTCGCTGCCCCGCAGGCACGGCGCTCCAGCTCGTACCTTATGAGCTGGAAGGCCGCTGGGTTGGGCGCCTGGGCGCCGCCGCGCTGCTTGCAGGTCAGCGTGATGACGTGCATGCACTGGTGCCAAACTATACCCAGTTGTCTGAAGCGGAAGCCAATCTGCTGCGCAAAGGCTAAAAGAGGTTGTTCAAAAAGTCAGCTTTTGATTACGAAGGATGCCTGGGGGTATCATCAGCATCGAATATGGATTCAGCCGAAATAAGTGGGAGGCTTACGAAGAATGTTTCCTTCCTTCGGAAACATTGTAGTTGCTCACGTAGTTTTCCCTACGCTGCGCTACTTCATTTCTGGCTTTATCCCATCTTCTCGGTACTGATAACTGGTCTTTTTGAACACGCACTAAAGGGGGAAGCAGATGGACAACGTGGCGAATAACAAGCAGGAAGCATCGCTTCAGTTCAGGTTCATGACACTCGCGGATATTCCCGATGTGATGGAGATTGAACATGAGGCCTTTACCCTGCCCTGGACGGAAGAAGCATTTCAAAATGAATTGACACACAATCATTTTGCTAAATATATGGTGATGGAATTGGAAGGTAAAGCTATTGGTTATGCCGGAATGTGGACAATTATGGATGAAGCCCATATTACCAATATTGCAGTCAGAGGTGCGTATCGTGGACGCAAGCTTGGCGAAAAGCTGCTGGATGAATTAATGAGTACAGCGGCTTATCTCGGAATGGAACGAATGACGCTGGAGGTCAGAGTCTCGAACACCATAGCTCAGCGTTTATATCAGAAAAAAGGGTTTGAATCGGCGGGTCTTCGTAAAGGGTATTACTCCGATAATGGGGAAGATGCGATGATTATGTGGGCGAACTTGCCGTCTGCAGGCCGGAGCGGCGAAGAGGAAGGAAGCGTACTGGATTCATGAACGAACTCAATCAAAAAATAAATTCTGCACCATCCTACATTTTGGCGGTGGAGACAAGCTGTGATGAAACATCGGTAGCTGTAGTCAAGGACGGCCGGGAAGTGCTGTCCAATCTGATCTCAAGCCAGATCGAGACGCACAAGGCATTCGGTGGTGTGGTTCCTGAAGTGGCTTCACGCAAACACGTGGAAGTCATTACGTTGATGCTGGAACAGGCGATCGAACAATCCGGCATTCGTCCGCGTGATCTGAGTGCAATCGCCGTGACGCAAGGCCCGGGACTTGTTGGGCGCTGCTGGTCGGAATTGTTGCGGCCAAAACGCTGGCAATGGCACTGGGCAAACCGCTCATTGGCACACATCATATTGCCGGGCATATCTACGCCAACCGGCTTACGCATGAACTGCAATACCCGGCGATGGCACTGGTCGTATCCGGTGGACATACAGAACTCGTGCATATGGAATCCGAGGGCAAGTTCAAACTGATTGGCCGTACCCGTGATGATGCCGTAGGTGAAGCCTATGACAAAGTAGCGCGTGCATTGGGCTGTCCTTATCCGGGCGGTCCGCATGTGGACCGGATGGCGTCTGAAGCGGATAACGTGGTGCCTTTGCCTCGGGTATGGCTGGAAGCAGGCTCATATGATTTCAGTCTCAGTGGTCTGAAGTCTGCGGTACTGAATGCGCTCAATCAGGCTAAAATGCGCGGAGAAACCTTGGAGCCATCTGCGGTTGCACGTGGTTTCCAGGAAGCTGTCGTAGAAGTGCTGGTGGAGAAAGCTGTACGAGCAGTCCGTGAGTATGGTTCAAAACAATTGCTGTTGTGCGGTGGTGTTGCCGCCAACCGGGGATTGCGTTCAGCACTACAGGAGCGTTGCGCGAAGGAAGGGCTTGAGCTGTTAATCCCGCCAATGGAATATTGTACGGATAATGCGGCCATGATTGGAGCGGCTGCGTATCTGAAATGGCAGCGGGGGAAATCTCTGAATTTGATGCCAAAGCTGATCCGGGGCTTTCCCTGGAGCAATGGTCCGTTCAGTCCTTATAGAGGTTGTTCAAAAAGCCCGCTTTTGATTACGAATGATGCCTAGCGGCATCATCAGCATCGAAGTTGGAATTCAGCCGAAATAAGGGGGAGGCTTACGAAGTATGTTTCCTTCGGAAACATTGTAGTTGCTCACGTAGTTTTAACTAGGCTCCGCTACTTCATTTCTGGCTTTATCCCATCTTCTCGGTACTGAAAACCGATCTTTTTGAGCGCACTTTTAGTTTATATAAACAGGCCGTTTGAGATTAAGAGTTGACAGCCTGGATGTGAAGATTGTATATTAGTTACAAATTTAAACAGGAAGTTATCTTCCTGATATGGTTAAACGCGATGAACAGGAACAGTAAGGTCAATCCCGGTCTTAGAGAGCTGCGGTATGGTGCAACGCAGTCGAAGGAAACCTGAAACTCACCTGGAAGCGGAACGATGGAACACGGTGACTCCCCGGGAGAATCCGAAGGCCGATTATGGCCCAAAGTACATGGTTACGGGTTGCCTCCGTGAATGGGCCGTTGTCGGATGGATCGTTAGGATTGGAACTGGCCGACAATAACTGAGGGGGCTTTCAGGCTGCTTCAAGTGATCCGGATGTATGTAAGCATCCAGGGGTTGTCTTGAGTGAACAGGAAGGAAGTCAACAAGAGTGGTACCGCGAAGGTGAACAGCCTGTCGTCTCTTGCATTATTGCATGAGGTGGCAGGCTTTTTTGATTTCTAAAATAACAATGAATGATGTTAGGTCATATGATAAATGTGATGAACGGGAGCAGTAGAATGATAAAGCGCTCAGAGAGCTGCGGGGTGGTGCGACGCAGTGGCTTGAGTCATTCGAATCTCGCCCGGGAACGGAGTTGTGGAAGCGTGCGGACGATATCAATCGCCAGTTGTCCTAACGGACAACGACGTGCGTTACACAGCAACGGTTAACCCGCGTTATAGGGTGTTTCTCCGAATTCCAGTGATGTTGTGCATGCACTCACATCCAGCGGATATCGGAGACGACGAGGTGGATGGAGTCCGGCGCAAGCCTGGCCCATCAAGCGAGAGTGGTACCGCGGAGGGGATAATAACCCGCCGTCTCTTATAAGAGATGGCGGGTTATTTGTGTTTGCTGCCGGCAGCAGGGTGGGCATGGGAATGAACCATATGGAGATTGAAAAGTGAGAAGTACAGGGTGTAAGTCGACGTACACCCTGTCACAAGCAAGCAGGGTCAGCAACGACTAATGGACATCGTACATCAGGTATCGCCATTAGATATCCAGCAGGCATTATGGAGACCAAGGACCAAGGACTAAGCAACAAACGACATACGCATTTACAAACAAAATATATAACAACATTGATGGCGATCAGCGGGTGTTCTGTGGCTCGTGGATCGTAACAAAAAGGATTACAAAATCGATGGAGGTTGATGAATATGACAACGACTAATAACAAACGCATGATTGAAATTTTTGATACAACGCTGCGCGATGGAGAACAGGCACCGGGAGCGAGTCTGCAACCCGAGCAAAAGATCGAACTGGCACACCAACTGGCTTCTCTGGGGATCGACGTCATTGAGCCTGGATTCCCGATCTCCAGTCCTGGTGAGTTCGCGGCGGTTCAGGCGATTTCGAGACAGTTGCAGAACGTGGAGATCTGTGGATTCGCACGTGCGGTCAAAGGTGATATTGATGCAGCGGTTCAAGCAACAGCAGATGCAGCCCGGCGCCGAATTCACCTGTTTATCTCTTCCTCCGATATTCATATAGAGCATCAGCTGCGCCGTCCGCGTAGTGAAGTGGTGGCTACCGCTCGTGAGATGGTATCGTATGCACGCCAGTTTACGGACATCGTAGAGTTCACGGCGATGGACGCGGCTCGAACGAAGATGGACGATCTGATCGAGATGGTCGAAGTCGCGGTTGAAGCAGGGGCCAGCATTATCAACCTGCCGGATACCGTGGGGTATGCCCTGCCACATGAGTATGGCGAGATGTTCCGCCGGGTGCGTGAGGGTGCAAGAGGTGGGGATCAGGTTCGATATAGTGCGCACTGTCATAATGATCTGGGTCTGGCCGTAGCCAATAGCTTGGCAGCCATTGCCAATGGGGCTTCCCAGATTGAGGTGACGATCAATGGTATCGGAGAACGGACGGGCAACTGTGCTCTGGAAGAGCTGATCATGGCGCTGGAAACTCGGGAGATGTTATTGGTGCAACGACGAACATTAAGCTCAACCAGCTGTATGAGACTTCTCGTCAGATTAGCCGTGCGATGCATTTTCCGATTGCATACAACAAACCGGTGGTGGGACGTAATGCATTCCAGCATGAATCCGGCATTCACCAGGATGGTCTGCTGAAGAATCGGAATACCTATGAGATTATGGACCGGAAGCGCTGGGTATCCCGCGCAGCATGATTATTCTGGGCAAACACTCCGGTCGTCACGCCCTGAAGGATCGGGTTCGCAAATACGGTTTTGAGCCGGATGAGCAACAGATGGAGCAATTGTATGAGGTGTTCAAAGAAACCGCAGACCAGCAAAAAGTGGTCAGTGACGACCAGTTATTGCAGATGGTTAGCCAGACCATGAATATTCCTGCACAGGATTACGAACTGATTGAATTGCAGGTGACGGCGGGCAGCATGACGGATCGAATGGCGCTGTTCGCATTCGCACAAGTGCAGGAGAACAATCTTACTCTGCCGTTGGCGGGGTCCAGTGGATGCAACCATTCGTGCGATTGGTCAGAGCATTTCGGATGATATTGCTTTTGTCGATATGGAGATGCATGCCTTGAGCGGGGGAGAGGGAGCAAGTGCAGAGGCTGTAGTTACCGTGGAGCGTGCAGGACGTGAGTTCCGAGGAACGGCAACACATAATGATATTGTCATGGCTGCCGGTTTGGCTTATGTAGCGGCCTGTAATGCAGCTGGCTTGAAGGCGGAGACTTCCGAACATCATGAACAAGCACACGCGTAGATTATCTTGGTCAGATCGTATGTTCAGCAGCAATAGTAACTATCGCGAATCGCTGTAAACGCATCGTAAGAACTGAGTAACAACAGGCAGGCCTTGAACTACAAAGGTCTGCTTTTGTCTTTTTATGGAGGAAGCAAGAAGGGAGGATATATGGTTTTGTCAAGGTGTGACTATAGTTATCCACATATCCAGTGTAAATTGTGGGTAACCACCTTAAAGTCAAACCAGTGATGTTTTCGAAACGAAAAGGGTTTAGGGGATAGAATGACTGCTTACTATCCACAAAGTTGTGGATAACGTGGATAACTTAGTGGATAAATATGGTTTTTGTGTGTAAAAGGCTATTCTACCGCTGTATAATTAAGGTTATTAATGTGCTTGCTATCTTGCTTTGCTGTGGATAAACAAGAGAGGGGAGCATAAAAATATTTCTTCTCAATTCGAGTAAATTTGACAAAAACCAAAACATGCCCTGATCCTCCTCATAGGAAAGTCCAATCCCAGGAAACATGATTTCAACATATTAGATCTCAACAAAAAACTGATCCCCATAAGGGATCAGCCGGAAGTACAACTATGAGGTACAGCTATATTGTATGGACGCGATTAAGTCATGTTCTGAGTGAGTACTATTCCATAGCTAGTTCTTCCCAGTCCTCGTATGCCTTGGTGAGCTTGGCCTTACGTTCCTCCGATTGTTGCTGAAGTTCTTGCAGCTTCATATAATCCTGATAGATCTCAGGCAGAGCCATCTGCTCCTCAAGCGCTGTAATCTTTGTTTCGAGTTCCGCAATCTGTTGTTCCAGAGCTTCCTGCTTGCGTTGCCGATTCCGCTCTTCACGCTTGGCTTGTTTATCTGCTTCGAACGAAGCCGCTCCAGATTTCTCGGTTGTGGCTGTGCTCGGATCGGATTTGGACGAGTTCTTGGATGAAGCCTGACGTGCCTCAGCAGCTTCGCGTGCGATGTCCTCAAGCTCCTGTTTCTTCTCCACATAATCATCATAATTTCCAAGATAGTGTTCCGTTCCACCTGGATGAAGCTCCACAATCCGTTCAGCCATCTTGTTGAGGAAATACCGGTCATGGGAGATGAACAGCAGGGTGCCCTCATAATCCATTAATGCGGCTTCCAGCACTTCTTTAGCAAACAGGTCGAGATGGTTGGTAGGCTCATCCAGAATGAGCATGTTGGCTTCCTTCAACATCAGCTTAGAGAGAGACGCGTGCTTTCTCCCCGCCGCTGAGGGAGGAGATTTTCTTGAGCACATCGTCACCGCTGAACAAAAAGTTTCCGAGGACAGTCCGAATTCGTGCTTCTTCCATCCCGGGATAGGCACTCCACAGTTCTTCCAGAACCGTGTTGGACGGATTGAGCCCGGTCTGCTCCTGATCATAATAGCCAATCTGTACTTTCGTTCCCCACTGGATATCCCCGGTTACCGGACGTAAACTTCCGGTGAGACACTTCAGCATGGTGGATTTACCAATACCGTTTGGACCAATCAGGGCAACGGTTTCCCCGCGCCGCAGATCGAAGGATACATTGCGGAACAATGGCGAAGCCTCATCATAAGCAACCGATAGTTGATCCACACGAAGTACTTCCTTGCCGGACATAACGGCTGTTTCGAAGGAAAAATGGGCTTTTTTCAGGTCGCCCATCGGTTTATCCAGGCGGTCCATTTTTTCAAGGGCCTTGCGGCGGCTTTGAGCCCGTTTGGTCGTCGACGCACGTACAATATTTTTCTGGACAAAATCTTCCATCTTCGAGATTTCGCCCTGTTGTTTCTCATATTGCTTCATCTGCGTCTCATATTCGGCAGCTTTAAGTTCCATATAACGGCTGTAATTGCCCGTATATTTTTTGGAGCGATGGCGTTCGATCTCTACGATGGTCGTTACGAGCCGATCGAGGAAGTAACGGTCATGGGATACGACGAGCAGTGCGCCTGAATATCCTCTCAGATAATCTTCCAACCAGGTAAGGGTGGCGATATCGAGATAGTTGGTAGGCTCGTCCAGCATGAGCAGATCGGGTGCCTGAAGCAAAATGCGAGCAAGCGCAAGGCGTGTCTTCTGCCCGCCGCTCAGCGTGGCAATGGGGGTGTCTGGCGAAAACTCGCCGAATCCCATCCCGTGCAGCACGCTGCGAATACGGGTTTCCATCTCATAACCGCCATGGTCTTTGAACCAGTCGGAGCGTTTCGCATAACGTTCCAGCAGGTCCGCGTACCTTTTCTCGTCTTCCATCTGGGCAGGGTCGGCAATATCGCGTTCCATCTGACGCAGATCGGCTTCTGCCTGTGTCAGATGAGCGAACACGTTCATCATTTCTTCCCAGATGGTGCGATCCGATTGCAGCCCGCTGTTCTGAGCCAGGTAACCCAGCGTCGTTTCTTTGGATTTGAAGATCTGTCCTCCGTCATAGGACATTTCACCCGCTACAATTTTGAGCAAAGTGGATTTTCCTGCACCGTTTACACCGACAAGGCCGATGCGCTCGCGTTCTAATATTTGTAAGTTCACGCCGTCCAGGATTGGATCGACACCAAAACGTTTGATAATTCCGGATACTTGCAGCAGCATAAAATTAAGTTCCTCCATAGGTCCAGTTCTTGATATGACAACTATATCCCAGTTTACATGAAATACAGAGCAATTGCACCGATTGGGAACGCATGGGGCATGTAGTCTTTTTGATCAATCAATGATAAACTGAAAGAAGGCATGTTATTACATGAGGATTTTGCAGAAAATGAATCATTTAAACATTTCAACAAGATGACAACTGGTCATAACATATACATTTGTTTTTAATGAAAGATTTTTTTACCTTCCCTATCAACAGGAGGTTATTCAAGGATATGCAGGATCATGCGGAACTGAAAAGCCAGCTTCGATCCAGGCTGAGACAGAGCCGTGATCTGATGGATGTGAGCATACGTCAACAGGCGATGGCTAAGATTAACGATGGAGTGAGGCGGGAGCTGGAGCGTCTTAGACAGGCTAAGAGCAAGGTCTTGAACAGACCACTCGTCATATTCAGTTATTTGTCCTATGGAAGCGAAGCGTCCACAGCTTTTCTGTTTCAAGAGGGCTGGAATCATGGAGATCTGATGTTTGCACCGAAAGTGTTGGCGAATCCACCTCGCATGGAGCTGCGGCGAGTGACCGGAGAACATGATCTGGAGCCAGGCATATGGGGGATACCGGAACCCAGGGAATCCTGTGAAGTGCTGTCACCTGAAGATTGGCCGGATATCGATCTCGTATGGGTACCAGGGCTTGGTTACGATCTACATGGAGGGCGCATTGGATATGGCGGCGGTTATTATGATCGTTTTGCCGAGACGCTTGCAGCAGCATGTGCGATGACGGGCAAGAAACCGCTGATGGCTGCGATGGTATTGCCGGGTCAGCTGCAAGAGGAGATCCCGATGGAGCTGCTCGATCTGCGGATTGATCTGTTGATAACAACCGAAGGTATATTACATATCGAATAAAGGGTTGTGATGTGATTGAGTTCAGAAGTGAACAACGGCCAGGCTTCGGGTGGCAAACTGACCCATTTTAATGAACAGGGGCGGGCCCGGATGGTTGATATTTCGGGTAAGGAAGTTACCGTGCGTACAGCTGTGGCCGTAACCAAGGTGACGATGAATCCAGATACACTGGAAGCGATTCGGGAGGGCAGAATCGGCAAAGGTGATGTTCTGGCTGTGGCTCAGATTGCCGGAATTCAAGGCGCGAAGAAAACATCGGACTGGATTCCGATGTGCCATCCTCTGGCACTGACGGGTGTGGATATTCGTTTTCACGATAACGGAGTGGATGAATTACACATTGAAGTTACTGTCAAAACCGAAGGTAAAACGGGTGTTGAGATGGAGGCGCTCACGGCAGCCTCGGCTGCAGCACTGACAGTCTATGACATGTGCAAGGCCATGCAAAAAGATATGATTATCGGTCCAACCATGCTGAATTACAAGAGTGGTGGCAAAAACGGTGATTACAGCCGATAGGCAATATTTATTTTCATAGAGGAGAAGGGTGATCTTTATGGTGTGGAGAACAGCAATCCTGACAGCCAGTGACAAAGGAGCCCGCGGTGAACGTGAGGATACGAGTGCACAAGTCATTCGGGAGCTGGTGGAAGAAGAGCTGGGTGGTCAAATCGTGGAGTACCGCATCGTTCCGGATGAACCCGATGAGATTATTGCAGCTTTGATTGAGATGACGGATTATTTTCACGCCGATCTGGTGCTGACGACCGGTGGCACGGAGCTGGCCATTCGTGACATTACTCCGGAAGCGACCCGGCGGGTAATTGAACGTGAGGTTCCTGGTATGGCAGAGGCCATGCGGTACAGTGTAATGAGCAAAAACCGCTCTGCCATGCTGTTCCGTGGGGTATGTGGCATTCGTGGACGCACGCTGATTGTCAATCTGCCTGGTACACCGAAGGGTGTGCATGAACATCTGGCTGCCATTATGGATCAGCTTCCGGAAGCGCTGTTGATGGTTACGGGTCAGTTCAAGCAATAAGCGGGTACGGACTCTCGGGCATGATATCCGATTAGACATAAATCAATGTGGGTTAGTAAGGTGATATCTCTTATTTGTGAATATTGCGGGTTATGTAAGTGGTTACATCTGTGGTATGATGGGCTTAAATTAAGAACGCAGCAGAGACATCTACGAACATCTGGCCGAATATGCGCATCTTTGAAGCTTGAGACGAGGAGGAATATCAATGTTTAGTTCCATTGGACCAACGGGTTTTATTTTGCTGGCCGTGATTGCATTGTTGTTGTTTGGACCCAACAAACTTCCGGAACTGGGACGTGCAGTTGGGCGTACCTTCCGTGAATTCAAAGAGGGCGCTCGCGAGATTATCTCTGAGGATGACTCATCCAATCGCAAAGAGCAGGAGAAAGCGAAACCGCTGGCGGCTGAGAGCACACCTGCAGACAAGCCTGCTGATAAACGCCTGCCGGAATAATCTTGACGGCAATGAAAGAGAAATCCCTTCCTGCCGGAAGGGTTTTGTATTTTAAGCTGGCAATAATGGGGGCAGGCATGACGCAGCAAATGGAAGAAATGTCGATTACGGAGCATCTGAGTGAGCTGCGGAAGCGGCTGATCTATGTATTAATTATTTTTGTGCTGGGGCTTATTGCAGGATTTTTGGTAGCGGACCCGGTGTACCAATATCTGACCAAGTCAGAGTCGGCAAAAGGTTTTGTATTGCATGCCTTCTCGTTCTGGGACGGGATTGGCATCTACATGAAGATTGCCGGTTTGTTTTCGCTTATTATTACGCTGCCGTTTACGGTGTATCAGATCTGGAAGTTTGTTAGTCCGGGTCTGAAGCAGCAAGAGCGAAAAGCAACGTTGAAGTATGTACCTTATGTATTTCTGTTATTTCTTATAGGGATGGCTTTTTCGTATTATGTCATATTTCCGATGGCACTCGCCTTCACAACAGCGATTACGGAGAAGATGGGGCTTGTGGAGACCTACGGGATGAAACAGTATTTCAGCTTCCTGTTTGGCATTGTATTGCCTGTGTCCCTGTTATTTGAACTTCCTTTACTTATTATGTTCTTGACAGGACTGCGGATTCTGAATCCCGTTCGCCTTCGCAAGATGCGCAGAGTGGCTTATTTTGTTCTGATCTTCATTGCGGTGGTGATTACACCGCCAGACTTTATTTCCGATCTGCTGGTGATGATTCCCTTGCTTATGTTATATGAGATCAGTGTGTTCTTATCCGCCATTGTATACCGCAAGCAGCTTGCAGCCGATCAAGAGATTGAATCCCGCTACGTTCGTGCCGAGGATAAGAAACATGCGGGTTAGAACATAAGATGGTATCAAAATGGAACATAGGATATCTCATTCATGGCTGGTTATGACTGGTATGTGTGTGAATGAGGATGATCTGTAACTGTAATGTGCCCGGAGAAGACGGTCTGTTCTTTTCCGGGCTATTGTTGTAGATTGTTCAACTGCCAGGCAGGACAAGCAGGCATATTATGTCCAACAATGGATACAATGGGAAAGGGACTGTCTGCTAACGTTGCAGAAGGGCTCAAGAATTTCGTAGAATAAGAATAGTGAATTGCCACATGGAACCAGGCGCAGCGCGTGTACTTTGGATATGTTCATGTAAATTTAACGTAAATTCTCGCAGGAATTCGTCAAAAGGACTTGAAATCATGCTTCAAGTTGAGTATCATAAAGTTGGTTGTTAGCACTGAACACTGTCGAGTGCTAATACATATGGCTACAACCTACAATGTAACATTATATAATTTCAAAAGGAGGCTATTTTTCATGATCAGACCTTTAGGTGAACGCGTATTGGTAGAACCACTGGAGCAAGAGCAAACAACTTCTTTCGGGATCGTACTCCCGGACTCCGCCAAAGAAAAACCGCAAGAGGGTAGAATCGTTGCAGTTGGCGCAGGAGCATTGAAAGACGGCGTACGTGTGGCTCTGGAAGTGAAAGAAGGAGATCGCGTTATTTTCTCCAAATATGCCGGTACAGAAATCAAGTTCGAAGGTAAAGAATATTTGATTATGAAAGAAAGCGATATTCACGCGATTCTCGACTAATTCAAATTTAATCGGATAACCGAACCATATAGCAATACCATTTTCCAACAAAAACTAGGGAGGTTTTCTTAACATGGCTAAAGACATTAAATTCAGTGAAGACGCTCGTCGCTCCATGCTTCGTGGTGTGGATGCATTGGCTAATGCAGTAAAAGTAACACTCGGTCCTAAAGGCCGTAACGTGGTTCTGGAGAAAAAATTCGGAAGCCCGCTCATCACTAACGATGGTGTAACGATTGCTAAAGAAATCGAACTGGAAGATGCATTCGAGAACATGGGTGCTCAACTGGTTAAAGAAGTAGCTACGAAAACCAACGATGTTGCCGGTGACGGTACGACAACAGCAACTGTACTCGCGCAAGCGCTGATCACAGAAGGTCTGAAAAACGTAACTGCAGGCGCTAGCCCAATTGGAATCCGTAAAGGGATCGACAAAGCGGTTAAAGCTGCGGTTGCTGAATTGCAATCCATCTCCAAACCGGTTGAAACCAAACAATCCATCGCACAAGTTGCAGCAATCTCTGCAGCTGACGAAGAAGTAGGCGAATTGATCGCTGAAGCTATGGAAAAAGTAGGTAAAGACGGCGTTATCACTGTAGAAGAATCCCGTGGATTCGCTACTGAGCTTGAAGTGGTTGAAGGTATGCAATTCGACCGTGGATACATCTCTCCTTACATGATCACAGATACGGACAAAATGGAAGCTGTTTTGGACAATCCGTACATCTTGATCACAGACAAAAAAATCTCCAGCACGCAAGACATCTTGCCATTGCTTGAGAAAATCGTTCAACAAGGCAAACCGCTGGTATTGATCGCTGAAGATATCGAAGGCGAAGCACTGGCTATGCTGGTTGTGAACAAATTGCGTGGTACATTCAATGCTGTAGCTGTTAAAGCTCCAGGATTCGGTGACCGTCGTAAAGCAATGCTGCAAGATATCGCTGCTCTTACTGGTGGCCAATTGATCACGGAAGAACTGGGTCTGGACCTGAAATCCGCTGTTGTGGAACAACTGGGTACAGCTCGCCAAATCCGTGTAACCAAAGAGAACACAATCATCGTTGACGGTGCTGGTAACAAATCCGATATCGATGCACGTGTTAGCCAAATCCGTACACAACTGGAAGAAACAACTTCCGAATTCGACAAAGAGAAACTGCAAGAGCGTCTGGCTAAATTGTCCGGCGGTGTAGCAGTAATCAAAGTCGGTGCGGCTACTGAAACAGAATTGAAAGAACGCAAACTTCGCATCGAAGATGCCCTGAACGCAACTCGCGCTGCGGTTGAAGAAGGTATCGTATCCGGTGGTGGTACAGCACTCATGAACGTATACAACGCGGTTGCAGGCGTAGCCCTGTCCGGTGACGAGCAAACAGGCGTAAACATCGTCCTGCGCGCTTTGGAAGCACCAATCCGTACAATCGCAGCTAACGCTGGCGAAGAAGGTTCCGTCATTGTGGAACGTCTGAAAAAAGAACAAACTGGCGTAGGCTTCAACGCTGCGACTGGCGAGTGGGTTAACATGATCGAAGCAGGTATCGTTGACCCTGCGAAAGTAACTCGTTATGCATTGCAAAACGCTGCTTCCGTAGCAGCAATGTTCCTGACAACTGAAGCAGTTATCGCTGACAAACCAGAACCAGCAGGTGCTGGCGGCGGAATGCCTGACATGGGCGGTATGGGTGGAATGGGCGGCATGATGTAATAATGGTGTAAAAACCTTTAAAGCATCATGTGCCTGGCAGAGCGAATTCTCGTTATGATGTGACGAGAATTCGTGAAGCAGCCACTGTTATGAATGATAAATCAATGGCCACTCCTTAATATCTATTAAGGAGTGGTTTTTGTGTTGTTGAATATGTTCCTGATTAAATTAACTAGCGTTTAACATGATAAAGGTTTCCTATTGCATAAGGGATATTTGCAGTTGTATGATGAAGGTTAGTTCGTAAAAGCGAAGGAATCTATAAGTACTCCATCAAAGACATGAACAGTAATTAATAATGAGGATTTCGCGGGTACTGCAAATACGCATCGGTTTGATATTCCGGAAGAAAAATTTACGTTTACGATCAATGAAGGATCAACTAGTGGAGCCAAGATCTTGTCTGGCACGTTGGATGTTTCTCTGGAAACAAACGCTAATTAAGGAGGAAATGATTTGAGAAAGGGTACGAAATGGACATTGTTGATTCTGGGCTTAATGCTCGCTGCAATATTTATCAATTTCTTCATGAATCTATATAGCTTTGCTTATGCACTGATTACGGTGCTGCTACTTGCTTTTATGGGCTGGGAATTCTTAGCGAAGTTAAAGAACGATGTCCGTCAGCACGAAGATCACCATAGAAGAGAGCACGAGTCAGCGATGGATGACATTGACCGGTACACCAGGTAATAACTAACGGGTAAACAAAATATCATCATATTTAGGTTCAAAGTTACGCTAAATCGAACCCACAGCTGAAATGTGTAAAGGCTCCCGCGAGGGAGTCTTTTTAATGATCATTTTTTTGAAAAAAGGCAGTGATGATTTCTTCACTTGCTAAACAGCCAATTGTTAAGTAAAATGATCATATGAATAAGTGCTCATATATTAATACATAAATGATATTGGAGATGAGATATATGTATGATGTATTGGTTATCGGGGCTGGGCAAGCTGGGTTGGCAGCAGGGTACTATCTTCAGCAGTCGGGGTTAACGTTTTTAATCGTTGATGCTGCCTCATCTGTGGGGGAATCCTGGCGTAAACGGTACGATTCCTTGCGTCTTTTTACTCCACGAATGTATGATGGGTTACCGGGAATGCCGCTTGGTGGAAACGAAAATGATCTGCCAAGCAAAGACGAAATTGCAGATTATTTTGAAAGTTACGCTAAGCAGATGCATCTCTCCATAAAGTTAAACTGTTTAATCTCCCGTCTCTCCAAGCCAGATGAGGTGTACTATGCTGAAACCAATGATGGAATAATTGAAGCGCGCAATATTATCGTTGCCACAGGGCCTTTCCAGACCCCAAATGTTCCACCTTTTGCAAAATCATTATCCGAGAGTGTAATTCAGCTTCATTCATCAGAGTATCGAAATAGCTCTCAATTGCACCCTGGGACAACAGTAGTGGTAGGTGGAGGGAATTCGGGTGCCCAAATCGCCGTAGAGTTAGCAGCAGATACTAGACAAACGGTATACATATCCATAGCTCGAAATATTACCTTTAGGCCTTTGCATATTATGAAACGAAGTATATTCTGGTATTTCGATAAGCTCGGAATATTACGTTCAAGTGCAGATCGTAGGGTTGGAAAATGGTTGCGAAATCAGCCAGAGTACGTCTACGGTTATGAGTTAAAAGAATTGATGACTCAGGGAAAAGTAAATATGCGCCCACGTGCTGTAAATGCAACAGATAACCGCATCCTATATGAGGATGGGAGTGAGACACGAATAGACAATATAATCTGGGCGACGGGATTTAAGCGAAATGATGGTTGGATCGATATCGATGCTGCTTTTGATTCCAAAGGTGGAATTATACACGAGAGAGGTGTATCATCGGTTGCTGGACTGTACTATGTAGGACTACCTTGGCAAACATCACGAGGTTCTGCATTGTTGGGATGGGTCAAGTACGATGCTCAGAAGATCGTTAATCATCTGATTCAGAGGTAAAAGCCATGTTGGTTGGCCATTACTTCATCATTTCCATAGTACACAGTACATATCATGCGTTAGGCCGCTCCTTCAGGGAGCGGCCTTTTTCACAATTGCGCCTTACTTCGCAACAGAGATTTCAAAAGTCGATTGATTATGATCCTGGATGCTGAAGCGATATTTGAATCCATTTCGAACCGTCGCCCCATCAAAATCAATCTGATTCACATCGCGATTCAATAGACCCATATCCTGAATGACATCTTGTGCATCGTTATACGTGTACTCACTATGGGTTGTGAGGATGAGTGTGGCGATCGCGGTCAACAGAATTCCGCCTGTGGGTTGGCTCGAATCACCAGTTGAGTATAGGCTGATTTCCTGAATGCTCCGATCTGCATTCAATACACCAACCAAACGCAATTCGTCATTAAAGGCATATTCGAAAGTACCATTGCCTTTCTCGGAAGAGTCTTGTATATCCAAGCGGGTAATGCTCAACCCATTCAATCGGTATTTGCCCACGGCACTGTTAAACTTGTTGTGGAATTCATCGGTAGTCATATGGAGGCCAGAAAGTTCCATCTGAGATGAAGGGGGCTGATCTTCTCCAGACTGAGCAGAGTTCGAAGATAAAATCAGCATGCCATACAACCCAATTGAAGCAATCGCAAAACAGGCTACCGTTACAAAAATGTATTTGAACGGCAACCTATTACCTTTGCGCATAGATAAGATCATCAGAACAAGAAATCCCAAGAAAGTAAGTAAGCCAAGAATAAAGAGGACTGTGAAAAGGTATTGCAAATTCTCACCTCGTAATCGACTGGTTTTTGAAATAGAATTGAATCCATTGTCAACGGGCACAGTTCAGGTTATCTCCTCATTTATTATAATGTTCCCATGGGAAAGTTCAAACTTCCAATGCTCATTATCCCAACAAAAAAGCACTGCCGGCATACTGCCAGCAGTGCTTGCTTGATGTTATACAGGTCTTACCGTAAAGGTGAAGTGATACGCGCGGTTGGCTGGCAAGGTGTATTCAGCATGGGTGCGTGCGCCCAACTGTCATCCCCACCGACCCCCATTTGTTTATAATTGATGCGTGCCACAGTCTGCGTGCTCTGAGGCAATTTATACACATGATCGTTTGCTTCGAGTTCCTCAGGTGTCCACGGTAACGCATTAATTTCATAAGGGATGGTGGCTTCAACATGCAGACCGTTTTGACCATCCGCCGACGTAATTTCAGCAAAGCGTACATCGGTTTTATTTCCACACTCTTGTGGTTTCAGGTATGGAACGAATTGATCTCGAACCGCACCTGTGTAATAGCCGAGACGTGCACTGGTTAGGCGGTCTGCGTAATTGTCATGTGGCCCTCTGCCGTACCAAGAGATTGTATCCAGACTGTTACTCAGTTGCATCAACATACCGAACTCCGGCAGATCAGGTAAACCCTCGCCTGGAACAAGGGTTTGACTGATTTCCAACACGCCATCCGAATCAACTCGGTATGTGATGGACAGCGTACATCCCGGATGTTGATCCCACGTATAATCGGTCGTCACGAGTATGCCTTGTTCGTCTGTGTGGTGCTCGAAGCGAATTAATCTGCTGGTTGCGTGAGCATCTCTCCAGAAGGCAGAGCGCTCATTCAGGCGATTGCCCAGATCGTTGTCCGTCATGGCTCGCCAGAAATTCGGGCGGACAGGTGCCAGCAATTGCTCCTGATTATCGATCTGATAAGAAGTTAACGCGCCAGTAGCCGGGTTGAAGCTCAACATGACTTGGCCTGTAGCTACTTTCAATTCATCTTGCAGACGCTGAACCTGTAGCTCATTACCATCTCCTTGGTGTACCGGTTGGATTGGACGCAACCGCGGAGATACCACGAACTGATCCCATGCAATCTCATGACCTGCTCCTGCCCATTTGGTTGCAACTTTCGTCACCAGAGATACAGTGAGCACCGCTTCCTTGGACAGATCCGATGATGGGGTGTAAGGGATGCGGACTTCAGCCGATTCACCTGGAGGTACCGCGATGTCCAACGAACCATTTTCTACGGATACGCCATCGTGCGTTACTGTCCATACGAGCGAATATTCGCTCAGATCCGTGAACAGGAACTGGTTTCGGATGCGAAGCAGGCCGTCTTTGACATCAATGGCTTCCATACGAACGTTCTGATAACATTTTTTCACTTCTTCCAGCTTCGGTGTAACCGTCTTATCAGCCAGAATGAGCCCGTTTCCGCAGAAATTGCCATCATGAGGGGATTCACCAAAATCTCCGCCATATGCGAGATATTCCACGCCGTCTGCCGTCGTGGTACGAATGGACTGATCGACCCAGTCCCAGATGAATGCACCTTGCAACACATCATATTTATCGAACAATTCCCAATACAGATGCAGACCGCCGCAAGAGTTACCCATGGCATGGCTGTATTCGCAGATAATATAAGGTTTCTTCGGTCCTTGCATGCGAGCATAATTCTCTACATCCTGAGGACTGATATACATCGTCGATTCAATGTCGCTTGCCGAATCGGAAGGGCGATAATGGAAAGTCCCTTCGTAATGTACCAGACGGGTCGGATCGACTTGCTTTAGATAATCGTACATGGCGATAAAGTTATCGCCGCCAAAGGACTCGTTACCCAGAGACCAGATAATAACGGACGGATGGTTTTTGTCCCGCTGGAACATCGAGTTACAGCGATCGATGACGTTGTTACGCCATTCCGACTTACTTGCCGGGATATTGTTTTCGTTCATTTCCTTTTGCCCATAGTACCACGTGCCGTGAGTCTCCAGATTCGTTTCATCAATGACATAGAGTCCATACTCATCACACAGTTCGTACCACAGTGACTGATTCGGATAATGGGATGTGCGCACGGCGTTAACGTTATAGGATTTCATCAGCTCGATGTCACGGATCATGTCTTCCCGACCAATGGCTCGACCGGTATCCGGGGAAATTCATGACGATTCACGCCTTTGAACACAATGCGTTTGCCGTTGATTTGCATCAAGCCGTCCTTCAGTTCAAACTTGCGGAATCCAATCTTGCTGCGAACCGCTTCCAGCGTTTCACCTGACTCATTCTGAAGGGACAGCACAAGAGTGTACAGATGAGGGGACTCGGCGCTCCATAAGAGCGGCTTTATAACCTCTGCTGACAACTGGAATGAAAGTTCATCCTCATCCTGGAACGTAACGGCTGCAGTAAGCGGCTGCTTCAATACAGTCTGCTGTTGTGCATTATAGAGCTGTGCCTGAACGGAAAATCCGGCAGTAGACTGCTCGGCATTATGATTAAACAATTTCACATCCAGCTGTAGCTCCGCATCCTGATACGCATCATCGAGTTCGGTCCGAACAAAGAAATCGGCGATCTGAACCGGGGAAGGTGAATGCAGGTATACACCACGGAAGATGCCGCTTAACCGCCAGAAATCCTGATTCTCCAGCCAGCTCGCATCGCACCAGCGATATACTTCTACAGCCAGCTTGTTCTCACCTTCGGTCAGATACGGTGTAATATCAAATTCTGCCGGAGTGAATGTGTCCTCGCTATAACCGACCAGTTCCCCGTTCACCCATACATAAAAGGCGGATTCAACGCCCTCAAAGTGCAGCAGGACAGGCCGGTCTTTCCAGTCAGCAGGAACCGTAAACGTACGAATGTACGAACCTACCGGATTATAGCTTGTTGGTGCGAATGGCGGCTTCAGTTCAGGCTCACGCTCGACCCATGGATACGTCATATTCGTATATTGAGGATAATCGTACCCTTGTAGCTGCCAGTTGGAAGGAACTGCAATCTCGTCCCATTCACTGGCATCATAGTTGTTCTCATAAAAGGATGTAATCCGTTGCTCCGGTGTCTCCGCAAAGGCAAACTTCCACGGACCATTCAGTGATGCGTACCATGGCGATGCGCTTGATTCATTGGATAACGCTTCTTCTACAGATGGAAACGCTACCATAGACGCATGTGCGGGTAGACGGCCTACTTGAAAAGTCTCGGGATTGTTGTTCCATTCCGGGTATCCATTAGCCGGAGGGGTGTATATCAGTTTCTTTCGCATAACAGCAACTCCTTCTGAAATGTTATAATATTGTCATTATAGAATTGAATGATGACTTAGAGAATAAAGAATATTGCCCATATATATTACAATATGAAACTAACGATGGAGAAAGTGGTGTACTGGATGGATACCCGGATTTTTTTGGTAAAACAGAAGAAGCTGCTCGTCTGCCGATCTATATGACCACGGTTGGTTACTGGGAACATCAATATGAAACCGAGCGACCCGAAGGTTTTCCCGATTATCAGATTCACCAGATTATTCATGGCCAGGGGAGACTGATTTTACAAGAAGAGGAGTATATCGTCGGACCAGGTGACGTGTTCTTCCTGTATCCTGATGTCCCGCATCGGTATATGCCCATCAGTGATCGGTGGGAGCTGGCATGGGTCTCGTTTCAGGGGAGAGAGGCCAGCCAGTTATTATCTTATGCCGGGATAACCGGTTCACGCGTATGCAGACTCAGAACAGCCACGCTGCTACGTGGCCTGGAGCAGCTTCTGGTTAGAGAAGATAATGGGGATACGACGGATTACGCCGATTACGATGTGGAATGCTCCAAACAATTATATGCCCTGCTGCTGGATCTGAAGCCTCTGCTCATCGAATCCGCCAATTATAATGATGAATTGGAGCGATTGAAGCCTGTGCTGCGTTATATCGCAGAGCATCTGGATCGCTCACTTTCGCTGAAGGAGCTGGCCGATGTGGCTGTGGTCTCTCCCAATATTTGTGCAGGCTGTTTCAGAAGGCGCTCCACACCAGACCTGTATTTTACGTGAACCAGGAACGAATCAATCGGAGCAAACAGCTTATGTTCAGTGAGAGGGAGCTCCGCATATATGAAGTTGCTGATCGGGTGGGTTACGAGAACGCCAGTTATTTCTGTGCAATGTTCAAAAGGCATACAGGCATGAGTCCCGAGCGTTTTCGCAGACTGCATGGACTGAATTGATGGAGTTACAGCTTCAGTGCACCACTTGCGGTTGGCGCAACCGAGTATACTTCACTTAAATGACATGCCAAATACACTTTCATCCAACCCTCGGAATCGTTCAGATCAACACCCAGAATCTCCTCTATTTTGCGCAGGCGCAGATACAGCGTATTGGTATGAATATGCAGTCGTTCTGCTGTGGCTTGCACCGATCGATTCGCCGCAATATAGGTTTTGAGTGTGAGTTCAAGCTCTCCTGATTTTTGCTGTTGAAGAGGGGACAGAATTTCATGAATGTAGTTCTCAATATCAGACGGTTCCTGATTCAGAAACAGCCGATTGATCCCGATTTCTTCGTAGAGCATCAGGCCAGCTTTGTTTTGTTTCAGCAAAAAGGACAACGAGCGTGTAGCCTCATCATTACTCTTGGACACATATTCAAGCCCTTGATAAAGTCCGCCGATACCGATGGATAAGGCAGGAGTTTTGGAAGAAGTCCATTTCTCCACAGCCATTTCCAGACTGCTGATGATCCAGTGTCTGACGTTGGGCTCGGATGCAGCAGCCAAAATCGTAATTTTGTGATGTGCACTGAACAATAGATGTTCACGGGTGCCTAGTTCCTTTTCGATAAATCCAATTAATTTGCGCACCCAATTTTCAGTTGTTTTCATATCAGGATGTTCCCCATAGAGCTGTAATTGTGCGACGAACAAGGACTGATGGGCGGGCAACTGGAAGCTGGAAAGTCGTGCCTCCAACTGCTGGGGTTCTCGATATTGCACGAGATCACTGAAGAAATCATGGTTTTTCCGATAGGACATCTCGGTGAGTGAGTAGGTGTTCACCATCTCCAGCATGACAATAGCTCCGCCTTGTTCGAGAATTACATGATCCAACTGACCTAACGGATGATCTAATTGGATGGCAAAACAGCCCAGCACCAGTGATCCATTCACAATGGGATACAGGTAATAATCGCTATGATCTGTTCCACCGGACAAGGTGACGGGGTTAAACTGACTGTCTAGAACGGTGTAGATATCGAGCTCACTTAGCAAGACACTTTCCGGGAGAACGGGTACCAGTCATTTCTGGCCATGTCCACATAATAGGTGGGAAGCTTCAGCATCGATCCAACCGTCTCAATGATATGTCCAAGGCTCACATGTTCAATGGAAAGTGCCGTGAATTGATTATGGATTTCATTGCGGCTAACGAGATATCGATTCGTTTCCAGCAGTTCGGAATACATGGTGGCGTTGGAGATGGCAATGGCTGCCTGGTCCGCAAACCCCTGCATTACATTCAGATCATGTGGGGCAAACCGTCTGTTTGTTCAAATTGGTATACCAGCATTACCCCGATTTTGTGGGTATTCATGGTCACGGGAACGGCGATAAGCCCTTTCGCCATAATGCCGTCAGGCAGTGAACGTACAATGATATCCGCATTCTCCTGACTCACATTGCCCATATCTTTAAAAGCATCATCCGGTGTGCTATACATTCGGCCAATGCCTTCCTCGTATACTTTTCCCGTAATGCCCTCATCCAGCTCGCCCTGATATTGATACACACTATCCTGAAAACCGACCTTGGCTCTGGGAATCATCTTGCCCGAGTCCGGATCAACCATCATGAACAGTCCACAGGACAGAGAGGGGATGACATGCAGCGCATTCTCCATGATTTTGAATAACAAGTCGTTCAACTCCAGAGAACAGGTCAGCTCCCGCAGTCCGGTCAACCATCTATCATTGTGCGCACGTTCCATCTCAATCTGCTGCTTCAGCAGTCCTTCCCGAATCAAAGACTCCAGACGTTCACTTTGCAGCAGAGTAAGTTGCTTCTGGGTATCGATCACCACACAAATGTTGATATTGGACAAAAAATCAAACGTATACCTGAGAATCTTCCAGGACGACTCGAGCTGTTCTTGATCTGCATATTCAGGTACCTCTCCTTCACGCAACCAGTTATTCCATTGGAAATCGTACTCGTCCTTGATCCAGATTCCGTACGAAGCAGATCCAAAGACCTGAACCATAAATGAGCGAACCGCTTCATGAATCATAGCCAACGTACTCCTTTCGTATTTACATGGAAAAATCCTTACATATATAACATGACCTTCACTATACGGTGTGATTTATATTCTATATTGTGTATGTCACCATAATTAATATTGAAATGCTGTTGTTATCAACAATGACATTATACATTTGCAGCTTATATAATGTCATTAACTTTAACACAATACAATTTCATCGTAGTACAGCAATAGAGTTATAAATCAATAATATTGAAGTTCAACTTAACTTTTTACACGAGAACGGAGAGGACAGAAATAACGTGAAGAAGCAAAGCGTTCGCCTAAAAGCTTTCTGAAAGAAAGCTGCTTCGGAAGCATACGCTATCCCCGGATTTTCCCTTTGGAGAAGGGAATTAAAAAAATCTGGGGATAACAGCGATCGGAAGGTTATTCTGTCATCGGAGTGGGAATGTAAATATTCTTTAGTTGAACTGACAACCAAGTCTGAAAATGAGGTGGAGTACAGATGAGTCAAATTACTGCTTTTGTAGGTGCGTTGTTGATTGATGGACAAGGTGGAGAGCCTGTTTCCGATAGTGTGGTCCTGGTTGAGGGCGGAAAATTCATAGCTGCGGGTGCAAAAGCAAGCATTCCAATTCCGGAAATGGCCGAAATTGTTGATGTGACAGGCAAAACAGTGATGCCCGGATTAATTGATGCCCATGTCCATGTGCACGGGGCCAAAAATCTGAATATGGCTGCGGTGGCGCTGGAACCCAATGAACTTCAGATGGGAAGAGCACTTCAGGATCTGCCGAAGCTGATTAATGCGGGCTTTACAACCGTCAGGGATGTCGGCAGCCATGTTGCTGTATACATTCGTGATCTGATCAAGGAAGGTGTGGTGAAGGGACCGCGGATTAAAACCTCCCGTCATCTGCTCTCGCAGACGGGTGGACATGCAGATATTCATATGATTCCAACGGAACTGAATATGTTCACCGTGTGTGACGGCGTTCCGGAAGTTATTAAGGCAACACGCACACAGTTCCGTGAAGGGGCGGATTTCATTAAAGTGTGTTCCACAGGCGGAGTACTTTCGGAGAAAGATGACCCACGCTGGTCGCAATTCCGGATGGATGAGCTGAAGGCAATCGTGTATGAGGCGGAAGCGGTACAGTCTTATGTGGCTGCACATGCGCAAGGCACACAGGGGATTAAAAATGCACTGGAAGCGGGCGTACGCACCATTGAACACGGGATCTACATTGATGAAGAAGGCATTGGCATGATGCTGGATCAAAAGGCGGTTCTGGTTCCAACATTGGCCATTGTACATCGAATTATCAAGGAAGGGCATAAATACGGTGTTCCCGAATTTGGCATTCGCAAAGCCAAAAGTGTATATCAGGAGCATATTGAGAACATGATTATCGCGCGTAAGGCAGGCGTAACCATTGCAGTAGGGACAGATTTCTGCACATGTGCACCTGTTGAGCATGGCGGGAATGCACTCGAATTGCGATTGCTTGTTGAAGATGTTGGATTTACGCCGATGGAAGCGATCGTAGCTGCCACCAGAGATGCGGCGAGAGCGATGCAGATGGAAGCGGAGATCGGTACGATTGAGCCTGGCAAAGCCGCTGATCTGCTGGTATTGCAAGTGAATCCGTTGACGGATATTGGACTACTCGAAAACACAGAGAATATCGAACAGGTCTATTTATCAGGTGAACGCTTGAAATAAGAAAGAGAAAGATGGTTCTACGTGTACTGCACTGACAACATAGAGAATGGGGAGAAGCCACCATGTTTAGTCAACCGATATATATCGCAACAATATTACTTGTTATTTTAGCCATAGGGGAACTGGTTTCGATCTGGTCCAAAGCGCGAATTCCGTCCTTGCTTGTGATTCTGATTGGATATTTGCTGCTGAACTGGGCGGGGTTATTTCCCAAAGGCGTGGTCTCCAGTTCTGCGCTGACTGCGTTCGGGGCTCTCATGGTGGCGCCTCTGATTGTACACATGGGGACATTAATACCGCTGAAATTAATACGGTCCCAATATAAAGCGATACTGATCTCATTGTTCGCATCACTCACGGCTACAGGTCTAATCCTGTTAATCGTATCACCGATCTATGGTTATCCTACGGCTGTTGCCGGATCAAGTCCGGTTGTCGGCGGCATTATCTCTTATCTGATCACAACCACGAAGCTGCAGGAGATGAACTTGGGTCATCTGATTACCATTCCGGCTGTTATTCTGGGTATTCATTCTCTTGTGGGGATGCCGATTGCAACCAACATGTTACGCAGATATGCGCTGAAACTACAGAAACAGGGCGCTTTTGAGAACAAGGTTGCAGGGGAAGGCCATGTGAACATTAAAGAAGCGAATGCCACAACATTCCTTCCACAGCGATTCCAGACCGCACCTATTCTGCTGTTGCTCTTGTTCATTATGGGCAGTCTGTCTATTTATCTGGGTAATGTAACCGGACTTAGCTATAGTATCTGGGCTCTGTTGCTTGGGGTTCTGGGTCATCTGAGCGGACTGTTCCCATCTCGCATTCTGGATAAGGCAAGTACATCGGGAATTGCCATGACAGGTCTGATTGTAGTCGTTATGACAAGTATGGAGTCGATCACCTTTGATGCGGTGGTTAGTTCTATTGTTCCGGTGTTGTTCATTATCGCAATCGGAGTAATTGGGGTGCTAATCGGTGGATTTGTTGGCTCAAAGCTGTTCAAATGGGACCCGCTCAAAGGACTGCCCGTCGCACTGACCGCCCTATTCGGTTTTCCAGGGGACTACATTATCTGTGAGGAAGTAAGCCGTTCGGTTGGGCGTGATGAAAATGAACGCAAAGCCATCCTCGATGAGATTTTAACGCCAATGCTGGTGGGTGGATTCACAACGGTCACAACGGCATCCGTGCTGATTGCGTCGATATTAATCAAGACACTTTAGAAAAATTGATGTTCTTTTCATCCCAATTTCAGTCTCTATTAAGGTTACGGAGGTAAGATAAGTCTTGTAAACCCCTTCTCGTGTTAAATAGATGTGTGACTGGCCCTATCGGATTGTCCTCCGGTAGGGCACTTTTTTTCTTCATTTGTCCGGTTGATGGTATGATAGATGAATACATAAATGTAACCAACCAACTCTAGTGATCGGAGGATTGCATAGTGGATCACAGCTTGCACCCGTTGTTTAAGCCAATTCAGATGAATGGAACGTATTCTAACAGTTATTATGTTGAGAAAATACCCGCTCCCGGCTTAATGGCTTATGTAGCCTGTTATTGGGAATCAGGAACTCTTCCGTACACACATGAGCAGGGTGTTATGGGAGAAGGCCAAGAGCCATCGGTGATGACAGTACCTGCCCGGGTATTGCCGGATGCTTGCACGGATATGCTGATTACATATGACCCGGTCTGTTCCGTGCATAGCTATGCTTACTGTGGCAATTATACACAGCCGTTCATTGTGCCTGAGTCATCCGATGATGGTCATCCTGCTGGAGACTACACCTTTGGTGTGCGGTTCTTTCCAGGTGGAGCGCATGTCTTCCATGGCATGCCTCTGGAATGGTTTACAGATAAGCGAATTGCGCTTCAGGAGTGTTGGCCAGCGAAGCTGAACGAGCTTCAGGAGCGGATGGCTAGGACGAATGGTTTTGTAGAACGGGTAGAGGTTATGAATGCGTACTTGAGTCCGTTGTCCGTGCAGACAAGCACATCTGAGAACGATCTGATGAAAAACGTACTGCATCGCATCTTTATCGATGGGGGACGTCTGAGTGTGCAGGAGCTGGCGATGCGTGAAGTGATTAGCGAGCGGCAGTTGCATCGCAAGTTCTCGGAATGGGTCGGGATCAGCCCCAAGCGATTCAGTGAGGTGGTTCGTTTTCATCGTGTACTGAGCGATATTCATCAGGGGAACACGGCAGACTGGGCCATGCTAGCCCAGAATCATGGTTTTTATGACCAGGCCCATCTGATTCGGCAATTTCGCAAGTTCTATGGAGATACTCCATTGACGGCAGCCAGAGAGCATGGCAGGATGTTGTCCGATTTGTACAATAGATCTGTAGAAGCTTCGGTTATACTAAGATCATGAGTGAGAATACAAGATAAGGGAGCATCATATATGAATGGAACATTGCAGATTCGGGATCATTTGTTAACTGAACTGGAAACAGGAGTACGGACGGGGGCTTCGTTAATTCGTTTGATCCGTCCGGAGGATTGGTCGTATCGTCCTCAGGAGAATATGCGTTCATTGGTGGAGCTTGTATATCATTTTATCCAGATTACTGCATCGGACCTTGCCATCATGCAGGAACAAGGTGAAGCTGAGGTTGGACTGGTGGAGAATAGCTTGTCCGGGATTCAGGAGATCGAGAAGCTGGAAGCAACGTTGTGGAGCAATTTTGCATCCTACAAAGCCTATATCACAGGATTGAGCGAAGACGATTATTTGAACCGCTCTACCAAAGCTTTCTATATGGAACACGGTCATTTGCAGGCGCAATGGCAGATTGAAACGTTGACACATGTGTTCCATCACCGTTCGCAGCTCTATAACTATCTCAAGCAGCAGGGTCATGAATTAAATTTCTTCATGCTGTATGCGTAGTTAAACTTGTACTATTAAAGTAAGCTTTGGCTCCATCGGACGTTCCGGTGGGGCTTTTTGCGTACAGTCGTCTATTAATCTATGAAGTCTATCAAAATTGGACACTATGACAAGGGTATTCACCGTTGCTTTAATAGATTACAAGCATAGAATACCGTATTAAAGCAAAAGGAGGTGATTTTAAATGGCCATCCTTTTACCATTACAGTATTACAATCTTCCAGCGGGTGTAGGCAAGTCCTACTACGAAAACCTGGCTGGAGGCACCAATGCCAGCGCTACAGTGAACAACTACGGACCATTTCCAGTATCTCTCGTAATCACTCGTGTTAATGCACCCGTAGTCACTTACACGGTTCCAGTAAACAGCAGTCTTACGATCTCTGCAGGTGATGTTCTGGTTTTTGCATTACAAGCGAACCTTGGAGGCGCAGCTTCCGGAACAATTCAATTCGCCGTAGCAGACTTCTAATTGGTGTAATACAGCAGATTGGCCTCTGCCGGACATGTTGTCGGCAGGGGGTTTCTTTTTTTTGTATGGATATACATAGATTTAAAGTAATATTGTACTATATAAGTTCAATTAACGAAGTGATCTTTCTTCAAGAAAGAAGGTGAGAATTTTGGTTATGAAAGCACTCTTAAGAGGTGGAATACCGTTCGTCATTATGAGCATGATTGCTCTATTACTTTATTCTCAAGGGAAGTTTTCTGATGCTAAAGGTACATTTGTTGCAAGCCTAATCGCTCTATTTATCGGTGCTGCATCCGTTATCTATAACATAGAGCATTGGAGTTTGACTAAACAAAGCGGTGTTCATTTTATGGTGATGCTCGTAACAATTTATCCTATCCTTATACTCAGTGGCTGGTTTACGATTACATCTGTAGCCGATGCACTTATAATTTTATTGCTTTTTGTTTTGGTTGGGCTCATTCTATGGTCTGCACTGTTTGTGTTAGCCAAAATTTTTTCTTGGTAAATCTTAAAAGCGCATTACCTCTACACACTTAGTAGCGTCTTTATACAGGTTTGTTTACTTTGGCAGTCATTCGATTAATTTAAGGTATAGGCGCACGCAGATTTGTGGTGGCATACAGGAGGTTAGTGGATAATGAAGAGAACGATTTTATTTGAAACGGAACGACTGGAATGTGCGACTTGGAACGAAGGCGATCGTGCACTGGCATTTGCACTGTGGGGCGATCATGAAGTTACCAAGTGGATTAGCAGCAAGGGATTTCTGAGCGAGGATGAAGTCGAAGCGCGATTAACACAGGAAATTCAAAGGCACAAGGAAGCAGGGGTGCAATATTGGCCCTTTTTCGAGAAGAAGTCTGGGATATTTGTTGGTTGCTGCGGCCTGCGTCCATATTCCCCGGAAGAGGATATCTATGAACTGGGATTTCATCTAACCCGGGATCACTGGGGCAAAGGGTATGCGCAGGAAGCGGCAAGGGCGGTAATTAGTTATGCCTTTGACGAGATGAACGTGAAAGCACTCTTTGCCGGACATCATCCGGATAACGAACCATCACGTCACATCTTGATCAAGCTTGGATTCGAGTACACAGGTGACGAACGATATGAACCAACTGGAAAGATGCATCCATCGTATGTACTGCAAAGCCCTTAAATGTCTTTCCGATCGATATGGACAGGCCTCAACGCCTCTTCTTCAGGTGAATCAGATCGGAGGTACACGGTCCATACAGTTGTTAGCTTGCTCTTCATGCTTTTTTTATTTACCTTTCAGCTTCTATTAAGGTAGCAGAGGTATGATGAATCTTGTAAACCCCTTCTCGTGTTAAATAGATGTGTGACTGACCCCGCCGGGCGCCGGTGGGGTATTTTTTTTATTTTCAAATAAACAAAACTAAACAAAAATAAATAAAAGATTATTTCTGTGTTTATTATTGACTATCAAAGATAAACAAAGGTATAATGAATGTGAAAAAAGGAACTTACCTTGTACGTGGCAATCCATATTATTTTCAATATGAGGAGAGATTGATCATGAACGTGACCCTTACGAATGACACAACACAGGCTGCAGGTTTTCATATTCCATTTGTCCGAGAGATGGCGGAAATTACACAACATATGTGGAAAAATGGCTGGGATGAACGCAATGGCGGTAATGTCAGCTATCTGCTGGAGGAAGAGGAAGTAGCCCAATATATCGATATCCATCATGTGATTCGCAAGATCAAACCGGCATTTTCGGTGCAGGAGCTGGCAGGCAAGTATGTGATCGTGACCGCATCGGGCAAATATTTCAAAAATGTACTCGCTGATCCCGAAAGCAATTTGGGGTTGCTGCGTGTATCTCAGGATGGTCAGGAGCTGGAAGTGCTCTGGGGATTGAAGTCGGGGGCGAATCCAACGAGTGAATTACCTACGCATTTCATGAGCCACATTGAACGTCTGAAATTGGACCCGGACCACCGTGTAGTTATGCATAACCATGCCACTCATGTATTAGCCATGACCTTTATCCACGAGTTGGATGAGGCCAAATTCACTAAGACCCTGTGGCAGATGTGCACGGAGTGTGTGGTTGTATTCCCGGACGGAATTGGCATTATTCCATGGATGATTCCTGGATCGAATGAGATTGGCCGCGAAACGGCTGAGAAAATGAAAGAATACCACGCAGTCATCTGGCCGCAACATGGCATCTTCGGAACAGGCTCAACGATTGACGAGGCTTTTGGTCTGATTGAGACCATTGAGAAGGCAGCTCAGGTATATATGCTGGTTGCTGGTCATGAGATTCGGCAGAGAATTACGGATGAACAGCTGACTACCCTGGCGCAAGCGTTTGGTGTCACCCCTCGTTCCGGTATACTCGGCAGTTAAAATCGTCAACGCGTAGATCAAGGAAGTGGTCTTTGGTTCATTGAACCGAAGGCCATTTCCTTTTTTTTGACGAGCAAACGTCGTTTTGGTTCAAAAAAGTTCAAATTGCTGAAAAAGGATGGCTTTGTTATCAATTATTGAATCGTAGAATGCATTATCACGCGCTGGCGAATTTCGGGTGAAATGACGTATTGTCAATGGCTCTGCGATTTTGCATAATAACAATGCTTCACAGATGAGAGACGGAAGGAAGTTATGATCATGCTTGGCAAAATGAAGAGAATCTTAATAGGCAAGCCAATGAAATCGGCTGAACTGGATGGAGAAAAATTGGGGAAATGGAAGGCGCTCGCCATCCTGTCCTCGGATGCCCTATCGTCCGTTGCCTACGGTACGGAACAGATTTTGCTGGTGCTCGTTGCGGCCGGATTCGCCGCCCTGTGGTACTCTGTTCCGATTTCGATCGCCGTGCTGGGATTACTCGTCATTTTAATTTTTTCCTATCGCCAGACGATATTTGCTTATCCAACAGGGGGCGGCGCTTATATCGTAGCCAAGGATAACCTGGGTACAACATCCAGTCTGATTGCCGGAGGATCGCTGCTGGTCGATTATATTCTGACCGTTGCGGTAAGTTCGTCCGCAGGCACGGATGCGATTACGTCGGCTTTTCCTATGCTGCATGACTACAGTGTTGTGATTGCACTCATTATGATTGTATTTCTAACGATTATGAATTTGCGGGGAGTAACGGAGTCGGCGTCTGTGCTGGCAATCCCCATCTATCTGTTTATCTTTTCGATTGCGGTTCTGATTATCTCGGGCGGAGTCAAATTTCTTGCCGGGGGATGGAAGCAGCTGCACCTGAATTCGGAACAAGTCTATCCCATGTAAGTATGTTTCTGTTGCTGAAAGCATTCAGCTCTGGCTGTTCGGCTCTGACTGGCGTGGAAGCGGTGAGTAACGCGATTCCCAACTTTAAGCAGCCTGCCGAGAAAAATGCCGCGGGTACGTTACTGCTTATGGGTTGTATATTGGGTGCGATGTTCATCGGCATCACCTTACTGGCTTATGGGTATGGAGTGAAGCCTGATCCCAAAGCAACGGTCATTTCCCAGATTGCGGAAGCGACGTTTGGCAGAGGCACGATGTATTTTATCATCCAGGGTGTAACGGCGCTGATCCTGTTCCTGGCAGCCAACACAGCATATTCAGCTTTTCCGCTACTATCCTTCATGATGGCAAAGGATAAGTTCATGCCGCATGCATTTATGGTCAGAGGAGACCGCCTTGGTTTCTCGAACGGCATCATTTTTCTCAGTGTGATGTCTGCGTTACTGGTGGTCGGGTTCAAAGGAAATACGGAGAGCCTGATTCCGCTCTATGCGGTAGGGGTGTTCATTCCGTTTACCCTGTCGCAGCTCGGCATGATGATTCGCTGGATCAAAGTCAAGCCTTCGGGCTGGCAGATGAAACTGCTGGTTAATACCGTTGGCATGCTGACTACGCTATCGATTACGCTGATCTTTATTTTCACCAAGTTCACGCAGACATGGGTCATCTTCATCTTTTTGCCGCTCGTAGTCTATGTGTTCATGCGCATTCACCGTCACTATTGCAACATTGCCGACGAGCTGCGGATTGATATCCAGGTGGATAAGCCAGCCAAAAAAGGCAATACCATTGTCATTCCAGTTGCGGGCATTACGCGGGTCGTCATGAACACGATCAGTTATGCCCAGACGATGTCGGAAAACGTGGTCGCACTGTACATTGGGTTTGATGATGAGGCCATACGCAAGATGGAGCAGAAGTGGGAGGAGTGGAATCCAGGCGTTCGGCTGGTCGTGATCAAATCGAGGTACCGCAGCATTATGGGGCCGCTCAAGAAATTCATTGATACCGTAGAGTGGAAAACGGCCGAGACCGATCACATCACCATATTGATTCCGCAATTCATTACCAGACACTGGTGGCAAAATGTACTGCACAACCAGACCAGCTTCATGATCCGGGCATATCTGATCAATTACAAAGACGTGATTGTCACCACGGTGCCCTATCACTTGAATCGTTAACTCGAACGGTTAATGGCTTTACCCGGTTTGGAAGATTTACAGATTAATGTAAAATAAGTCGCGTTCTTTAATAGGCTAACGTTCATATTCCATTAACACATCGAACCGCAAGGATCTCGCCTCAAAAGGTGAGTTCTTGCGGTTTTTTGTCGTGAAATCCGGTCTGGATACCGCTTTCGAATGGATGCATATTTGCGTAAAGTCCCTTGTCCATGATTAACGTTACGTTGATTCAGAATGAATTTTGCTGTGACATTCGACTCTTACACTAGATAACGTGGTGCTGAAGTGGATGTAACATTTCACACACTGAATGCGTGAAACAAGGGGGAAGAAAATCCGATGAGTGAGCTTGATAACCGGATCAGCCTGCCCGCCGCCAAACGGCATGTATCCGGTACGAGTGAGCGCCGGACAGCCTCGCTGCGTGTGCAGCGAATGCGGGAGAATCTGCTGGCCTATGGTTTCCTGGCACCATCGCTGCTTTTGTTTGCAGTGTTTCTGTTTTACCCGATGTTTAAGTCCGTGTACCTCAGTCTGCATTCCACAGATCCGACGGGGCAGATTGCGGCTTACGTGGGGCTGGACAACTTCAAAGCAGTGTTCCAATCGGGACTGTTTATGCAGGGCATGAAAGTGACCTTACTATTTGTCCTGTTTACAGTACCTACGGGTATGCTGGCTGCTCTGATTCTGGCTGCGCTGACTCACAACCGGTTCAAGGGCATGCGTGTGTTCCAATTTGTATTCTCTCTGCCCGTGGTGTTATCTGTCGGTTCGTCAGCGGTGATCTGGAAGTTTCTATTCCATCCGACCCTGGGTATGCTGAATTATCTGCTTGGCAAAGTAGGCATTGACCCAATCCCCTGGCTTACCAGCCCGGACTGGGCATTGATCTCGATCTCCATCATGACCATCTGGATGAACCTCGGATTTAACTACATTATTCTATCCAGTGGTTTGGCAGGCATCCCGGATGAGATCTACGAGAGTGCCAAGATTGATGGCGCAGGAGCATTGCTGACGTTTCGCAAAATCTCGATGCCGCTGCTGTCACCAACGTTATTCTTTGTTACGGTCGTATCGATCATTGGTGCTTTTCAATCGTTCGGTCAGATCAACATTCTAACCCGGGGTGGCCCGATGGATAGTACGAATGTGTTCGTCTATTCCATCTATCAGGAAGCCTTCGTTAATTTCCGCTTTGGTACAGGTAGTGCACAGGCGCTGATCCTGTTCGTGGTGATTATGCTGCTGACCCTGATCCAGTTCAAATGGGTAGAAAGGAAAGTGCATTACCAATGAGTGCGACATGGACCAAAACGCTGTTGTATGGAGTACTGACCATTTGTGCGGCACTGGTGCTGTATCCGGTGATGTACACCTTTTTCATGGCCGTGATGACGCCGGAAGATGCGAGCGCTTATCCGCCGCATATCATTCCGAACACCATCGATCTGTCCAACTTTAGCGAAGTATTCGATATTGTTCCAATCGGTCGATTTATCGGAAATACCTTTTTGTCGCAGGACTAACAACGCTAGGTCAATTGATTACAGCGAGTATGGCCGCCTATGCTTTTGCGAAAATGCAGTTCAAAGGCAAAAACGTCATCTTCAGCATGTTTGTCGCAACGATGATGATTCCGTGGGAAGTAACGATGATCCCGAATTACCTCACGGTTCGCAGCTGGGGGTGGCTGGATAGTTACCAGGGGCTTACGGTGCCGTTTCTGGCAACGGCGTTTGGTACATTCCTGCTAAGACAATTTTTCATGCAGTTGCCCAAGGAATTGTTCGAAGCAGCGAGGATCGACGGTTGTGGTCATATTCGCTATTTCATATCGCATGTCTTGCCTTTGTCCCGTCCGGCACTGGGTACACTGGCAATCTATTCATTCTTAAGCATGTACAATTCATATCTCTGGCCGCTGCTGGTGACAAACACACCGGAAATGAGAACCGCACAGATCGGAATCTCGATGCTGGAGTTCCAGGAATCCACCGCGTGGAATCTGGTATTTGCCGGAACCGCAATGGTGATTCTACCTTCCTTACTACTCTTGATCTTCGGCTTGAAACAGCTTGTCCGCGGAATGGCCGCAGGCGCGCTGAAGGGGTGAGGAATGAAGATTTCACAAGGATTTAAGTAAAAGGAAGATCTGAAAGTTTTGATCTTAAGTTTTTTAACCAAAAGATTCTGAATCAAAGGTTGTGAATAAAGGTTTTGGATAAACCTTGTATCTTCGCACAAGGTCAAGGAATTGGATACCAGGAGCGAATAAAATGAGGCTCGCTTTTCAATAAAGATGTTGAGGTGAACGACGGTAGTAGTGGAGGGGACGAAATCGATTCTGCAGAAGCGAAGCGTTCGCCTTTATCCCCGGATTTTCCCCTTAGAAGGGGAGAATAAGAAAATCCGGGGATAACAGCGATCGAAAGAACGATTCGTAACCGTAACGGCCTCACCGCGTCATCCCCAAGATTTTATTGTACGCGAGCCATATAAAAGGAGAGCGATTTCGTTTGAAAAAAGAGGAACATTTGCATTAATGTTGGCTGCACTCATGTTGGTCATCTCCGCTTGCGGAACAAAAGCAGAAACGAGCAGCCCGGCTAGTGGGGCTCAAGCCGAAGCGGCTGCCGCTGAAACAACACAACTGACGTGGTGGCACTCCATGTCTGGCGCGGGGAGAAAGCCATTAACCAGCTCGCTTCCGACTTTAACGCAAGTCATCCGGACATTCAGGTCAAGCCCATCTATCAAGGGAAGTACGATGAGAGTCTGAACAAACTTAAAGCATCCATGGGTTCAGATAGCGGTCCTGACATTATTCAGGTCTACGAGATCGGCAGCAAGTTCATGATTGATTCGGGCATGATTACGCCAGTACAGCAGTTCATCGACAAGGATCAGTTCGACCTGTCCCAACTGGAGCCAAACATTATCCGATACTACACCATCGATGGCAAATTAAACGCGATGCCGTTTAACACATCCAATCCGATCCTGTATTACAACAAGGATATGTTCAAAGCAGCAGGCTTGGACCCAGAGAACCCGCCGAAGACGTATGAAGAGTTTGAGCAAGCGGCAAAAGCACTGGCGAAGGATGGTAAGCCAGGTGCATCCATGGCGATCTACGGCTGGTTTATGGAACAGTTCTTTGCAAACCAGAATGCAGATTATGTAAACAATGGGAACGGAAGAACTGAAGCAGCTACAGAGTCTTTGCTGAACTCCGAAGCAGGCGTGAAGACATTAACGTGGTGGAAAAAGATGATCGACGAGAAAACCCTCTCCAATCTGGGACGCAGTACAGATGATACAACAGCAGCATTTACCGCTCAGCAGATCGGGATGACCCTCGATTCGACGGCTGGCCTGCGCAAAATCGTGGAAGGTTCAGGTGGAAAGTTTGAACTGGGAACAGGTTTCCTGCCTCGTCCAGCAGATGCCAAAGAAGGCGGCGTTGTGGTGGGTGGTGCAAGCCTGTACATCATGAATAACAAATCGGAAGCGCAACAGCAAGCGGCATGGGAATTCATCAAGTATTTGGCTACACCAGAGGTGCAAGCGAACTGGAGCGTTGCGACAGGATACTTCCCTATTACGACAGCAGCCTACAATGAGCAAGTATTAAAGGATAATATGGCGAAGTACCCGCAATTCCAGACAGCAGTCGATCAATTGCACGCTTCCGCGGATTCGACAGCAACATCCGGGGCATTAATGGGTGTATTCCCTGAAGCGAGACAACTTGTCGAAGGAGCGATTGAAACGGTCCTGAACGGACAAGGTACACCGCAAGAAGCATTGGATGCAGCAGCCAAACAAATTACGGACAAAATTGCGCAGTATAACGGTACGGTGAAGCAATAATTGTAGGCTAACTCAACATAAAGATGCGGCGATCATTCCTGATCGTCGTATCTTTATGATTTTAGTTATGTTAACTTTTGAGACTTAAGTTGCACTTTTCATGATGTATGGAGTCATAGCTGTTATCACAAAATGTCGAAAGAAGATATGCTTTGCATCTATTATGTTAGTTTAACTGACGCTAATTGGGTTTTTGTGCACAGGTATGAGAGATATAAGGTTCAAAAAGTCACGATTAGTACCTATTATTAGTCCTGATTGAAAGAGAATGATACGATTTAGTTTATTTTTGTAATGTACATGTTCTATTTTCTTTCATAACGAAGAAATATTGTTTACACAGGTCACTTATTCAGTTATCTTATATTTGAACTAATGTACAAGCTGTCTGAACAAATGATTGAAAATTCATAACATGGGGGTAGGAGAAAGATGCAAAGTAAGCAAATAAAGAGTTGGCTTCGATTATTCTTAGCTGTGGTGCTGTTGATTACCGGAGCTATACCTGCTGGCTTATTCAACAGCAAAGCCGCCGCAGCTGACGAGCCATTAACGGTTACACAGGCGCTCGCTCTTGGTTCGGATGATTCAACCGCTACAGTTGAAGGTTATGTTGTAGGGACCTACAGCAACGGTCCTAGTGTGAATTCGAATCCACCCTTTACTGTAGACACCAATTTTGCTATTGCGGATAGCCCAACCGAAAAAGATATTAGCAAAATGATGCCTGTTCAAGTACCCACATCTGCTCCTCGCAGCACGTTCGGGCTACTAAGCAATCCCTCCTTGTATCAATCCAAAGTGCGTATTAACAACGGTACATTATCTCAATATTTCACTTCTAAAGGTATACGCTCCGTTACATCAACAACCTTTCAACTCATTGATGACACACCAGAAACGGAAGTAGCCCATGTTACAGCTAACCCATCTCCAGGGGAAGTTCCGGCAGGAACACAGGTGACTTTAGGAACAACTACAGTCGGTGCTGCCGTATATTACAAGTTAAATGATGAAAGTGCCTTTCTTCCTTACACAGTTCCCATTACGGTAAATGATGCCATACACATTGAAGCTTATGCACATAAAGAAGGCTTGCTGGATAGTGCAATTGCTTTATTTAATTACACCATCGTGGACAATACACCAATCTCAATCTCTGATGCCAGAAATAAGCCTGAGAACGCTTCGGTTACTGTTCAGGGAATTGTCACCTACCGAGAGGAATCCGGAGGGATGGCGAATCTATACATTCAGGATGAGAATGCCGGTATCGTCATTCGGGGCACGGATTCAACCGTGGAGCCCGGTGACCGGATAGAAGCATATGGTCCGCTCACAATGTATAACGGTCTACTCCAGATCGAGAAGGATAAAGCAGGATTTCCAGGCGGATATATCAAGATTTTAGACAAAGCACAAGAAATTCCTGAACCGCTTGTATTGACTTCCAAGGATTTTACACCTGCTGAAGGCGGAGGTAAGGGTGAGGGCGGCATTTATGAAGGAATGCTTGTCGAAGTTAATGGGGTTACAGTGACAAGAAGCAGTAGCTCCACCTTTTTTGCGACAGATGTTGATGGTGGTGAGATCACGATCTATGCCAAAAATAGCCCCACTGCACTAACAACGGGCAAAACCTACGAAAAAGTGACAGGCGTCATGACTTATCACACAAGCTATGGTTTGGAACTAATCCCGCGTACAGCAGCGGATGTTGTCGAAAATCTGCTTTCTGTTACAGCTAGTGTTCCGTCGGGTGGTATTGTCAAAGGATCAACCGTGACCTTATCCTCACCAACAGCAGGAGCCGAAATTTATTATTCGATTGATGGAACAGAACCAACCCAAACATCTACACGTTATAGTGGTCCGATTACAGTAGACGAGGATACGGTTGTTAAAGCGATCGCCGTATCAGGTGGTAATGCAAGTCATGTATATAGCTTTACGTACACCGTTCTTCAGGAACTGGACAACCTGAGAATTCACGATATACAAGGCGCATCGCATAACTCCCTGTATGATGGTCTGGCGGTCCAAAATGTTGAAGGTATCGTGACTCATATTGTCAATGCAAGTTCGTTCTATATGCAGGAGATTCCTGGCATGGAAGATGACGATATTAAAACATCTGAGGGTATCCTTATTTATAAATCCACTCATGGCATGGCGGTAGGCAACAAAGTCAGCGTATCCGGTCAAGTGAAGGAATATGCGACAGCAACGACCGAGCTGGCGACAACGGAAATAGTGGCTACAGCGATTACGGTTGAAGGTGAGAATCAGACACTGCCTGAACCTGTTATCCTTGGGAAGGATGGCCGCATGATCCCTAACGTCATTGATTCGGATCAATTCGGTGAGTTTAATCCGGACGTGGATGCAATCGACTTTTACGAGAGTTTGGAAGGCATGAGGGTGCAACTCGATAATGCTACCATTATCGGACCGTATTCCAGTGAACCGGGTCTTGCTGTTGCTGTAGATAATGGTCCGAATAGTCCGTTGCGAACTCCCGCAGGAGGCGTCATTCTGACAGGAGATGGTGTAGAACCGTTTGAGAGTTCACTTAATCCGCAACGACTGTTCATTAATAAAAAACCATCCCAAGCAGTCAAAACGGGAGACAAGCTGGACGGCTCTGTTAAAGGGGTTATGACATACTCCAATGGAAACTTTAAAGTGATTCCTGAGGGCAATCTTCCGGCAATCACACCGAATTCTCTTGCACAAGCCATAACAAATATTCAACCCACGGATGACAAATTAACGATTGCAACGTTCAATGTAGAGAATTTCAGTCAAAAGGATGCGGCTAGAGCGGTTAAAATTGGCGGCATTGTTGTCAATAATCTGAAAAATCCAGATATTATCGGCATTATGGAAGTGCAAGATAATGATGGAGCAACCGACAGTGGATCAACTGCTGCGGATGCGAGCTTCCAGACTTTAATTAATGCAATTGCTAATAATGGTGGTCCCACTTATAAGTACACGGATATTGCTCCGGAAAACAACAAGGATGGCGGAGCACCAGGTGCCAACATTCGAGTTGGGTTCCTGTACAATGAGGCTCGTGTGTCTTTGAAACAAGGAACTAAGGGAGATGCTACGACAGCGATTACAGTCAAAGCAGACGGCAGTCTCTCTAATAATCCGGGTCGTATTACACCGGGAGACGAGGCGTTCGCCAGCTCTCGCAAACCGCTTGCCGCGGAATTCGAATTCAATGGTGAACGTGTGGTGGTGATTGCCAACCACTTCAATTCCAAAGGCGGAGACCTGAAACCGTTTGGAAGCATACAGCCTGCCACTCGAAGCAGTGAAGTTCAACGTGCGAAGCAAGCTGCATTGGTGAATGGCTTTGTAAAAGATTTACTGAACAAAGATCCTGATGTAAACGTGGCTGTTCTCGGTGATTTCAATGACTTCCAATTCTCGAATACCTTGAACATTGTAGAGGGTAATGAACTGGACAATCTGGTAAACAAACTGCCAGAAAATCAGAGGTACTCCTACATCTATGACGGCAACTCCCAGACACTGGATCACATCCTGGTGAGTAAAAATCTGACTGAAACGGCAGCCATCGAAGTGGTACATGTGAATGCCGATTTTGAGACAGCGGATGGACGGGTGAGTGACCATGATCCACTGCTCGCACAATTAAGTATTGGAGAGCCAGTGGAAGAAGGGGACTTCAACCTGCGTGTACTGCACACGAACGATACCCATGCGCATCTGGATAATATCCCGCGCCGTGTAACGGCAATCAAGGAAGCTCGCAATGATAACACGTTGGTGTTGGATGCAGGGGACGTTTTTTCGGGCACATTGTACTTCAATCTGTTTAATGGTCTGGCTGATCTGGAGTTCATGAACATGATCGGATACGATGCGATGACGTTTGGTAATCATGAGTTTGATAAAGGTCCAAGCGTACTGAAAGCATTTATTGAAAAAGCAGAGTTCCCGTTTGTGAGCGCCAATATTGATTATTCAAAAGATGCGAATTTGAGTGGTCTGTACAACAATAACATCGGGAATCCAGGTGAGAAGGCCGGAATTTATCCTGCGATTATTACGGAAGTGAATGGTGAGCGAGTTGGAATTTTCGGACTGACGACACCGGACACAGTATCTCTTTCTTCACCGGGAGATGACTTGAAGTTTACGGATTACAAAGCAAGTGCACAAGCAACTGTACAGATGCTGCAACATGAAGGCATCAATAAAATCATTGCTTTGACTCACCTGGGCTACTCAGAGGATCTCAAATTGGCTGAAGCCGTAGAAGGAATCGACATTGTGGTAGGTGGCCATTCACACACCATTCTGAATGCACCCGTTGTAGTGGATACCCATGCGGACCCAACTTTGGTTGTGCAGACAGGGGAATATGATGTTTCTCTTGGTCAATTGGATGTTACGTTTGATGAAGCCGGCGTATTGAAAAAGTGGAACGGAAAATTGTTGAGTCTGGATGCCAAAGATGCTAACGGTCAATTCGTCTATGCGGATGATGCGGAAGCCGCCAACAAGCTGAAAGAATATGCGCCTCAGCTGGAACAATTCAAGAAAACGGTTATCGGTAAAACAAATGTCTTCCTGGATGGAGAACGGGGCAGTGTGCGGAAACAGGAAACCAATCTAGGAAATCTGATGACAGACGGCATGCTGGAGAAAGTGAAATCCATTGTGCAGGAGAACGATGTCAAAGGATACGTCGCGATCCAGAATGGCGGTGGCATTCGAGCTTCATTCCAGACAGGTGATATTACGCTGGGCAATCTCTTGACTGTGATGCCATTCGGAAATAATCTGTCTGCGTTGAAAATGACGGGCAAGGAGATCATAGCCGCCCTGGAAAATGGGGTTAGCGGTGTGGAAACGGGAGAAGGGCGCTTCCCGCAAGTGGCAGGCATGCGGTTCTATTACGATTCCACGAAACCAGGCGAAAAAATTGATGCCACAACCAACACCGTAACCCAAGTCGGTCAACGTGTAGTCAAAGTTCAGATTAAGAATGCAAATGGGACGTACTCGGATATCGATCCGAACGGGTATTATATCGTTGCTACCAATTCATTCATGGCTAACGGTGGAGACTTCTATCGTGCAATGAGAGCGGCGAAAGATGATAATCGATTCTACGAATTGAATCTGGTCGATTATGAAATCTTCCACGAACATCTGAACCGTGTAGGTACAGTTAATCAAGTGACGGAAGGACGCAGTACGGATCTGAAGGGAACGCCACTTCCTGGGGATGGAAATGGAAGTAATCCTGGTAATGGTGGCGGCAATAATGGAAGTAACCCAGGCAGTGGTAACAGTGGTGGAGGTTCTACTACACCTACTCAGCCTGTAACTCCAACCACACCGACTACACCAACCAACCCTACGAACCCTACTACGCCAACCGTTCCCGGTGATGGAGGAGGTACGAATCCAACCACTCCGGTTGTAGACCTGAAAGATATCGGGAATCACTGGGTTGCGGTTGCCATTGAGCAAGCCATTTCCCGGGAATTGTGAACGGGTATCAGGATGGTAACTTCCGTCCAAATGCACCAGCTACACGTGCTGAATTCATTGTTATGCTGGCAAGAGCATTTGAACTTCCAGCCAGCAATAAGGCATTGACGTTTAAGGATGTTGCTGGCATACCTGCGTGGGCGCAATCCTTTATTGCTCAAGCAGTGGAGCAAGGCATCATTAGCGGGTATACGGATGATACCTTCCGTTCATCGGGCAAAGTATCGCGGGTAGAGATGACAGTTATGCTCGTGAGAGCACTCGGTCTTCCGGTACAGTCCAACCCGACACTGAGCTTTGCGGATGCAGATAAAGTACCAACGTGGGCTGTTCCATATATTGCGGCTGCATATGATGCAGGGCTGGTGAAGGGAACAGGGCAAAATAGATTTAATCCACTCGCCGAAGCAACACGTGCTGAAGTGGTGACCTTGCTCTTGTCGGCAAGTGAGTTGCAGGCGAAATAATAGAGACTCTTCAATTATCCTATGAAAAGGAAGCTAAAACCAATTTTAACTTTAAGCGCTAAACTCCTTTACGCTAATGAAAACAGCTTGCAGACCTTCATCTGCAAGCTGTTTTTTTACTAATTCATGCCTGTTCATTTTCACCAAGTGAAGGTATAGTAGACAGGATTATATGGAGGGAGTGCTGAAGTAATGCAAGATCAACCCGTTTTAATTGCACTATTTGCGATCGCGGCAGGCATTTTTAGTTTGCTCGGAGGAATGAACAACTGGGACTGGTTTATGAAGAGCTTTCGAGCAGGTATCTTTGTGAAGACCATTGGACGGCAGGGGGCAAGAGTGGTATATGGTATTCTCGGTGTTGTCCTGATTGTCATTGGTGTATTGCTGTTACTGATTGGTCAAGTGTAGGAATAGAGAAGAGAAGAGAGGAATAGAGAGAAAAGAAAAAATTGTAGAGCTTGAGTACATAATATAGCTTCATACCCTTTATCACAGCCTCTAATGTAGAACGTAACGATTAGTATGTCTAGCTTTGTTGCTTAAGATTTTCGAGATTAGTCAGAGTGTGGAGATTAGCGTTATATAATGTCTTGAAGCCAAAGCATTTATCCCTTGGGGAAAGGAAGACCATTGACAATTCTCTAAGGAACTCAGTACGTCTTATTTCGCCTTCAGCTCTTCTTTTTACAACGTAAGGAACATCAGACACGTTAATCACTGGAATCCCTGACAAAAACACTGCAAACGATGGTTTTATTCTGATATAGCGTGTCTCAGGTTCTTAAGATTTCTGGAATCGCTTCATATCCTTGAATAAGACGTCTCCGATTCGTTAGCGCGCTCCTACTTGTTATGCTCAGGTACATTCAGGCTTTCATTAGGTTTGAAGACATTCCCAAGTAAAAGCTACACTCAAAAAAACCACCGAAAAATTCCGGTGGTTTTTTTGCCAAATACAGGTTTATCCATCTCAAACTGGTTTAATTATCTTTTAAATCTGCAATGGAGTTGATGTCCATATAAGCTGGTACAACCAGACCTGTTTTGGCACCGTCCATATTCGGACCGAGATCATCGATCTGATCCTTGTACTTGTTGTAATAATCGGATGAAGTCAGTGGCAACCATGCCGCTGGCGTAGCATCTACATCACCGTTGGCGATGCCCGTCCACATTGGACCAATTTCAACTTGAAGGGAAGTTACATTGTAACCGAGCTTTTCCTTCAGAACATACTCCAGCAAGTTGGTACTTGCAATTTCGGAGTCCCAGGCCACATAACTTAGTTTGATGGATTCGCCATTCACCGGGGTCAGACCTTTGGTCCACTCAGCGATTTGGTCACTATGCTTCTCTGCATAAGTAGCAGCAGCTTGCTGAGCGTCTTCTCCATTTTGAATAGCGATCATAATCTCACCCATCTCTTCAGCTGTCCAAGAGAAGCGATCCAGGAATTCATAAGCGACAGGTTGGTCTTCCTTTAACCCTTTACGGGCAATCGTATGAATCTGTTCGGCTTCACCGTAGACACCTTCTGGATCCTCCAGGTATTTCAGGTCGTAAGCGTTGAACATCCAATGCGGTGTCCAGCCAGTAACAATAATGGGTTCCTCATTCTTAACCGCTTTATCCAGCGTAGCTGTCATTGCTGCTCCTGAACCTTCAACCAGGTTCCAATCAGACAGACCGTATTTCTCAATGGCAGTTGCTGTGGATCTCATAATACCGGCACCTGGATCGATACCAATAATTTGATGATTTACTTCTTTGCCCACATTGGCATTTGCCGATGGCGTGGAAGAAGTGGCACCTGTCTCCAGATCTGCAATCGAGTTTACTTCAGTCATATATTTAGGAACCACGAGGCCTGTGCGTACACCGGTCATATTCGCACCCAGATCGTCAACCTGGTCTTTGTAACGTTCCCAGTAGTCTGCGTGAGTCAATGGCAGCCAAGCTGCTGGAGACGCATCTACATCGCCTGAGGCAACACCCGTCCACATGGGTCCAGCTTCGACTTGCAGCGCATTAACTTTATAACCCAATTTGTTTTCCATCACATATTTCAGCAAGTTGGTACTTGCAATTTCGGAATCCCAAGCCACATAGCTAAGTTTGAATGCGTCACCGTTCACTGGAGTCAGACCTTTGGTCCACTCAGCAATCTGATCGGCATGTTTCTCGGCATATGCTTTCGCTGCTTCTTCCGGGGATGTGCCATCCTGAATGGCAGTCATCATTTCACCCATTTGATCCGACGTCCATTGGAAACGGGACAGGAATTCATAAGCGACAGGATGATCTTCTTTCAGACCTTTACGGGCGATGGTATGAATTTCTTCAGCATCACCGAAAGATTTCTCAGGGTCTTCCAAATATTTTAGATCATATTTGTTGAACATCCAGTGCGGAGTCCAGCCTGTAATAATGATGGGTTCTTCATTTTTGATCGCCTTGTCCAGCGTGGCTGTCATGGCTGCACCAGAGCCCTCAATAAGAGTCCAGTCCGTCAGTTTATAGTCTTCGATCGCTTTTGCAGCGGACTTCATGATACCAGCCCCTGGATCGATACCAATAATCTGATAATTTACTTCTTCACCTACAGCATTGGCTGCGGAGTTGTTGCCGCCAGCGGATGTTGTGCCACCAACGAAGTATTGTGAGAAACCAGCTACCAGCACCACCAATGTTGCCGCAGCAGTAATCCATGCTTTTTGCTTTGTTGTAACGCGTGAGGTCTTTTTGCGACCCGGCATAAACAGATTTTGTGTAAAACGGTCCAGTACAATCGCGAGTACAACCACGGCAAGACCGGCTTCAAAACCTTTACCGATTTGCAGCTGGGTTACTGCACGATAGACTTCCGCACCAATACCCTGTGCACCGATCATGGACGCAATAACAACCATGGAAAGGGACAACATGATGGTCTGGTTAATACCGGACATCACGGTAGGCAGAGCGAGTGGAAGCTGTACCTTGAACAACTTCTGCATGGATGTTGAACCGAATGCATCAGCTGCTTCGACCAATTCACCGGATACCTGTTTGATACCCAGGTGAGTCAGACGGATCGTTGGCGGAATCGCAAAGATAACGGATGCGATAACACCTGGTACGACACCGAGACTAAAGAATGTTACCGCAGGCAGCAAGTAGACAAATGCAGGCATAGTCTGCATGAAGTCAAGCAGCGGAGTAACGATACGCGCCGCAGTTTTGCTATAGGCCAGCCAGATTCCGACCGGAACACCAATCAGAATGGAGATCAATCCTGAAGTGATAACCAGACCGAGTGTGTCCATGGATTGGGACCAGTATCCCAAGTTATCTACGAGCAGGAATCCGATAACCGTAAATAGTGTCAATGGGAGGCGACCCACAAGGAACGCCAGAACACCCAATATCGCAATGAACAGAAGCGGATGGGGCAGCATGAACAGCCCGGAGAAAAATCCGACTACTGCCTGAATAACAACAGAGATTACATTAAACAATCCGGAGAGCGAGGAGCTCATCCAGTCAACGATGGCTTCAATCCACGATGCTAGTGGTATTTTGGGAATCATTCACAAGTTCCTCCTTTACTGCAACTTCACCGCTAAGCGCACCCAGCAGGGCACCGCGGACGATAACACCTTGCAGACGGCCATTCTCACCAACAACAGCGAGAGGCACATGGGCTGAACCTACCATTTCAAACAATTCATGAATCAGGGTCTCCGGCGCTACAGTCGGCCCGTCCGTGATCAGAATATCGTTCAATACTTTATTTTCACGCATCGCACGGGTTGCATCTTCAGCTGTAATGACACCAAGCAGTTTTTTCGAACGGTCAATGACAAACAGGTTGGAGATACCACGTTCGCGCATTAATTCGAGGGCAACACGAGGACCACGGTCAAGCGTAATGGTTTCCGGGCGGCGCATCACGTGAGATGCAGTAAGAACCTTGGACAGATCCACGTCTTCGACGAAGCGGGCCACATATGAGTTGGCCGGTTGAATCATAATCTCTTCCGGTGTACCAATCTGCACAACTGCGCCGTCTTTCATGAGAGCAATCCGATCGCCGATGCGCAGCGCTTCGTCCAAGTCATGGGTAATGAAAATGATGGTCTTTTTCATTTTATCCTGAAGCTCAATCAACTCATCCTGCATATCACGACGAATTAATGGATCAAGCGCACTGAACGCTTCGTCCATTAACAGTACTTCCGGGTCATTGGCTAGTGCACGGGCCAAGCCTACACGTTGCTGCATCCCGCCACTAAGCTCATCTGGCATTTTATCTTCCCAGCCTTTGAGGCCAACCAACTCAAGTGAGGTTTTCGCCTTCTCGCGGCGTTTTTCCTTATCTACTTTTTGTATTTCGAGTCCATACTCCACATTATCAAGAACGGTACGGTGCGGGAATAACGCAAACTTCTGGAAGACCATGCTGATCGTTTTCCGGCGCACTTCACGCAATTGTTCTTTGTTCATCTTACGTAGATCCTTACCGTGGACCAGAATTTCCCCGGATGTTGGTTCAATCAGACGATTGAACATCCGAACCAGTGTGGATTTACCACTCCCGGACAGTCCCATAATAACGAAAATTTCGCCTTCCTTAATATCCATGTTGACCCGGTTGACACCAACCGTTATCTGTTTTTCTTTGGCCAACTTTTCTTTACCCCAACCTTGCTCCAGTAATTGCAGACCTTGCTCGGTTTGGGGGCCAAACAGTTTACTTACGTTTTTCACTTCAAGTATGGTCATGTTTTCACCCCTTCTGATGTGTTGTGCACTTCGAACGGCTTTCAGCATCCATAAGCCCATACACTTATGCGCCCAGCCACGAAATCCGGTAATTGTTGCTTCGCTTCCCGTCTTTCTGGGTAACGTTTTGTATTCTAACAATACTTACCCCGTATAGCAACCGAATAAACAGTACATAATGTTTGTACAGTAAAAACTGTACAAAGTTTTCCTTCCATATGCTCCGTCATTCTCCTTATTCTGCCTGATAAGGTTCCTTTACATTTGATATTGCTTTTTCTACAATAGAAAATGAGCTGAATTGAAGCTGAATTTTTTGGTTAAAAGATAGTCATAGGCAAATGTAGCCTGGTAAAGTTCCCATTTTCATACATTGGGTGAACGAAAGCCCTCTGGCATATAGGATGTCCGGCCGGATGCTTTCCCATGTAAGCAGGACTTTTAAAGTGTTGCAATTATTTTGCCAAGACTGTGGAATGTTCAGAATGGAGGTTGCAAGCATGGGCTTGGACCATTTACAAGAGGAACAGCAGGCAACCGTGCTGAGAATTCGTAAACGCGTTATTGAAGCCATTGGACGTAATATGGATCTTTACGGCGTTACGTTGTCTACGGGACACTTATATGGATTGCTATTTTTTGCAGACAAACCAATGACCCTTGACGATATGGGACGGGAAATGGAAATGAGCAAAACAAGTATGAGTACGGGTGTACGAACACTGCTGGATTTGAAAATGGTAAACAAAGTATGGAGCAAGGGCTCCAGGAAAGACCTATATGAAGTGGAATATGACTGGCATCAGACATTTACGGATTATTTTGCGATTAAGTGGAGAAAAGCGGTGGAGAGCAACCTGCAGGTTTTACGCAAATCGATTGAGGAACTGAATCGGTTAGTCGAAGATCTGGATGAACAGGCAGATGCTGAACTTCTCCACATTCTGATGGAAGACAAACATAAGGTTTTGCAAGCGGAAGCATATTACAAATGGTTGGATCGGTTGATAGATACCATGGAAGATGAAGAGATATACAAGCTCGTTCCGAAGGAAGAAATCAAGGAACATTCATAATGACATGCCAAGGGCCCTTACCGTGACAGGAGAGGGCCCTTAAGTTTGTTATCTATTCTTGTTATATATTAATGAAGGAACGCGATGGATGAAATAATACGCACGGTACTTCATATAAGCGGATAGACTTGGTTAATGTCCGATCAGACCTGCCCGGGAAAAGACCACAGACTGCTGGACAATCTGTTCCAGCTCGTTCAGAATCTGCAACCGCCCAGTTGGAGTCCAGCATAACCGTTGCCAATTCGAGATATCATGCACGTTACCATGCAATACGGCAGGGGATCGATTCCACGATGCAGTCTGCTTCATTCGTCGGAAAGTCTTTTCACTGGCAGGTTGAAGCGAAGCACGATGGATCAACAGATAATCCGTGTCGAGCACGGGCACATTGTCGGCTACATACTCATTTCTGGAACTTTCGTCAGATACAATCTGGGCAGGCTGGAGTCCCAATTCAGCATACAACAACTGATGTAATGGATGCTCACCAGTCCCGGGGAAGCGGATGAACTGATTCGTAATCTCCATCAGAGTTATACGTTTTGGCCCAAAAAATGCATGCAGAGCATGGCCTGCTTCAAGTTTGCGAAACGCAAGTTCTTTGAAATTCAGCAGCGCTTGCTTCTCACGTCCGACCAGTTCCGCTATGCGAATATGATTCTCTTTCCAGTCATCCGTGGACTCCAATATGATGGTGGGTGCAATACTTTTCAGGCGATCATAATAGGGCTTGTGGGTTAAGTCACCGATGATCAAGTCTGGCTTCGCCTGCCGAAGTTGATCTACTTGTCTGCTTAATCGGCGTTCTTGTTCATATTCATCCAACTCATGGTCAAGAACTCCTTCCAGCACAGCTACCGGGTGCAGTCCAAGCGAAGCCAGATTGTCATGGAAACCCATGATGGATGCCGTAGCTACCCGAAGTTGATCTCTTTCATATATACACTTGGAGCAATCCCAAAGGTTTGTTTGAATTTGCGGCTAAAATAATACTCGTTACCATACCCGACAGATATCGCGACGTCTTTAAGAACACAATCTTTCGCTGTCAGCTGTTCTTTGGCTTCGTCTATACGCAAACGATTCAGGTAATCGGTCGGTGACATGCCTTTGGCCTTTTTGAAACTGCGTGAATAGGAGCTGGGTGTAAGTCCGGCAATCTTGGCAAGCTGGTCCATGCTGATTCCTTCACTCATGTAACGTCGCATATACCTAATGCTGCGTTCCAAGGCAGGATCTACCTTCTCGTGATTGGCCTCCAGTCGGTTCTCCGAGAGAAACTGCAGCAGTTCATGCAGCTGGCTATGTATGCTGATAAAGTGATCTGGCTGACAGCCGCGATAGGTTTCATACAGTTGTTCCATACGTGATACAGCCTGCTGCTCGTGACGAACCAGCAATCTGCCTGTCTGCCAATCCAGGGGGAAGCCAGGTGAAGAGGTCATTTTCCACTCACCGCGCACCTGCTGTAAACGAACTGTATCCATGCTTAGCAATATACATTCGGTTACATTTGAGCGTGCAGCGGCCTCGATCGTTGTACCTGGCTTCAGTACAAATAAACTGCCCGCCTGCGCCGTATGGACTGTGTCATTCAGGACCAGAACACCGTCTCCTTGCAAAATAAGACAGAGCATGGGCCGGGATACCGTCTTGCCGTGCATACGGAAATTCTCCCCACGACGCACACGGCACATGGAGGAGAGGAGCGGTAGAGATGAGGTTTCAGCAATGAAAGGAAACTGTTCAGTCATACGGACCATCCTTTTGTCTTATTTTCTTAATGATAACAATTATCATTCTCATATGGAAGATGTTTTTTGAAAAATAGTTTTGGACAACAAAAAGGACTACCAGGAGCCGTTAGGGCTACAAGGTAATCCTTTTTGTTATGGACAAGTCTGTTGAATGAGCTACATGCTTGAATCAACAGGATATGTTAGTAAATTAGTACGGTGTCACCAATAGAATATTGTCGAGGAAAACGTCGCTCATGACTTTCTTGCCGGTTCCACCCGTTTGCACATAATACAAGCGATACTGATCTTTGGCATTAATGTAGAACAGGCCTGCAACATCATCCCTGATATGGAATGCATCCCATTCGTCACTTGTAAGTTTGCTTACCTTAAGGGATGTGTTGACCGAATAGAGACCGTTGTTGCCTGAGATATATGCAGCCGTGGGTGTACCATTGGTCAGTTGATTCGCAACATACGTTACATTGTTCAGGTTCAGGTTGGCGGACTTGGTTACTTTGTTACCCGAGACCGTTTTGGCATAAGCTTTCTTGTCTGCATCAACAAGGACAACCTTGTCTGTACCCAGGGCACTTACTTCCCGCACGCTTTTGTTATGAAGCTGAAGCGTTTTGGCAGAAGTCGTTAGCGCAAACGCTTTGCCTTTGGCATAATTGTAATCCTTGTTACTGTCGAGTTCAATCCCTTTGTTATACACGTAAAGATTGTTAGCCCAACCACCGGAATATACAGCATTCACATCCAATTTGGCTTTGGGATTAACCGCAGTTGCCTTGCCCGTGTTGTAATTCACCTTATACATGACAACAGCATTGGTGGAGTAGTACTGCTCGTATGGATCTGTATTGACCATGATTTGCAGTTCGTTTTTGGCTTGATTTGTAAAATAACGACCTTCCACTGCGCCTGCGGCAATCCGCTGCACAGCTCCAGAACCGTTGGATGTTTTGGACACGATCCATGTGTTTCCATTAACCAGTGCGTTATAGTAAACCCGCCCTTTGATTACCACGAGAAACGGGAAATCAGTATCGGCCTTGTCCGCAATCTTGGTAACAGCTGAAGCGTCACTGTTGCCATTAGCGCGATAAATCGTGCCCGTAGCATCCAGATAATAGATGAATCCGTTATCCGTATAATAGCTGAGTACATCCGTTGCGAATGTCTCTGCCTCATCGCTCGATCCGTCATTCGGAACCCGAAGTAACGTGGTGGAAGAAGCCGTCTGAGTGTAGTAGAGATAGGAGCCTGCCGCGAGCAAGTCCACCCCTTGGAAATCAAGGAGTACTTCTGTTGTATTGCTGCCATCCGCGGATACTTTGTACAACACGCCGTCAGACTCATAATACACAGTGGATTGGCTTAGTGTAGCTGCCTGCGCTACGTTTCCGCCTCCGAATGTCACTGCTGCAATGAGTGTAAATAACAGCAATGTACAGATGGTGCGTAGTGTGTATGTATATCCTGTTTTCATGCTTTCATCGTCCCCTTCGTTCGTGTATGTATGTCGTTATTTCCTTATGTTATATCGGTAAACTATGGAAGATATGTTAGATCACAAGCATTAAAAAAGCAAAGAATGAAATTGAATTTCATGCACATTCCATCCTGAAATCGAATTGCGCATGATGCTGCCAATCCCGCCCCAAAGCATTCTCCCCCTGACATGATCATGATAACATTACACTCAACCAGAGCAGAGGAGTGAGCGATCATGGTGTTGAATATGGCGATCATTGGATTCGGGAACGCAGTGGTGAATTATCATTTGCCTTATCTGGACAAGAAAGAAAATATCAAAGTGAAAACGATATATCGCCGGGAGGAAGATCGGGTTGGTGATACCGAGCGTGAATCACTCTATCCCGAGATTACTTTTTCGACCGATATCGAGGACATATTACAGGACGATGAGATTGAATTAATTGTTGTAGCCACCCATGTGGATAGCCATGTAGCTTACGCCAGGCTGGCATTGGAACACGGGAAACATGTGCTGGTGGAGAAACCTTTTGCCTCCACGTCTGCAGAGGCCAAAGATATCTTTGAACTGGCGAAACGTAAAAATCTTATCGCCATGGCGAATCAAAATCGCAGATATGATGGGGACTTCCTGACGTTGAAAAAAGTGATCGAGAGCGGCAAACTGGGGAAAATTGTTGAAATCCAGTCCCATTATGATTATTTTCATCCACAGTACACCAGAAGCGGATTTGGATTGCTGCATGGCTTGGCAGTGCATACCATCGATCAGTTAATCTCCATATATGGCGTAGCCGATCGAATTGATTATGATGTTCGGAGTTTGATCGCGCCGGGTGAATCTGATGATTATATTGATATTGATTTTCGTTATGGACGAATGAAGGCGACGATTAAGTGCAGCCTGCTTGTGAAGATCGAGCATCCGAAGTTCATAGTGCACGGGGATCGGGGAAGCTTCGTTAAATATAGCAGCGGACATCAAACGAAAAATGGAAATGGACGAACCAGGGTATCCATTAAAGCCGAATCAGAGGATAACTGGGGTACGATTAGTTATGTGGACGATGAGGGAACATCACATACGGAGAACGTTCCTTCGGAAGCAACGGACTATGGCATGTTATATGATCAACTGCTTCATGCCATTCGACATCATGGTGATAAACCGGTCAAGGATGAAGAGGTCTTATATGTATTGGATATTTTACATGACGGAATTGAGGCAGCGAAGATCGCTGACTGATACACAACCAACGACAGGAGCGAAAGCATATGATGAACATAGCAACGATTGGTACAGGGTCCATTGTGGATGCCATTTTAGCCGCGATTAATGAACTGGAAGATGTCACTTGTACAGCGATGTACTCCCGGAGGAGAGAAACGGCACAGGAGCTTGCAGGCAAATACGGAGTAAGTACAATCTATACGGATCTGGAATCCCTATTTACAGACGAAAAAGTAGATCTCATATATATTGCTTCACCGAACAGCATGCATTACGAACAGGCCTATCAGGCACTTCAACATGGCAAACATGTCGTCTGTGAAAAACCGTTCACGTCCACGCTTCGCGAAGCAGAGATCCTTGTTGCACTTGCAAAAGAAAAGAATCTGTTGCTGTTCGAAGCCATCTCCAACATCCATTTACCCAATATTAAAATCATTCAGGAGCAACTACCCAAGCTTGGGCCGATCAAACTCATCCAGTGTAACTACAGTCAATATTCGCGCAAATACAATGATCTGCTTGCAGGGGAAACACCGAATGTCTTTAATCCACAATTCTCTGGCGGAGCATTGATGGACATCAATATTTATAATCTTCATCTGGTCATGAACCTGTTCGGCAGTCCGAATGCCGTATCGTATACAGCGAACCAGCATGCAAACGGCATTGATACGTCAGGCGTTGTCGTTCTCCAATATCCGGAGTTTATTGCGGAATGTGTGGGTGCCAAAGACTCGAATAGCATGAACTTTGTACTCATTCAGGGAGAGAAAGGTTATCTTCAGGTTGTCGGGGGAGCTAATGGTTGCCGGGAGATCAAGCTTCAGATCGGGAATGAGCCTGCTGAGGAGTATAATGCCCAGACCAAGTCCAATTGGCTGTACTATGAATGGGAAGCGTTCAGGGACATCCATGCAAGTGGGGATTACAACCGGTGTTACGAACTGCTCGAACACAGCCAGTCTGTGATGAATGTACTCATGCGTGCACGTAAGGATGCAGGAATCATATTCGCAGCAGATCAGCGGTAATCGTTAATACGTATCATTAATACTCCCCATGTATAACATGTCGAAAATATAAAGTACCGAAACCATCGAAGACATTTTGGATAGCCTTAGTTGCTCATTGTATCCATAAGCCAGTAACGTTTCATCACAATGTCTGGGCAAGGTTGAATGGTTGTTGCCCGTGACCGCGATGACCTTCATCTGTTTGTTGCTCAGCACTTTGGCGGCTTCAATCATCGATTGGTTCTCACCTGTGTGCGAGATAACAAAAGACAGTGTATGGCTATTGGGGTTCATCGTATTCATGTAATGCATGTTGGGACTATTGTGAGCAATCGCAGATATGCCGAGTTCATTCCATTTGGCACAAGCCTGTTGAGCCAGATAATAATTCATATCACTGCCATAGATATCGATACGTCCGGATTCTTTGACCCAGTTCGCGATTCGTAGCAAAACAGGAGCCTTTAACATCCGGCGCGTATCCTCCAGCGCTTGTTGATAGAGATAAGGAACCGAGTCGATGGCAGCCAGCACATTGCCTTGTTCTGCGAATGGAGAATCCTGCTTCTGCATCGCGGAGGCGGAGGGTATTTGTTGATATTCAAGAGCAAGCTTTAACTGAAAGTCTGGGTACCCCTTGGTACCCAGCTTTTTGCATAAGCGAACAATGGTGGAGGAGCTTGTATAAGTCTGCTGAGCCAGTTCATGGGCTGTAGAATCAAATACAACTTCGGGATTGTTCAGGATATAGTCCACAATATGCTTCTCTTGTGCCGTTAATTGTGAAGCATATTTTAATTTTTGAAGCAGTTTGGATTCCATGCGGTTGTTCCATTCCTCTCTATAATCATCCCAGCATATATCTCCAAACATCATAACCTGCGGTTTTATATTTCTCAATCTGCACATCTCAGATCTGACTTTCCGCCAGTTGTTGACGACTATTCCACAGGGTAACCAGACGAAGCAGGACCAAACTAATGAGCAAGAGCACAGCTCCAATCATGAGTAACATCCAGGGACCGATCAGCAGCATGCCACTGGCTTGACCTGCAACGAAGGCGATCAGGGGAAGGACAATCACTCCTCCAAGCTGATAGGCTTCCTGAAATCCACGGACCTTGGCCGAGATCAATACGTTTAATAAAATGACCATAAGACTACAGGCAGGAACTACCCACACCATAAGTATGTTCCAGTTCAGATTGGGAAACATCAACGTTCCAAACATGGGGTACATCACAATATTGGCAATGATTCCGTAGATCAGGAACGTAACCCAGGATAATAGAAGGGACGAGATCAGGGCAGCCAATACTTTGCCTTTAAAAAGAGTGTCCATGCTGATCGGTGTGAACAACAATCCTTCCAGTGTCTTGCGTTCCTTCTCACCAGCGAAACTATTGGCCGTCAGAATACTGGAGGCCATCACCGGAATGATGAGGAACAAGGGCGCGAACATATACATGGCTAAATAATAGACAATCCGATGATGATCTGTCGGCATGGAAGCAAGCTGAGGAATCTGTCCGCTACGGGTTAATGTATCCAATGATTCGAGCAGAAAGCTGATGTTGCCCAGAGAACGAAGTTCCAATCTGGAGGCCGCCCACAGGAGGGCAGAGGGCATGATGATTCCGATAATCAGGGGAACGATTAACATGGGCAACCAGAGCTGAACGCTGTCTGTGACGGACCGGATATCTTTACGTACCAGCGCACGGATGGCTTGGCGATTATTCATGGTGATGTGCCTCCCTTATGGTAAAATAGATGCTCTCCAGATCACTGCCCATGATGCGGGCCTGATAGACTTGGCCATGCTCCGTTAATTGCTTAAGCAGTAATGGAATATCCTCACGAGATGTAAGCTGAAACGTTGCTTTAGTTGCCGAGATCGACTCGGGTGTGTAGTCGGTTGCTGTGTGCCATCCATGGGGCATATCGGCTTCTACTTCGAGCTTCGGTGTGGACAGGTATCTGCTAACGATCTCTTGCTCCGTACCTTCCTCAACGATGTGACCTTTTTCCATGAAAATATAATGATCACAGACGGCTGACAGTTGGGACAGCACATAGGATGAGACCAGAATCGTCATCTTTTCTTCCTGATTTAATTGCCGGATCACACGCAGCACCATCTGAATTCCATCCGGATCCAGACCATTGGTGGGTTCATCCAGAAACAGGATGGATGGACGGTGCAGCAGTACTCGTGCAAGGCCCAGGCGTTTTTCATGCCTGTGCTATAGGTGCCAACTTTTCGATGCTGATAATCCTGCAATTCGAACAGCGTTACAAGCTCATCAATCCTTTTTTCGGCATGTTTCAGACCAAAAAGATCTGCGAAGAAGATCAGATTGTCACGTCCGCTCCTATTTTCATATAGTCCACTTTGTTCGGTAAGGGTGCCACACATGGCCAGTACTTTCTCCGATTCAAGAGCCGCATCCAATCCGTTAATGGTTACCTGTCCACCGGAAGCACCCAAGACCCCATTCATGATGCGGATCAGTGTTGTTTTGCCTGAACCGTTGGGCCAATTAACCCAGTGACACTGCCTTGTTTAACTGTGAAGCTGACATCATGCAGTGCTTGATGCACCTTGAATTGCTTGGATATGTTGCGTGCTTTAATTATATATATTCACCATCCGATCTGAGTTTTGGAGATTATACGTACGGTAGGCAGATATCGTTCAAATGGACGACAAAAAAGATCTATTCCTGCTTCAATAGTCCCGAATGTAGGGTGCATATTTACCCTGAAGTCTGTCTGAAATCGGGTCTCAGGTTTGTTTTCACTATGGCGTGTAACATGTATCCTTATTTTAGGGTAGAACATCCGTTTCATTGCTATTCATAATGTGGTAATGAAAGATAAGGCCATACGTCTCATGAATGCCTGTAATATTCATCTAACGCCGGTCTTGCTAACACAGGGCCGATTTGACGTGATGTTTTGGCGTACCTGCAAGGGAAACGTCTGTTTTTATCGATTACATAATGAATTCGTCTAACACATCCATACGAATACATCGTATGGGTACATATTGTGTTTCGGGCGTAGAGGAAGGTGAGTGAATCATGACAGCATCCAATGAATATCGTTTTCAAGTGAACCTGAGCGGGATGATCCAGATTTTATCCAACCATCTATATAGTAGTCCCAAGGTGTTCTTGCGTGAACTTATGCAGAATGCAACAGATGCGATCACGGCACGCAAGGAAGTGGAGCCGGGATATCAGGGCGAAGCACGGATTGAGCTGACAGGAACCGGTGATCAATTGACGATGATGGTGGAGGACAACGGAGTTGGACTGACCGAAGCGGACATCCATGAGTTTCTGGCGATGATTGGACAATCCTCGAAGCGGGGACAACAGGCACTGCTGGATGGCGAGACATCGTTTATTGGGCGTTTCGGTATTGGTCTGCTAAGCTGTTTCATGGTCAGTCATGAGATCGTTATGCTGACGCAATCGATTAAGGGCGGCCCTTCGATGGAATGGAGAGGCAAGCCGGATGGTACATATACGATTAGACAGTTGGACACACAGTTGTCTCCCGGAACGAAAGTATATCTGCGTTGTACGCCGGATGCAGCACATTATTTTGAAGCGGAGTATGTAAAAGAAGCTTTATTTTACTACGGTGCTTTGCTTCCTTATCCGGTCACGTTGATACATGATGGGGTGCAGTCTGTTGTCAATCAGGATTCTCCGATCTGGCTTACACGCCCGGAGCTTGCCCGTTCCTGCCGAGCGGACGTGCTTGCTTTTGGTGAACGTCTGCTGGGGGAGAAGTTCCAGGATTTCATCCCGCTGACAACGGCTTCCGGTCGTACGGGAGGCATTGCGTATGTGCTGCCACATGCAGTGAATCTGAATGCCAAGCGTTCTCACCGGGTGTACCTGAAGCGAATGCTGATCTCGGAGAAAGCCGAGAACATTTTGCCGGAGTGGGCGTTCTTTGTGAAATGTCTGATCTGGACCGATGAGCTTCAACCGACGGCGTCAAGAGAACATTTCTATGAAAATGAGAAGCTGGAAGAGGTGCGCTCCGAGCTTGGAGACGCTCTGCGTATGGGGCTGGCCGACATGGCTGAGAATCAGACCGAACGTCTGCAGAAGCTGATTCGTCTGCATGCTCTTTCGATGAAGGCACTGGCTGTACAAGACCAGGCGTTCTACGCGATGATTCATCGCTGGCTACCTTTTGAGACGACGAGAGGACACCGGGAATTGGGTGAACTGATTGATGAAGGGGATACGCTGTATTACACCGGCTCCATTGATGAATACCGCCAGATTCACCATGTCGCTTCTGCACAGTCCATGCTGGTCGTCAACGCAGGTTATATCTACGACAAAGAACTGATGGCGATGCTGCCTGTCATACTGAACCATGTACAGACCGAGCGAATTGAGCCAGATGAAGTATCGATGACATTCACGGATGTTGCACCGGCGGAGCGTAACCAGTACTATGATGCGCTGCGTTTGGCAGATTCGGCATTACAACGTTTCCGCTGCCGGGCAGAGGTAAAAGGATTCAAGCCATCGGATCTGCCGGTCTTGTTTACCCTTTCGCAGGAATCATCCACGCTGCGTGCACTGGAAAAAGCAAGCGAAGAAAGCACAGACTTATTCTCCTCTGTCCTTGGTTCATTGTCAGCAGGCATTAATTCGGCAGGGTACTCGACGTTGTATCTGAATGTGAACAATCCCATCATTAAACGGGTGTTGACTTCACCAGATAATCAGATGACACCGATTGCTATTGAAATGTTGTATGTCAACGCACTGATGATGGGGCATTATGCCATGAATAAACAGGAACTCGAAGTGTTGAACCAGGGAATTGTACGTTTTATTGATTGGGGTTTACGTGCAAATACGAATCATGAGGGGGATGCCTGATGAAGACAGAGATGGATTTTGAAGATTTGATGGAAGAGGCCTATCAACTGCCTAATGGTCCAGCGAAGCTCGGTTTTCTGGAGGAAGCAGCGCGGGTAGCGGATGTCAATGGTATGGTTGAGGAGGCGTACGAAGCACGCTCAGAGATAGTGGATGTAGCCACCTTCTGTGGATATCCAATGAAAGCTTTGATCGCTTTTTCCTGGCAACTAGGCAAGTTCGATCAGCAACCAGAGCAGTATGATGAAGAAACGTTATTGTGGTCTTATAAATGGATTCTCGGCAAAATGCCCGACTTCCCGGAAATCTCACGCGAGAAGATCATGGAGCTATTGGAGGACTTCGGAGCACGGTTCAAGTCTTATGGTTACAGTGAGCGTTCTTACTGGTACTATCGTTTCCGCATCTTTATGGATTTCGGAGAGCTGGAGGAATCAGGACGCAGCTATGACAAGTTCAGAACATTAGACCGCGACTTCATGAGTGACTGCGAGGCGTGTGAGCAGGATGAGATTATGCGTTATTTTATGTTAAAAGGAGACGATGAGAAGGTACTGGAAGCTGCGAAGCCTATTCTCAAAGGACGCATGAGCTGTGCGGAGATTCCGCATCTAACATTGTCGGAAATTCTGATGCCGTTATATCGTCTGGGACGGACGGAGGAAGCCGATAAATATCAGGTCAAGGGATACCGCTTGATTAAGGGTGAGAATGATTTTGTGCAGAGTTTTTCCGAGCAGATGGAGTATCTTACACTTACGAATCCGTCCAAAGGCATTGATATCCTTGAAGAAACACTGATGCTCGCAGCCGATCATGAAGATGCGTATGCCAAAATGATGTATTATGCGAAGGCAGCTCCGTTATTGCGGCGTTGGGCTAAGAGAAAGAGTCGGAAGGCTATCGCTTGCGTCTGCCAGCTTCCTTCCCGTATGAGGGAGAGCCGGGTGATTTGCTCAAGCTCGCAGATTACTTTGAGGAATATGCTCAGACCGTTGCAGCCAAGTTTGATCAGCGTAACGGAAACACACATGTATCCTCGTTGATTGCTTAGAGACGGAGCAAAATAAAGAAACAGGCTTGTTCGAGAAGGAATGCGTATCCTTCCGAACAAGCCTGTTTTCTTGCAATAAACATGATATGTCTAATCGGTAATAGAGTTTTTTATTGTACTGATGCTGAAGAAGGGACCGTCGCTGGTGATGGAATCGGTGCAATTTCTGATGTCTCTTCCGAAGGCTCGGCTCCTTGAGCAGGTTCGGCTTGTGGCTGCTGTGCGGCCATCAGTTCAGCTACGATGCGATCTGTCGGCTGTGTAAGCAGCGCATACATGATTGCCGCCTCTTCCTGACGAATCAGAGGTTTGCGGGAAAGGAAATCAACGGATCCATCTTCCAATACCTTCACCTCAGGTCCATGAATACCGAGCGTATACATCATCTGAATGGCTGGTACAGCCCATGCATCTGTGTGCCCCGCCAGTTTCACATCATTGAACAGTTCGCTAGGATATTGCAGTTGCATAATTCTCCACATCATGACCATGGCTTCCTGTCGGATAATGACTTGATCCGGCTTAAACTGCTGTTCGTCCGTGCCCGTAATCATACCCAATTCATATCCAAGTTGAATATATCCCGCTGCCGCATGGTCTGCCCAGTCCGTGCCTGCAGGAGGCGTTGTTTTGCTGGGTTTCAATCCACTCAGTTTAAGGCTGTTCTCAATAAATTCAGCTCGTGTCACCGCCGTTTTTGGTTGGAAAGACTTGTTGGCATCATTCTCATAATATCCAAGAGATTGTATTGCGTAGATGGCTTCAGCATAAGGACTGTTCTCACGAACATCCCGGAAGCCCGCAGGCTTTTGTCCTTTTTTCTCATAACCCATAGGGTTGAGGTAAGGTTCTTTCAGGTATGTGGTGCCATCTGCATTTTCTTTGAATGCTGTGAATTGACCAGTCAATTCGTCTGTGAAAAGATGATCTTCCACTTGAATCAGATTGCGTTGGCCCAGGAATACATCGTTAATGCTCAGTTGTCCTGGCTTATCGCCGCCACCTTTCAGAGAACTTACAATTGTGCTAAGTCGAAGGTCTGCGTACAATCCGGTAAAGCGTTGCAGCTCAGCTGCGGATTGCGGCGTGTATTCCTTGAACTGCACTGGCTCTGCATATTGCGGGAAGAAATTCTGAATGAATGCCGGGTAGAACAGATTACGAAGTGCTCCATTTTGATTATACGTCAGGAAGACGCCTGTATTTTGCTCGGGAATAAGGAAGAGATAAGAGCTGAATCCAGTCAGGTCGCCTGCTTTCGTAATGATTTTGGAACTACTTCCTGCCCAGGAAGCTGAAACGGTGCTTCGAATCCGTAAGTGGTATCCGGCAGCAATGGATGAATGGCGGAACGATACTGCTCCATGCTTTTCACTGTAGATTCCTTGAGAATACGCTCGTTATCCTTCACGCCATCATTCAGGAATGCAATCATGAATTTTCCGATATCCTCTGTGGTAGACAACATGCCGCCTTGAGGCATTGGTGTTGGAGAGAGGGTGTACAGATCGAGCGGTTTGTGTGCAGCATCATAGCCTATAGCAAGTTGCTTTTGGAACTTTTCGTCGAGCATGAAGCTGCTGTTGTCCATGCCAAGCGGTTTGAAGATATGTTGTTGCATATAGGATTCAAAGGGCTCGCCACTTACATTTTCAACAATCATGCCCAGCAGCAAAAACGAGAAGTTATCGTACATGTAGGCGCTACCAGGTTCTCGAACGACAGGAGGCGTATGTTGCTGAGCGTAATCCTCCATCGCTATGTATTTATCTAAATCAGTATGGATGTCTTCCTGCTGGGGATCACGGATCTCGAATCCGGTCGTGTGTGTGAGCAGGTTCTCCACAGTTACAGGTTTGTCAAAAGGATTATCGAATTTGAGTCCTTTCACATAGGTCTGAAAATCAGCTTGCAGATCAACCTTGCCTTGTTCGACCAGCTGCATTACAGCTGCTGACGTGAACGTTTTGGAGACAGAGGCTACACGGAAGACCGTATTTTTCGGATCGATAGGTGTTTTGTTCTCCTGATCAGCATAGCCGTATCCTTTTTCCGCCAGAACTTTACCATCCTTCACAACAACAACGGAAGCTCCCACATAATGTGCTTTTGCCTCAGCCGAATCAAAGAACGAATCGAGAAATGTTGTAGCCGTTTCGGTTGTCAGTGCTTTCGTCTTTCCTTGTTCGGCAGCTACTGGAGTCGCTGTCTCCGCCTGAACTGCGGGTGCCCACAGACTGAGAGACAGAACTACAGCCATGAAAGCTCCTGTTAGGGATAGAAACCTGAAGCGGGTCTTTCGATTGGATAGATGCATGCAAACACTCCTTTTATGAAAATATTTACAAAAAAGTTACTTACCCATGTATTACTGGTTACTTGCGCGGTAGGTTTCAAGATAATAGATTCCGATGTTGGCAATCCAGATCACAGCGAGCATTACAATTGGAAATGGAGCGAAGGTGAATAGAACCGAATACAGCACCATAGAGACCATTCCGATCCCAAGCAGTACATTCATCATCTGAAAAGAACGGAAGGCTGCACGATACACGATCCATTTCTCACCTTCATCCAGTTTCTCGAAGTGATCCTTCTTCATGTTACGTGAGTTCAGATCCAGTGCACGATCCGGGAAATAGCGGTTGTACCGTTTGACAGTCAGTGTTTGCAGCACAACGACGATGATAATTGAGATACAAGCAGCAATGAGATTCACGAGGTTAAACAGTTTGGGAAATTCGGCATATTTCTGTTGGAAGCGTTTAGGGACAGAGCAAGTGCGACCCAGGTAAGCGCAACAATAACGCTCAATCCGCTGAGGACCATTGCTTTTCCGAGGGAACGCTCAGCAGGAGAGATGAGTGAGTCAGAATCTCCATACACCTCATCTTCCGTTGGAGGCACAGATGGCGTACGAACAAGACTGATCGTGTTCAATAACATCATAACCACCACTGAAGCAGCCAGTAATGCAAATAACAGATCATAGTCATAGTACACGGACAGCGTCCAATTCAGATTAGAGGGAATTTTGTTGATACCGCTGGCTCCGAGAAAACCGACTACAGCACCACCTGCCGCATACAATGGAAGGCGCATCTTGTTCTTTTTGGACGGGGAAGTTGTTCTGTTCATCTTAATCTCCACCTTTCAATTCAAAGATTTTTTCGACGGGTTCACGAAAGACATGGGCTATTTTTAATGCCAGGACGACCGATGGCGAGTAATCTCCACGTTCAATCAGGGCTATGGTTTGGCGGGATGCGCCGATGAGTTTGGCTAGTTCCGCTTGGGACAGTCGGTCTCTGGCTCGTAACTCCCGAACGTGATTGTGCAATTCTTCCACTTGCTCACCTCCATGAATCCAATGTACATGATATTTAACTAAATGTAAACTATAATATACAAAATGTTAATGATTATTTACTTTTATACGATGAGGTTTGACATGAAAAGAGAGCCTGCCCGGCTCCCGTGGATGATTATTTGGTTGCCGAAAAAGTGAAATCAAGATGCATCTGCACACGCCAGATGTTGATGCTGTTCCTCTGTCTTCGGAAGTAATATTCGGAAAAAGATGAGCGCTCCAATACCCATCAGGACATACAGACCAGCCATTGCATATGACGTAGGAGAACAAGGATGCAAGTTATCCGGTGTATATTTCGCTGTGGTAAGGCTAACTGCAAACGTAGTAATGCGGTATTAACGGATTTCACCGATTGCTTGTCAAACTAGTCCGCATATATCGAACAAGTCCCTCATAACATGTACTAATCAAGTAGGGGTTCTGCTGCAAGCACAATCCTGAAGTGAAAACATGTGCTAAAGGGGATGATGTCATGCGCCGAATATCATGGATGCTTGCCATGGTATTGGTCTTATCGGCCTTACTTGCCGCCTGCGGGAAGAAGGATGCGGCAGCTGTGGTCAAAGATCTGAACGAAGTCGTAGGAGAGATGGAAAGTTACCAGGGGGCAGGCGTGATGACGCTGCATACCGGAGATGCGCCGCAGCAGTACAAGGTCGAGGTATGGCATCAGAAGCCTTCCTATTATCGTATTGCGTTAACGAATGCCAAAAAGGATGTAACACAGATTGTCCTGCGTAACGATGAAGGCGTGTTTGTTTTGACACCGAGCCAGAATAAAAGCTTCCGTTTTCAAAGCAATTGGCCAGATAATCAAGGACAGGTATATCTCTATGAAACTTTGATTCGGAGCATTACGGGGATACAACCCGTCAGTTTGCAGATGAGAAGGAGAGCTATGTATTTGATGTAGCTGCCAATTATAATACACATGCACTCGTCAGACAGAAGATCTGGCTGAACAAATCGGATTACGCACCTAAACAGGTTGAGGTATCCGACTCCAATGCCAATGTTGTGGTCGATGTGAAATTTGATTCCTTCAAATTCGGGACAGAATTTGAGAAAGATGCCTTCGACATGCAACGTAACATGACAGCAGCTTCAGAAGAAGGCGGTAAAACAGGAACAGACTCGGGCGTGACTCCTGTGGAGCAAGCGGGTAATGAGAGCGGTAAAGAACCTGCCAATCCTCAGACTGCACCTGAAACGGATGGAGCTGTCACTGATGGACAGACAGGTGTAGGTGGTAACACAGAGCAGCAAGGTACAGAAGGTGCTGCAACAGGTCAGGAAGGCGAAGAGCCAACACTCGCAGAACCGGAAGGTACAGACAGCTTTGGCGTAATTCAGCCGACCTATGCGCCGGAGGGCGTGCAGCTTAAGGATGATCAGATTCTGGAAGAGGCAGGAGACTATTCGGTTATGCTTCGTTATGAAGGAACATATAATTACACAATATTTGAAGCCAGACCGCAGGATCGAGCTGTATCGCTTGCTCCATCCAGTGTAGTGGATCTTGGATTCACGCTGGGAATGATTAGCGGAGATGCACTGAAGACACTGACATGGATGACAGATGGCATAGAATATCGAATCACCAGTGCAGACCTGCCTCAGAACGAGATGGTGCGCATTGCAACATCCATGCAGGAAGAGTCAGGCAAATGATTTTCGAACCAAACAACGAATAGTAGCATAAACATAAGGAATGCTAAGAAGCATCGGAGACTCATTCTCCGGTGCTTTGTTTTGCTGAAAGACATGTGTTCATACGGAAGGGATTTTTTACTCGATACACCCAATAATGCAAAACGCGCTTCTATGCGGGAGGAACCGGGTAAATAATCGATATAAGCAGATCGTCGCTGGGGCAAAAAGGAACATTTAGCCCTGCTCATCTCGCTTATTGGTCTTCTTCTATGTTCGCATTAGTTCCTCAAACGGCGCACCTTACATCTGTTTTTGAATGCGGAACTTCGGTTCATTTGACAGTCACATGCTGGAGCATTACGATGGAGTCTGACGTGAGCCGGATTAAGATGACTAGAGAAGGTGACTTAACGTGCAAGGACAATATCGGCCGACCCAGGCGGACATCAATTTGGATCATTTATGTACTAACGTAGAAGCTTTCCGCGAGGCATTGCCTCAGGGCATGAAATTCCTCGCCTGTGTGAAGGCCAATGCCTATGGACATGGAGCGGTGGAAACGGCCAGAGAACTGGAACGAGTGGGTGTGGATTACTTAAGTGTTGCATTTCTTGACGAAGCGCTGGAACTGCGACAACATGGGATTACGATTCCTATTCTGGTATTGGGTTATACCCCGCCTGAAGGGATCGCTGTTGCTTGGAAACATGATGTGACCGTCACGTTGTTCAGCAGGGAAGTGCTTGATGCCATTCGACATCTGGATGCGAGCACATTCGCTAACCAATTGAAGGTTCATATTAAAATCGACAGCGGCATGGGCCGATTAGGTCTGTTGCCTGGCGATGAGGCTTTGGCATTCATTCAGGAAGTGGCTTCGCTCCATCAGGTGATGTTGGAAGGCATGTTTACCCATTTTGCCAGAGCGGATGAAGAAGACAAAACCTATACACTGGAGCAGTATCGACGGTTCCAAGGCGTGGTTCAAGCGCTCAGGGATCAGGGATGTTCCATCCCGATTATACATACGGCGAACAGCGCCGCTGCCATTGATACACCTGAATTATCCTATGATATGGTACGTGTGGGAATAAGCCTGTACGGACTGTATCCTTCGGCTGAGGTGAATCATCAGGTGGTGAAGCTGTCCCCGGTATTGACGCTGAAGACGAAAGCGGTTCTGGTCAAAACACTGCCACCCCATTGGGGGATCAGTTACGGAACCCGTTATTTTACGCAAGGGTACGAACGAATAGCGACCCTGCCAATTGGTTATGCAGACGGATTCTCCAGAATGCTGACAGGTAAAGCACAAGTGCTTGTACGCGGCCGCCGCATTCCTGTCGTCGGTACAATCTGTATGGATCAGTGTATGGTGTCGTTACAATCTTTCGCAGAAGAAGCGGAAGAAATTCAAGTCGGCGAAGAGGTTGTCCTCATCGGTCATCAGTCTGGTGGCGTTATAACCGCAGACGAGGTGGCATCCCAGCTTGGTACGATTGCTTATGAAGTGATCTGCATGATGGCGCACCGCATTCCCCGGGTGTATACCCGCGGTGGAGCAGAAGTCGCCAGAATCAATCCTCTTTTGACATCCTGACAGGTAAACTGGACGTCATTACCAATAAACTTTTTTTCAGAACAGAAGGAAAACTGTCGGAGCATCTCGAATGTTGTATGACAGTAAGGATTTAATTCCTGAAATGAGATGTTTGGTCTGTACGAATATTGTTCCCCGTGTTTATAATGGAGTACAGCATACTTGATATACTCGGGGCATATATATTCCTTTGTATAAAAGTTCTGGAAAAACGTAATACTGGTTCACAATGGCGAAAGGTTTGTGGGGGTGGAAGAAAGGTGGCCAACTTGCAGAACACCAAGCGGATCATGATCAGTTTACCTGATTATCTTTTGCAGGAAGTGGATGGCATCGTAGCGCTGGAGAATTCCAACCGCAGCGAATTGATTAGGCAGGCTATGAAGCTGTATTTAACGGAGCGTAAGAAACGTTACATCCGTGAAACGATGCAGCGAGGGTACATGGAGATGGCAAAAATTAATCTGACCATGGCATCCGAAGCCTTTCATGCGGAGGAAGATGCGGACAGCACTCTGGACCGCTTAGTTAGCGGGGTGTAGACATTGATCGTAAAACGTGGTGACGTTTTTTTGCGGATCTTCTCCCGTTGTCGGTTCCGAGCAAGGTGGAGTCAGGCCGGTTCTGGTGATCCAGAATGATATCGGCAACCGGTTCAGTCCAACTTGTATTGTGGCGGCGATCACCGCCCAGATCCAGAAGGCAAAGCTGCCAACGCATGTTGAGATTGATGCGGCGGCACACGGCTTTGACCGGGACTCGGTTATTTTGCTCGAACAAATACGGACGATTGATAAGCAGAGGCTGACTGACAAGATTACTCATCTGGACGAGGAGACCATGAAATTGGTCAACGAAGCCTTACAGATCAGCCTTGGTTTAATCGATTTTTAAGGCAGTAACCAGCGTCTTGTACGCTGCACTGCCGTCCGTTGGCAATGGATGTTCCTGTAAGGGAACACACTGAATTCAGACTGTAACCAAAAGAGCGTATGACATCCTTCGGGCTGTTATGCGCTCTTTTGATTAAAGCTGATGAAAGCGTAGAACATTGGCGATTTTTTCGCTATAATGAAACCTGAGAAACCGTTTACCCGAAAGACCTATATATAGAGGTGGAGGAGACATATGAGCATTTATATCAATCAAGAGAAACTTCAGTTTCATTTACAGACCCGTGAGGCCAGTTACGTATTTCAGGTGCTGCCTTCAGGATATGTGGTGCATTTGTATTATGGCAAAAAATTACGCGATACCGATCTGAGCTGGCTGCATGTACGGACGGAACGAGCATCCTTTAGCCCTAACCCGGTGCCAGAGGATCGTACGATCTCATTCGATACGTTGCCTGTGGAATTGCCGGTGTATGGCACAAGTGATTTCCGTAATCCGGCAATCCAACTGGAGCTTGAGAATGGCTCAACGGTTTCGGAGTTTACGTATACAGGTCATCGATTGGTCAAAGGAAAAGCGGCGCTTACCGGACTGCCAGCAACATACGTTGAGTCCGATGACGAAGCAGAGACGCTGATTATTGAGCTGGAAGACCGCGTCGCTGGTATCAAGATCGAGCTTTCTTATACAGCGTTTACGGCATTTAATGCGATTACACGCTCCATGCGTATCGTTAATGAGAGCGCTACCGCAGTGAATGTGGCGCGTGCGCTCAGTTCTTCGGTTGATTTCCCGCATGCGGATTATGAATTGTTGCAATTGTCAGGGGCTTGGACACGGGAACGGGATATCGTTCGCAGACCGCTTGCTTCAGGCTTGCAAGGAATTGAGAGTCGCCGCGGTTCAAGCAGTCACCAGCAGAATCCATTTATTGCGCTGATGACACCAGGTACGGACGAAGATCAGGGTGAAGTCTACGGATTCAGTCTTGTCTATAGTGGCAGCTTCACCGCACAGGCTGAAGTGGATCAGTTCCATACCACTCGTGTATCACTCGGAATCAATCCGTTTGAGTTCAGCTGGAAGCTGGAACCACAGGAAGCGTTCCAGACCCCTGAGACCGTTATGGTGTATTCGGCTGCAGGGTTGGACGGCATGTCACAGTCCTACCACGAATTGTATCGGGAGCGTCTGGCACGCGGGAAATTCCGCAATGCAGAGCGTCCGGTGTTGGTCAACAACTGGGAAGCGACTTACTTTGGTTTCAACGCCGACAAGATTGAACAGATCGCTCGCGCCGGACAGAAGCTGGGTATTGAGCTGTTTGTTCTGGATGATGGCTGGTTTGGACACCGGGATAGTGACAATTCCTCGTTGGGTGACTGGATTGTAGATAAGAACAAATTGCCACAGGGTCTGGATGATCTGGCTAACCGCGTAACCAGTCTGGACATGCAGTTCGGATTGTGGTTTGAGCCTGAGATGATCTCACCAGACAGTGAGCTGTACCGTGCGCACCCGGATTGGTGTCTGCATGTGCCTGATCGTCGCCGGACAGAAGGACGTCAGCAACTGGTACTCGACTTCTCTCGTCAGGATGTACGTGATGAGATCGTGCGTATGCTAACAGACGTGCTTGGTTCTGCACCCATTACTTATGTGAAATGGGATATGAACCGCAATATGACGGAAGTGGGTTCCGCATTGCTTCCGGCAGACAGACAGCGTGAGACTGCGCACCGTTACATGTTGGGGTTATATGACGTCATGGAACGAATCACTTCGGCGTTCCCGAATATTCTGTTCGAGAGTTGTTCAGGTGGTGGTGGCCGCTTCGATCCAGGCATGCTCTATTACATGCCACAGACGTGGACAAGTGATAACACAGATGCAATATCCCGTCTGCGGATTCAGTACGGTACCAGTCTTGTGTACCCGGTGAGCTCCATGGGGTCCCATATCTCAGCGGTACCGAATCATCAAGTGAACCGTATCACTTCTCTTGAGATTCGGGACATGTTGCGATGTCGGGCAACTTCGGGTATGAGCTGGACCTGACGAAATTCACGGAGGAAGAGAACGAGATCGTGAAAGCCCAGGTTGAGCTGTACAAGGAGATTCGTGGAACGGTGCAATATGGAACATTCCGTCGTTTGCTCAGTCCGTTTGAAGGTAATGAGACGGCGTGGATGTTCATTGCACCAGACGGAAGCGAAGCCGTTGTGTTCTACTTCCGTGTGCTCTCTGAGCCTAATGCGCCACTTCAGCGCCTGAAGCTGAAAGGGTTGGACCCGAATGCGGATTATCGTCTGAAAGGCGGATCAGAGACCTTTACCGGCGATGCCCTCATGTATGGCGGTATTTCGGTAGGCAGTGCATCAGGAGACTATCTGAGCGAGCTATTCCGCTTTGAACGCGTATAGATAAGTGAACTACATTTTATTTACACGGATACTACGATGACAGAACAACCTTCCAATCGCTGTTATCCCCAGATTTTTTGATTCCCTTTTCTCAAAGGGAAAATCCGGAGATAAAGGCGAACGCTTCGCTTTTTCAGGTTTTTTCTGTCCTCTCCGTCATAGTGTAAATGAGTAGTTTCACTTATTAGATTGCTATTGTATATAGAGTTTTTAAACAAGGGAGGATCGAGGAGCGTTGTGATGACGTTTTTCGGTCTTTTTTTGCCGTAATGGGGAAGGCTGGAGGATGACATCATTCTGTCAGAACTTGTATGGTTGCGGATTGATGGGAATCTGGACGTGATTTTGTGATAATATAGGGTAGAGTGGAAAAAACAAATGGTTCAACTATACTGTAATTACAGCAGCAAAGCTGCCCTTAAATGATTGTAACGAACGATTCAGATTCAGGAAGGAAAGAGGGATTTATTTTGTCTGAACAGGAAACGGTTCTGGAACCCAATGAAGAAACAATAAAGGCAGAACGCCATGAACGAATCATCAAACAGGTAGCCAAGGAACTGTCACTGTCCTTGAAGCAGGTCCGTACGACGTCGGAGCTTCTGGACGAAGGCAATACGATTCCATTTATCGCCCGCTACCGTAAAGAAATGACTGGAGAGCTGGATGAGAACCAGCTGCGATTGATTGAAGAACGCATTGTCTATCTGCGCAATCTTGAGGATCGCAAATTGGAAGTCATCCGTATTATAGAGGAACAGGGCAAGCTGACCGGAGAACTGAAGAAATCCATTACCCAGGCTGTGAAGCTGCAGGAAGTGGAAGACTTGTATCGTCCATTCCGTCAGAAGCGGAAAACACGTGCAAGCGTGGCTAAGGAAAAAGGTCTTGAGCCCCTTGCTGTATGGATCTGGGGTCAACCGAAACAAGGCGATGCACTCCAGGAAGCTGCGAAATATATCAATGCTGAACTGGGTGTAGAAGATGCAGAGTCGGCACTTCAGGGAGCCAAAGACATTCTCGCTGAGAATATCGCAGACGATGCAGCCATTCGTGCCTGGATTCGTCGATACACCTTGGATCACGGAATGTTGACTTCAGAAGCGAAGGATGCTCAAGAGGAGTCCGTGTACGAGAATTATTACGATTACCGCGAACTGGCCAAAAAGATGCCTCCACACCGTATTCTCGCGATTAATCGCGGTGAACGTGAGAATATTCTGAAAGTTGGCCTGGACGTACAGGCAGAACCGGCCCATCGTCATATGGAAGGACAGATCCTTCGTGGTGCTTCTGCTGTGCAGGATATCCTGCGAGATGTGATTGAAGATGCATACAAGCGGCTTATTGCACCTTCCATCGAGCGTGAAGTTCGTGGAGAACTCACGGAAAAAGGTGAAAACCAGGCCATATCGGTATTCTCTGCCAATCTGCGTAATCTGTTGCTTCAACCGCCGATTCATGGCAAACGTGTGCTGGGGGTCGATCCTGCCTATCGTACCGGTTGTAAACTGGCTGTAGTAGATGATACGGGCAAGTTGCTTGAAGTGGCAGTGACCTATCCAACACCACCTCACAACAAGAAGCGCGAAGCTGCTGAAGTATTCCATCGCATGATCAAGCAATATGATATCGGACTGATTGTCATTGGTAACGGTACCGGATCGCGTGAAACAGAGCAGTTTGTTGCCGAGATCATTCAGGAGAACGGTGATGAAAGTCTGGTGTATCTGATTGTTAATGAAGCAGGCGCAAGCGTATATTCTGCATCCAAACTGGCTCAGGAAGAGTTCCCGGATCTGGATGTTGCGGAGCGTAGTGCAGCTTCCATTGCACGCCGTGTACAAGACCCGCTTGCGGAGTTGGTTAAGATTGATCCAAAAGCCATTGGCGTAGGTCAATATCAGCATGACGTTTCCCAAAAGGTTTTGGAAGAAAGCCTGAAGGCTGTCGTGGAATCCGCAGTTAACCATGTAGGTGTGGATGTGAATACCGCTTCTCCTTCGTTGCTGTCATATGTTGCCGGAGTTAACGCTACGATTGCCAAAAACATTGTGAAGTACCGCGAAGAGAACGGCCGGTTTACGAACCGCCGTCAGCTTCAGAAGGTGCCGCGTCTGGGTGCGAAAACTTATGAACAGTGCGTAGGCTTTATGCGGATTGGGGAGGGTGAGAATCCATTGGATCGTACACCGATTCACCCTGAGTCCTACAAGGTTGTCGATCAGCTGTTCAAGGAACTTCAGGTTGCAATGGACAAGCTGGGTAGCAAGGAACTGTCGGTGTTACTGTCCGAGCAACAGCCGGAGCAATTGGCTGCGAAACTGGACGTAGGTGTGCCTACATTGCGGGACATTCTGGACAGCTTGCAGCGTCCGGGGCGTGATCCGCGTGAAGAGATGCCATTGCCAATCTTCCGTACGGATGTATTGAAGATTGAGGATCTGGTGGAAGGCATGGAGCTTCAAGGTACAGTTCGGAACGTGATTGATTTCGGTGCTTTTGTTGATATTGGAATTAAGAGTGATGGGCTTGTCCATATCTCGCAGCTCAGCAACGGATATGTTAAACACCCGATGGATGTGGTATCTGTCGGGGATAACGTAACGGTATGGGTCATGAATGTGGATACCAAAAAAGGCCGTGTCGGCCTTACGATGAAGAAGCCTGCTTCTGCGCAACAGTCTTCTTAAGCAATAGAATTGGAGAACAGCCTTCCCTGACCAGGAAGGCTGTTTGTTGTCGACGGAATCATCCCGTTGTCCGTTCTGATTTTTCTAATAAGTACGGTGGGAATAATGTACATTTTCTTAAAGTGCATGTTCAGAAAGCCATTCTTCGTAATCCAAAGCAGACATTTACGAGGACCTCTTAAAGTTCGTTCTCTACACTGCGTGGTGTGCCATTTGCTGGTTTGTTGCGATAAAAGAACCAGCATTCGTTCAGCAACTTGATTTGCCGGCTGTCCTTTTTGTGAAATGCACGCATCAGTTGATTGCAAAGCCATTGAGGCAAGGGTATCTCCTCCTCTTGCATAATTCATCTGTACGTTAGCATATGTGGCAATAGCCTGGACTGTGCGGGATAAGTGGAAGCCTCCGGCAAATCCATGTTTCGTTGAATCAAAAAAAGCACAAATCCCTATTCAGGGAGCTGTGCTTTTCGTTCTCATCATATTAAAATGATACCTGCGGTGAATTAGAGAGCTTCCATCTCTTCTTCATACCATTGTTCCAATTGGGCCTGAAGAGCCCGAATTTCGGTAAGCAGAGAAATCAAAGGATAATGGCTTTCACGCAGTGCTGCAAAAGATTCTTCAAGCGCATTGATATAATCAAGGCCGCCAATGATAGTAAGATTTTCGTTCAGGAGATCGAGGCTGTCACATTCGGCGATCGCCCAAGGCAGGACAGGGACATCTGCTGCAGTGAGTTTATCAATTTCCTTGTGCAGGCGCAGGTTGAGCGCACTGAGCTGATAGGCGTAATCTGCCGGCATTTCCACGAACTGCAATTGTTGTTCCTGCTGCAGGATGACATAGCGCATTGTAGGCATAACGAGTAATAATCTCCCTCATACATTCTACTTGACAGTGTAGCCTACGAAACGGTTAAAATTCAAGTATTATGCCGGAAAAACAAATGCTCCGAGGGGGTGCGAGGAGAGAATACCGATGGAAAATGAGGAATTGCAACGATGGATTGAACAGGTATCACTGGATCATTTCGGAGTGCCGTTCACCCATGAAGCGTTGTTTAACAGTCGCCTGACCACGACGGGTGGGCGTTATATGCTCAAAAGTCACCGGATTGAGATCAATCCGCATCAACTCGAAGCCTACGGGCGAGATGAGGTTGAAAAGATCATCAAGCATGAACTCTGTCACTATCATCTGCATATTCGTGGGCGCGGTTATCAGCATCGTGACCCGGAATTCAAGGCTTTATTGCAGAAGGTGGGCGGCTCCCGTTTCTGCCAATCGCTTCCTGACGGCAAAGGCAGAAAGCCGCTGCCGTATCGTTATAAGCTGGTGTGCAAGAGCTGTGGTACGGAATATTTGCGTAAGCGGAAAATAGATCCAAAGCGTTACCGCTGTGGTCGTTGTGCGGGAAAACTGGGCCTTCAGAATATTTGATCTACAGATTGATCACTATGCGGAAGAAAGAGATGAAAGGCATGTTGACTTGGATTATTAATCATGATAAATTAATCTTATTCAAGTTAATTTTCCCTGATAGCTCAGTTGGTAGAGCACTCGACTGTTAATCGAGTTGTCACAGGTTCGAGCCCTGTTCGGGGAGCCATTTCTTGGAGAGATACCCAAGTGGCTATAAGGGGACCCTCTGCTAAGGGGTTAGACTGCGTAAGCGGTGCGAGGGTTCGAATCCCTCTCTCTCCGTTCTGTAATAACATCTCTGCAAAGGGATGAGAACCCTAACGGGTTCGTCGGAGCATAAGCTTCGTTAGCAATACTTCGCAGTCTCGAACGAAGTGAGAGTGCCCTCTCTCTCCGTTCTGTAATAACAATAAAATCCTCTTCACATTTGACCGGATAACGGCTCAGTGTGAAGGGGATTTTTTGCGTTATGATTTTGGTTATCCATCGACTGCACGCTATCACCGGATTTTCTCTTGAGAAAAAGGAATCGAAAAATCTGGGGATAACAGCGAAAGGAAGGTGATTCTGTCATCGTAGTGTCAGCGTCAATAATCTTTATTTCAACTTATATAGTCAGGGAAAGATTGGGTAATAGTAAAGATACACATGTAAGCATATACATAATGAAAGAGGTGATGTGCATGGAAGTGGAATACTTGATGCGTGTACTCATAGCTGGAATATGTGGTGTGCTAATCGGATATGAGCGCAAGAACCGAATGAAAGAGGCAGGCATTCGTACTCATTTTGTGGTTGCTGTCGGCGCTGCACTGATGATGATTGTGTCGAAGTATGGATTCCAGGATCAGGCTGGCTGGGCCAATCTGTCTCTGGATCCGTCAAGGATCGCTGCACAAGTCGTTAGCGGTGTGGGTTTCATTGGAGCGGGCATGATCTTCACACAGCGGCACACGGTCAGGGGATTGACCACAGCGGCAGGCATATGGGCTACGGCAGGCATGGGACTTGCTGTAGGATCAGGTCTGTATTGGACAGGTGCAGGCGTGACACTGCTTATTGTCGTGGCACAGATGCTGCTGCATAGGCCCACACGCTGGCTGGTATCTGCCCGAACAGAGACGTTAACCATCCATCTGCAAAAGGAGGGAGAGGCCCTGAAGCGGGTTCTGGCACTGCTGGGACGGGAGAAGATATCAGTCATCGGATTTAAGACAGAACAGCAAACAAGCACAGACTCCGTAGAAGAGACTGTGCTTGAATTCACGTTGCAACTGCCGGGTTCATACCGGGGCGAGCAACTGATTATTTTGTTACAGGACGTGCCTCATGTTCGATCTGCTGAGTTAAAATGAAGAAAACCTGCATGGCTCAAGAGGAGACCATGCAGGTTTAGTGTTTTATTAAAGTATGGAATCTATTACTGACCTTCTCCAACAATCGTTTCCGGCCGGGACACCGGCTTGCCTTCAAGCAGGCACTCAATGGCATGGGCGACACCGTGCTCAATATTGGTCAGCGTTATGGCCTTGGCCAGTGCCTGAATTTCGGGTTCACCATTACCCATGGCGATGCCGAGTCCTGCCATTTGTAACATCGAGACATCGTTGAAGTTATCTCCGATCGCTGCTGTATCGTCCATGGAGATGTTCAGGTGAGCCGCCAGTTTGGTTAGGGCATTGCCTTTGGATACGTCCGGGTGCTGCATTTCGAAGTTGTGCTCAAAGGATACAACCATGGCGACATCGGAGCGGGAAGCGAAGTATTCGCGTCCTGTTTTTACTTTATCCGGATTCATGGAGAAGGCCATAATATTATAGATATAGGCTTCTGCCGGAATTTCGAGGTGGCTGTTTACGCGGTGGTAGTCTTTTTTTGATAATGTTTCTTAATGCCCCGAATCATGCGTGCAATGTCCTCACCAGGGTTTGAACCAAGAACACGTTCCATCTCGGCGAGCAAGGTCTCATGACTGCTAAGGGGGGCGTAGATGCCTTGTTGCGTTGAAGCCTCATGATCAGACATCATGATCTTCCAGCCACTGCATGACGGAAGCTGCGGTGTCACGTTCAAGTGGAAGGTGGAAAAGACGCTCGCCGTCGGCATCATGAATCGTCGCTCCGTTGGAGCCGATAATCGGGGTTTTGATTCCGCATTCGCGGCTGATGGTCACCACATCCGAATAGACGCGTCCTGTAGCAATGGTAACTTTCATACCGGATTGCTGGGCCTTTTGGATGGCTGCGGCATTCTCCGGGCTAATCTGGCTGTCTCTGTTCAACAAGGTTCCATCTAAATCTGTGGCAAATAATTTCATATATTTACAACTCCTTATCATCTGTAGGTTCAGGAATGAGAATCTCGACCTGTTGTTCGGCTAGAAAAGCAAGCCATTCTGGGGTTGGCCATTGATCCGTAATCAATACATCCACCAATGACCAGTCGGCAAAACGATAACCATAACGTCTATCAAACTTGGATTGATCTGCAAGAACAACAACTTTTTTGGCAGCTTTCATCATCTGGTGTTTTATTTTGCCTTCCTCTTCGGTAGCACTGAAGCCGTCCATGGTGATACCGCCAATTCCGATAAAGGCTTTATCTACATAATAGTGGGAGAGGGTCTCAATCACAGAGGTACCGTAGACATAACGTTGTTCCTTATCGACTTTGCCCCCGAGTAAACGAATCTGGACTGCCGTATGATTGGAGAGAAGATCAGCGGAATGAATCGAGTTCGTAATGACTGTGCAGGATTTGCCGTTTAAGTTCTCGGCACAGGCCTGCACAGTGGTTGACGAGTCCAGAATGATGACCTCGCCTTGTCTTACAATAGCTGCAGCGAGCTTGCCGATGGCTCTCTTTTCCTGAGAAACATCGAGTAAACGGTCTTTGTAGGATCTGAATTCTTGCGGTGGAGGGGGAGAATGGCGCCGCCGCGTGTACGAATAATAGCATCCTGCTCCTCAAGCTTGATCAGATCCCTGCGTGCAGTATCCCGTGATACATCAAACAAGGCAACAATATCATCAGCTGAGATGCGATTGTGTTTCCGTAGATGTTCAACAATGAGCTGCATTCGTTCTTCTTGAAACAAAACATGTCACCTCCGGGTGTATGGATGACCGTACTTATACTGATACTTTAATTATAAGTAATCTTAATGCGATTTGCAATATTCTAAGTGAACGTAAGTTTTTGTAAGTGTTTTAATGAAGGGTTTACATTGTTCCTGCACAGTGATGATATGGGTATGAATGGATGGAGCGAACGACGGGGATCGGAAGAGTGGTATGCAAGTGAAAAACAAGTCAAAAATGGCTTGAAAAATAAATTTCAAAAAAAGTATTGCAAGTTCGAATTGTCCTGTGGTATACTCATTCTTGTCGCCAAGAAAGACAACTTGTTATTAAGGCCCGTTGGTCAAGGGGTTAAGACACCTCCCTTTCACGGAGGTAACAGGGGTTCGAATCCCCTACGGGTCATATCTTCACCACCTTATGAGATTTAATTTTCGATGAGAAATCCTCAAAGTCATCGCTCTTATAAACAAGAATGAAGCATGGCACATCCGGTGAAGTTTACAGCAAGAGCCATTAGCTCAGTTGGTAGAGCACCTGACTTTTAATCAGGGTGTCGAAGGTTCGAGCCCTTCATGGCTCACCATTTTTACAATTGAATATGCGGTCGTGGTGGAATGGCAGACACGCTATCTTGAGGGGGTAGTGGGTGTATACCCGTGGAGGTTCGAGTCCTCTCGACCGCATCACAGCAACAACGTTATAAGATAGACTTTCATGATCATTCATGGGAGTCTATCTTTGTGTTATGCGAGATACCTTATCCTGCTCCAGGCATATAAAGGCTGAGCATTCAGGAATAATGTGGTATAATTTAAGCAGATGAGTTGATTATTACGGTTGGAAGGCGGTTCTTGTATGCAGTCGATCTATGAGCGAATTGAACACCTGATTGCCGAAAGAGGAATGACCAAGAAGGCTTTCTGCCAACAGCTGAAGATTAGCACGGGCAATCTGGGTGACTGGAAACGTGGCAAGTCTATTCCGAGTACGAATAAATTAATTGAGATTGCTTCGTTTTTTGATGTGAGCCTTGACTGGCTCATGATTGGTCGTCCATCGAAGGAAGCGATGGTTCGGGAAAAACGGGAGGATTATTTTTTTGACGTTTTGCGGCAATTGAATTGCCAGGAAAGTGAATTATCGACTGTGGAACAGTCTTTTATCAGCGAATATATTGAGTTCACCCGTTACCGCAAATCCAAGGAAAGCAAGGATGCAGGCGACTATCGTTATAAGTCTGAGAACAGATCAGAGAGCAATCCAGAAGAGAACGAAGCGTAAGTGATATGAGCAGCATCCATGGACCGAATGAACAAAAACCTCTGCACTAATCCGAACACACTCGGAGAAAGTTCAGAGGTTTTCTGTGTTAACGATGCTTCATGTCCTTATTTACGAAAGACAAGAGTTTCTTTGCCGAGCAGAAGGGGACGAAGTGTGTTCCATATCTGAAGGCACTGTTCTTGAAGCTCCCAAGCCGCCAGGCCAAGCAGTCGAACGCCGATCCCCCATTTGCCAACAAGCTCGCACCTGCCAGCATTCGTCCATCGGGCGGCAATGCGGATCTGACCAGCTCCAACTCGGCAGTACCCAGGCCGGGGGCGATCATCCACAACGCGGCGGTATGCGTATAGTGAAAGAGGGAGGCTGAGTGTGTGGGATCGTCGGTTTCCGGTTCAAGTCCGAATCGATCCCAGACAGCCAGTTGCTCGCCTTGCCATATCTCCGTCAAGCTTCGGTAACGCTCGAATTGGAAAGCCTCTCCCCGGTGAATCCGTCCGGCAGACCAGATGTCTGCATAGGCCAGGATCGCCTGGTCTTCCAGCTCAAAGGTTACAGCGAGTGAAGAAGAGCTACCCTTGAAGGGAATGACGCATTCAGGAAAGTATTCCAGTGTGGCTCCTTTTCCCAACTGAAAATGATGCTTGACGGATGAAGGAAGTGATGGTGTGGGATGAAGCCTCGTAGCTGACGTACTGCTGAGCATGACATGAGTTCCTTCGCCCAAGACCCACTCGGAATGATAGTGATCCCCGTTAAGGACTCCGGGAGAGACATCTGACGTGTAAATGCATAATTCGCTTCCGCCCCCGGGAGGTCGAAAGGATCGGCTAAACCGGAGTGGTGCACTGTAATAACGATCGGTCATGACCGTCCGCTCTCCTTGAAAGGAGAAGGTGGCCCGAAGCTCGCTGCGGCGCGTGACGGGTTCACCTGGACTTTCATTCCGAATGATCTCTGTCCCCATGGGAACAGAAGATGAATTAATGCGAGTGAGTGCCATGTTCATGGCTGTGTGAGTGCAGATGTGCAGCGGAAGCATCGTCATCCATATATTGATGTTCGAGCCAGTGGATGATCTCGGATACACCTTCACCGCTCATTAGATTGGACATGACATAAGGGCGGCCTTCGCGTACTCGCTCGGTATCATTTTTCATAACTTCCAGGCTTGCTCCAACGTATGGAGCGAGGTCGGTTTTGTTGATTAACAGCAGGTCTGAACGCGTGATGCCAGGACCGCCTTTGCGCGGGAGTTTCTCTCCTTGGGCAACGTCGATAATGTAGATGAACACATCAGCCAGTTCCGGACTGAAGGCAGCAGAGAGATTGTCGCCGCCGCTCTCGATGAAGATCAGTTGAAGATCAGGGAAGCGTTCAATCAACTCGTCAACCGCTTCAAAATTCATGGAGGCATCCTCGCGAATAGCGGTATGCGGGCATCCGCCTGTCTCTACACCGATAATGCGCTCTGGTGCCAAGGCATTCTGGCGCAGCAAGATCTCGGCATCTTCCTTGGTATAGATGTCATTGGTGATGACCGCGAGACTATAACGTGTACGAAGTGCCTTGGACAACTTCTCCACAAGCGCTGTTTTACCTGAACCTACCGGTCCGCCAATTCCAATTCGCATCGGACGACTCCGATCAAATGCCTTGCGTTCCCACTCCGGATGATGCGTATGATTAGCTCCTCCACACATAACAATTCCTCCTAGTTAGATAAAAGTTGTAGTTAAGACATAAACAGCCGCGCGGGTAAGGTCTCGTGCCGCATGGCGTAGATTTCCTGGGCAATTCCGAAGCTGTGCATATCTTCCGGGTCATTATCCCGAATGAGTGCCCATTCCGCTTCGATATCACCCAGCAGCTTCTGAATCAGCATCTGCGCTTCGGTCTGTCCGATGGGCAGCAGGCGAAGTGCACTGTTCACATAAGCGTTAACTGAGGTATACAGATGCCCGGTAACGGCTTCATCCAATCCAATCTCCAGTTGATAGTTGATATAACCGTGTATGGTCGTGATGCCGCAATACGCGCCGTATTCCCGTATGGCTTCATCGATCAGGGAAAAGTCCATCCATGGATAAAGTGAGCGGGCGAGTTTGAGCAGTCGCTTACCCATCTTGTGGCCACTTTCCCTCATTTCACGAGGGGAACGCTGGGCGTGGACACGTTTGTCATACAGGGCAAGTAGAGCGGCATCTTGTTGTTGTATCGCCTGATAGACACCCTTGATGGCAAGGCCATCTATTCGCACTAGACTGGAATGAAGCTGGCTGCGAACAAACTGTTCAAGCTGCGCAGTATTCCGCACGGTGCCGTCATGGGTGTAAGCTTCCAGACCGAAGGAATGAGAGAAACCACCGATGGGCAGGGCTGAATCCAGTAGTTGAACGTAACGAAGCAGCTTTGTGCCACTATTCATCATGCGTTGCCCCCTTGTCAGCTAATCCAGATTCATATCAAAACATAAAGTACCGCTGTGCCATAGGCAACTCGTCTGCGGGTTCGCAGGTGAGTAACTCGCCGTCAGCTCGTACCTCATAGGTTTCGGGATCGACTTCAATAACGGGGGTGACATCGTTATGAATCATGTCTTTTTTACTTACCGAACGGCAGACCTTTGACGGGTTCAACTCGTTTCTTCAGGCCCAATGTCTCTTTGATTCCTGCCTCTGCTGCAGCTTGGGAGACAAAGGTAATAGATCCGCTGGCAATGGCGCTGCCATAGGCTCCGAACATGGGTCTGCCGAATACAGGCTGAGGTGTCGGGATGGAAGCATTGGGATCACCCATCTGGGCGAATGTGATCATGCCCCCTTGATGACAATCTCCGGTTTAACACCGAAATAAGCTGGGTTCCATATGATTAGATCGGCCAGCTTACCGACTTCCACCGAACCAACGAGATGTCCAATGCCGTGTGCGATAGCGGGATTGATGGTGTATTTGGCGACATATCTCTTAATCCGATCATTATCGGATGGAGAATTCGGGTTGAGTTCGAGCTTGCCGCGCTGTTTTTCATTTTGTCAGCAGTCTGCCAGGTGCGGATAATGACCTCGCCCACGCGGCCCATGGCCTGTGAATCGGAACTGATGATGCTGAACACGCCAAGATCATGCAAAATGTCTTCGGCTGCAATCGTTTCGGGACGAATCCGCGAATCGGCAAAAGCGACATCTTCGGGGATGGAAGGGTCCAGGTGATGACATACCATCAACATATCAAGGTGCTCTTCTACGGTGTTGCGTGTGTACGGTCGTGTAGGGTTGGTAGATGATGGGATAACGTAGGACTCCCCGGCAGCCCGGATGATATCCGGTGCGTGTCCGCCACCAGCGCCTTCCGTGTGGTACGTGTGGATTGTCCGCCCGTTGATTGCAGCCAGGGTATTTTCAAGAAAACCGGTTTCGTTCAGTGTATCGGTATGAATAGCGACCTGAATATCATGTTCCCGGCGGCAGTCAGGCAGGCATCAATAGCGCTTGGCGTAGTGCCCCAATCCTCATGCAGTTTCAGGCCGATTACCCCCGCTTCAATCTGTTCGATTAAAGGTGCAGTGCTGGAGCTGTTGCCTTTGCCGAGGTAACCGATGTTCATGGGAAAAGCCTCTGCGGACTCCAGCATCCGGTGGATGTGCCAGGCTCCGGGTGTGCAGGTGGTGGCTTTGGTTCCTGTTGCCGGTCCTGTGCCGCCGCCGATCATGGTCGTTACGCCAGAGGATAAAGCGGTCTGAATCTGCTGTGGACAGATGAAATGAATATGGGTATCGATGCCGCCGGCGGTTACGATCATGCCTTCACCAGCAATGATCTCGGTGGAGGCACCGATGACCAGTGAGGGGTGAACACCATCCATTGTATCCGGGTTGCCGGATTTGCCAATGGCGCAGATATGCCCATCCCGAATGCCGATATCCGCTTTTATAATGCCCCAATGATCGATAATGATGGCGTTGGTGATAACCGTATCAGGAGTGCCGTCACTTCGCAGAGCTGAGGTGGACTGGCCCATCCCGTCACGGATAACCTTGCCGCCCCCGAATTTGCTCTCATCGCCATAGACGGCATAATCATGCTCAATCTCTGCCCATAGTTCGGTATCCGCAAGTCTTACGGCATCACCAGTGGTGGGTCCGAACATCGACGCGTATTGTTCGCGGCTCATTCGTTTCATGAAGGTTCACCTCCGTTGTCTTGTATGGGAGGGGAGAACATCTTCAGGAATGTCTCCAGTTTCTCTGGATCAGGGGCCTGATCCGCAGAGCCTTCCGTTAATCCGTTGAACCCGTGTATCTGGCGTTTGCCGCCAAAGGTCGTAAGTTCGACCGGTTTCTCTTCACCGGGTTCGAAACGGACTGCGGTGCCTGCCGGAATATGCAGGCGATGTCCAAAAGCGGAAGCGCGATCGAAGTCCAGTGCCGCATTAACTTCATAGAAGTGAACGTGAGACCCAACCTGGACAGGGCGGTCGCCGCGGTTAAGGACAATCAGTCGTATGGTTGGACGATCCGGATGACAGATGATATCGTCATCTGGTTTCAAGCGATATTCACCAGGAATCATGGCTTCTCCTGCCTTTCTCAGCGTATGGGTTCATGTACGGTAACCAGTTTGGTACCGTCAGGAAATGTGGCTTCTACCTGTACTTCAGGGATCATATCGGGAACGCCATCCATACAGTCTTCGTGTGTCAGGATGGTGCCTCCGTATCTCATTAATTCGGCAACACTCATGCCATCCCGTGCCCGCTCCATGAGTTCGGAGGTCAACAAGGCGATGGCTTCGGGAACATTCAACTTGAGCCCGCGTGCTCTTCGTTCACGGGCGAGGTTGGCGGCCACGGTAATCAGGAGTTTTTCCTTTTCCTGCTCAGTCCAGTGCAAGGCGATCCGACCTTTCGCTTATAGAGTCTGATATATTCGTGGAACATATTGTATGTTAAATATACTCACACAGGGTGACCCTATTGTCAATAAGCTTCAAAGCTTATTAGCAGCATGCATGAAACGGGTAGGCATGAAATAAAATTATGTAAGCTATATTGACATGAAGAGTGTAAGACTCCATAATTTGGATCAACGAACATTTCAGGTGTAAATGACCTTAATGTTCGGCAATAGACTAAAAAAAGGGAGTGTAGGCTATTGAAGAAGAGGTCGGTCAAGTTATGGAGTATTTTGCTCGGTGCAGTCATTGTAATGACAGGATGTGTGGAGGGCACTGCACCACCTGAAGCCTCAGGTTCGGGTGGTACAGGAGAGCCGGCTGCATCCGGTGAACCGATTAAAGTGGGCATTCTTCACTCCCTCAGCGGAACGATGGCAATCAGTGAGGTTTCTGTTAAAGATGCCGAGATGCTTGCTATTGAAGAGATTAATGCCGCGGGCGGAGTTCTGGGTAAACAGATCGAGCCGGTAATTGAGGATGGCGCTTCGGATTGGCCTACTTTTGCGGAGAAGGCTGGAAAACTGCTGCAACAAGATAAAGTCGCTGCTGTATTTGGCGGATGGACCTCTGCAAGTCGGAAGGCTATGCTCCCGGTATTCGAACAGAACAAGGGTCTTTTGTTTTACCCGGTGCAATATGAAGGATTGGAATCGTCGCCAAATATTTTTTATACAGGAGCAACAACGAATCAGCAGATCGTTCCATCCGTAACCTGGTTACTGGAGAACAGGGGCAAGACATTTTATCTGCTCGGTTCGGATTATGTTTTCCCGAAAACGGCCAATCAGGTCATTAAGGCACAACTCGCAGCAGAGGGCGGCGAAGTGGTGGGCGAGGAATATACACCGCTGGGACATACCGATTACAGTACCATCATTAGCAAAATCAAGGCTGCGAAGCCGGATATTGTATACAATACACTGAACGGAGACAGCAATGTGGCCTTCTTCAAACAATTGAAGGATGCCGGAATCTCTTCGGATCAGATGACAACCCTCTCGGTAAGTGTAGCGGAGGAAGAGATCCGTGGTATTGGCGCAGACGTATTGAAGGGGCATCTCGCTTCGTGGAACTATTATCAGACAACAGATACACCTGAGAATGCAACATTTGTTGCCAAGTACAAGGAAAAATACGGTGCTGATCGAGTGACGGCAGACCCGATTGAAGCGGGATATGTGGCAGTTTATCTCTGGAAGGCGGCAGTTGAAAAAGCAGGATCAACCGACGTGGAGAAGGTGAAGGCCGCTGCAAAGGGTCTGGAGTTTGATGCGCCGGAAGGTAAAGTGACTGTGGATGGAGAGAATCAGCATATCTACAAAACCGTACGGATCGGTGAGGTACAGGAAGATGGACAGTTCAAGGAATTGTGGAATTCCGGTGCGGCTGTCAAGCCGGACCCTTATCTGAAAACATATGAATGGGGAGCTTCCCTTAGCGCCAAATAACATAGAAACCTCGTAATAAACCCAGGTAATTTGCTTCAAAGCAGCCGATTCATAGACGAGGGTGTGACAACACATCCTCTCACCCTATCGCGGTAAAGCGTTACTGTGGTATGGAATATGAGGCTGATGCGAATTGAAGTGATGTGAACGATCGAGAGTCACGTATGGAGGAGGGAATAGCGATGGATATGTTTGTTCTGCAGATGTTCAATGGTCTGAGTATCAGTTCAATTTTGTTGTTGATTGCACTTGGTCTGGCGGTAACGTTTGGGCTGATGAATGTAATCAATATGGCTCACGGTGAACTGATTATGATCGGTGCATATGCAACGTATGTAACACAAAATCTGTTCATGTCCTATGCTCCAGCAGCGTGGTTTGGTGCCTACTTTGTTGTTGCTTTGCCGATTGCGTTCATTGTAGCTGCTCTGATTGGCTGGTTGCTCGAAGTGGTGCTGATCAGGCATCTGTATGGCAGACCTCTAGATAGTCTGCTTGCGACATGGGGAGTAGGCATGATGCTGCAACAACTGGCTCGTACGATATTCGGTGCGCCGAATGTGGGGGTATCCAGTCCGGCTTGGCTCAATGGGGGATTGGCGATCTCGGACGGCATTATATTTCCGTACAAGCGAATTTTCATTATCGCACTGGTTGCGGTTGTGCTGCTGTGTATGTATCTCTATATCTATCGAACATCTTCGGGAAGACGAATGAGGGCTGTAATGCAGAACCGGAGTATGGCAGGGTGTCTTGGGATTTCGACCCGACGGGTGGATGGCATGACCTTTGCCATTGGTTCGGGCATCGCCGGAATCGCTGGTTGTGCGCTAACACTTATCGGTCCCATTGGTCCCTCCCTTGGTACGTATTATATTGTGGATGCGTTCATGGTGGTTGTGTTGGGCGGGGTGGGAAAATTGGTTGGTACCGTGTGCGGTGCGCTAGGGATCGGCATGTTCAACACACTGTTCGAAACATATACCTCGGCCTCCATTGGCAAGGTGCTTGTGTTTGTATGTATCGTTGCTTTTCTGCAATGGAAACCACGTGGCTTGGTCGCGATGCGCACACGGAGTCTCGATTAACGTGAAGAAGGGGGTTAGTTCATGTCGGCATTACTCAAGACTGGCAGTCTGAAAATGAGGATTATCTGGGCGGTTGTACTGATCATGATGTGTCTTGCTCCGCTGATCTCCACGGAGTTTCGTCTGAGTCTGTTAGCCAAGTTTTTGGCGCTGGCGATCCTGGCCATCGGTCTCGATCTGATCTGGGGGTATGGGGGTGTGCTGAGTCTTGGGCATGGGGTGTTCTTTGGTCTGGGTGGATACGCGATGGCGATGTATCTGAAACTTCAGGCCAGTGGAACGACGCTTCCTGACTTCATGGGCTGGAGTGGTCTCAGTGGTCTGCCCTGGTTCTGGGAACCGTTTCGCTCTTTCCCCGTGGCCCTGCTATTGGGGATAGCCCTTCCGGCATTGCTCGCCTTTGCTCTGGGGTGGTTTACGTTTCGTAACCGGATCACCGGTGTTTATTTTACCATCCTGACTCAGGCTCTGGTTCTCATCACAGTGACGTTATTTGTTGGCAAACAGGAATGGACGGGTGGAACGAATGGCATTACCGGATATAATTCGATCTTTGGTTTTACCCTTCATTCTGCTGGAACAACAATTGTTCTCTACTATATAACGCTTGCTGTTCTGGTGATTGCGTATGTACTCTGTCGACGAATGGTGAACAGTCGTTTCGGTCAGGTGCTCGAAGCGGCGCGTGATGGAGAGAATCGGGTGCGATTCCTCGGATATGATCCGGCAGGATATAAAACGCTGGCTTTTGCTTTTTCCGGTGCGCTTGCAGGTATTGCGGGCATGTTGTTTGTTCTTCAGGTCGGTATTATCTCGCCATCCATGATGGGTATTGTTCCTTCCATTGAGATGGTCCTCTGGGTTGCACTGGGTGGTCGCGGTACGCTTATTGGAGCGGTCATCGGAGCGGTGGTGTTGAATGCAGCCAAAACAGGCATAAGTGAAGCGTACCCCGAAGGGTGGCTGTTTGTCATTGGCGGGCTCTTTGTAACGGTAGTCTTGTTCATGCCAAACGGAATTGTGGGTGTGTATCGTCATGTCGTTCGCTTGCTGAAACGGAGAGGAGAGAGTGCGCATGTCCAAGTCACTCGGGAAAAACCTAAAGTCTACTGAGGATTCAGCGGTCCTGATAGCTGAGGATATTACGGTGGCCTTTGGCGGGTTCGTTGCTGTCAAAGGAATGAATCTGAAGCTGCATGAGCATGATCTGCATTTTCTGATTGGACCGAATGGTGCAGGGAAAACCACGATGCTGGATGTCATATGTGGTAAAACGAAACCCGTGTCTGGTTCGGTGAAGATCGCGGATGGCACGGACTTGACGCGACTGAGGGAACACCAGATTGTTCGCAAAGGGATAGGACGCAAATTCCAGGCGCCATCGATCTTCACAGGTCTGACGGTGCAGGAGAATCTGACGCTGGCGGCGGAGACTCGTCGTTCCCCTTTGCAAGCCATCGGTATTCGTCGATATGGGAAAATGAGTGCTGTCATGGAGCGTGTTACTCTCCAGATTGGTCTGCAGGATCGCGTCGATGCGCGTGCAGGGGCGTTATCACATGGGGAGAAGCAGTGGCTGGAGATCGGCATGTTGCTGCTGCAGGAGCCACGTGTGTTGTTGCTGGACGAACCAGCCGCAGGCATGACGGATGAAGAAACACACAAGACCGGGCGGCTTCTGCAAGAGATTGCGCGTGAACGCTCGGTTGTGGTGGTGGAGCATGATATGGAGTTTGTACGAGAGTTCGCAGCTAAGGTAACAGTAATGCATGAAGGGAAACTGCTGAAGGAAGGTACGATGGCCGAGGTACAGGCAGACCCGAAAGTAGCAGAAGTGTATCTGGGCAAAAGGAGGGATGACCATGCTGTCGCTGCAACGAATTGAATCCGGCTACGGGGAAAGCAATGTGCTACGTGGCGTAAACCTGGACGTACAGCCTGGACAGGTGGTGTGCCTCATGGGCCGTAACGGTGTAGGTAAAACAACATTGATGAAAACATTAATGGGCCTGCTCAAAACTCGTAAGGGAAGTATTCAGTGGGGAAATCAGGAGTTATCCACCTTGGACACAGCCAAGCGGGCAAGAGCTGGCATTGGTTATGTACCGCAGGGGCGGGAGATTTTCCCGCAGCTTACGGTGAAAGAAAACCTGTTGCTTGGCCTGGAGACAAGCGCGCCGGGGGTAAAGACGTTCCCGGAGGATGTGCTGGCGATGTTTCCAGTGCTTGCTACGATGTATGGACGGCAGGGCGGGGATCTGAGTGGCGGGCAGCAGCAACAGTTGGCATTCGCTCGTGCGTTGGCTTCACGTCCCGGGTTGTTACTGCTTGATGAGCCGACAGAAGGCATTCAGCCTTCTATCGTGGAGGACATTCGGCAGGTTATTTTGCAACTCAAGGAAAAGGGAGACCTCTCGGTTCTGCTGGTAGAGCAGAGTATTGATTTCGTACGGAGTGCCGCAGATTATATCTATATCATGGACAAAGGAACCATCACCTTGCATGGGACCCCGCAAGAACTGGATATGTCGCAGTTTGAACATCATCTGTCTGTGTGATTCCTGTTGTCCAGGATGTTTGAGTACTTCGGGTATAGCCGCCGGATGCATTCCGGGCAGATGTCATGGGTGAATTCGGCGTGGGTATGCTTCTCCAGATAACGCTCAACGGAGTTCCAATGTTCTTTATCGTCCTTGATTTGTTTACAGACAGCACAAATAGGCAGGAGTCCGCGCAATGTTCGCACGTCAGACAGAGCCTTCTTGAGTTGGCGTTCTGTCTTTTTCTGTTCGGTAATATCCATGTGTGCAATCAGAGCGAGATCGGTATTCGGAATTGAATTCCCATGAGACAGAGGGGTGAGTTCCGCGCGAAACCACCGCTCTTCGTTGTATACCGTATACACGCAGATGTCATATGTATGATTTCGATGAAAGGGTGTTCCACGTTCTTTCAAATTCTGTGCGACAAGTGCCGTATTAGGGTTCTTGCTTCGTATTGCCCAGGCTTCCGTCAGACGCAGGTAATGTGTATGCTTGCTGTTCGCTTCCGGGTTGGGTAATGATTGGCCGAGTCCCTGTTGCCAGGCACGGTTACAACTGTGGATGATCCAATGGTGATCAACGATGATGAGCTGGTGAGGCATGGACTGGAACGATAGTCTCTCCAGATCGGATGTAACATGTCTCATGGATGGGACCCTCCTTGGGCAGGGATTTTATCTCAGTTCATCTGGAATATCCAAGATGTCAGCAACCATGTGCCTGAATCGGGTTGCTTTACGTGTGCCGTGAATGAGATTGGATAAACGGTAGGGTGGGATGCCGTGCTGTTCACAAAAGGTTTTCTGGTCCACTTGCAGTTCAGTCAGCCGTCGTTTGATGGCCCATCCGAACGGAGTCACCGGTTTTTTCTTGTTCTTGTTCAAAAGGGTTCACCCCTGGTTAGAATGTAGTATTCAGTCGCCCTTTCTTCGTGTAAAATATATAGAAATGCGAGCTGTATATTTCATTATATACGTAAATCCGTCATCTAACAATTAAAAAAGACGGAAAAAAGTGTATTTTGTGATGTTAAATGGCGTAAATACGTTAAATAAACAAATAAAATGACAAAAAACACGCCGGCAAGGAGGTTGCCGCGTGTTTTTTAGTTTGTCTGAATGAAGGGGGAGAAGGTAGAGGATTAGGCTCTGTAGGCATGAAGTCCAGCTCCAAGCATATGGAAACTGGGGAAAAATGATTTCATGGACATCGAGGTTGGTTGTACCAGTCCATCCGTAGCTGAGGCGCATACGGTATTCCATTCATTCTCAAGATCTGTGGCGAGGCGGACCATCAGATCTTTAGTTGTATCGTTATTGAGGGGAATGACTTTGGAGGCTTCGGTTATGCAGGCATTCATGGCTGAATGCAGATAACCCAGGACCGCTTCCTCGACCGGGATATCGAGGTGATGGTTAATCCAGGCGTGAACTGTGGAGAGGCAGCCAACCGAATCATATTTGGCGAAGATCTGTTCGAGTTGGCTGAAATCAATCCAGGGGTGCAGAGCGCGTGCGAGCCTGATCAATCGTTTACCCATAGTAGCCGCTTGTTCTCTGAGATCTCCAGGGGTTCGCTGAACATGGACCAGCTTATCGATCAGAGCTATCCGCCATGTATCCTTGTGATCTGCTGCGGTATAGATGCCTTTGATGGCCATGCCTTCAAGGCGAACGATGCTGGGATGCAACTGACAACGCATGAACGATTCGAGATCTTCAGCATTACGAATGGTACCCTCCCTGATATGGGTATCCAGACCGAAGGAATGGGTGAATCCTCCGACCTGAATAGAGGAATCAAGCAGTTTGACATAATCGAGCAGCTTATTCCCACGGTTCACAATCATTCGCCTCCTGTGTTCGTTTAATGTCACTTTAAGTGACATTTATATTCCTTTTTGGTTACTTTATGTTTGGAAATCCGAATTATATGATAGTTATAATCCCACAAATGTCCGTTTTTTGTCAAGAGTATCTGTAAATATTCATGTTTTGAAACTTAATTTAATTTTTCATGTTATTTTAAATAACGTTTAATGTAATGTGAGCGAAAAGGTATAGGGACGAACTATATGTAAATGAATCAACAAGACTGGCTTTAGCCTGAAAAGAGGGGATCGAATCTAAGGATATGCAGTTTATGGATAAACATGACGAAAATATGCGTTTTGTAATGAAAATGTCTAGCTAAAAAACGTGCTGAGAAAGAAGGTTTAAAAAATACTTTACTTTTATTTCTGAACCCGGTATAATCAATTCTGTTGCCGATTATTTACGACATGCGGTCGTGGTGGAATGGCAGACACGCTATCTTGAGGGGGTAGTGGGCTTATGCCCGTGGAGGTTCGAGTCCTCTCGACCGCATCCTATGAACGATGAAGAAGAAGCTTTCCATTAATGGAAAGCTTCTTTTTTGTCCTTGTGAACAATCTGGTATCTAGGTAGGGTGGAGAAAAAAAGCCATCCATTACCGGGGGTAATGGTGCTCTACCTTCCGGCTACGGGTGGCCGATGTATTATTTTTGCAGCAAGTTCTTGATATCTTCTTCAATTTTGTCAGGTGTTGTTTTGGGAGCATAACGTTTAACTACCTGTCCGTTCTGATCCACGAGGAACTTGGTGAAGTTCCATTTGATTGCTTTGGAGCCGAGCAGGCCGGGTGCTTCTTTGCTAAGGTGCTGGAAGAGAGGGTGAGCGCTTGATCCGTTCACATCAATTTTCTCAAACATCGGGAAGCTTACGCCATAATTCATCTGACAGAACTCGGCGATATCATCGGAAGAACCTTTTTCCTGTGCAAATTGGTTGCTTGGAAAACCAAGGACTTCAAATGGCGCATCCTGGAACTTGTCTTGCAGTTCTTGCAGACCTTTGAACTGAGGAGTAAGTCCGCATGAGCTTGCGGTATTTACAATCAGTAACACTTTATCACGGTAGTCGGACATTTCAACTTCTTGACCGCGAAGGGTATTGACTTTGTAATCGTAAACTGTCATCTAATCGCCTCCATAATATCATCCTGATACTTCTTATTATATTGGATACAATTAAATAATGCAAAACTAATATGGTGTTATAAGAATCAAAAAGGGCAAGTTGTGCAGAATACGTGAATGAATTGCGAAGTGACTTTCGTCAGAGTGAGAATTAGATAGCTTTAAAGAGATGGATAGCGTATAAGTTTATTGTAAGCGTTATTATGGATGGGTATTGGCCAAAATCTGTCGATTCGGTGATCTGTACGGACTTTACACCGTCATGGTACGGGTGTATGATTCATAACGTAATTTCAATTTAAACTAAATTGTACCTGAAAAACGAAACAAACGATAATATCGCTCGATCTGATCTTAAGATTTACGAACGATGTTTTAATCGCTGAGTTTCCATTCAGTCCTGAGTGGAAAACGGGGGAACCAACAGAATGCGCTGTCCAGGACAGTAGGCATTCATGGGGTGAATTTTCCGGTGACAGCCGGAAATAGGGCGACTCTCGCGCCCGAATCCGTCAGCTAACCTCGTAAGCGTTAAAGGGAGAGGCAACAAGCCGTACGCTGGTTCATGGCGTTTTCGCCATGGGTTCTTTAAGAAGCGTTCGGGAGGCCTTGGTCCCCACGCTTCTTTTTTGTTGTCTTTTCACGCCAAGGGAGGAACGAATGATGGATACTGAGATGATCTTAGTGACTGCTCCAAATGAAGCAGGACGCAAATTTATCAAATTGCTGATGTACAAAAAAATGCCGTTTGCCGTTCTAACCAACAGTGCCGGGGAAGAGCGCAGACTCCGAAGAATCGGGGTAGAGCATGTCATTCGCATGAATACGGCTGCAGCTCAAAAATGGTTTTTGCCCCAGGGCAGCGTGGGCAACGTGTTTATTTTCGAGAACAGCCTGAATCTGACCTGCCGTTATTTACAGATCTGCCGTTCATGGACATCGAAATCCCTGTGCGTCATTACGGAACAGAGTCATCCCAAGGGCATCTATCGGGGCATGGGCGCAGACCGGATTGTATATTCACTTAATGGGGAAGTTGGCTTTCTCCTCAATGGTTAATGCCATAGCTTGTGATTGCTCAGGTGTAAGGTGCCTGTTATAATTGAATGTATCGATAAACGGAAATTTGAGGAGACTCATGCTTGATGGTGAGTCTTCTTTTTATGGTTTTAAAGGTAGTTCAAAAAGTCCGCTTTTGATTACGAAGGATGCCTAGCGGCATCATCAGCATCGAATATGAAAACCAGACTTTTTGAACACCAACTTTTAGATTGCCTGTGGCTTACAAGGGGGAATTGGCGTGCCGGATATAGGTGGATTAAAGTGGTTATTTTTTGATGTTGGAGATACGCTGGTGGACGAATGGGAGCCGGTTGATGATATTATCGGACAGTTCGTCCGCGAAGCCTGTGCATTGGGGTATCCGGTAAAGATTGAGGCGGTACGCGAACTGTTCGCGAACTGTTACCAGAATTATGAGCAATGGCCTATGAGAGTGGCGATTCGCACATTTGTTGAAGATGAGGGACACCAGAAACAGATTCAGGACAAGCTAAAGTTTCAAAAAGAGCTTGAATGTCCTTTTCCTTCAGCGGAGTCCGTTCTCCAGCAGTTGTCACGGTATTATCGCATTGGCATTATTGCCAATCAGAGTCCTGGAACGGAAGAAAGACTGGAGAGCTACGGATTGCGGAAGTATGTTGATGTTCTGGCCTGCTCGGCTGAAGAAGGGGTGTCCAAGCCGGATCCGGAGTTATACGCGGTGGCTCTGAAACAGGCAGGCTGTGCGCCAGAGGAAGCCGTCATGGTCGGGGATCGGATTGATAACGATATTATACCTGCCCGGAAGCTGGGCATGCGTACAATTCGGATTATGCAAGGTTACGGAAGATTCCAGCCGTACCGATCGGATGATGAACTTGCAGATTGGACTGTTGATTCATTGGATGAACTCCTGCCGTTACTTGTGCCACAACAGGATTAGATGATTATTTATAAAAGAAGGCTGATCAACCAGGTATCGAATACCGGAGTGGATCAGCCTTTTTGGTATTTAATTGATAGGAACGTGATCAGAATAACCGAATCGTTTGAATGATTAGATAGATATTCAGCACCACAATAATCGAGGCAATGATCCATGAGATGATGTTGAGCCACAATCTGTTGGCAAATTCACCCATGCTTTTTTTATCACTCGTGAACATCACCAGGGGAATTACCGCAAAAGGTAATTGTAGGGACAGCACAACCTGGCTCAAAATGAGCAGTTCTTCTGTGCCGTGTTCTCCTGCTATGGCTGTAACAATTACAGCAGGGATGATGGCGATTAGACGTGTGACCAGTCTGCGCAGCCAAGCTGGAATTCGAATGTTCAGGAAACCTTCCATAACTATCTGTCCAGCGAGTGTACCTGTAAGAGTAGAATTCTGACCGGATGCCAACAAAGCCACACCGAACAGGATACTTGCCACCGTTGTACCCAATAGAGGTGTCAGCAGATGGTAGGCATCTGCGATCTCGGCAACCTGCGTCATGCCTGCGCTGTGAAATACAGCAGCAGATACAATCAGGATGGCTGCATTGATGAACAGGGCCAGTGTCAGCGCGATTGTAGAGTCCATGGTCGAGTACCGAATAGCTTCTTCTTACCCTGTGGTGTCTGTTCAATCTGACGGGTCTGCACAATGGAGGAATGCAGGTACAGATTATGCGGCATTACGGTCGCTCCAATGATACCAATGGCGATATAGAGCATCGCAGGGTTTTGCAAAATTTCGACATTGGGTACAAAACCATGGAGCACGCCACCCATATCCGGTTTCGCCAGGAACAGGTCAATGCCGAAGCAGAGGGCAATGGTCGCCATCAGCACAATGACGAGAGTCTCCAGGGCGCGGAAGCCTTTGTTTTGCAGCACCAGAATCAGGAGTACATCAACTGCGGTGATGATAACACCGTACAACATGGGGATGTTAAATAACAGCTTGAGCGCGATGGCCGAACCGATGACCTCAGCCAGATCGGTAGCTGCGATGGCGAGTTCGCACAGAATCCACAGCATCATGACAACAGGCATACTGAAGCGTTCACGACAGGCTTGAGCCAGATCCCGCCCAGTCACGATGCCGAGCTTACCAGCCAGCGATTGAAGTACAACGGCCATCAGGTTTGAGAGCAGGATGACGGATAACAAGGTATACCCGAACTGCGAGCCGCCTGCAATATCTGTTGCCCAGTTGCCGGGTCCATGTAACCTACAGCAACGAGGTATCCTGGGCCTACAAAGGCGAGGAATTTCTTCCACCATGCAGCATTCTGCGGAATTTTCATGGAATGATGTGCTTCTCCAAGAGAAGGGGCCATGCCCGCAGTAGACAATGATTCACTTGATGGAGCGTTGAATGGATTTTTTTTACTCATACAATAATCACCTGACTTTGGAATATTGATGCGGGACAAACCGCGCATGATATATCTAAATTTTTATGTTTATTGTTACATTGTACTCCTTCAATAATTTTTGTCTAGTGCAACTTTTATGTATTAACACAAAATTTCGGTTCTAATTTGAAAATGCCCCTTCGTATATTACCCAACCTTAGGAAAAATACAGCGATGGTGTCAAAATGCATGAAAATAATAAAGTTGTAAAAGCTGATAAAGATACAACATGCGTTTCAAAATGAGCCAGAAGTTTAAATTGAAAGCAAGGCAGTTAAAAACTATATGGATAAGGGAGAGATTCTTAATGGAAGCTTTATATACAGCAGTAGCTACAGTTAAAGGTGGACGTACAGGTTCGGTGACCTCTTCGGATGGTGTACTCCAACATGATCTGAAAATGCCGAAAGAGCTTGGTGGTTCCGGTGGTGAAGGTACTAACCCTGAACAACTCTTCGCCGCTGGATATGGAGCATGTTATGAGAGTGCCCTTGCCAATGTGGCACGCAAAGCAGGCGTAAAATTGGAGAATGTGGTCGTTACAAGTAACGTATCCATTGGTAAGGACCCTGCGGATGACGGTTTCCAGTTAGCGGTTCGCCTGGATGTGAGCATGCCTGGTGTGGATCACAGTCAAGCAGAAGAGTTGGCCCGCAAGGCACATGATTTCTGTCCATATTCCAAAGCAACACGTGGCAACATTGATGTTGTATTAAACGTTGTCTAAGATCTGACCCCGGTAAGTAAGGGGGAACATAGCGAGCAGGGTATCCATATACCTGATGTTCGACTGCAAAGCCCTGCTGGCAATCGGCAGGGTTTTGTGTTGATTATAAAATAAGACCATGATGCAGGAGATCCGATGCCAGATCGCGTACTATTTTACATAATTGCACTCCCACTTCATGCTACACATTCCATAAAGGGGGAACGAAGATGAGTATTGAAGAGATGATCGAACGCCGGTTTGTATGTACAAAATGCAGGGGCACGGATTGTAACATTAAGGAAGTTTCCATGTCGGGAGCTGGCCTGAGCAAGATGTTTGATATTCAACATAACCACTACCTGTTCGTGGCTTGTGCTTCCTGCGGCTATGTTGAAGTATTTGATCCGGATGTTTTGAAAGGTAAAAAACAAGGGCAAGTAGGGACAATTCTGGATATTCTGTTTGGCGGGTAGACATGCGCGAGTTGACATTGAACTGAAATTTCTTTAATATAACTTAGTACTGAGTAATGTCATTGCATGAACCAAATTTGAATTAAACAGGTGATATCCATGTCTTATAGACCGCGTATTGCAGATTTAGAATTAGCTTATGGTAACAAGGAAGACGGATTGTACGAATTCAAAATGAATTTGGTAGACGGTACAAAATGCCGTGTATTCTACTCCCGTTCTCCCGAATGGAAGATGACCAATATCAGCCGTCTGCAGAAAACGCCTTGTCCAGTATGTCGCAAAGATTTCATTTGCAAATGTATGGACCAGTGGGCAAGTGACCTGCATCAACAAATGATCGATGACCAATGGATGGAAAAGGCAATTGCTGAGTAATTGTCGGACAAGATACGAGCGTGGGCACAATGCCTGCGCTCTTTTTCTTTTATTTCCCATTAATGCGTGTTCAAAAAGACCGGTTTTCAGTACCGAGAAGATGGGATGAAGCTAGAAATGGAGTAGCGGAGCGTAGGGAAAGCTACGTGAGCAACTACAATGTTTCCGAAGGAAACATACTTCGTAAGCCTCCCGCTTATTTCGGCTGAATTCCATATTCGATGCTGATGATGCCACCAGGCATCCTTCGTAATCAAAAGCGGACTTTTTGAACTACCTCTAGAAATAAATTTAGAATTAGTGAACAAGAAGGCTCAATTTGGGTAAGTTACTCTAATCGCAACAATTAGGAGGCAGCCAATATGACAGCAAATCAAACGGATGTGCATCAGGGACATCCCATCGTACTGGTGGATGGCGTCTGTCACTTCTGCCAAGGCTTAACCAAATGGATTATCAAACGTGACTCGGAAGGGAAATATCATTTTGCTTCGCTCCAATCCGATGTAGCGAAGGAACTGCTGGCGAAGGGTCATTTATCGACAGACCGTATGGACACTTTTGTTCTGATTGAAGATGGAAAATACTATACACGCTCAACCGCCGCACTGCGATTGGCTAAAGGTCTGAAGTTTCCTTATCCATTGTTATATGTGTTCATTATTGTACCGAAATTTATTCGCAATGCCGTCTATAACTGGGTTGCTCGTAACCGTTATCGCTGGTTTGGCAAGGATGAAGCATGCATGTTGCCAACACCGGAGATCAAAGATCGATTTTTATGATTAATAACGGAAATAATTGGGTAATGACTACAGATCATATCTATTTTGGGAGGACAACAACTTGAAGAAGTGGACTACATTGTTTATCGGGGCATTATTAGCAGTGAGCTTGGCAGCATGTGGTAACGACACAGATAACACGGCAACGCCGCCAGCGACGAACAACGAAACGACGAACGAGGGCAATACACCTGCCGAGCAGGAGACAAAGATCCCTACCTTGGACGAATTGATTACCAAAACCAATGCAGCAACGAAAGAAATGAAAAGCTTCAGAACGGAAGCAAACATTGATCAGAATATGAAACTGGATGCTGGTGAACAGTCCCAGGATCAACAGGTTAAAACATCGCTCAAGATGGATATTATCAAAGATCCAATGATGATCTATCAAGAGATGAATATGGAAATGTCAGGACAGGAAGCTCAGAATGTGAAGCAGTATATCACTTCGGATAAAATCTACTCCCAAGTTGGGGATCAATGGGTTGCAATTCCTGAAGCTCAAACTGCTGCATTGATTGAGCAGATGAAAGCAAGCATGAATCCGGAAGGCGAATTAGAGCAATTCAAAAAGATCGAAGAAGATACTGAAGTAACCGAAGAAGGCGACAATTATGTAATTAACGCTGATGTATCCGGTGATAACGTGAAAGAACTGGCCAAAGCCGTAATGGAGCAAAATGGATCGGATGCTCAGATGCAAGCCTTGCTTGATCAGATGAATATTACGAGCATGAAGATGAAATACATGATCAACAAAGAAACTTACTTGCCTGCAAGTACAGATGTAGCCATGGTCATGGAGATGGAACAGAATGGACAGAAAATGACGATGGACATGAAGATGAACAGTACATTTTCTAACCACGATCAAGTGGAAGAGATCAAAATTCCACAAGAAGCATTGGATAGCGCTAAATAATTTGGTTCATTTTTTACCGAGTGAATTGAAGTGTTGAAGATGAATTCAATGCATTAAGCGAGCATCGATGTATGCCGTGTACAGCACCTCTGAACTGGATACGTTTGAGCCGTGAGGCTTGGCGGATTCGAGTCAGGGGTGTTTTCTTTTAGCGGTAATTATGGCAGGGTTCAAGGTGTTATAGTATAGTCATGTTAATCAGAGAGGGGATACACAAGATGATTGAATACGCACACATCCACCATGTAAGTCTGGCTGTACGTGATCTGGAAATTGCCAAAAAATTCTATTCGGGGTTACTGGGAATGCAGGAGATTGAACGTCCGGCTTTCCGCTCCACAGGTACATGGTATGCCATCGGAAGCCAGCAGCTTCATCTGTTACAGCACCAGGAGGGTCATACGTTGCGTGAGGCTGGGATTGATACAACAGACGGCCACTTTGCAATCTGGGTGACCAGTTATTCAGGGACTATTGCTTGGTTGGAACAGCAGGGAATCGAGTACGAAGCGAGACCTGATAGTGTGGCTGGATTCGCACAGATTTTTGTTCTCGATCCTGACCGTAACATTATTGAGTTTGATTCGCCGTATCAATCCTAAGCATAAAAGGTTAGAATAAATCCCTTGCTCCCCCAGAAATTGTATGCTATATTATCCATACATTCATAGCACGTGACGGAAGCACCGTCCATATACTGCATATTCATGCGGTTATTGGACGGTGCTTTTTTGTGCTTTTTGACAGGGAGGGAAGGAAAAATTGATTGTACTGAAGGTTGTTCTGGTCTCAAAGGATAGAGATTACATTAGCGCCTGGCTTGATTATGTTCAGGGGAATTCGTCTGGTCTCCATGCACGTTTCACGGCATTCTCCCAAGGGGATTCGTTCAGGGAGCATATGAATGAGCAAGAAGGTCGGGAACTGCCTGATCTGGTTATTGCGGAACCGGAGTTTCTGAATGACTGGCTTAATGACGGGGGAGAAGCATCTGGTGTACCTTGGTTAATGCTTAGTGAAGGCATGGAAGAAGTAGAGGAGGCCAAGCGGCTGATGAAATACCAGCCCTTGCCTGCTTTGCTGGATGCTGTAATGCATGCTTGCCGGCAGCCACGCCGCAAGAAGATGCACCACCCAGGCCAGGAGACACTCTCCATCGGTGTAGTATCCGCTTCGGGTGGAAGTGGCAAAACGGCAGTAGCGCTGCATATGGCGAAGCAATTGGGACTTGCAGGTTATGCTGTTCTCTACCTCAATCTGGAGACGCTGGACAGTACGCTCCCTTTTCTGGAAAAAGGACTAACCAGAAGCGGGCAGCGTAACCCGGATGCGGAAACGGGATTGTCGCGTCTGTTATACGATCTGAAGGTGGGCAGGAAGGAATCCGGCGGTAAGCAGTTGCAGATGCAATCGAAGGGCGTAGATGGATATGTAGTCCGGCATGAAGCCCTGAAATCCGATGTATTCTGGCCATTATCGAATCGGAAAGAACTGTTGCAAATGACTCGTGAAGATACGTCGAATCTGCTTCGTTATTTAACGGATTGCAGACAATATGACGTGCTGATTCTGGATGGGGATTCCGGTTGGGATGGGCGCAGTGAAGGTGTGCTGGATGCAGCAGATGCATTTGTCTGGTTGGTTGAGGATGATATCTCTGCCATGCATCGATGGGGACAATGGTTACAGCATGTTGAGCGTACGAAGCCGGATCTGTACGAAAGTATGCTGGACCGATCTCGTTTTGTGGTGAACAAATATCGGGACAATGTTGTCAATGCACTCCCGCGTCCTAATCTGCATTTGGATGCAGTATTGCCGTATATCCCTTCGTGGAAGCAGCTTAGTCAGGAAGAAGTCATGCTCAGTTCTCCGATCTTCCAGCGTGAAGTGAAGAGATTATGCGCCATGCTGGTACAAGATGGCGAAGAAGAATTGAAGCAGACGGGACGCATTCAGAAGCAGGATCGGTGGGCACTATGACGGATTCATCCAATAGAATACTGGATCGTGAAGAACAGTTTCAGATGATGCGCAGGGAAGTCAGGGCTGGGCTCGATTTAACCTCTTCAGCAGGAGATGATGAACTGTGGCAGGGGATAGAACGCAAAGTGCTCACAGATCCGAAGCTGGATGATCTGACCTCAGGAGAGCGTCATACGCTGGTACAGCGATTGTTTGACTCCTTTCGAGGATTGGATATTTTGCAGCCGCTCGTGGACCATCCCGATATTACGGAGATTATGATTAATAGTCACAAGGAGATCTTTGTCGAGCAGGAAGGTGAAGTCAGCCAGATCCCCCTTGAATTTGAGTCCAGGGAACGGCTTGAGGATATTATCCAGATGATTGTGTCCGGGGTAAACCGGATTGTGAATGAGTCTTCTCCAATTGTAGATGCCCGTTTAAAGGATGGTTCACGGGTCAATATCGTGTTGCCTCCTATTGCTCTGAAAGGCCCCACGATGACGATTCGTAAATTCCCCAGTGAACCGATGAAGATGTCCGATCTGATTGAAAAGGGAGCCCTGCATGAGGAAGCGGCAGAATTATTGCAGCAGTTGGTACGGAGCAAATATAACATCTTCATTGGAGGGGGAACCGGATCGGGAAAAACAACATTTCTGAACGCATTATCCCAGTTTATCCCTGCCGATGAGCGGATTATTACCATTGAGGATTCGGCTGAGCTACAGGTTGTTACGGTACCGAATCTGGTATCACTGGAAACGCGGAATGCCAATACCGAAGGTAAAGGACAGATATCCATTCGGGATCTGATCAAGTCTTCCTTACGGATGCGTCCAAACCGAATTGTAATTGGTGAGGTAAGGGGTGCAGAAGCGCTGGATATGTTACAGGCCATGAACACAGGTCATGATGGCTCTTTATCAACTGGGCATGCGAATACCATCTCGGACATGATCAGCAGACTAGAAACGATGGTACTCAGTGGTGCGGATCTTCCCATTGCGGTTGTAAGGCAGCAGATTAGTTCAGCAATCGATATTTTTGTACATCTGTCCCGGTTACGAGATCGCTCACGGCGGGTGACAGAGATCAGTGAAGTGATTGGCATGCAGAACGGTGAGGTTTTGCTGAATCCATTGTTTCGTTTCCAGGAACAAGAAGAGCGTGAAGGCAAAATAATTGGTGGACTAATACAGGTCGGAAAGTTGAATCAGGTGGATAAAATTCAGATGGCTGGGCTTGGGGAATGGCTGGATGCATACATAGAACAATATAGTGTTGAAAAAGATTCATCGGATAACAACGTGAATTAAAGCTATTGGAAGGTGATTACTGTTGGGTGAAGCCAGACAGATGTTGACGGATTACACCGTATATACGCTTTCCCGGAGACAACGAATGGTCTGTATGCTGATTAGCGGTCTGCTGTTTTTTGGCATCGGATTACTGTTCTACCATCACTGGTTGGCTGGGGCAATCCTGGCTGCGGGCTGTATATGGGTACCAAAACATTGGACCAAAGTGCTGCTGGAACGAAAAAGAATGACACTCAGTTTACATTTTAAGCAAGCGTTATATGCATTATCTTCAGCACTTGCCGCAGGAAAATCGGTGGAAAATGGATTCAAGGAGTCCGTGGAGGATCTGCGGATGTTGAACCCGGAAGCCGATACCGATCTGATTCGTGAGTTCACGATATTGCGAACACGGATGGAGTATGGACAAAACATTGAAGAGGCACTAGAAGACTTTTCGGATCGGGCGCAGATCGAGGACATTACGAACTTTGCAGATGTGTTTATTACATGTAAACGAACGGGCGGAGATCTGGTTGAGGTTGTTCGCCGTACCTCGGCTGTTATAGGAGAAAAGCTGGATATTCAGCAGGATATTATGGTCGCAGTTGCACAGAAAAAATTTGAATCGAAGGTGATGTTTGCCGCCCCTTTTATTTTTCTGATTTTTCTGAATTTGACTGCCAAGGACTTTATGGAGCCGTTATACAGCGGGATGGGGTATCTCATCTCTACGGGTGCACTTGCAGTGCTGGCCTGCTGTTATCTGTGGATTAATCGCATTATGGATATCAAAGTGTAAGGAGCTGAAGCGATGCTGCTTCCTGTTATAGTCGCAGGGATGCTTGGAACGGGATGGCTTGTGTTGGATCGAACCCGGGGGCAGACCTACCGGCATCTGCGCAAGCTGGATATGGAAGGATTACGAATGAAGAAATTGCATGGTCCCTTCCTGTTTATATTGGACAAGTTCGAGATTGGACGCAGATTGCCTGTGCTCATGTTTCGGATGCAACATGCCATTCAGAAAATGTATGGCATTCAGCACAGTGGGGAGAAAACGATGCTCTATTGCGCTGAAATGTTGACCTATACGTGGCTCATGCTGCTGATGGGCTGCCTTTTGACACTCGTGGGAGATATGGGTATCGGAGGCATGGCAGGTGGACTCGCGTTAGGAATAGCATTACCTTTTGCACTCTATAAAGACCTCAATACCAAGGTCCAGCGGAGAGATCAGGATATCCTTATGGAGCTACCGGAGCTGTTAAATCGAATTGTTCTGCTGGTTGGTGCAGGCGAAACCGTTCAGCGTGCCATCGTCCACTGTGTGACAAGCCAGGGTGAACGGGATCATCCGCTATACAACGAACTCAGAAAGACCGTGGGAGATTGGAATAATGGTTACTCGTTTCAACAATCATTTGAACAGTTCAGCCGCCGCTGCGGTGTACAGGAAGTGACGATTTTTACGACAACGGTGCTGCTGAATTTCCGGCGTGGGGGAGGTGACTTTGTATTGGCGCTGCGGGATCTGTCACATGTGTTGTGGGAGAAACGCAAGGCTGTCAGTCGGGCAAAGGGAGAACAGGCTTCTTCCAAACTGGTGTTTCCGATGGTACTTATCTTTTTTACGATTGTGGTTATGATCGGGACACCTGCTTTTATGATGATGAATATGTAGGAGGAATTGGGATGATGGAATTGATGAAAAGAAAAGTAGCTGGATTTTGGAAGGAAGAGGACGGACTAGGCACGTTGGAGCTAATTCTGATCATTGGGGTTATTATCATTATTGCTGTGATATTTAGAAAGCAAATAGAGGCATTGGTGACTGACCTTCTAGACAAAGTAGACACAAAAAGTAATGAATTCTTCCCGAATACTTAGGCTGAAAAAGGAAGAAGGGAGCTTCACTGTTGAAGCCTCCCTGATCTTCCCTGTTGTGTTGTTTATTCTCGTGTTATTGCTCTTCTTCACCATGTATATGTATCAAAAAACATTCCTGAATCAACATGCCTATGCAGCTTCCGAACGTGCAGCCTATAGCTGGGACAACAGTCACAAACAGGCGATGACGGGTGAATTCGTCGCTGGAGAACATGACAATCTGTATTGGAGACTGACGGATGATCGGATGCTTGGAGCGCTGTTTGGCTGGGCGGGAGCAGACAATCAGGTTAGCGTCTCGATACCTGCCGGAGAAGGGGGAAGTCTCTCGGAACAGAAATTGGCCCAAGCGGTTCAACATATGCCCTCAGCCATGAAAGGAACGATTGAGTATCAGAATTCTCTGATTCAGCGGAAAGTAACAACCAAGCTAGAACAAGTGATTTCTTTGCCTCTTCCTTCTTTTTTGTTTGATTCAGGTAACCGGGTTCTAACTCAAGGATCGTCCGCAGTTGTTGAACCGGTTGAATTCATTCGAACGGTAGATTTGGTCCGTTATTACGCCGCCAAGTTTAAAGGCAAGGGTGGTGCGGCGACCAGTACAGCGGCAGAGGCCGGACAGGTTGTGCAGCATTTTGGCAAAAGCAAAAAGTGAGAAAAGGAGGAGGGCGGAGCTGTTTAGAAAAAAAGACGGTGAGTTGGGCGCCGTAACCCTTTTTTTAATATTAATATTGGCGGGAGTTTATATGTTTGTCGCGATATTCATTGATTATGCTCGTATTGCTGCCTTTAAGGTGCAGACTGAACGAATGACTCATGCTGCGATGCGATCGGTCATGTCAGCCTATGACACCTCACTAAGGGAGTATGGTTTGTTCGGGTATGGTGACAGTAGTGGGGATGCGATTATGGCGAAAGTGCTGAATGATAGTGTGAAGCCTTCGGCTGTAAAAGACAGATTTCCCATTCTGGACATCCAGTGGGATACAACTTCGCTGAGCATGGAGCGTGAACTGGGCAGATACGATATATTTAATCGCCAGATTCAGGAGGATATGAAGTATCGGGCTCCCGTTGATTTTACCCTTGAAGTGATCAATCGGTTCAAAACGATGTCGGATGAGATGAAGGAAGCTGCCCACACGGTAGACTTGCTGAAGAAATTACAAAAGTTATATGACAAACGTGAAGAGTTGTTGGATGAGGCCATTGCCAATCAGACGGAATCCGCCGAGAAGCTGAAGAATCTACCGAAATTGATCATGGACCCGCCTTCACAGGCCATCTACGATGAGATGCTGGAAGATACACCAGAGACGGCTGCCGAGGCAGCGGCACGTTATGCAGATTATCTGAACAAGAAACAGGCGGATGAGGGATTGCCGTTGAGAGAGCAACAATACATATTGGAACTGGCTCGTTATCGGACGGGTGTTGGGAATGTGGTGACAGGCATCAGCATGATCATACAGCCCGCTTTACAGGCCCACCAAACGAAGCTGGAGGAAGCACAGTCCCAGATCGAGGAAGCACGCAAGATCAATGAGGAAATGAAACGTGTGATCGCGGAGGGGAGAATCGTTCGGAGAATGCCAGTTACGACAACGTGGGCAATTCGAATCTGCCTGGAACGAGTCCTGCATCTACAGGATCAGGCACTGATGCCAAAAGTACACGTTCTCTTGCTTCGGAGCTTGTGAGGGCAGATAGCCTGTTTGATCAGTTGAAGGCACGAGTGATTTCCCAGAATTCGGACTTCTCTAACGTTAGAAGAGACAACATGGAATTGAACACACAGCTTCGCAGTGTCACGGGTATGAACGGTGTTCCGATTAAACCCGCGGTTAGACAGGCAAGCCAGACAACAGAACGATACATGGATACTTATGTACGCAGCGGCCCTGCCAACCTCATCGAACAGAGTAAGCAACAGCTGGAGAGTGGTCGTGGGTCAGATGCCCAGCGCAAAGCGAATGATAAGGAATCCAAAGGAAAATTAAAGGAAGTCAAACGAATCTTGTCGCAGATTCAGAATGGAAGCTCAGGATCCATGGACGCTTTCAAACAGCTTGAGGAATATTACAACGCTAACATTGCTTTTAACGAGGCTAGTCGTGAGGAGGCCAAAAAAGCAGAGATTGCTGGTGATCCCTATGACTCTGGTGGCGATGCCATGAAGGGAATGGACAGTTTGTTTGGCGGCATGTCAGGTCTGCTGGATAGCCTGGGTGACGAATTGTTCCAGAATGAATACGCACTAGCCTATTTCAATTCCATGGATTTTGGTCAGCTATTTACCTGGACTGAAGGTGGTGGAGATGCCGGTGATGTCTTCAAACTGGAGAATCAGGAACTGGAGTATATCGTTTACGGATTTCATAACCCTTCGGGTAACATCGCTGCGGCGTATGCGGAAATCTTCGGGATGCGCCTGGCTATTCGGACCGCAGAAGGGTTAATCGAGCACAGCAAGCTGGGGAATCCACTTTTGGTGTTATCGGCAGCCATCTTATATGGAATTACAAACGCTATTGCGGATATGGTGAAACTTGCAAAGGAGGGCAGTGTGGAACTGTCCAAATATATCAAAGTCAAATTGACGTATAGGGACCACCTCCGCTTGTTCCTCTTGATGCACAGCAACAATGAACGCAAAATGTCCAGAATGCTGGCGTTAATTCGATTGAATACGGGCGTGAATCCAGATGAGAAACAGACATACGCTTCGGGTAACATGCGCAGCAGCATCAAGCTGTGGTTTTTGCCAGGGGTCGTTAGAAGCATCGGTGCAGTTATGGGAAGTGCGGATCAGGTTGAAGATGGGCGATTTTTCATTGAGCGGAAGGCGGATTATTCCTATTGAATGATCGGGATCGTTTCGGTGGAGGGATTATGGATAAGCAGCAACGATATGAAAAAGACAGCGCACAATTACAGATTCGTTTAACCAGAATAATCAGATTGCAACGTTTGAAGTCTCTGAATAAGCAGGTATGTTCTCCGAAAAAGGAACAGGGCAGCATGGTTCTGGAAGCATCACTGGTGTTGCCTGTTTTTCTGTTCTTTATCATGTTTCTCATCTTCATTGTGCAAATGACTCTAATCTCCACAGCGCTACAGAGCACAGCAGGGGAAGCGGTGAAGCAGTTATCAACGAAAATATATCCTGTTTCCCTTGCATTCACACCTTCTGATTCTGCCGGTGGTGAAGGCTCTGGAGGTGGGTGGAAGATACCGGAGTTGTCTCTGACGGAATGGGCAGAAGATTATGCTTCTTCTCTGCCCGAGCCATTAAGTGATTGGGTACGTTCAGCAGCGGCCAGCGGTGAACAACCACTACAGGAGATCAAGACAGCCGTTTTGGAAACCGTGCTTGATCCCACGGTAAAACCACTGCTTCAACCGTTTATCGAGCCAACTCTGCTGAATATGGAGCGTGTTCATGTGAATGGTATTTCGATACCTGATCTGAAAAACAAAACCAATCCATATTTCCGACTTGAACTGAGTTATGAATTGCCTGTAAAAGTTCCATTTCTCAGTAAACCGCTTCGGATTCAGGCTGCTGCGGCAGAACGGGTATGGATTGGTGATACCGGAGAAGGATCAGATGGCAGCGCAGGAGATGGGGATACTGCGGGTTCAGCAACGGTACTGTTGAAGCCCGACCCGGCTTACATAGGCAACAATGCAACGATCAAGGTCAAGGTAGAACCAGGAGCAACCGCCAACTTAACGATATTTTACAAGTCAGGTGAAAGTTCTGCGAAGCATATCGGATGGGCCACCGCAGATGAGAATGGAATAATTGAATGGACCTGGTTTGTTGGCACTCGGACAACAGAAGGAACATGGAGTTTTGTGGTCGAGACAGGGGACGGTACCAAGACAGAGACTACGTTTAACGTAGCTTCCAGAAAATAAGAAAGGGGATGTTAGAGTGCAGTGGTTCTACATTGCCTGTGGCATATACATTATTGCAGCTTTTATTACCGACATTCGATCCATGAAAATTCCAAATCGATTAACGTTACCCGTGACTATTGCCGGTATACTGGCCCATATCATATGGGGAGGTTGGGAAGGTTTTTTGTTCTCGGCCGCTGGATTTGCAGCAGGTTTTGGTATTTTGTTCCTGATGTATGTAAGCGGGGCAGTAGGGGCTGGAGATGTGAAATTATTTGGTGGGATTGGCGCATGGACGGGATTTGCTTTTGGCATTCATGTCATTATTTACTCCGTTTTGTATGCGGGAGCCATTGGTTTAGTGATACTTCTATTCCGGAAGGACTCGGCCAAACGGATACGAGGCATGGCAGGCAATCTTGCAGGGTTCTTCATGCTGGGTTCCCTCAAGTTGCTGAATACAGAGAAGACATTGAAGTTTCCATTTATGCTTGCCGTATTACCCGGGTATATCACGGTGCTTATCTCAGGACTTTTCCACTAAGTGAAGGAGTAGAGAGAAATTTGAGAGTAACTATGGAAAGAGAGGATTGGCATGTATGAATTAACGAGAGATTTTATTCGTAATGGCGGAGCATTTATGGTTTTGGAGAAGAGGAAGGCTTACGAATGGAGGAATTGAGCCGTGTGCAAATGGGAATGTTGTCCTCCAATCAGATTCCGCGACTTCTTCCTGTTCATATTCGGGAGGTAGATCGAAATGTGACTTTGCAGTATGACATATCAGGGTACAAGATGTTATCCCAGATGTTAAAGTCAAGCAAAATCAAGCTGCGTGTTCTATATGGTCTGTTGTTCCAGCTAGCCGATGCTTTCATAGAATGTCGACAATATATGCTGGAGCCTCGGAAATTATTGATCCAGGAAGAGTACTTGTTCATCAACGGTTCATTCGAACAGGGTGAGCTTGGGATGGTCTATGTACCAATCATGGATTCAGTTGAAGCTGATTCAACGCCTCAGCAATTCCGTGAGCTGGTGATCAGGCTGATGGCCCATGTACAGGAACTGCAGGGAGAAGGCATTCAGCGTGTTCTGCAGTTGTGTGACAACGAACGCTGGGATATCAGACAGTTGCGAGAGCTCCTGCTGGAATTATACGCAGACGAACAAGAGAGTGGAGGTAGCGCAGCATTTCTCTCATCCAGAACTTCGGAAGCACGCGATGATTCAAGAGGGAACGTGCATATGTCGATTGCTGAGCGGGATAACAGACAAGCCACTGGCAATTCTCGTACATATCAATCCAATGCTTCCGGTCAAAACGCTGCTGTGGAACCTGGGCTAAATTTTCTTCAGACGCAGAAAACAAGTGAATCCATAGAGGAAGACATTCCGGTGAGATCTCGAACCTTTTCAGGCAGGCTCTCACCTGAGCAATCTTCATTAGAGAGCTCCAACAGCATGGATAAGAGACGAAGTAACCCGTATGTTTCTGATTCGATAGAACCCGTTGACGCGGAAGCAGCGGAAAAACCGTCAACTTCCAAAGTGACCTATATCATACTGGGCTGTATGGTTGCCATGGCATTGGTATGGAGATTTATTTACATGGAGCAACCGGGACAGACGCAGATGATCCTGTGCATGGTAATAAGCCTTGGCTTGCTTGGGGTAGCAGGATGGACTTGGAAGCGTAAGGAAAGCCCTCATAAGGATTCAGAGAATAAGCGGTCGTTTTCATTCAATCTAGGTAAGCATAAAGGGAAGCAAACAGAAGATGAAGAGGAACAATTTCAGGAAAGCTGGCGCTGGAATACAGCTGATCGGAAAGAGGAACGTGTAAAACAAGCGACTGAATCGGTTGTAGAAGGAAATGCGCAATCCCGTTATCAACATCTTCATATGACACCTGAACATGCCGAACCACCGTTCGTTCAGCGCCATGTGGAAACGGTAGCTTCAACTTCAGAACTAATCCCACATGATCCAGTTGTGGAAGCAACCGTGAATCTGCAAAATCTGGCTAAAGGTAGCTTTACAGGGGAACGCCCAGTGATGGCGTCTTATTATCTTGAACGCAGATCTGGCAGTGGTAATCAAAATGAACGGATGGATGTGCAGGGCGCATCTTTTGTCATTGGAAGATCAGCAGACATGGTTCAGTGGGTAGACACAGCGACCGGGGTGTCCCGTGCTCATGTTGAATTGAGCCGGAACAAATCGGGCTATGTCATTAAGGATCTGGGTTCCGTCAATGGAACCATTCTTCAGGGCAATATTCTTGCTCCGTATAAGGAGTATCCATTGGCGGATGGAGACACATTTACTCTTGCGGAATCAGTCTACACTTATCGGTCGATTGGATAAGCCATGGCTCATTTTTCGTCGTTTAATCAGTCAGACAAGCCGCGGTGCTTCAGATCTTCCAGGGCCTGGGTTAGGGTAGGGAAGGTGAATTGGAATCCGTGGTCGAGTGCTTTTTGCGGAATGACTCTTTGCCCTTGAAGCAGAACAACGGATAGTTCTCCGACCAAGGTTTTAATTAGAAAGCTGGGTACGGGGAACCAGTGTGGACGATGATACACCTTGCCTACTGTACGACCAAATTCATCATTGGTGACAGGGTTCGGTGAGGAAGCATTGACCGGACCTGATACTTGTTTGTTTTGGATGCTAAAATCAATAAGTCTTACGATATCCATAATGTGAATCCAGCTGGTCCATTGCTTGCCACTGCCGATCTTGCCACCGAAACCCAGCATATAAGGTAGTTTCATCAACGGAAAAGCACCTTTTTTATGGCCAAGCACCAAACTCACACGGATTTTAACGAGCCGCACATCTTTGATTGCATCTGCCGCAACTTCCCATTGTTCCGAGACCCGGGACGGGAAATTCATTGATTTTTGCGGACTGCTCTCATCAAAGGTTTCGTTAGGGGAGGTTCCATAGATGGCCATGGCAGAAGCCTGAACGACCACTTCCGGCTTGTGTTCCAGGAATTCGACCAATCGGGCTACCCGTGCTACGGTCGTTACTCTGGATTCAACAATCTCCAGCTTCGCCTTGGTTGTCCACCGTTGATTCAGCGTTTCTCCTGCAAGGTTAACGAGAGCATCCATACCTTCCAGCAGATGAGGCTGTTCTTCGACTTGTTCCCACGATATATATGTAAGATTTTTACTTGGATTATGCAAGTCAGGCAGTTTTCGTGTAATAACTTTCACATGGTGCCCGGCTTGCAGCCAGTAATCTACAAGAGCCCCTCCTACAAATCCGGTACCTCCACAAATGGCAATTTTCATATTTAACATCCTCTCTGTATTTTCACTGCCCTCATCATATACCCGTGAATCGACAAACAGCCCCGGACGGTAAGCAATGCCTGCTGGGAACGACTTACCTGACGGAGCATATCTGTAAATTAACCAAATCTATATAGGGCTTAACTCATCTTTGTATTTTATTTAATCAAATGTTGATAAGGGGAATAATCGATTTTGTTTTTCTCCAAAAATTTGACCAAAAACTTATTATCCCGCTTCGGTGTGGCAATAATGTATCCTTTGATGCAATGATCTCTCGATACTTCCGTAGCGTTATCTTCCACTGCAATTTTCCCGATCTCTGCAGCAATGGAATGTTTGGCGATATCACGAAATGGCCCAGGTACAGGCTCTACCAGTTGATCCAAAAAAGCTTTGGCTTCATCCGTCCACAAGTGACGGCTGGCTTCCACCCAATAATTCTGCCAATCCAGTTTGGACTTACCATCTGCTTTGGGCAGCACTTTCAGAAACTTGCGCATCATAAAAAATCCACCGATACACATGCTGCCAAGCAATAGAAAAGTCCAGAATGCGATCGTATTCATAAACCAATTGCTGGGAGAACTGCTGGTTAGTATCATCGCGTAGGAGTCGAAAATCATTGCGGAGTCACCTCGGTTCATTGATTTTCACGGAAAGACGGATTCCGCCTACCATGTCTACATATTAGCTGTCAAAAATAGCCTCTATCCCGAATTATAGCGCATTTCTAGATTTATTTCGATAATCGCGTTAGAATAAGGGATAATTCAGATGAAGGGGGATCAATAATGCTGAAAATCGGCTCCCACGTGTCCTTTTCGGACAAGGGATTATTGAGTGCAACGAAGGAAGCGTCCTCGTACGGTTCCAGTTCGTTTATGATATATACGGGTGCACCGCAGAATACACGTCGTAAGCCAATTGAATCCATGTATATTGAAGAAGGCAAGCTTGCCATGCAAGAGAGTGGAATGGAAGATATCGTTGTCCATGCACCGTACATTATCAATCTGGGTTCATACAAAGACAACACGTATAGACTCGCTGTAGATTTCCTTCAGGAAGAGATTCGTCGTACACATGCCATTGGAGTCAAAAACATCGTATTGCATCCTGGCGCTTTTACAGACAAAGATGCCCATTACGGGATTGGACGGATCGCAGAAGGTCTGAATGAAGTGCTGGAAGGTGTGAAGAGACAGATGTGAACATCGCTCTGGAGACCATGGCTGGCAAAGGTACGGAGATGGGTCGCAGTTTCGAGGAAATCGCCCAGATTATTGAGAAAGTAACGTATAACGAGCGCCTGACTGTGTGTATGGATACATGCCATATTCATGATGCAGGCTATGATATCGTTAACGATTTTGACGGTGTACTGGAACAGTTCGATCGCACGGTGGGACTTGACCGCATTGCCGTAATGCATATTAATGATAGTAAGAATGCTGTGGGTGCGCACAAGGACCGTCATACACCAATCGGCTCCGGCTGGATCGGGTTTGAGGCGATTAACCGCATCGTCAACCATGAGAAGCTTCAAGGACGTCCATTTATTCTGGAGACACCTTGGATTGGCAAAGAGGCCAAGACACAGCGTCCAATGTATGAGGTGGAGATTGCCCTGCTTCGTGGCGATGTTGCGGGTCGATTTGGTCAGGAATTCCTGACAGAAGTAGAGCAGCTGCAACACTTTTTCAAAGGTAAAGAGATTGAGTCCCGTTCATATATTCTGGATGTGTGGACATTGCTCAAAAATGATGCCAAAGCCAAAAAGGCAGATCCGCGCGAACCGCTGGAACGCCTCTATGACATGGTGACTGAGGCGGCCTTGTTCCCGCATTTGAATGAAGAACAACTGAATCATCGCTTGATTGCATGGCTTGCGGGTTAATCCCGCAGGTCATGGCTTAATTGAAGGAGGAAGAATAACCCGATGGAGATCCACGCTAAACAAGTACGTCCTGATGCTAAAAACCGCGCCGATCGTGCGCGCATGCTCATTTCCTGTCCGGATGGTCCAGGAATTGTTGCTGCCGTATCTCATTTCCTGCACCAGCATGGTGCAAACATTGTCCAGTCGGACCAGTACACCATGGACCCTGCTGGCGGCATGTTCTTTATGCGGATTGAGTTTGATCTGGCACAATTGCTCCACAACCTGCCGAAACTGGAAGCAGACTTTGCAGAAGTGGCAAGCCGTTTCCAGATGGAATGGACGTTATCTGCCGTCAGCCGCAAGAAGAAACTGGCTATCTTTGTATCCAAAGAAGATCACTGTCTGGTTGAATTGTTGTGGCAATGGCAGGCAGGCGACCTGGATGCCGATATTGCGCTTGTGGTCAGCAACCATTTAGACATGAAGGACTATGTAGAATCATTTGGCATTCCATATCATCATATTCCGGTTACAGCAGATACCAAAAAAGAAGCGGAACAGCGTCAACTGGACGTCATTGGCAATGATGTGGATGTGATCATTCTGGCTCGTTACATGCAGATTATCTCTCCCATGTTCATTGAGCACTACCGCAATCGAATCATTAATATCCACCATTCGTTCCTGCCAGCCTTTGTGGGTGGTAAACCGTATGCGCAGGCGTACAACCGAGGTGTCAAAATCATTGGTGCGACAGCGCACTATGTTACAGAAGAACTGGATGGCGGCCCGATTATTGAACAGGATGTGCAGCGTGTAAGTCATGGGGACGATGTCACCGAGCTGAAGCGTATTGGACGTACCATTGAGCGTGTTGTGCTTGCACGTGCCGTGAAATGGCATGTTGAAGATCGTGTTCTCGTTCATGAGAATAAAACCGTTGTATTTTAAGCTAATGCTTTAATACTGCGCAAGGTTGATTCGGAACCACGCAACAGACTCTGGCCTAATAGAAAAGCGACTCCTCTTCGTTTACGAAAAGGGAGTCGCTTTTTTGGTGCTGATATATTTTCCGCACAAGCCAAGCACGATACCAAACAGCAGATGACCAACAATCCAGTAGAGTATGGCGGCTGCATTATACAGATCTGGCACACGTGATGATAGTTGAGAGAGTGGGATATAGAGCAGGGATGAGGCGGCACCGAGCAATATTCCTTTGAAAAGGGGACGACCTGTACGCTGTACCCACCACACATAAAAGATGCCAATCGCAACGGACACAACCAGATGCAGAGAATTCAATGAATTCAGGCAAGGTTGGTGGAACACCAGGCACGAAATCGATATTCAAAAGCAGGGTATATACTTGTTCACCCGTGTAGCCCTGAATCACTTTAAGGAAAAATCCCAGGACAACTCCCAGAGAATGCCCGTTAAAATACCTGATATCCAGGGTAATGAGTGTTTTACCGATGGGGTTGGGTGAGCAGCAGGATCTGGCATATCGAGACCTCCTATGATTGACGCGTGTACATCTGAAAATAAACCACAGCCCAACTTTCGAATCCATATTAAGGAATATTATATGTGAATTGAGGATCAATATCTAAAATATGCATGGTTTTCAGGTTAAAGGTTATACTTCATGCGATGGATCAGCGAAACTCCTTAAGTCTGCTTTTGGAATTTAGTACCTTGTATAGCACGATTTTTGCTTGATAGGTCAAGGATTATTCATCACAAACCACCTATTTTTCATGAACTTCTCAAAGAAGGTTATGGAAAAGCTTCACGCCAAGTGATACAATACAAAAGTGAATAAGTCAAAATGAAACACTCAAGCGGATTCACTTATTGTGAAATTCGGTTTGCTTGTATTGATGAGAGGGATTCGCTTGCGCACCCGACTTATCTAAAGACATGAGGAGGACAAACCATGACTGACAAGAACGAAGCGATTCAAAAGGACGAGAACACTACAATCGACAACCTGTCGATCACTACCGTACGTACTTTGGCGATTGATGCAATTGAGAAGGCAAATTCCGGACATCCGGGTATGCCTATGGGCTCCGCTCCAATGGGGTACCAACTTTTTGCAAAAACGATGACTCATAACCCGGACCACCCAACATGGGTTAACCGGGACCGTTTTGTCCTGTCTGCAGGACATGGTTCCATGTTGCTGTACAGCTTGCTGCACCTGAGCGGATATGATCTTCCAATGGAAGAACTGAAACAGTTCCGTCAATGGGGAAGCAAAACACCGGGTCACCCGGAATTCGGACATACTGCAGGTGTTGATGCAACTACCGGCCCACTGGGTCAAGGTATTGCAATGGCTGTAGGTATGGCAATGGCTGAAGCTCAACTGGGCGCAACATACAGATAAAGACAAATTCAATGTCGTTGATCACTACACTTACGCAATCTGTGGTGATGGTGACTTGATGGAAGGCGTATCTCATGAATCAGCTTCCCTGGCTGGACGTTTGCACCTGGGCAAACTGATCATGTTGTTCGACTCCAATGACATCACACTTGATGGTAAATTGGATCTGTCTTCTTCCGAAAGCATCGCGAAGCGTTTTGAAGCTTATGGCTGGCAAGTGCTGCGCGTTGAAGATGGTAACGATCTGCCTGCAATCGAAAAAGCAATTCAGGAAGGTCAAGCAGATACACTGCGTCCTACACTGATCGAAGTTAAAACGGTTATCGGTTATGGTAGCCCGAACAAACAAGGTAAAGGCGGCCACGGCGGTACTCACGGATCTCCACTGGGTGCAGACGAAGCCAAATTGACTAAAGAGTATTACAAATGGGTTTACGAAGAAAACTTCCACGTACCAGCTGAAGTTCGCGATCACTTTGCACAAGTGAAAGATCGTGGTATCTCTGCTAACAAAGCTTGGGACGAGAAATTTGCTGAGTACAAAAAAGCATACCCTGAGCTGGCAGCTCAATTCGAAACAGCGATTAACGGCGACCTTCCAGAGGGTTGGGACCGTGATCTTCCTAAATATGCAGCAACAGACAAAGCGCTCTCCACGCGTGTAGCATCCGGTAACGCTCTGAACGGTCTGGCACACAACGTGCCACAACTGACAGGTGGATCTGCTGACTTGGAAAGCTCCACAATGACTCACTTGAACAACCTGGAGAACTTCACACCTGAAGATTACTCCGGCCGTAACATCTACTTCGGTATCCGTGAATTCGGTATGGCTGGAGCAATGAACGGTATGGCACTGCACAGCGGTGTGAAAGTATTCGGAGGTACGTTCTTCGTATTTACCGATTACCTGCGTCCGGCTGTTCGTCTGGCAGCCCTGATGGGATTGCCTGTAACGTATGTTCTGACTCACGATAGTATCGCTGTTGGTGAAGATGGTCCTACGCACGAACCGATCGAGCAATTGGCATCCCTGCGTATCATTCCTAACCTGACGGTTATTCGTCCGGCGGATGGTAATGAAACTTCGGCTGCTTGGGCTTACGCGCTTGAGAACAAGAGCAACCCTGTTGCACTCGTACTCACTCGTCAAAACTTGCCGATCCTCGAAGGTACCGTTGAAGGTTCACGTGAGAACGTGAAACGTGGTGCTTATGTTGTCTCTGATGCAAAAGATGGCAAAGCGGTAGCACAAATTATCGCTACAGGTTCTGAAGTGCAATTGGCTGTTAAAGCTCAAGCAGCACTTGCAGAACAAGGCATCCAAGTTCGTGTAATCAGCATGCCAAGCTGGGATCTGTTCGAGAAACAAGACAAAGCTTACAAAGAATCCGTTCTTCTTCCGGATGTTAAAGCTCGTCTTGCCATTGAAATGGCTCACCCAATGGGCTGGGAGAAATATGTTGGTGATCAAGGTGACATTCTCGGAATCAGCACATTCGGTGCTTCCGCGCCTGGCGACCGTGTTATCCAAGAGTACGGCTTTACAGTGGACAACGTGGTTAGCCGCGTAAAAGCATTGCTGTAATAGAGGTCGTTCAAAAAGTCTGCTTTTGATTAGGAAGGATGCCTCACGGCATCATCAGCGTCGAATATGGGATTCAGCCGAAAAGTACTGAAAACCTGACTTTTTGAACACGCACCTATAGCTTCATAAGCGCTGCTATGGTCGAAGGGCATCATGCCCGTCCTGATCCATGGCAGCAAGTTATTTCCGCAGAACATGGGCGGTGACTCGTTATCGCCCTGATCTGTTTTGCCTTTTGTTTTCATTAACTTCAGGGGAGCGGGTACGCATGTCACAATTCGATCAAGTCAGTGTAGTGAAAGAGGCCAACATTTATTATGATGGTCAGGTAACCAGCAGAACGGTTATTTTGGGGGATGGCAGCAAAGTGACTCTGGGCATCATGCTTCCAGGCAGTTATGAGTTCGGTACGGATTCCCGTGAAATTATGGAGATTCTGTCCGGCGATCTGAAAGTATTGCTTCCCGGAGAAGAAGAGTGGCAAGAGATTCAAGGTCAAGCTACGTTCCACGTGCCTGCCGAATCCAAATTTAAACTGGAGATACGCAGCGTTACTGACTACGTCTGCTCGTACCCGGCGGAATAATATAAGAAGGGTAAGCAGAACCGCAACCCGCGGATTCGGTTTACCCTTTTTACTTCTTGAATTCTAACGACAAAGTTCGGGCAGCAAGCTTGTCAGCCCCGTGGATTTGAAGTATCCTTAAGGCAAGTTGTTTAGAATGGAATACGGATACGGAAATAATATAACCGAAATCAGGAGGTCTTTGAGATCATGGCAAAAAAAGTGACATTTGACTATAGCACAGCATTGCAATTTGTAAATCAGCACGAAGTGGACTATTTCGCTGAACCGATTCGTCTGGCTCACGAACAGCTTCATAACGGAACAGGAACAGGCTCCGATTATCTGGGCTGGATTGACCTGCCAACAGCATATGACAAAGAAGAGTTCGCACGCATTCAAAAAGCGGCTGCCAAAATCCAAAGCGATTCCGAAGTACTGATTGTTATCGGTATCGGTGGATCATACCTGGGTGCACGTGCAGCGATTGAAATGCTGACACACTCCTTCTATAACAATCTGCCAAAAGACAAACGCAAAACACCTGAAATCTATTTTGCAGGAAACAATATCAGTTCCACCTATGTAACGCATTTGCTGGATCTGGTTGAAGGCAAAGATTTCTCCGTAAATGTCATCTCCAAATCCGGTACAACAACGGAGCCAGCCATTGCTTTCCGTATCTTCCGTGCAGCACTGGAAGAGAAATATGGCAAGGAAGAAGCACGCAAACGCATTTATGCTACAACGGACAAAGCGCGCGGTGCACTGAAAGAACTTGCGAATGCTGAAGGATATGAATCTTTCATTATCCCGGATGATGTAGGTGGACGTTACTCCGTTCTGACGGCTGTAGGTTTGCTGCCAATCGCAGCAGCTGGCATCAACATCGAGGAAATGATGCAAGGTGCGGCTGACGCATCCAAGGAATACAGCAACCCGAACGTAGCTGAGAATGAAGCATACCAATATGCAGCTGTTCGTAACGCATTGTATCGCAAAGGCAAAGGCACTGAAATTCTTGTAAACTATGAACCGTCCCTGCACTTCGTATCCGAGTGGTGGAAACAACTGTTTGGAGAGAGCGAAGGTAAAGATTACAAAGGAATCTATCCAGCATCTGTTGATTTCTCTACAGACTTGCACTCCATGGGTCAATTCATTCAGGAAGGTAGCCGGAATATCTTCGAAACAGTTATCCAGGTTACTGAAGTTGCAGAGCATATCTCGATTAAATCCGATCCGGATGATCTGGATGGATTGAACTTCCTTGAAGGCAAAACGATGGACTTTGTTAACAAAAAAGCGTTCCAAGGAACACTGCTTGCACATACAGATGGTCAAGTACCAAATCTGATTGTGAACATTCCAGATATGACTCCATATTCTTTCGGATATCTGGTATACTTCTTTGAAAAAGCATGCGGTATCAGTGGCTACCTGCTGGGCGTCAATCCATTTGACCAACCAGGCGTGGAAGCTTACAAGAAAAATATGTTCGCATTGCTGGGCAAACCAGGCTTTGAAGAAGAGAAAGCAGCGCTCGAAGCGAGACTTTCCGAATAATTCATCGGTCTGCTCATATAGTTAAATAAAGTAATGTTAATCGATCCGGGAATCACTGTTCAGGTAAGATGCAGGGCTCCCGGATGTAGATAACCAGGGCAGTTCGTCCGCGTTCGCGCGGTGAACTGCTTTCTTGTAAAAAAGACCAAGCGTTAGACTCAGGAAAAGATCAGAAAGTTGGATTCAGGATGATTGAACGTTATCGCACGGTTCGAGGACCGGGCAATCTGGAAATTGTCATCAAGAAGTCGCGATTTATCGGTCATATTATGCCGGTCACGACAGAGGAAGAGGCTGTTGCCTTCATCGATGAGATCAAGAAAAAACATTGGAATGCGACTCATAACTGCTCTGCGTACATGATTGGGGAGCGGGATGAGATCCAGAAGCAATCCGATGACGGGGAACCCAGCGGAACAGCAGGGAAACCCATTCTTGAAGTGATCAAGAATCAGAAATTAAAAAATGTGGCAATTGTAGTTACACGATACTTCGGGGGAATTATGCTTGGAGCCGGTGGGTTGATTCGCGCTTATACGGATGGAGCTGTTGCAGCCATTGAAGCCGGAGAAGCCATTACCAACGTGCTGCATCGTGAAGTGTTTGTTGAACTGGATTATACGTGGCTGGGTAAAGTGGAAAATGAGTTAAGAAGCCGGGAAGTCCGTACAGGTGAAACTGGATTCACCGATAAGGTTACGTTGACTTGTCTTCCGCCGGATAGTGAAACCGAGGCATTTGTAGCCTGGATCACGGATTTGACGCAAGGGCAATCCCGGATCACGGAGGGACAGCGGCTTTATTTTATTGAAGGGGAATAAAATATATGGCTAGAAGAGCAGTCGAACAGGAGTTGTCGAGGGAGCGGATACTGGAGGCGGCGAGGCACCTTTTTATTACCAAAGGATACCGCGCCATTTCGATGCGAAGCATCGGCCAGCATCTAGGCTATAGTCATGGGTCGCTGTATTATCACTTTAAGGAAAAGGCAGAGCTGTTCTATGCCATCGTGGTTGAAGATTTCAATCATCTGGGGCATTTGTTGCTGCAAGCTATGGTCAGGCCGGTCCGTGATGATGTGAGCAAAGTAGAGCATATTATGATGGAGTTTATTCGCTTTGGTCTGGAGAACCCATATCAGTACGAAATTATGTTTATGATCAGGGACGAAGAATTGCTGTCTTATTGTCGTACCGAACAGGGACGTTGCTTCGAATTATTTGCATCGATTATTCGGCAGTACATGAATGAAGAAAATTGTACGGAAGAGGATATTCAAAGGGTACCGCGTACGCTATTTTTGGCTATGCACGGATTCATCTCTTATTACATTCAGGACCGTTTAACGTTTAAGGAGATTGAATCGTCTGCATTGTCTCATGTCAAAGTGCTGTGCCGCAATCTGGGTCAGCAGCCTGGCGTCCAATAATGGCGCTATTGTTGCACCTCTACACTTCAGGGCGGTGATTTGTCATAACTTTAATTCTTTATAACGTTATCTCGCGAAAGTTAATACACGCCAAAGACCAAGTCAGGCGGCTCCGACCCGAAATGAGGGTGGACCGCCTGTTTGTGTTTGCAAAAATATGAATGATTAGGTGGTAGACCTCAATTGAACTGACATTAGCCTTCCATGATTTTGAGAAAGTATTCCCGCTCACGTGGCCCATCAAATTCGCAAAAGTAAATGCCTTGCCAGCGGCCAAGCAGCAACCTGCCTTCATGAATAATTACCGTCTGTGATGGCCCTGTTGTGATCGATTTGAGGTGAGAGGCTGTATTGCCTTCGGCATGTCGATACTCGGGATGCTCCCAAGGGTACACTTCGTCCAGACGCAACAAGACATCGTGTTTCACATCGGGGTCTGCATTTTCGTTGATGGCAATACCCGCTGTCGTATGTGGGCAGTAGATGAGCACCGTCCCATTCTGGACTCCGCTATTCAGAACAGCCTGCTTCACGTCCCGTGTGATATCCTTCATTTCATCTCGTGTGGAAGTGGATATATTCTTCGTATATAACATGTTCAATCACTCCTTGTCATCTCTGTTCTTACCCTCGATTGTACCTTAACCATTACATACCAAACAAACCACATATGAAGTCGAATAGGTGAAGCGCACAATAACGGAGAGGACAGAAATAACCTGAAGAGACATTTATTAATTAATCTCATATGTGGCCCAATTATATTCAATAAAAGCATTGACGATTAGCACTGCAAACTGGTAAAGTATCAGAAAGCAAAACCAAGTAGACTAATGGGAATAATATTAAAGTAATATCATCCAACTTAGGGAAATGTCGTATTGAAGTCGGGCAGACTGCCGACCGGAGCTAAAACCGGAGGCTGGGAGGGAACGCAGCAATGAATACCATTCTTCGTCATAAGGGATGGACTTGGGGATTTCGCAGTACCGTATTGTTATATTTTATCGTACTTATTGTACTTCCAATCATCGGTGTATACGTCAATTCCTTCTCCGAAGGATGGAGCAACTTTGCTCAGAGCATTATGGACCCCATCGCGTGGAAAGCCGTGCTGCTGACGATTCGGCTAGCCGTGATTGCCACGCTGATTAATGTGGTTCTGGGCACGATGATTGCCTGGGTGCTGACAAGGTATCGCTTTGTAGGCCGATCGTTTCTGAACAGTCTGGTTGATCTCCCGTTTGCACTGCCAACAGCGGTGGGCGGTTTGATGATTATGCTGCTATTGGGGCCGGTCAGTGCCATCGGGAAACTGGCAGAATCCATGGGATTTGAAATTGTATTTCACCAGCCCGCAATTGTTATCGCGATGACCTTTGTCACGTTTCCGTTTGTGATCCGTGCAGTGCAGCCTTTGCTGGAAGAAATCGATCCTTCCGAGGAAGAGGCCTCGTACACGATGGGGGCATCCAAGGCTCGCACGTTCATGCAAGTGATTTTGCCGTCCATGGCACCTGGCATGATCAGCGGAGGGATGCTCGCTTTCTCCAGAGGACTGGCTGAATTCGGGGCTGTTGTGCTGGTGGCTGGCAACATTCCCGGAAGAACACTGACCGCTTCCGTATTCATCTACGGAGAGATTGAAAGTGACAATCCAACGGGAGCCGCTGCTGTATCCGTGTTGCTCCTGACGCTCTCCTTCCTGATCCTCTGGCTGATCAATCTGGTGCAGATGCGGGGGAGAAGACGATGAGACGACTCTTAATCGGACTGACATTTGCGGTATTTATTGTACTGTTGATCATCCCGCTTGGACGCATTTTTATTGGTGCATTTGAAGACGGGGCAGGTGGATTCCTGAAAGGGCTGATGCGCCCTGAGGCGTTACACGCTTTGATGATGACCGGACTGGTAGTCCTGGTAGTCACCCTGTTAAATACATTGTTTGGCATCATGATGGCTCTGTATCTGGTTCGTGCCGGATGGCTGAGTGAACGGATAAGAGGGCTGCTGAACAGTATTGTAGACCTGCCTTATGCCGTATCTCCTGTCATTGGCGGTTTGATGATTGTATTGATGTTGGGACCTAACAGCATTATGGGCGCTTTTTTTGAAGGAATTGGATTCAATGTGGTCTACGCCTTCCCGGGTATGGTGATCGCAACGTTATTTGTTACCTTCCCACTGATGGTCAGAGAGGTGATGCCTGTCCTGCAGGAACTCGGTTCACAGCAAGAGGAGGCCGCATCTACACTGGGTGCCTACGGCTGGAGAACGTTCTGGAGTGTGACATGGCCTTCGATCCGCTGGGCGGTAGTGTATGGTCTGGTCTTGACGGTTGCGCGCTCGCTTGGGGAATTCGGTGCAGTGCTGGTTGTATCCGGCAATATTATGAACAAAACGCAGACAGCAACAACGCTGGTCTATCAGGATGTTGAGAATTTTAATGTAGCTGCCGCAAATGGTGTGGCATTGGTGCTGGTCACCTTCTCCGTCGGGCTGCTGCTCATGATGGAATGGGCCAAGAAGCGAAAGGAAGTGCATTGATATGCATGTAGAAGTCCGTGATCTGAACAAACATTTCGGTGATTTTCATGCGGTAAAAGATGTCTCATTCGATATTGCCAAAGGCCATCTAATCGGTCTGCTTGGACCCAGCGGAGGCGGGAAGACGTCCATTCTGCGGATGCTTGCGGGACTGGAGAATCCGGGTTCCGGAGAGATTCGCTTTCACGGAAAAGTGGTGAATCACCTGCCTCCACAGGAGCGTGGGATCGGATTCGTATTCCAGAACTATGCTCTGTTCAAACATATGACGGTATTTGAGAATATTGCTTTTGGACTCAAGGTCAAGAAGACACCAAAAGCCCAGATTCGTGATCGGGTTATGGAGCTGGTTGAACTGACCGGATTAAAAGGTTTCGAACAGCGCTATCCACATCAGTTGTCTGGTGGGCAGCGTCAGCGTGTGGCTTTTGCCAGAGCACTCGCCCCGGAGCCGCAGCTGTTATTGCTGGATGAGCCGTTCGCGGCTATTGACGCCAAGATCCGTCAGGAACTGCGTTCATGGTTGCGGGAGCTCATTGAGCGAGTGGGAATTACTTCGATCTTTGTAACGCATGACCAGGATGAAGCGATTGAAGTGGCGGACGAGATCATGATTATCAGCCAGGGTCGTTTGGAGCAGAAGGGCACACCTTGGGATATCTACAAAAATCCGCAGACACCGTTTGTTGCTACATTTATCGGGGAGTCTACGGTTGTGGAGGATGCTTCCCAGCTGAAAGGATTTGAACATGCCGTCGAGGGTGAACAGACCAAAGCACTTATTCGACCAGAGTATATTGAGATCGGTTTGAAAAACGAGTTCACGATGCTGTCTGCAACGGAAAAAGGGACAGTCAAGCATCTTCATTTCCGCGGCAGTGAATGGATGGTGGAGGTGGACGTACGGGGCACAAGTTAATCACCTATCGTTCCCTGGAGAAAACGACCTTGGAGATTGGTCAACAAATTCGAGTCCTTGTACACCGGGCATACCTGTTCAATGACTCCAACAGTTGGGTGGTTGAGAACCGACTGAAGGAAGATCCGATGCCGGTGATGATTTAGATCAAGTGGAAGAGGGGGCTGCCCATGCAGACGAGAAAGAAGAAAGTCATGCTTTTATATGTTGCCCTCACGCTTCTGCTCGTCTGCATGACCGCTGGATGCAGCAAGCAGGAGGAGTCAAGCGAACAGAATGAGACCGCTGGTAGCGATTCATCCAATACACTGGTGATCGGTGCTTATAGTGTAGCAAAAGACGCTGTAGGCGAATTGCTGCCCAAGTTCCAGAAGGAGTGGAAGGCAAAGACCGGACAGACGATTAACTTCCAAGAGTCCTATGAAGCTTCGGGTACACAGGCAAGAGCCATCGTTGGTGGATTCGAGGCTGATGTAGCTTTGCTCGCAATGGAGAGTGATATCGACAAGCTGGTCAAAGCCGATCTGGTCAGCTCCGATTGGAAAAAGACCCCGAATGAGGGCATGATCACCCGTTCGATTGTTGTGCTGGGCACAAGAGCAGGCAACCCGCTTGGAATTCATGATTTTCAGGACTTGACCAAGCCGGGAGTGAAAGTGCTCTACCCTAATCCAAAGACATCCGGGGGCGCGCAATGGGACATCAATGCCATTTACGGTGCCGGATTGAAACTGTCGGAGGAGCAAGAGGGGAAGAAGATCCTGCCGCTGCCAAGGCTTTTCTCGAAGAGGTACATCGTAACGTTGAATCATTGGACAAGAGTGGCCGTTCTTCAATGGCAGCATTCGAATATGGTGTGGGTGATGTAATTGTCACGTATGAAAATGAATTGTTGGCCCGGATCGCCAAAGGTGTGGATTACGATATCGTCATTCCGAAAAATACGATCCTGATTGAGAATCCGGCAGTTGTGGTGAATAAGTATGCCGATAAACATGGGAATCGTGAACTGGCGGAAGCTTTTGTCGCATATCTGCGTACACCGGAAGCACAACGCATTTTTGCCAAGCACGGTTTTCGTTCCGTAGATCCGGATGTATTTGCACAGACCGAGTCGACATTCCCAACGCCTGAAGGGCTATTTGATATCAACTATCTCGGTGGATGGGACGAGGTACGAAGTACGTTGTATTCCAAACGCGGCGTGTGGTATCAGGTGCTTGCGGGAATATAAGCATTACTAAACCTTCATTTCAATGGAAGTAGAGATGGAGGTTTTTCACTGCCAAAAGGTTATAATAGAGGTATACTGAGTCATGATGGTTACATAGTATCTGCAGGAAGGTGTGAGTTGAATGAGCTCTGAAATCAAATTATCCCAAAGTACAGCAATTCGACTGGAGCAGGCCCGCGGTAAGGGGATGCCTGAGGAAGAAATATTAAACGCTATTCAAGCGAAAGACGTTTCCGCTTTTGACGGCGTATCTGAAGAGCAATACCGATATAACGATTTTTTCTCGTATGCGGACGAGCATGGTGAAAACCTGGAGGCAGCCGTGAAAGACGGCTACCGGATTACCTTTAACACGCGTGGTGGTCTGGGTATTTATTTGGAGAAGACCTTTGGATTACAGCCGGAGAAAGACTTCACGGTGGGTGAAGGAATCGTTACCGGATTGCAATTGAAACCGGAGCAGGCAGAAGTGCTGGCGAAGCGGCTTGCGTCCAACTGGGTGATTACAGACTCGAAGGAAGTACCTGCAGGTCGGGAACTGACATTGAAGCTGCGGGCACTGGTGTAGTTCCAGAGCTGGGTTAATGTGACTTAAATCAATCGGGTCATGGCCTGTGAAAAATGGTAAGGCCTGATCTTCATGCGGGCGGCCCAGCTGTGAGGGGGCGCACCAGATGTGGATGAGCGCAAGCTCCCAATGGAGCGAAGCATGGAGATGAAGGTCTGAACGAAAAACGTTCAGACCATGGACTGTCCCGAATTGCAGTGAGAGCTGCAGCGGGATGGTCTTTTTTTTGCAAAAACAGGGGTGGACGATTACAATTTACATATTATTCATTCAGGGGGAATGCGGATTGAATCAGCTAACATTTCTGGGCACTGGCGATGCGATGGGCGTTCCACGTGTGTATTGTGATTGCGATGTATGTACCGAGGCGAGGCTTACGGGAAAGAACAAACGGAAACGCTCTTCTGTTCTGATTGACAGTAGTGGCGATGGTGCGAGTGAACAGTTCATGATTGATTGCGGACCGGACTGGAGATCACAGATGGAGGATCAGGGATTGCGTATGGTGCATACGCTGCTCATCACGCATGCCCATTTTGACCATATTGGCGGATTGCCGGAATGGGCGGATGCATGCCGCTGGTTGGGTGTAAAGGGACGTTTGTATGCACCGCGCGAAGTGATTGCGACCATTCAGGGACAGTTTCTATGGTTGGGGCGTCATATGGACTTTCTTGAAACGGATGATGATATTGAGCTCAGTGGCTGGAAAGTGCGTTCCTGGAAAGTATGTCATGGACATAACGGCTATTCGTACGCATATCGATTGGATCGGGAGGGGTATAGCTGGGCGTATTGTTCAGATGCCATTGACCTGAAAACAACGGAGAAAGTGCCGCTGCACGGATTGGATCTGTTGGTGCTCGGAACAAGCTTTGTGCATGAACTTGCGGAATTCTCCACACGTTCGGTGTATGATATGCGCGAGGCGCAGGAGCTGCTGCGGGAACTGAAACCGGGTCATACCTATTTTACACATATGTCTCATGACGTTGATGTACGGCAGAATTATAATCTGGATCAAGGCATTACGATTGCCCTTACGGGGATGAAGGTGCCGCTTGGAACCTTATAGATTGAAACGAATGGGTAACTCAACTTGAAGCATTGTCATAAAAATAATTGGAGAAGAGCGTATCCTTTGGAGGAGGTTCTTCGTTTACATAGTGTAAGTCAAAATCAATCAGGAACCAGCAAAGGGGGCCCCCAAGATGGCCTTTGTGAAGTCCGTGGATTGCAGAATCAACAGACCACATGATGATGGTAAACCAAATAAATCCCATATTGAAACCAGTGGTAACGCTGGAACTAACCAATTGAACCAAAGCATTCATGCGCGATTACCCGAACTGATGGGTTCGTTGTATGCGTATTGTTTGTCGCTGACGAAATCAGTTCCAGACACGGAGGATCTGGTTCAGGAGACCTGTCTGAAAGTATTGTCGTCGAGTATGGCTGGATCTTCCGGGATGAATCACGATATGAATTGGGAAGCTTATCTGATCCGTATTGCACGCAACAGCTGGATTGATATCTTACGTCAGCGTGAGAGATTGGCCTGTAAACTGGATAGCTTGAAGCCGCTCCTGCACGAAATGGAGGAAGAAAGGCGATTCGAGGAATTGGAGTCTGCCGTTCAACTTCTAATAGATAAGCTACCACCGTGGCAGCGAGTGATATATGTATTACGTGAATTAATGGGTTACAAGGCGGCAGAGACTGCGGAAATGTTGGATACGACAGAAGGCGCTGTGAAAGCAGCGTTAAGTCGAGCCCGCTCTGCCATAGCTGAGGTGCGGCACAGGTTGGAACAATCGGACACTGAGTGGCAGAATGAAGAGGGCGCAGTGGAGGAAAATCGGGAGGAATTGCGCAGTTATCTGCTGGCATTTCGTAATGGAGATACAGCCCGAATCATTGATCTGTGCCTGAACCGGACCGATGATCCGATGGCTGTGGCGGGGACAATTTTGCAGCAGACTTTGCCGTCTCCATCCATGCGAGCCAGTGATGTACGGGTACTCCGCTTCAGGTATGAACTCAATGTCGTATGGAGGTGGGTGCACGGTCAACATGGTTGCCTAAACCAAGGAGGCGACACACATGAATGTAGTACCCTATGTAGTGGAACAGACCGCTCGTGGTGAGCGGAGTTATGATATTTATTCACGTTTGCTCAAGGACCGGATCATTATGGTATCCGGAGAGATTGAGGATCAGATGGCAAATGCCATTGTGGCTCAGCTGTTATTTTTGACTGCAGAGGACCCGGAGAAGGATATTCAGATGTACATTAACAGCCCTGGTGGGTCAGTAACCGCGGGATTTTCGATCTATGACACCATGCAATTCGTGAAGCCGGATATCTCCACGATCTGTACAGGTATGGCGGCAAGTTTTGGTACGATATTGTTGGTGGGTGGAACAAAAGGTAAGCGTATGGCGTTGCCCAACAGTGAGATCATGATCCATCAGCCACATGGTGGTACGCGAGGGCAGGCGTCGGATATGCTGATTCATGCTAACCGCATCATTCAACATCGTCAACGTCTTAACCAACTGCTCGCTGACCATACAGGACAGTCGATTGAGCGGATTGAGAAGGACTCGGATCGAGACTATTTCCTGACCGCTGCTGAAGCAGTCGAATATGGATTGGTGGATAAGGTCATATCCGGTCCATAACAATAGCCCGGAAGGTCATGTGACCTTTCGGGCTATTTCGATTGATAACCAACCTTACATTTCTTTGGCCAGTGTAATGAGTCTGCTCATGCCTTCGCGAATCTGCTGCTCATGCGCATAAGAGAAGGACAGACGCAGCTTGCGACTGGCTGAATGATCCGAAGAATCGAATACGGTTCCGGGTACAAAGGCTACGGATTGCTCCATGCATCGGTGAAGCAGTCTTCCGGTATCCACGCCCTCAGGAAGTTCTGCCCAAAAGTTGAGTCCACCCTCGGGTCGGGTCCACGTCCAGTCCGTTTCCAGCAGACATTGTTCCATCACTTCCATGCGTAACTGAATGGCCGTTCGCAGCTTGGACAGATGCTGATGCATGCGTTCTGACTGAAAATAACGGAGGAAAAGCTTCTGGTTCAGGAGAGGCGATCCGTTATCTGTCAATGATTTGACTGCCTGTAGTCCTGGCATGAAGCGCTGACGACATATGATGGCTGCAATCCGCAGCCCGGGTGCAACATACTTGCTATAGCTGCGAATGTACAGGGTGTGCCCCGTAGTGTCGTAGGTAAAAATAGGTGCAGGAGGTTTCTCCTTAAAATAGATATCGTAGGTGCTGTCGTCTTCGAGCAGGAAACAACCATACTGTTCTGCAAGTTCGGGTAACTGCTTGCGCTGTTCTACTGGAACATTCATGCCGGTTGGATTCTGAAAGGTCGGTGTCATATAAAAGAGGCGCGGCTTCTCACTCTTCATCAGATGTTCGATCTGCTCCAGATCATAACCCTCGGGATGAATGTCGGTGAAGACGAGCCGGGCACCTTGCTTGCGGAAAATCTCCATGGCCGGCCCATACGTAGGCCGTTCCATCAAGACCCGATCTCCAGGCTTGACCAGCGTCCGCGAGATGACGTCGATCGCTTGCTGGGCACCCGATGTAATGAGCACCTCGTCTGCGGAGAGGTAGAAGCGTTCTTTTTTCGTTAGATGGCTTGCCAGCGCACTACGCAATTCCAGATCTCCCTGAATCGTGGAGTACGTTCCGAGCAGACGGGGATATTGATCCAGCAGATCACGCATCAGTTCTCCCCAATACCGATTGGGAAGCAGGGCGGGGTCAATCAGTGATTTGGAAAACTGGAATTCGGCTTCAAGTGACTGCACACGTGCGAGGGAGTCCCAATGCAACCAGGCAGACACGGCGGGATCATCCGCCTGATCTGTTACAGAGTATGGCGTTGCTGGACTGACATAATAGCCGGACTTGTCCTTCACATAAACATTACCGCGTTCCTTTAACTCCTGATAGGCTTTGAAAACGGTCAGACGATGTACGCCGAGCAGCTCGGACAGGCTTCGTACAGATGGCAGTTTTTCATGTTCAGCCCACTCTCCCGCTTCGATACGCACAACGAGATAATGGATGACTTGCTCATATAATTTCAGGCTGTTATCTGTCATCATCAAGGTTTTGCCCATCCGGCTCACACTCCTTCTGAACTCTATTGTAACAGCTAATAGGCGATAACTGTTCTGTTTTGTTTATTCTGTTCTATGGACCATGAGATATGATGAAGAACAGATAAAGGAGTGGTTATCATGGTGGGGATTGCATTTACGGTTATGTGTCTTATTTTCGGTACAACGTTTTTGGCTATTAAAATTGGAGTGGAGGCAGGTATGCCGCCTTTTCTGTCAGCCGGATTGCGATTTGTAATCGCGGGGCGCTGATGTTTGCATGGATGTGGATGAAGGGCAAAGTGAGTTGGTCCCTCCTGTTCCGCAAGGAGATGCTGCTGACGGGAGCAGGTCTGACCTTCGGCACCTTTGCCACATTATATTGGGCTGAACAGCATGTGAGCTCGGGTGTGGGTGCCATTCTGTCAGCGACAGGACCGATTATGATTATGTTGATGCAGACGGCGCTGTTACGGCAAAAAACATCTGCCCGCATGATTACAGGATGCCTGATCGGGTTCACCGGCGTGGTCCTGGTTGTTCTGCCTGGTGTATCACTTGGTGCGGGTTCCCTGTTCATGTGGGGCTGTATTGCCGTACTGGTGGGGAAGTCTGTTATTCAGCAGGTGCATTGTACTCCAAAAAGGTTATTCATCAGTTCAAGGAGGCTAGTCCTGTAGCGATCAATGCGGTGCAGATGATGTATGGGGACTGTTGTTAAGCTTGCTCTCAGCGGTGACAGAATCCTGGAACATGTCAGCTTTGGATTGGGTGCCTGCTGTCTCGTCCGTGATATATTTGACTGTTATTGGCTCGATGGTTGGGCACAGTCTGTTCTATTGGATCATGTCTCGCACGAATCCGTTGTTCCCGGCAACATGGTTATACATTTCACCACCCATTGCCGTAGGACTTGGTGCTGTTGTCTACGGGGAACATGTCAGCTGGATTACGTGGATCGGTGTGGTGCTGGTCGTCTCAGGTCTGCTGGCGATGAATGAGAAAGTGATGGGTTGGTTAAAACGTGGTGGACGCACAAATACATTGGTTCATAATTCCAAAACTGTGGTAAAATAGGCTCCGTGTGATTTTGTACAGGGATGAGGAATGAATCATGGATAACAGACAAAAACTTGGAGCTATATTGTTACTTGCAGGTATCATATTGTATGGTGCAATTCATATTGCGACCGTTATACACATCCCAAGCGTGATGGTTTGGTCTGATACGTGGGGGCAATATTTTGCAGCTGTGTCTGAAACACATGGCTGGGTTGGATTTATACTGGCCATCCTGTTATTTCTTGCAGGGGCTTTACTGTTACTGACTGTTTTCGTTTCTGAACTTCCAAAGAGTACGATGATGCAGGAGATCAGGGAACGAGATCATGAATTCGAAGAGAAGTACATGAATGGAAAACACTAAGCGAGAGTGGCTGTAATATCTATAAAGTGCAAGTTATCTCTGAAAATTAAAACAGCCCTGCACAAGCCAGATATCGCTGTGGAGGGCTGTTTATTTTGTTTTCTGACATAACACATTATGCAAAATGTGCTTTTCTGAAAAACTTACTCTGCGTTCAGCACAAACTTCTCAATAACCTCTTTTACACCGTCTTCGTTATTACTTGCGGTAATGTAGTCTGCCAGCTCTTTCAACGCAGGGATGGCATTCCCCATCGCTACGCCAAGACCAGCAACTTCAAGCATCTCATGGTCATTCCAGGAGTCGCCGATGGCAATACACTCGCTGAGCTGGTGACCAAAGTGGTCAGCCAGGAACGTAAGGGCGTGGCCTTTAGTTCCTTCATTGTGCATAATCTCAAGGAAGTAAGGTTTGGATTTGGTAATATGCACTTGTGGTCCGAGCAATTCACGCAGTTCAACAGCAACCTTATCCAAGTAGTCAGGCTCATCGATAATAAGCAGCTTCGGTGTCTTCTGTTCGATGACTTTGATGAAATCAGATTCGATATAATATTGGGTGCCGTTTAGTTTGGCATAATCACGCAGCTTGTCGTTTTCCTCACGGGCATACAGCTTGTCGTCAATGTATGTTTGAAGGTGGAGATTGTTCTCTAGGCAGTAATCATACAGTTTGCGGGAAGCTTCCTGTGGAACGTAACGCTCATAAAGTACTTTTTCGTCCAGCAGGTTTTTCACCAAAGCGCCTTGATACGTAATGATCGGCACGTTAAGTCCGGTTTGACGAGCAAGCGCTTGTGCGGAAGCATAAGCACGTCCAGTCGCCAGCGTTACCGTTACACCATGGGCAACCGCTTGTTCCAATGCAGTCTGTGTCGCAGGGGTTACTTCCTTGTTGTCGTTGATCAGTGTGTCATCAATGTCGATTGCAATTAATTTGTAGGTCATCTGTGTGTTTCTCTCCTTTTTATCTGTATCTATAATACTGACGAACGAAAAAATAAGTTTTACACGAGGCCACTCCGAATACAGATTCATCTTTCGATCGCTGTTATCCCCGGATTTTTGATTCCATTCCCCTAAGGGGAAATCCGTTGATAAGCGTATGCTTCCGATGTAGCTTTTTTTCAAAAAGCTTTAAGCGAACGCTTCGCTTCTCCCGATAAATTCTGTCTTCTCCGTTAACGTGTAATCTTAGACTCCGTTCTAAAACTATACTTCCATCTAAATCTTACTCTTCCAGGAAAACAAGGCCAATAAAGTCTTCCAGCTCCAGGTTGCCGAAGTAATGTTTTACATCCAGGCCCTCAAGTGCAGTACGCACCTCGGATTCCTCATACCGCTTGCCGCGCAGCATATTTTCGATATCCGCCACATCGCCTACACCGAAGAAGTCGCCGAAGATTTTGATATCTTCGATGCGTCCATCTTTGATGTTCATGCGCAGATCGATGATGCCGACAGGGAATTTGCGAGTGTGCTTCACATTGCTTTCCGGAGACAAGCCATAGTTCCAGTCCCAGTTGTTGTAACGCTCAGCGGAGATTTCCTTGATTTTGTCCCAATCCTTTTCAGTCAGCTTGTATTGAGGGACGTCTTGTGGCTCCATTCTGAAAATGTGACGTAACAGCTCATCACAGAACTGCTCAATCGTCAGGTTGGTGTCAATCAGATCGCGTATGTTGGCGACCCGGCTGCGCACGGATTTGGTGCTCTTGGATTTGAATTTCTCGGGATTGACGTTCAGGGAAGCCTGAACATGCTCCAGATTCAGATCAAACATCAATGTGCCATGACTGAACATGCGTCCACGTGTGGAAAACTGGGCATTGCCCGAAATTTTCTTTCGCCCACTTGCAGATCATTACGCCCGGTCAACTCGGCATTTACACCAAGCTCGTGCAAAGCTTCAACCACAGGCTGGGTAAACTTGCGGAAGTTATGGAAGGACTGACCGTCATCAGCTGTAATAAAACTGAAATTCAGGTTGCCCAGATCGTGATACACCGCTCCGCCTCCCGAAAGACGACGAACCACCTGCACACCGTTATCCTGAACGTACTCGATATTAATCTCTTCAATCGTATTTTGATGCTTTCCGATGATGATTGACGGACGGTTAATGTAGAACAGCAGATAGCTGTCATCCTCCATCGGCAGATGTTTCAGAATGTACTCCTCAATCGCCAGGTTTACAGATGGATCTGTAATGCCCTGATTGTCTACAAACAGCATGGTCATTCCTCCATTAATGTATGTGAGGGATTGCTAGTCCCTTATGTAGTGAATCTTGTATATCAAAAGGAACCGAAATTCCTCTTCTATTGTAAACGAATTATGGTTGGGACACAAAGAAAACAGGATTGACCCACACCTCCCGTGCCCTCCATAATAAAAAGGACATACAGAAAGGATGACGGAAGAATGACCGGTTATATCGAAGTGTTCGGACATGGCGGGGACGTGGAGACGGCTGCGTCACGATTTGGAAGGGAAGCCGCTGATTTTCTGGATTTCAGCGCCAACATTAATCCGCTCGGTCCGCCCAAAGGGGTGCTGAAGGCTATACAGCAAGGATTGCAGTCAGTGATTCGGTATCCCGATCCGGGGCACCGGGGATTCAAGGCACTGCTGAGTGAGCGTCTTGGTGTGATGCAGGAGCAGATATCCGTGGGCAACGGTGCGGCTGAAAGTATGGCGCTCATTCTGCTGGGGCTTGCCCCGCGCAAGGTGGGTACGGTGGAACCGGGATTCTCGGAGTACCGCGCGTTGGCGCGACAATTCGGTGCCGAGGTTGTGCATACAGAGGGCAGAGAAGAGCTGGCGTGGCGAGCGGAACCCGAGGACATCGAGCAACTCATGGAAAAGGTAGACTTGCTCTTCCTCGGCCAGCCGAACAATCCGAACGGTGTACAATATCCGCTTGAGATATTGCACAGGCTTGCTTGCAAAGCGGAAAAACGGGAACCGTACTCGTCATTGACGAGGCTTTTATCGATTTTATTCCGGTAGCCCGGCGACAGTCCCTGGCAGCACATCTGGATGACTACCCCAATGTGATCATCATTCGTTCGATGACGAAGTTTTATGCCATTCCGGGCTTGCGTCTCGGTTATGCTTTGGGCCGTTCGGAATACATCGAGGCGATGACGAAGAAACAGGTGACGTGGAGTGTTAACGGTCTGGCACTCATGGCAGGTGAAGCCTGTCTGCGCAGCGGAGAACAGTACGAACAGGAAACTATCTCACAGATCACGCGGGAACGGGAGCATCTCATCGCAGGACTGCAGGCGCGTGGATGTGCGGTGACTCCGGGAGAGGCAAACTTTATATTGGCACGTGTGCCAGCCCCTTGGACAGCAGCATCCATGCAGGAGGCGCTGGGACGCAGGGGCATTCTGATTCGCAGCTGTGCCATGTATCCGGGGCTTGACGAAGGGCATGTGCGCTTCGCGGTCAAGGATGAAGATGCCAATGCTGCATTACTCAAAGTGCTGGGCAGCGTGTTGGACACCAAGGCATATTCGAATGCCGATCAGTCCCTCATTCATGAATTGAGTCAGCAGGAGCAGACGAAAGATTCCGAACAGGAACAGGGAGGGATGCGGCAGTGACACTCCCGTTTTATAACTACTTTACGAATGGAGAAACAGACGCGAATGAATATGTGGCCTCTTCCTGGCCGGGATTGAACATATCTGCACATGAACGTCATATCAAAGCACAGAGCCTAGAGGCTGCCCAAGCGTTGTCGAGTGCGGTATATGGCGGCGGCATGCTTGAACTGGATCGCATATTTAATATCTATGTGGACAAGCATTACCGCTGTGATGATCCGCCGCGTGATATCGAACAAGCACTGAACGACTGGCGTGAGCCGCGGGATCAATGTGCTGGGTTATTAACAGCCGTAAGGCTGGAGCATACCTCCATCCAGGAATATACAAGTGATGAATTTGGTCTCCTGTGCTGCACCACTGCGGGTGTATCGAATGCAGCACGCGCGGGGTCGGAGAGAACGGTATTTGATGCGGCGGGAAATAAAAAGATGCCTTCCGGCATGGAGCTCTCTGCTCCTTCAGCACGGAATCTGACAACTCATCCCTATGTCCCGGGCACAATTAACATCATGCTCTGGTTGAATGGACGCATGACCACCGGGGCGATGGTGAATGCGGTGCAGACAGCGGTGGAAGCCAAGGCGGCCGCACTGGCGGATGCGGGTGTTCTGGATTCGGAGAACGGCTTGCCCGCCACCGGCACTACAACTGATGCCATTGTGATTGCGGTACGTCAACGAGTGGAAGAACTTCAGCCAATGATCACTTATGCCGGGACAGCGACTACGGCGGGGGCGGCGATTGGCAGATTGGTATACGACACGGTGACGGAGAGCCTTCAGGCTGGACTGTTATGGAAAGAGAGGATCAGGCACAAATGACTTTTGAGTTGGAGCATCTATGGACTTGGCCGTTCTGGACAGGTATGGCTGGAGCCTGGATTATTATACTGGCGTACCTGTTGGACCGATGTATCGGTGATCCGCGCTGGATTCCCCACCCGGTAATTGGCATGGGAAAAGGTATCTCGGCATTGGAGCGTGTCATTCGCTCGCGTGTGAACACAGATTCAGGGCTGAAGAGAGCAGGGCTGTTGTTCCCGCTTGTGATTGCGGGGGTTCTTTTGCCATTACGTGGGTATTCGTATATGTGCTTGGGCTGATTCATCCTGTCATTGCAGCGGCAGCTCAAGTGGTGCTAATTGCAACGACCATTGCTTCAAAAGGGCTCAAGGACGCAGGTATGGAAGTGTATCGTCATCTGAAGCAGCAGGATTGGCCGGCAGCCAGACGTTCCTTGGGCATGATTGTTGGACGGGATACGGCGCATCTGGAAGAACCGGAGGTTGTGCGGGGAACGGTAGAGACGGTTGCCGAGAATATCGTGGATGCCATTGTATCACCGTTATTTTATGCACTCATTGGAGGCGCACCACTAGCCATGGCTTATCGCGCTGTCAACACACTGGATTCCATGGTCGGATATAAAAATGACAAGTACCTGCATCTTGGCTGGGCCTCGGCCCGACTGGATGATGTGGCAAACTGGATCCCTGCCCGGTTGACCGCGATGCTGTTAATCTTGGGCGCGCGGGTGATGAAGATGGACGCCAAAGGAGCAGCACGCATGGTCGCACGGGATGCAAGACTGCATCCAAGTCCGAATAGCGGTTTTCCCGAATCAGCAGTGGCTGGAGCACTGGGCATCCGGCTTGGCGGACATAACGTGTATCACGGGGTTGCTTCGTTTCGTGCCTACATGGGGGAGGCCACACGACCGATGGAAGCTGAGGACATTGTGCGAACATCACGCCTGATGTTCTGGTCTGCAGGATCTTTTGTGATACTGTGTGTGTTCATAACGCTGGTTGTGTGGCTGGCAGGAGGGACGCTGTTATGGCCGTAAATGAAGGAAATACAGTGAATGCATGCAAGGACGTACATACGGACCAACCCTGCTCAGTGAAACGAAACATTCTGTGGGTTCGTCATGGAACAACGCTGTGGAATGTGGAAAAAAGATACCTGGGGCATACCGACATCGGTCTGCTGCCAGATGCCAAAGAAGAACTGGCTCCGCTTCATGAACAATTGAGCGGTGTTTCGTGGCACGAGGTATATTGCAGTGATCTGCTGCGCTGCCGACAGACGCTGGAACAGATTCTTCCGGATGCCATTGGACAGGTGAAGTTCGACTCGCGCCTGCGCGAGAATGATTTTGGACAGTGGGAAGGGCTGACGTATGATCAGCTCAAGGATAATCCGGTGTACCGAAACTGGATTGATGCGCCGCAGGAGATCACTCCGCCCGAGGGTGAATCGTGGCAGGATTTTACCGGACGATTGGATTCATTTCTCCAAGAGATGTTGTTGGAGAGGCGGCCTGCGATTCATTTTGATGAGGGGCAGGTGCCAACTATCGTTGTGGTTACGCATGGTGGTGTCATCCGATATGCCTTGTCCCGTCTGATTCCAGGGTTTGGGTTCTGGGATACACATGTCGTACCGGGACAGGTGATTCAGGTCCAGCTTGATCGACAGGGGAATCAATGGATTGGCAGCAGAGTGACTTTTCCGCCGATCGGGTTGTAAGGATGTACAATATACCCTATAATCACAACAGAAGTGTGACGTCAGCATGGATACAGATACGCTTGCAGGCAGTGAAGCCTGAACGAGTATGCAACATGCAGAAATTACACGGCAATGATTTACCATATCAGCGACCAAGGGTCCCGCGTGTGAAGTACGAGTTATGAAACACACAAGGGTGAAATGGGGAAGCCGGTGCAAATCCGGCACGGTCCCGCCACTGTAAAACAGGATGATTCCTGTAAGTCAGGTTACCTGCCCTGGACGTACAAACCGGTGTTCCTTCGAGGAAAGGACAGCGTTTCGGGCTATTCTATGCGCATGGACAACCCTTGGTTGAACATGTACAGATCGCCATATGCGAGACGTCATCCCTGATCCTGGACGTAAGGATTGGGGATTTTTATTGTTCATGTAAGATGAACCGAACTTTTACACGTTAACGAAGAGTGCAGAACCGATCTGAAGAAACGGAGTGTTCGCCTTTATCCCCGGATTTTCCCTTTCGAAAAGGGAATCAAAAAATCTGGGGATAACAGCGATCGGAAGATGGTACTGCAATCGGAGTGGACTTGTGTAAATTGATGGATTTTACTTGTACAGGAACACCAAGGCAAGGGTAGTAAGAGTTCAAGCATGTTGCAAGAAAATAGTACAGATAGAGAAGGGGAGAATAACAAAATGAATATCAAAAATTGGAAAAGCGTAGCGTCCCTGCTAAGTGCAGCGGCACTCGCACTGGCTTTGGCCGGATGTGGCAATGCAACAACGAATGAGGGCACAGGTACTTCTCAGCAACCGACACAGGAGCAGTCCCAAGGCCAGGCACAGACAGACCTCAAAACCCAATATCCACTGACCGTTACGGATGCAACAGGTGAATCGTTTACCTTTGAAAAGGCACCTGCCAAAATTGTATCCGTGTCTCCGGCCGAGACGGAATCCCTGTTTGCTCTTGGATTGGACGATCAAATCGTTGGTGTATCCGACTATGATGACTATCCGGAAGCAGCAACAACCAAAGCGAAAATGGGCGGGATCACCAAGCCCAATGAAGAGTCCATCATTGCAGCTGAAGCCGACATTGTCTTCACAGGTATCTCGATGAGCGAGGATGCAGTGAAGAAGCTGCGCGAACTGGGTATTACCATTTTCAAAACGGATCCTAAATCCATCGACGATGTGATGAACAATATCGAAACCTTCGGTAAAATTACCGATCATCAGGAAAAAGCACAAGAAATCATCACTCAGATGAAACAGGACGTGACGGATGTAACCGAAGCGGTAAAGGCCGTTAAACCGGAAGAGAAGAAAAAAGTATACGTTGAGTTCTCCCCAGGCTGGTCTGTAGGTAAAGGTGAGTTCATGGACGAACTGATCACTGTAGCTGGAGGAACCAATATTGCTTCAGACGAAGAAGGTTGGTATCAGATCAATGAAGAAAATGTGATCGCCTCCAACCCGGATGTAATCTTGTACGCCAACGATGTAATTGACGAAAACTCCAAAACACTGGATCAGATCATCAAAGCGCGCAGCGGCTGGGATCAAATTACGGCTGTGAAAAATGACGCGGTTATTGGCCTGGATGCCAACCTGCTGAGCCGTCCGGGTCCACGGGTAACTCAAGGGTTGAAAGAAGTAGCCAAAGCGATCTACCCTGACTTGTTCCAATGAGTAAAAAGCTGATCCTGTTCGGAACGACGGGCATGGTGCTGCTGGTGCTCACCGTGCTCATCTGCACGGGCATTGGTTCAGTAGCGTTGCCGATCCGGGATATTGCAGGTATCCTGATTCACAAAATTCCCTGGGTGGGCGACTGGATTACACCGGATTGGAATAAGGCAGCCGAACAGATAATTTGGAAAGTCCGCTTTCCGCGCGTACTGCTTGCTGTGCTCGTGGGTGCTTCACTAGCCATTGCGGGTGCGGGCTTCCAGGGTGTGCTGCGTAATCCGCTGGCCGATCCGTTTACACTGGGTGTATCATCCGGTGCGTCGGTGGGGCAGCTTTCCTGATTTTCTTCGGATTGCAGTATGCACTGATTGGGATCTGGACGTTACCCTTGATTGCGTTTCTGACGGGTGTAATCACGTTATGGTTTGTTATGGCACTGGCTCGTGAAGGCCGTAAAATTCCAACACACAGCCTCATTCTGGCTGGTGTGGTCATGCAAAGTTTCCTGGGCGCAGTGGTTTCCTTCCTGTCGACCATGTCGAAACAGACGATTAATGAAATTATATACTGGACGATGGGAAGTCTGGCATTGCGCGGGTGGTCGTATACGGCCATCCTTTTCCCGTATTTTCTGCTGGGGCTGGTCTTTCTCTGGAGCCGCGCACGCTCGTTGAATGTGCTTGCGTTGGGAGAACGTCAAGCGGCACATATTGGGATCGGAGTCGACAGGCTTAAGCTGTCCGTGCTGGCAGTCGGCACACTGTTGACCGCTGGGGCTGTCTCGGTATCAGGTGTCATCGGATTTGTTGGATTGGTGATCCCGCATATGCTGCGACTATTGGTGGGGCCGGATTACCGACTGCTGGTACCTTTATCAGCCATAGGTGGAGCGATTTTCATGGTGTGGGCCGATACCATCGCAAGGTCGTTGCTGGCGCCAACTGAAATTCCGCTCGGGGTGGTCACCGCCTTTGTTGGTGCACCGTTCTTTGCTTACCTGCTGCACCGGAACAAAAAGTTGCAGAGGGGGATGATGTCATGAGTGAAGAGCAGGAGCGCAATACGAATCAACTTCTTCGGGGCACGGTTACGGCTTCCAGTACAAGTACCAACTCCAGGAACCGTTCCAACTCGACTTCGACTTCCCTTATCTCCATTAAAGGAGTAGGAAAGTCATATGGCAATCACCAGGCATTGCGTAGTGTGGACTGGTATGTCGGTGAAGGTGACTGGTGGGGAGTTGTCGGTCCAAACGGCAGCGGCAAATCCACTCTGATCCAGCTTATTGCCGGAACGGAACAGTTAAGCGAAGGTCAGATCCATATCGATGGTCGAGACATCAGCTCATATAGCCGTAAGGACCTGTCGCGCATGATCGCTGTATTGCAGCAGGATGGCTTGCCAGCCATCTCCTATCCCGTGCGAGACGTGGTGGAGATGGGGCGATATCCATACCAGAACTGGCTGGGGCGGGAAACGCGTGATGGGGCACTTGTGGTAGACAGGGTGCTTGAAGACCTGGGATTGACAGAGCTGGCGGACAGACCGCTGGATGCACTCAGCGGCGGGCAACGGCAGACGGTCGCACTAGCCAAAGTTATGGCTCAGGAGCCACGGTTGCTGCTGCTGGACGAGCCGACCACGTTTCTGGATATTAAATATCAATTGCAATTCATGGAGTTGTTATCAGCATGGCGACAGAGAACAAACATTACGATTGTAGCTGTGTTGCATGATCTGAATCTGGCCGCATTATTTTGCGATCACATTCTGGCGCTGCGTGAGGGGATGGCGGTTGGAAAGGGTACGCCTCATACGTTGATCAACGAGGAGAATATTCAGGATATATTTCGCGTCAAACCCGCGATTGTCTCCCATCCCGACCATGCCATACCTCAACTGCTGCTGCGGCGGGACATTGATTAAAGGAAGCGGGGCAACCCATATTTTGATGAAGGAAGTGCTGGTTGTATGAATAATGAACAGGTGTTGGAGCAATTAACGCAAAAGATTACCGCTCCTGACCAGGAAGTGGCTGCAGAAACCTCTGCGCACGTGGATTCGCTGACGAAGCCGCCGGGAAGTCTGGGCAAATTGGAAGAGCTGGTGATCCGCCTGGCAGGTATGACAGGCAATGCACGTCCGCGTTTTGATCACAGGGCGGTCATTGTCATGGCCGCAGATCACGGCGTGGTGGAAGAAGGCATCAGTGCTTTTCCTGCTGAAGTGACTCCGCAGATGGTCCTGAATTTCCTGGCTGGAGGCGCAGCAGTGAATGTGCTTGCACGTCACGCAGGAGCTAATGTGATCTGTGTGGATATCGGGGTGAATGCCGATCTTGAACATCCGGACCTGCTTTCCCGTAAAATTCGCAAAGGCACGGCCAACATGGCCCGAGGCGCAGCAATGACCCGGGATGAGGCCGTTCGGGCGATCCTTGCGGGGGCCGAAGTGGTATCGGCAGAGGTGGCGAAGGGAACACAGCTGTTTGTCACCGGGGAGATGGGAATCGGCAACACCACCGCAAGTGCTGCGGTAATGAGCGCGTTAACCGGAGTTGCACCAGCTGCCGCCGTAGGAAGAGGAACCGGAATTGATGATGCAGGCTTGCAGCGCAAGGCTGCTGTAGTCAGCCGGGCACTTAGCGTAAATGCACCGAACCCCGAAGATGCACTGGATGTGTTGTGCAAAGTGGGTGGACTGGAGATTGCCGGACTTACGGGAGTAATTCTCTCAGCAGCAGCTCATCGTTGCCCGGTCGTTGTAGACGGGTTCATCTCTACCGCGGCAGCGCTGGTTGCGAGAAAACTTGCACCTCTGAGTACAGCTTATATGATCGCTTCTCATACTTCGCATGAAAACGGACATGGAGCGCTGCTGCGTGAACTGGACCTGAAATCAATGCTGGATCTGGACATGCGCCTGGGTGAAGGCACAGGTGGCGTACTCAGTCTTCATCTGATTGATGCAGCATGCCTTATTCTGAACGAGATGGCGACCTTTGCAAGCGCGGGTGTCTCGGATGGGACAAGCCCTGCTCCAGACCCCGCTGTAATGGTTGATTCATCCCTGCAAGGAGAGAGTTCCCGATGAGTGTTCTGGTGACGGGCGGCGCACGTAGTGGCAAGAGCTCTTTTGCCGAACGTCTCTGCATGCAGCGTTCCTCGGAGGCCTGGTATGTGGCAACAGCTCAGGCGTACGATGAGGAGATGCGTGAACGCATAGCCATGCATCAGCATCAGCGCGAGGCCTCGGGATATCTGTGGCATACGATGGAAGAGCCGATACATCTGCCTGCACTGATAAGCCGCATGGGTGAAGGGCATACAGGTACTTCTGCACCCACCATTCTGGTGGATTGCCTGACGTTGTGGCTGACCAATGTTTTGTTAGCACATGAGCATGATGAGAAGCATGTGTTGCAGGGACATTTGGACGCCCTGGTTGAAGCGATTCGAGCCTATCCCGGTTTACTTGTTCTGGTTACGAATGAAGTGGGGGACGGATCGTACCGGAGTATGCCCTTGGCAGGAGATATCGGGACTTGGCAGGTGTACTGAATCAGCGAATTTCGGCGATATGCGGTGAAGTGTTTCTGGTGACCGTAGGCATTGCGATTGAGCTGAAAAGCAAGGAGTATCGCTTATGAAGGATGGCACGCCTGCTCCTCAGCGCAAACATGCGGCGGCAGCCGCTTTTCAATTTTTGTCCCGTTTCCCTGTCAAAATGCAAATTGATTTTGTCCCGCCGCTGCTGCGGGAAAGTGTGGTCTTTTATCCGCTGGTCGGTGCCGCAATCGGCTTGTGTGTCTGGCTCTTTGGAGGCTTAAGCGGTGCAGTGCTTCCAGCCTTTCCGGCTGCCGTCCTGACCCTGACGTTATGGGTATGGCTCACCGGAGGGCTCCATCTGGACGGATGGATGGATACGGCGGATGGCTTGCTCAGTTATCGTACCCGTGAACGGATGCTGGAGATTATGAAAGACAGTCGTGTGGGCGCCATGGGAGTCATTGCCTGTGTGCTGCTGCTCATGATGAAGGCTGCGCTGATCGCCGATTTTATTGCCCGGGGCCACTGGGTGTACGGTGCGCTGCTGATCCTGCCCATGATCTGGAGTCGTTGGTTCATGGTGTATGCGATGTCGGCCTGGCCGAATGCACGTGGAGATGATGGACTTGCCGTATTATTCAAAGGTCTCGGTGAGCGGAAGGAAGTGCAGCGAGCACGCAGCTCAGCCATTGGGCTGACCTTGATCGCAGGGGCGGTTACGTTCGCTGCGGTGTGGCTTTTCAAGCCGGATATGGGGATTGCAGATGCGATGGTAAGTGGTCTGGGAACACTGCCATGGTGGCTGTACCCGATGACGGCGGTTATTATACTGCCTGTGGCGTGTTATTATATCGGCCGATTCGTGGCTGCCCGGATCAGTGAACGGCTAGGCGGTCTGACCGGGGATACGTATGGTGCCATGAATGAGCTGCTGGAGGCGGCTTTGTTGACCGTACTGAGCGTGCTTCAAGGACTGTTCTGGCTTTAAACTTTTGAAGAAGTATGAAGCAGTATGGATAGCGTTACGCATGAGGTAGGGAGCAAGGTGATCCGGATATAACACGGAGACAGGGGGAGAGCGCGTGGAAGATAGGTCATCACAACCAGCGGCGGTACTGATGCTGCAAGGAACGGCTTCGGATGTAGGCAAAAGTGTGATTACAACGGCATTGTGCCGAATTTTTAAGCAGGATGGCTTCAAGCCTGCTCCGTTCAAGTCACAGAATATGGCACTGAATTCCTATGTGACGGAAGATGGCAAGGAGATTGGTCGGGCCCAGGGGGCACAGGCTGAGGCCTGCGGTATTGAGGCGACAACCGACATGAACCCCATCCTGATCAAGCCGGTGCGGGACATGCATTCGCAGATCGTGGTGCATGGGGTACCTTTTGCCCAGATGAGTGCTTCGGACTACCGTCAGCATTTCCTGCCTGAAGCCAAGCAGACGGTTATGGATGCGTTGAATCGGCTGCGGGATACCTATGATATTGTGCTGATGGAAGGTGCGGGCAGTCCTGCTGAGATCAATCTGAAGGATCGGGATATCGTCAACATGAATCTGGCTGGCTGGGCCGATGCGCCGGTGATTCTGATCTCCGACATTGATCGGGGCGGGGTGTTTGCTTCCATCGTAGGTACGCTGGAGCTGCTGGAACCGCATGAAGTAGCTCGTGTCAAAGGATTCATAATTAACAAGTTTCGCGGCGATTTGTCCCTGTTGCAGCCGGGACTGGACTGGCTTGAAGAACGGACAGGCATTCCGGTATTAGGTGTATTGCCTTACATAAGAGATATTCAGATTGAAGCGGAAGATTCAGTGGTGCTGGACTCCATGCGTCATGGGAAATTTGGAAAAACCGAGCTGGATCTGGCGGTGATCCGATATCCGCGAATTTCCAACTTTACAGACTTTGATGCCCTTTCCCGTGAACCGGATGTGAATGTGCGTTACGTGACCTCGCCAGAGGAATTGGGCAGTCCGGATGCCATTCTGCTACCTGGCACGAAGGATACGATAGGCGACCTGGCATTTCTGCGTGAGTCCGGGCTGGAGCAGGCGATTGCCAGCCAGACCGAGCGTGAGCATGTTCAACTCGTTGGCATATGCGGCGGATATCAGATGCTGGGATGTCATCTGAAGGACCCGTTTGCCGTGGAGGCGAATCAGATCCAGGAAGCGAAGGGACTTGGCTGGCTCCCGCTATCGACAACGTTTCTGCAGAACAAGCAGACCGTCAGAGCTTCCGGACAGGTGCAGCCTAATCATCCTGTTCGTTTGTATAGTGAGCGAGATACAACAGATGCTTCATTACCTGTTAACGGATATGAGATTCATATGGGTGTTACGGAGTGCCACGAGCCTGAACGTGTAACTGCGTTGTTTGAAATCTCACATCCAGGTGGTCAACCTTTCCTAGAGGGCTGGGGCACAACGGATGGCGGGGTGTGGGGAACTTATCTGCATGGTTTGTTTGAAAGTGATCAATTCCGACGTTCATGGCTGAATGGTTTGCGTGAGGGAAAAGGATTGCCCCCCTTCAGGAGACATACAGTGCGCATGAACGTAAAGAGATGGAGTTTGATCGGGTAGCCGAATCATTGCGCTCGGCATTGGACATGCAGCGTGTGTACGAGATAATGGGTGTTCAGTTACCGGAGTGAGCAAGAGAACAGAGTCAACAGCCGATATGTGCGAGAAAACAAACATCAAGTGATATATCAGTAAGGAAACATGATTAGTACAGTTCAGGTATTGATTATGAAATGGATTCAAATAACATTTGTTAATCGTCATAACACAACGGTTATACAAAAATACCCCCATGTCCGACAAACCGTTCTCTGGAAACGGAATGTTAGCGGCATGGGGTATTGTATATCCTATGATTAAATGAGGTTTAAATCAGGTAATGATGGGTTAATGGTTTACCTGTTAGTTAATTTTGAATTTCTTCATGGCAGATTGCAGCTCTACAGCTTGTTCATGCAGATGACGAACGGTATTGGAATGTGAATCCATCTCGCTGAGCTGAAGATCTGCTGTCGAAGCAATCTGCAACATGCTCTCACGGGATTTGGACGTAATCTGTGCCGTTTCTTCCACGGACGCACTTACTTCTTCTGCACCAGCGGATACTTGTTGTGTTGAAGCAGAAACGGTCTGAATGGTCAGGTTGACGTTCTGAATCAATTCATTCAGTTGCTGGAAGGCGGAGCCTGCTTGCTGAACAACAGTTGTACCTGAACCAATCTCTTGGGTTACACGGTTCATGGCATCAACGGAACGTTCAGCATCTTCACGAATGGTACCCAGATAATCCGAGATTTCCTCTGTGGCTGTCTTGGATTGTTCGGCAAGTTTGCGAACTTCTCCGGCAACGACAGCGAATCCGCGGCCATGCTCTCCGGCACGTGCTGCTTCGATGGAGGCGTTAAGTGACAGCATGTTAATCTGTTTGGTAATTTCAAAAATGGAAGCAACAATGGTGCCGATGGCTACCGAACGTTCATTCATGGTTTCCACATAGCGCAGCGATTCACTTGCGGTCTGGCCTACACGTTCCATCTGTTCAACGGCATTCTGAGCCAGTCGGTTACCGTTAACTGCTTCGCTCGCTGCATCACCGATCTGCTCAGATACTTCGGCAGAAGATGATGCAATATGCATGATGCCCTGAGTAATTTCTTCCATAGCTCTGGCGTTCTCGGATGCGCTTGACGCAATGCTGATGCTTCCTTTTTCAGCATCTTCTGCGGAGCGGCTGGAGTTCGAACCATACCGGACATCGATTCAACCCGTTGAAGCAAGTCATTGGAGCCTGACACCACTTCATTGGATGTGGACAAGGCGCGGCTGATCATTTCTTTCAGGTTATGCGTCATCGTCTGGAAGCTTGCGGCAAGCTGGGCAATTTCATCTTTACCTTTGATCTGAATTTCAGCGGTCAGGTCACCTTGAGATATTTGTTTGCTATGTTGGACAAGCTTGATGATCGGTTTGGTTACTCTTTTGATCATACTGGTGGAGATAAGCCAGCCGAGCACGAAGACCAGTGCTGTAATCCCAAGACATAGCCAGAAAATCTGGGTGATCTTATCCTGAATGAATTGGGCATCCATGCTTACAGCCATTATCATGTTGCTTCCTGCAATTGGAATGAATGCGGCCTTATGTACACCGAAGGAATCGGAATAGACTTCGCTGATCACCATTTCTTTGCTCTCGACAGCTGCATTCATGGCGGGTTCTACATTAATCTCGTCTTGGGCTTTCATGCCTGAGGAAGAGTTCGCCACAACAACTTGGGCTGCACCGTCCTGTATAGCTACAACATATGCGGCGTCGAGGTTATGTTCTTTTGCTTTATCGGCCAGATACGATTCCACGGTCATCGCAGCACCTTCAGCACCGGCTCCGCCGCTCTGTACCTGCAGAATTTTGGATGCTGAAGTGTTCTTGTATATATCCTGAATGGACGTGTTTAGGACCTTGTCAAACTGCGGAAGCACGTAACTTTGAATAATATTCATCGATACGGCGTAAAAACTAATACTGAACAACAGGGAAGCAACCAGCAGAACGAGGAACAAGGTGCCTCTGATTTTACCGGCAACGGTGCGATTACGAAACATATGATCATCCTTTCACGTCAAGTTCATTAACATTGTCGCTTTTCCGTATTCATAAGGCCTATCTACCAATGAAGAAAGACCTAAATTATGCATTGAGAAAACTTGGGAATAAGCGGATATACCTATATTACAAAATTAACCGAAGGTTGAATAGAACAATTTTCACGATTTGGTGTATTTTTTTCAGAAATAGATGTATCTGTTACATGCATATTACATAATATCAATTAATACCTACCAGAATAGTTTGATATATGGTATATTGTAAATTGTCTTGTCAGAAGTATAAAAAAATAGAAGAGAACCGGATATGTTCCGGTTACACACATGCCTGAGGAGGATTTAAAGAAATGGATACGTTTCTAGTTATATTGAATGTAGTGGTTATGCTTGCTTTACTCGGCATCCTCTACTGGATGCAGAAAAAGCATATCTCCTTTACCAAACGCGTATTTGCGGGTCTTGGACTGGGGGTTGTGTACGGGGTTATTCTTCAATTGGTGTACGCATCAGGTTCTGATGTAGTTACGAAATCAGTCGATTGGTTCAATCTGGTCGGTTCAGGATATGTGCGTTTGTTGCAAATGGTCGTGATCCCATTGATCATGGTGTCGATCATCTCAGCCATTATGAATCTGAAGGGCAAGCAAAATCTCGGCAAGATGAGTGTTTCCATTATTGCCATTCTGTTGATCACTACAGCGATTGCCGCAGGGGTCAGCATTGTAACGAGCCTTAGCTTTAACCTGACTTCCATCGAAATTGAAGGTGGGGACCGGGAGATTGCCCAAGGGCAGAAGATGGAGGAACGGCTTGTTGATGTGAAGGATCAGACGATCCCGCAGCAAGTGCTGGAATTCATTCCTTCGAATCCCTTTGCAGATATGACAGGAGAACGTCGTACATCCACACTGGCGGTGGTTATCTTCTCCGCGTTCATCGGTGTAGCTGTACTTGGACTGGATCGCAAAAAACCACAACAGGCGGAAACATTCCGAGGCATGGTTAATGCGGTATATGCGGTAGTTATGCGGATTGTAACCTTGGTGCTAAGGCTTACGCCATACGGGATTCTGGCCCTCATTACCAAGGTGACGGCGACCACCAACCCGGACGAGATTCTGAAGTTGATCAAATTCGTTGTCGCTTCCTACGTGGCGTTGCTCGTGATGTTTATCATTCACTTGATCATCATCTCGCTGTCCGGGTTCAACCCGATTACGTATCTGAAAAAGGTTCTGCCAACACTGGTATTTGCCTTCACATCCCGTTCAAGTGCAGCGGCGATTCCGCTGAATGTGGAGACACAGACGAAGAAACTGGGCGTATCCGACGGTATTGCCAACTTGTCTGCAAGCTTTGGTGCTACGATTGGGCAAAACGGCTGCGCCGGGATCTATCCGGCCATGCTGGCGGTGATGATTGCTCCGACGGTCGGAATCGACCCGCTGAGCTGGGACTTCATCGTGACGTTGATCCTTGTTGTTATGATCAGTTCGTTTGGTGTGGCAGGTGTTGGCGGCGGGGCAACCTTCGCTTCCCTGATCGTATTGTCCACCATGAACCTGCCTGTAGCCTTGGCAGGATTGCTGATCTCCGTTGAACCGCTGATCGACATGGGTCGTACAGCATTGAACGTAAACGGGTCCATGACTTCTGGACTTGTAACCAGCAAAATCTTGAAAGAAAATGATCATGACACCTTCAATGATCAGAGCCGTGAGCTGGATTCAGCTGTTCAGGCTTAATACAGAATGGATTAGGTAGAGGCTCATAGTAGAGCCAAAACGATTTACATTTCGAGCAAGTTAAGCCGTCCTTCGGAGGAATCCGGAGGGCGGTTTTTTGTAGCAATCGCATCATCATACCTGTGCATGTTGTGGGAAGCCGTCTACGTTTTGATATCTCGTGGTAAGAGAGATTAGGCAGGAAAAGCGTAGTATGGTCCAGAGGAACACAGGAGGAATATCGGAGGGATCGTAGTGACTCAGGCACACTTGGAGTTATTTAGTTCTGTTCATGGGACGAGAAATGTGATAGAGTATTCATGTTTTGGCCCTGAGCCAAACCGCGGTTCGTAACCATCCCGCGTAATCAAAACTAGGAAGGCAGTGTATGTATTTATGTTCAACTTAGGGTGGGGAGCGGTTTTCGTTCTCGTAACTTATGGATTTTTCCTGTTGTGTTACCGCTTGTTCGGTAAAAAGGGTCTCTATGCCTGGATTGGTGTGGCTACGGTTATAGCCAACATTCAGGTGACCAAAACAATAGATATCATGGGGATTGTACTAACGCTTGGCAATACGATGTATGTCAGCATGTACCTGACCAGTGATCTGCTTAATGAGAAATATGGACCAGGTGAGGCACGCAAAGCCGTATGGTTCGGATTCTTTACGTTGATCATGACGACAGTACTGATGCAAATGGTGTTACGCTTTGATCCGGCACCGACGGACTTTGCACAGGATTCGATGAAAACATTGTTTGGTCTGCTGCCACGTCTGGCACTCGGAAGTCTGACGGCGTACTTCATCAGTCAGTTCCTGGATGTGCGATTATACTCATGGCTGCGCAAGGTGGCTCCAGGGCGCAATCAGTTGTGGATACGCACCAACGGCAGTTCGATCATCAGTTCATTCGTGGATACATTGGTGTTCTGCACGATCGCGTTTGCGTTCATCTATCCTTGGGATGTATGGCTGGAAATCTTCCTGACGACGTATATTATCAAATTCGTATTAACTGCGGTAGGAACACCGTTCCTGTATGCTGCACGCAGCTTTAAGTTTAAGGATGAAGCTTAGACAATATTCAAAGAGGATCACTTAAATACCCCCTTCGGAGTCCATTATAATTTGGACTTTGCAAGGGGATTTTTAATAGAAACACATTTTCCCGAAACAAGAAAATCCTTTTTACATTATTATGAAAAAGTTATAATATAAACGACCTGTCGTTATGAGCGTGTATCATTTATCATTAGCCAACACTGACTTCAACCAAAGGGGAATCGTATATGTACTCTACACTGCGTTATACACTGGAAAGCAATGGCACAACTTATGAGAATGATAGCATTAATGCCTCGTTATTGGTGGATTTGATCACCAATCTGGAATTGCAGGAATACGTAGTACTTGAACCTTCGGAGCTGGTGGAGGGAAGTATGTATATGCAGGCTGCTGCGCTTGAGGAACCAGGGCACATGGTGGCGGAGATTCGTTTGCAGGAAGGTGAAGACGGTTTCCGGCATTACAGCTACAACACAACAGATCCGACGGCAATTATTCAATGGTTTCTGGATTATTGGGGGAAGCAACAGCTGCCACAGCTGGAATCCTGGCAGGATATCACGCATGAGTTTGGCTAATGGTTCATGAGTGAGCAGGAATACAACGCGTAGGATGTAGGCGGTGTAGTTCAAGATATGTTTCGTATGAATTAAAATCCCGCAACCCTTGATATCATGGATTTGCGGGATTTTTGCGTTCACCATTGGACTAGTCGGTAAGGATTTGCAATTCTTTTGGATATGTTGTCAGAACTTCGATACCCGTCTCAGTCACAATGACATCATCTTCGATGCGGACGCCGCCTGCTGAGGTATATATGCCCGGTTCTATCGTGAACACGGTACCTTCATTCAGAATGTCTGTATTCTCTCCATGGAGAGAAGGATACTCATGTACGTCAATCCCCAGTCCATGGCCTACTCTGTGCATGAAACGCTCGCCGTATCCCGCTTCTTCCGTCACCTGACGTGCTGCACGATCCACTTCAGCGCAGGTGATGCCTGGTTTCACGATTTGGATAGCCGCTTCGTTCGCTGCGAGCACTGTGTTATAGATGGTTTTGAGTTCAGGTGAGATGTCACCAAAGGCGAATGTACGCGTGATATCCGAGGCATATCCTCCAGCATACACACCCATGTCAAACATCAACAAGTCACCATGTTGCAGCTTCCGTTCACCTGGTGTACCGTGTGGCAGACCTGTTTTGGGTCCCGTGAGCACCATGGTATCGAAAGAAGGGCCGTCGGCACCCAGTTTTTTCATCTGATATTCCATCTCGGCAACAAGTTCAATTTCGGTTACGCCTGCACAAACATGAGAGAGGCCTTGACGCAATGTTTCTTCGATCAGATGAATGGCGTGGCGAATGCGTGCTACCTCATCTGGTGTTTTTTTCACACGTAATGTGCGAAGCAATGGGCCCACATCTTCAAAGCTGGCAGCACCCAGAGCGGCGGTTAGCTGCTCATAACGTGCGACCGTTACGTATTCTTTTTCGAGACCGACACGGCCCAAACGCCCCTGATAACGATCAAACAAAGCATATGGATTATCCGTATCCGTGTGAGTCGCAATGTTGGACACCGAGGAAGCGGCTGCCGCAGCTTCAGCGTCCAGGGCGGGGACGATCAACAGGGGCTCTTCGCCGCGTGCGAGAACCAGACCAAGGAAGCGTTCATGCGGATTGCTCGCAAATCCAGTTAAATAGTAGATATGTTTCGGATCTGTGATCAGCATGGCGTCCAATCCTTGCCCGGACAGATCGGCTTCAAGACGAGATAAAGGGTTTTGATTCATAACTGTAGTTGTCCACCTTTCGATTCATACTATCTTTCTATTATAAAAGAATATGATGGAATTCCAAAATGCAGTGATTTCATGTCCTCGGAATCCCTTGAATTTTCGGTTTGAGCGGCAGGTGTGGAGGGTAATACAGGGCGAAACCGCTATACATGTGATAGCATCACAACTATAGAGAACAACATAAAAACAGCATATTAACCATACGTTGAGGTTTGGCTTCGTTATTTTATACAAAAGTTCCGATAGGCGAAGGGAGATGTCATTATGAATAATCGGGTAACCGTTCCGCTGTATGCTTCATTATTAAGTGTGGCACTGTTAACAGCGTCATGTTCTTCAGGCGAACCCTCTATGGGAGGAACAGAGCAGTCTCAGGGACAGGGGACAGGTCAGGGACAGACAGCCAACGGTGGCAATACCGGTGCGAGTGAAAACGAGAGTGGAGCGCAGGGTGAGGCGGTCATCCCATATCAGGCTTCCGTTCTGGTAGAAGGATTGAATGCACCATGGGAGATTGTAAGTGTGCCTGATGGCCGGATGTTTGTAACGGAGCGCCCTGGTGCCATTCGGATTATAGAGGATGGAAAACTGGTCACTGAACCACTGATTGAATTCTCAGCTCCGTTTAATGAAGAGGGTGAAGGAGGTCTGTTGGGTCTTGCAGCTGATCCGGACTTTGAGGAGAACGGTTATTTGTATGCATACCACTCCTATCTGGAAGGTGACGGTATTGCGAATCGAGTGTTACGCCTCAAGGTGAGTGACGGTAAAGCGGTTATAGACAAAGAGCTGCTCGGTAACATTCCGGGCGGAACGAATCATAACGGTGGGCGGATCAAGATCGGCCCGGACCAATTGCTCTATATCACGACAGGTGAGCGGTATGAACCGGAATTGTCCCAGAATGAAGATAGCCTTGGGGGAAAATATTGCGGATTGGTCTCGACGGATCGATCCCTGCAGACAACCCATGGCCGAATTCGCCTGTATACAGTATGGGACACCGCAACGCTCAGGGACTGGCATGGAACCCGGACAATGGTTATCTCTATGCCACGGAGCATGGTCAGCGTAATCATGATGAGATTAACCGGATTGTAGCTGGTGAGAATTATGGCTGGCCTGAGGTGGAGGGAGACGACGATGACAATGGCGCATATCAGGCTCCGCTCGCACATAGTGGGAACGATACCTGGGCACCGTCCGGTGTGGCTTTTGTTGAGGAAGGACCATGGGCCGGCTCACTGATTGCCGCGAATCTGCGTGGAGAGCAGCTGTTGAAGGTCACTCTTTCGAAAGATGGCACACAGGTCGAGCAGGTGGAGCCCGTCTTCGAAGATGAATGGGGCCGGATTCGCAATGTGAGTGCTGGCGCAGACGGAAAGTTGTATGTACTTACGAACAATCGGGATGGACGAGGATCGCCACGTGATGGGGATGACAAGCTGATTGTACTTACTCCCGAGAGTTGATTTATTCTAACGAACCTGTCACACCTTATATGGAGGTTTGGTGGCGTTCGTAAAATTTAACGAACCTGAGCCGCGTTATATCGCCAGAATTAACCCGAAACCTGTGAGAAAACCAACGAAATGAGTGAATAAGGTGTCTGGAGTTCGTTAGAAAACGTTGATGCTCAAAATACTGCGTATAGGGTGTCTCAGATTCGTTACAAAACAGCTATAGCGTCTAGGCGTGTCCAATTCATTACAGGTGGAACCTAGCGAATAAGCTGACACTTACGTTACAGGTTTTTCGATAAATTGGTTTGCCAAACGGGTATGGGAAGATACTGTGCACATGTCGTGGTGTATGTAATATAGCGGTGTAATATAAGTTACTGTGTGCATAGCGTGCGCAATAGGAGCTGTCATACGGTCAACAACAGCGTAGTAGTTGAAGGATGTAGTTAATTCATTAATCAAAAGGAGCTGTCCCGTCAAATGCATGACTTATGGGACAGCTCCTTGATTATAATGTATGTGTCATCCTGATCCTGAAGAGGGTACAACGTAGGTGTGCCACACCAATCTATAAGATTTAAAAGGATGCGTTATCGTCGCCAGAACATCCACAGATCTTCGTTATTTACTTATTCTGCACTCTCCGCAAGTGTAGCAATACGCTGAGCCGGATCATTCGTGTACTCTCCGCCGTGATAACAGAGAACCTTATTCAGCGTAAGGTCTGTCAGTTTCTTCAGGCTTCGGAGTGCTTCAGGCATGTCCGGTGTCGCAGGTGGCGCAGGGCCAACGAGTTCATCATCAACCACACGAAGTTCATCGGCAGCAAGCAGGAATTGCTGCTCGCCGAAATACAAGCAGATATGACCTGGGGTATGTCCTGGTGTATGAATGACTTGTGTACCTCCTTGCAGAGGTAACAGGTCTCCGTCTGCCAGCGTTCTGCTGATGTTCACTTCGGGCAGCTGCATAAGCAGCTGGTCTGCCAGTGCCAAAACGGGCGCAGGCAGCAGGGCGCGACGCTCAGGAGTAAACTTGATCAAAGGTTTCTCACCTGTTAGATACGGAATTTCATCGGCATGTGCCCAAATTTCCAGATCGGGGATGGCATCCAGAAGGGCGCCCAGATTACCGATATGATCGATGTCCTGATGGGTAACAATTACACGTTTGATGTCCGAGAGTTGTACGCCCTCGTGTTCCAGTGCGGATTGAAGTTCAGCAAATTGGCCAATCATGCCGGTATCCACCAAGGTAACGCCATCTTCATCACGAAGCATGACGGGGAATATGGGGCTGTTCCCGGAAGGTGTGGGAATCTGGAGATTTAGCACAGTAATCGAATGGGTTGGTTGGCTCATGATGATCCGGACCGTAGTCCGGTACACCTCCTTTTCTTTTTAGCGATTGTCGTTGTTATTCAGGGCGATTATATTTTAAGTGTTTTCTATATTTTTTTACCGTATGGAGCAGTGATTCAAACGTTTCTTCTTCAGTACTGCCATCCTTAACGATGGAGACAAACGAGAAGTTATCATGAACAAGTCTGTTCCTCGTCAGAAACACCTGGCTAAGGGCCTCAGCGAAGTTTTCTTTTTCGGATTTCAGAGCAATGAACTCTTTGCTCAGTTCGGCTTGGATAATCTCCATGTTGGAGCGTGCACGGTAGGCAGGAGTTTTCATCAGCTGGGTCGAATTAAACTTTTTCTGATATACGTGCTTATACAGTTGATGTAACATTTGTTCGATAATGGCGCATAGCTCGATGACCAGTGAAGCGTATCTTCGGTTTTTGCGTTTTCGGGTGAGCTCACGGGTTTCTTCGTGGTCCCAAATACCGTATTCTTCATACAGGGTTGAATCAACATTCTGCAAGATCTCCTGATATTCCTGTTCGAGTTGTGCGATTTCAAGTTTGGCTTGTTTTTTAACTTTTTTAAAGTCTTCTTTGGTCAGCATACTTGTCCTCCCATGGAAACCGAGATGTGATCCTCTCATTATCTCATATTGTCCGTCGTCGCGCCTCTAATTTCGGAACCTTTGGTTCAGAAGGGAAGTACCTCATGACCAATCAGACAGCAATTGTAACCGGGGCCAACTCAGGGATGGGGTTGGCAACCACGATTGAACTTGCAAAGCAAGGATATCACGTCATTATGGCATGCCGCAGTGAGAAGCGTGGAAACGACGCTCTTCAGGAGGCTGTGCGTCAGTCCGGCTCTTCTGCCATTGAATTAATGCTGTGTGACCTGGGCTCACTCGAAAGTATACGCCAATTTGCCCACACATTCCGCGAGCGTCATGATCGCCTTGACGTTCTGGTGAATAATGCTGGGGTGGTGATGGTCAAGCGGAAGGAAACCTCAGACGGATTCGAGCAGAGTATCGGCATTAACCATCTGGGGCATTTCCTGTTGACCTTGCTTTTGATAGAACCTCTGAAAGCTGCTACGCAGGGACGGGTTGTGAACGTTTCGTCAGGTGCATACAAGGCTGGCAAAATTCACTTCGAAGATCCACATCTGCACAAAGGGTATAATCCGCTCAAAAGCTACGCCCAATCCAAATTGGCTAACGTGCTGTTCACTCGTACACTGGCCCGCAAGCTGTCAGGTACATCTGTCACGGTGAACTGTCTACACCCAGGTGCGGTGGGAACGAGCATTGGCGTAGATCGCAATACCGGATTTGGCACACGCATTATGGCATTTGTGGGCAAGCTGCCATTCTTTTTGTCCCCGGAAGAGGGAGCACAAACGGCTGTTTATCTGGCCACAAGCCCTGAAGTTGTCAGCATCACCGGGCGTTACTTCTATCAACAGAAAGAGCAGCAGCTGAAGGCACATGCCGTTGATGATGCTTCAGCTGAGCGTTTCTGGACGTGGAGCGAAGAACAAGTCGGGCTGAAACCTGACGAGAAGTTGTAATTCAGCACAGGCCGATGAGTGACCCGTGAATAGGGTTGTTACATCTTTATACTTTTGCCTTCACAGCCTGTTGGATCATTTCAATAACAGCTTCAATACGTTGGATGCCTTGATCTCCCTGACCGTATGCACGGACAGAGGCGGATGAGGCATTTTTCTCATTCTCACCGAGCACGAGTGAATAAGGCACTTTTTCCATCTGGGCTTCACGGATTTTGTAACCAAGTTTCTCACTTCGCAGATCTGTTTCGACCCGAATACCCGCAGCCCGGAGCTGGCTCTGTACTTGTAGCGCATAATCTGCGTAATGATCGGATACAGGCAGCAGCTTCACTTGCACCGGCGCGAGCCAAAGTGGGAACGCTCCTGCATAGTGCTCAGTCAGGATGCCGATGAAACGATCAATGGAACCGTAGATGGCACGATGGATCACGACCGGACGGTGCTTCAGGCTATCCTCGCCAATGTAAGTAAGGTCGAACTTCTCCGGCATTTGAAAATCAAGCTGGATTGTTCCGCACTGCCAGCTGCGCTTCAGCGCATCGAGGATATGAAAGTCAATTTTCGGTCCATAAAAGGCACCGTCGCCTTCGTTAATGCGGTACGCCACGCCCCGGCGATCCAGTACATTTTGCAATGCACGCTCCGCCTGATCCCACAGTTCTTCCGATCCCATGGAATCTTCCGGTCGAGTGGACAACTCAATCTTATATTCGAATCCAAAGATATCGTACATGCGTCCGATCAGTGAGATCGCCTGATTAATCTCGTCCTCGATCTGCTCTGGCATGACGTAGAGATGCGCATCATCCTGACAGAATGTCCGCACACGCATCATGCCGTTCAGGGCACCTGAGAATTCATGACGGTGAACCTGCCCGAATTCCATCATGCGAATGGGCAATTCGCGATAGGAATGGAGTGTATTTTTGAAGATCAGCATGTGCCCGGGACAGTTCATTGGTTTCAGAGCAAAAGTGGAATCGTCCACTTCCGAAAAATACATATTGTCCTTGTAATGCTCCCAATGGCCGGATTGCTCCCACAGCCGGTTGTTCATCATGAGCGGAGTCCGAACTTCCTGATAACCTTCCTGTAATTGCAGCTCACGCGAGAATTGCTCCAGTTCAGTACGAACAGTCATGCCTTTAGGCAGATAGAAGGGCATGCCGGGCGCTTCTTCGGAGAACATGAATAGTTCAAGCTCTTTGCCGAGTTTGCGATGATCCCGTTTTTTCGCTTCTTCGAGCATGTGCAGATGTTCATCCAGTTGGGCTTTGTTCGGAAAAGCAGTGCCGTAGATACGTTGCAGCATCTTGTTATCCGAGTTGCCCCGCCAGTACGCACCAGCCACATTCAGCAGCTTGAACGCTTTGATCCGACCAGTGGATGGCAGATGGGGACCGCGACACAGATCGAAGAACTCTCCTTGATCATAGATCGAAAGCTCGGCGTCCTCCGGCAAATCCTGAATGAGTTCAAGCTTGTAGGGGTCCTGGATGTCTCCGAAGATACGGAGGGCTTCGTCCCGGCTAACGACCCGCCGACTGATTTTGTGATTCTCCTGAATGATTTTGTTCATTTCCCGCTCAATGGCCGCCAGATCACTGATGGACAGGGCATGCTCCAGATCAACATCGTAATAGAATCCATCTTCAATGACCGGGCCAATCCCCAGTTTCACTTGTTCTGCACCATAGATGCGTTTGAGGGCCTGTGCGAGCACATGTGCTGCGCTGTGACGGTAACGATACAGACCTTCCGCACTGTCCAACGTAATGATGATGAGCTCGCAATCTTGCTCAAGCACCCCATCGAGATCGATATTCTGACCATCTGCAATACCGCCGATCGCTTGTTTCCCAAGACTTGTGCTGATGGATGAGGCGACTGCTCCCACAGTGATGCCTGCTTCGTAAGAACGTACGGCTCCACCTTGCAGACGGACCTCAATGGAACGACTGGATGGTTGAAGATCAACGGCATGGTTGTTTACTTCGTTACCTGATTTGTTGCTTGCTGAGTTACTGTTTTCCTGTTTGCTCATGTGAACCACTCTCCATTTCATCAAATGAAAGCGCAAAAAACACCCGTCCCGGAAAAGGGACGAGTGCGCTTGGCTCGTGGTTCCACCCTAATTTGGTTATGGTGCAATCTGCTCTCGACCAGCCGCCGTGAACAGGATACATCATAACCCTCATTGGAATCCGTTATCGGGGATCAGACGGTGGACTCTACTGGCAACATGCCGAACATCCGAGGGATGTCCGCAATGCTGAGGTTCGAGGTCACGGCTGCAGAGGGGTAATTCCGGTCCGTTCGCTGAAGAAGGTTTCACCAATCCCCTCTCTCTCTGGGCAGCACGCAAACGAAATCATGTCTCTGGTCATCGCCAAATATGTTAGATCTACTCATTAAAGTTATCCTGAAATGTGTGGCATCCATATCAATATATTGGAACAGGTGTTATTGAGTGTCGATTATATAGACTGAAAATGGAAAGGTCAAGCGGAACATTTTAATTCGTTTCAGATGGACCGTCCCATATTAAGCGAATGATCGTTCCTTCACCTGGGGTGGACTGTACCTCGATATGCCCGTTCATCGCTTCAATCAAACCTTTGGTTACCGCCATGCCTAGCCCTGATCCAACGTCCGATGTACCTGTATCTGTACCGCGATAGTATCGTTCAAATAACTTCCATACCGTCTGGGCGTCCATGCCTCGTCCATTATCGGCAAACTGGATGCTGAATGCATCGGGTTGTTTACCGGAATGCACACTGACAACCAGGATGGACTCAGGCGGGTTATGAAGAAGGGCGTTGGCAGTCAGATTATCCACAATTCGTTCGAACGACGGAATATGGACGCGTCCATAGACAGGTGCTTCAGAAGGTTGGAATAGGATGCGACCTTTTCCATATGCCGGGTTTCGTTCAGCCCGCTGGATCAGATCACGAAGTAACGTATTTACGTCAGTATCTTCCACCACAGGTTGATATCCGCCACTGCGCAATCGATAGGTCATGGCAAGGTCGTTGACAAGCCTGTCCATATACATGGATTTATCAAGCATGATGCCTGCGAATTCCCTGACTTCCTCCGTGCTCCAGCTATACTTATCCGCCTCAAGCATATGAGCATAACCCTGGATGGAGGATAGCGGTGTCTTCAGATCATGTGTTATGCCAGCAATCCATTCCTCTCGTAAGGACTCGGTCTGTTTGCGGAGTTCTTCATCTTGCTTCAAGGTGTGAGACAGGGCCTGCATGGAGCGAAGCACTTCAGCATACACGTTGTATTTTCGCTTCCACTTGCCGTTACGACGCTGACTGCGAGGCACTCCGGAGGCTCCGGCAGGTTCCTCGTAATGACCTCGCTCCAGACGCTGTAACCATTGAAGCATATGCAGCATGGGCGAGCCGAATCGGTTGGCATACCAGAAGGCCAGCAAGATAAGCAGAATGATGATGGACACAATTAATATAACCAATGCCGGTTCCAGAATAAAACGGTAGGGATTCGAATTCCCTGTACCATTTGCTTCGCCAGGAATACTAATCAACCAGGTGGTTTCATTCTTCTCATCGTACCATGTAGCAGTAGACTTGCCTGATCGACTTGGATAGCGAATCTGCAGGACGAGGTCCTGAAGGGTGTATTCGCTTGGTACACCCACAGCTGGTTTGTTAAAGGAGGAGAGTTCGCGTCCTGAAGCATCCAATACTTGAAGATAGGCATTAGCCGCGCGAAGGTCTTCCTGTTGGCCCGGTTGAAGAGTAAACTTCCCGTTGGTCAGAATGAGACCTGAACGAATGGTATTGATGAGCGATTTGGCCGGGTTACTCTCGCCATACAACAAAGTAAAATTCTTACCGTTCTTCTCCCGGATGAGCATGACAATCTGATAAGGAAAAGGCTTTTGATTTTCCCAGTATGCAATCAATTCCCCCGGTTTATAGTGAGTAGGAACATCGGCGGGTGCATGATAATCATCAATGACGTTGCCTTGTTCATCCAGCACTTGGAGCCAGCCTTGATATTTATCCACTTGCTTAAGCAATTTGGGGTCATATTTAATGGTATTGTCCGGCATGAATTCTGCTGTATTAATCAATTGGTCCAGACCGTTAAGCGCAAAATCATCCACCAAATTCACTTCATTTACCTTTTGCAGAACCCAGTAGGTGGCTACAGACCCAAGCAGGATGATCAGAATGACGGCTCCCGCAAGCATTCCAATAAACCGGGTCATTAATCGGCGACGAATACTCATGGGCGTGACAGATGTTCCGGCAGAATGAGTTTGTAACCCAAACCTCGAACGTTAACGAGAAACACAGGGTTGGAAGGGTCGCTTTCAATGCGTTCCCGAATGCGGTGAATATGGACCATCACGGTATTATCATCACTAATGGCTTCCGAGCCCCAAACCCGCTCATATAGATCTGACTTGGTGAAAATGCGATTGGGATGTTTGCAGAAAAAGAGCAGCAGTTGAAATACAAGTGCCGGACAGGATACGGTCTCTCCTTCAACCCGAAGTTCACCAGCCCATTCCAATACCTGAAATCGTCCGAAGTCATATATGCCTTCCGGCATGTTTGAAGATGACGTATTTACGTTCGATGGGATGGGATCCGGGATCGCAGCTGTTTTCGAAGGCAAATAACGCTTCAGTAAGGATTTGATTCGTGCAACGACTTCCAGCGGATTGAAGGGTTTGGAGACATAATCGTCGCCACCAACGGCGAATCCCGTTAATTTGTCATAATCGGTTGTTTTGGCTGTCAAAAACAGGATGGGCGCATCAGTGACCTGGCGTAGAAAAGGACAGATTTCCAGCCCGCTTTTGCCGGGAAGCATGATGTCGAGCACGATACAATGGTATGTTTTGTTGTTGCAGGCTTCGAGCGCTGCTTCACCTGTAGTGACCGTATCAATATCGAGAAACTGTTCTTTGAGCAGTACCGTTTTGAGCATATGTAGAATCGCTTGTTCATCATCAACAAGCAGGAGTGAGACATGATCCATGATGTAATGCTAACCTCCTCGTTACTCTCTTTCTTGGTATATTGCCCATCATACCATTCTTAAGATCAATTGGAAGACAGGTTGCCTTAACAGAAGCTTAATTATCAAGCTTATATTGGGCTATAAATTTAACTAAATGTAAGTGAACGTTAGACCAACCATAAGATTCATGATGTAGATTTGAGGTAAGTAAGAAAAGGTAAAGAGAAAGGGTGTTGAATGATGAATAGGAAATGGAAACTACTCCTCCTGACGGTGACAGCATTTGCTGTACTCTCTGCTTGTACAAGTAACAAAATTACCTCCGATGAAGCAGAACAGGCTGAGAAGCCAGCTACAGAACAGGTGAAGGATCAAAAGGATCAAAAGGATCAAAAGGATAACGGTGACACTTCAAGCAAAGAACAAAATGATGGTTCGACAGAACAATTGGTAACGCCGGACAATCTCATGGATACATTGACGAATGGTTCCAAAGATGCAATTTATAATCAGTTTACTCCTGACATGAAGCAAGCCGTATCCTTAGAGGATTTTAAGTCTTCTGCCGACAGTTTTTTGAAGGGAGCGAAGTCCTGGAAGCAGGTGGTGGAAGCTGAGATGAATGGTTTGACGGAACATGCGTGGACAGACGATACAGGAACCAAGGGGGTTCGCGCCTATTTTACTGAAGATCATCAGATTGGTGGTTTAAGCATTACTCCACTGGAACTACATCCCGATACGGATAACAAGCTGACCAAGACCGAGTTTCAGTTCCCGATGAAAGGAGAGATGTATGTCTTCTGGGGAGGTCATAGTGTTCTGGAAAATTATCATTACGAGCATGAAACACAGCGCTATGCACTCGATATTGTTCAGACGAAAGACGGGGCGAGTTATCAGGGCGATGCCAAGGATAATGCCAACTATTATGCTTTTGGTCAGCCGCTTTATGCTGCTGCGGATGGTACGGTAGTGGAGATCAAAAATGATATTGAGGATAATGTACCTGGCGTGATGAATCCGGAAGAGCCGGCGGGTAATTATGTGGTTATCGATCACGGCAATAACGAATACAGTATCACGGGGCATATCAAAAAGGGCAGTGTAGCGGTGAAAAAAGGGGATAAAGTCAAGCAGGGGGATCACATCGGCGATTTAGGTAATTCTGGCAACTCCAGCGAAGCTCATTTGCACTTTCAGGTATCGGATGGTCCAGACCTGTTCACGTCACGTTCCCTCAATATTCGCTGGGCCGATCAGAGTCAGGAGTTGACACGGGGCAATACCGTTCAGGGACTGCCAGAGTAAGCAGGTCAGACGAAAATAGTTTAAAGGTAATACTTGTTGTCGGGTATGGATATTCTACATGCTGTACGCCAGCTTCCTTTTTCCATTATAATAACCTCTATAAATTAGAGCCATGAACTTGGCTTCGAAATGATATTATAGCTGTATTAATGGAGGAATAGTGATGAAGCTGGAAGATGTGCAGATTGAATATGCGCGCCGGGAGGATCTGCCGAGGATTGTGGACATCTATAATTCCACCATCGAGAGCCGTATGGTAACGGCGGACTTGGAACCGGTGACAGTGGAGCAACGTGTGCCTTGGTTCGAGGACCATTCACCTGATCATCGTCCGCTTTGGGTGATGAAGCAGGCAGGGCATGTGGTGGCTTGGGCAAGTCTCAGCTCGTTCTATGGACGCCCTGCGTATAATGGAACGGTGGAAGTCAGTGTATACGTGGATCAGCAATGTCGCGGAATTGGGGCTGGCGGACGTTTGCTCGAAACTGTATTTGCGGCGTGTCCTGCACTGGGCATTACGACCATTCTCGGATTTGTCTTCGGGCATAACGAACCGAGTCTGGGGTTATTGCGCAAGCATGGTTTTGAACAGTGGGGATATTATCCCGAAGTGGCTGTGCTGGATGGTGTGAATAGAGATCTGGCGATTTTGGGCAAAAAAATATAGATCTCGTTCTTATTCGTGAGATAAGAACATGGAAAACCTCCAACCTAAAGAATAGGATTGGAGGTTTTTTGGCGTTCAAATATTGTGCTCTCCATGAGAAATGGAGCTGCTATTTATACACCAAGCTGATGTTTAATCCCTTGAATCTGTCCCAGATGACGCTCCTCATGATAACTTGCAAAGTCAATCCACTGGATCAGATCCATCTCACCAAATACGGGATGTGGGAAGGACTTGCTGCGCAGCAGGTCAGGGTCATGATCCAATGCAAAGTTATTTAATGCTTGGTGGGATTCGTCCAAATCGTTGCGTACAAGTGCGATTTTTTCAGGCGCAGCTGGAGGCTGAAGATGGGGCGGTGCCTCGACGGAGCGGCTGCGGTCCAGTGTTAATTCATATGGTTTTTTATCCACAGACACGGTCTGTTCCTTCTCAGCGCAAGGCGGGCTTGCTGACCAATTACATTCTCCATCAGATTCAAATGACGCAGTACTTGCAAGATACTCCATTGTTCAGGTGAAGGTTTCCGGTTCAATTGATCTTCGTCCAATCCGGAGATGGTATCCCAAATCTGATTACGTATATCGTCATTACGAGTAAACATTGTATAATCCTCTCCCTGTATATGGTTTCTATGATGATGTGCGCTGTGTATGTCCATTACCCTAAATGTGGATGCTTACACTATAAGCATAGTGATTGGAAGAAGTGAATGTAAAATATATCATTAATTAACCTTGTTAGATGAATTTAAAATGAAATAAAAAAAGCCATTCTCGATGAATGCTTTATTTGAATATGTACCAACTCCAAAAAAAGATTGACGGACAGACCCGGCAAACTATAATCGGTAACAAGTAACTTTAGATGTAAGGAGTCCTGACATGATATGTTAGTAATCGACGAGGTGTATCACCATACAGCATTGCAAATATCATCGTCCGATTTATTGTACCTTATCGAACGGCTGAAGGTCAAAAAAGAAAATGAAATCCAAACGCTCAAGCAGAAGATCGAACAGTTCGAACAAAAGCGTCGAGCGGAAGAGATCGCTTATCAATCGTTGTCGACCGTACGCAAATGGTTTGCCGGACGCCCGGCATCCCATCATCAGGCGGTGGAATATATGGTTCAGGTGAAGGAACGTTTTCGCAAGATGGAACAGATTCGCAGGCGCATACGTGAATTGGATCTGATCGCAGAACGAATTAAACATCCGGACAGCATTGAGCGGGACGAGATTGAGCTTGCGCCCGATACAATCCGTGAGCTTAGACAGCTTAGTGAAACGGAGGATGCAGCAACATGACTTTGGAGACGTTAAGCACCGGGATCGATACGGTTTGGGTCGTACTTAGTGCAGCGATGATTTTATTGATGGAGGGTGGATTCGCCCTGCTAGAGGCTGGCTTTGTACGTTATAAAAATAGTGTGAACATTATTATGAAGGTTTTTGCGGACATTACGATTGGAACATTGCTGTTTTATGCCATCGGGTTTGGACTTATGTATGGTTCAGACGTTGGCGGTTTTGCGGGAGTAACGGGATTTTTCCTGAACGGGGATTTGTCACATCTGGACGTGCCGGTATCTCTGGAGACATTCTGGTTGTTCCAGGCTGCCTTTACCATTGCCGTTATATCCATCGTTTCAGGAGCGGTAGCCGAGCGGATCAACTTCCGGGCTTATCTTCTGTATATCATATTGATGACGGCGATCATCTATCCAATTGGTGGACACTGGGCATGGGGCGGCGGCTGGCTGAGTCAGTTGGGAATGCAGGACTTTGCCGGTTCGGCTGTCATCCATGCGCTTGGCGGATTCTCGGCACTCGCTGCTGCGATTATTATTGGTCCGCGTAAAGGCAAATACACGCCGCTTGGCGTAAGTGCCATTGCACTTCCAAGCAATCTGCCACTGGCATCTGTAGGAGCATTTCTGTTATGGTTCGGCTGGTTTGGCTTCAATGCGGGCAGTACACTCAGCGCGACGGATGTAAGAATTGGTCACATTGCGATTGTCACGATGTTATCCGCGGCTTCGGGTGGTGCAGTTACGTTGCTGTACACGTTATTCCGCTTCAATCGTTCAGATGCACCATCGGTCATTAACGGTTCGCTTGCGGGGCTGGTCGGAATTACGGCAGGCTGTGCTTTTGTTGGTGATGTAGCCGCGATATTCATTGGGGCCGTATCCGGCTTATTGATGATGGCTGCCACCAACTGGCTGGACCGTCGGCAGATTGATGATCCAGTTGGTGCTTTCCCGGTGCATGCCGCATCAGGAATGTGGGGCACGATTGCAGTAGGTCTGTTTGCCACGGATGGTGGATTATTTATGGGCGGCGGCTGGAGGTTGCTGGGTGTACAAGCACTTGGCCTTACAGCTCTGGTCATCTGGGGATTCGCCATGACCTGGATCGGGTTAAAGCTTATTGGCAAAATTGTGCCTGTACGTTCGACAGAAGAAGAGGAGGATCTGGGTCTGGATATCAGCTATCATGGTGTGATGGCAGCCCATCAAGCCCATGAATTCCTGGACGGTGAGGAGCATATGCGTGCCTACCAGGAAAATTCGTCTGATCCAAATCGTTAAATGGAATAAAGGGTAAAGAAGTAGACTGACAAGGAGAGTCAGTCTTTTTTTCTATATAAATTGAACAACACATTTACACGAGAACGTAGAGGACAGAAAGAACCTGAAGAAGCGAAGCGTTCGCCTGCAAGCTTTCTGCAAGAAAGCTACATCGGAAGCATACGCTATCCCCGGATTTTTACCTTTGCAAAGGTGAATCTAAAAAATTCTGGGGATAACAGCGATCGGAAGGTTGTCTCTCATCGGAGTGGTAAGTGTAAAATATTCTTAGGTTCAATTTATATAGAAGCAGGGAAAGACGTACGGGCGGAAGAATATACAGGTGTGAACCTGAATATGTCTCAGCATAGGTGTATTGTCTAAAGGGGAGGATCTATATGATTAAGCCAGAACAATGTGAACGTCTGACCAGAAAAGCCCGTAAAACACTTGAGGAATATGGTTTGGGAGTTGCTGCCGATCTGCTGTTGTCCTCAAGCCGCTGGGGAATTCGCCTCGATGTATCCACACTGGACGAATACCGCAGGACAGGAAACTCACGTGTGGGTGGACATCCAGATCTGCCAAGTCGCATGGAATGGCCCGTAACCAAAGAAGGCGTTCCAATGACTTTCCTGGCCCAGTTGAACCTGGTGGATTTGTCGCCATACACGCCAAATGACGGGCGAGGGACTTTGCCTGAACGTGGAATGTTATACTTTTTCGTTGGTACGGATGAAACTGCTTGTCCCATTGAACATCGTGTGATTTTTGAGCCGAGTTCTCACAACCTCATCAGGCGAGAACCTGAAGGGGATACTGCGCTGGGTGGAGCTCCGTTTGTTGCACATTCGGTGACCGTGCTGCCTAATCTTGAGTTTCCTACATATGCATATATTGATGTCAATGCACTGAATGAACTCTCGGAGCCTCAGCTTGGGTCCGATGAGACTGAAGCGGAAGTAAGTCTGTATGACCGATACCTTGAATTCGAGTCAAGCTGGAATCATCCAAGTACGCTGAACTGGGGTGGTATGTTTGGATATCCTGATGGGCAGCATCCGGATGCCGAGCATCGGGCCTTATTGCAGATCGCACTGGGCGAAGAGTATGATAATAATGAGCAGGCGTGTGAAGATAAGCTGACCAAGTATTACGGCGGAGATGAGGATCGGACATGGCAGGAACTATCCGATACGCTGCTGTTGTTGAAGATAGATACACATGATGCCATAGGTTTCCAATGGTGGGATTGCGGGGAACTGCAATTTTTCATTCGCAAGTCTGACCTGGAGGCTGGACGATTCGAGCAAACGTATTGTTCGTTATATTCAAGTTGAGCAATGATTTGAACGCATACAAGCAACAAAATGTCCTGAATCCCGTCTATAAAAAGGAGGCAGGACTTTTTTGTCCGTCAATTGCTAGATATGGGGTATAACTTGTTTATATATTAGGGAGGGATATTTTGATTGAAAAGCGATCATACGTTCTGTATAATGGGATGAAAAGGAAGTGTATCTGTTGATTCAATCTGCATTCAAACATATTGACGTGGCCGTGACATCGTTGATTGAAATATGTGATCAGCTGTCGGAAGAAGATTTGGCCTTGACTCCAATTGAAGGTAAACGGCCTGTTGGAGAACTACTGGCCCATCTGTCTGTGATCTGCCGAGCGGATGTTTATATTTCCGAAGGTGCATCGGAGGAAGAGATGGCTCAATTCTATGCAGAGAATCAGGTGCATACGCTTCGTGAGATCAAGCAGGCTCTCATTGATAACCAGATGTATCTATACCAACGGTACAGGCAATTTAATACGGAAGAGTTACTGCAAGTGACGGATTCGTATTGGGGAGCATCCTATAGTCGGCTGGAGTGGTTGCTTGAGATTATGGGGCATGTATATCATCACAGGGGACAATTGTACACGATGCTGACCCTGACAGGCAAAGAACCCGAATCAGTGCTTTTTAAATAGAAATGAATGGAATACATATAAGCATGTTATAGGAAACATCTTGGGTTAAAGCATGAATAGACCGACGATACAGCACGTTATACGTGAAATGACGGGGATTCGGGACATGGAGCAACACAAGGCATGGAATGCATCGAAGGACAATACGTGGATTGACAGGTTAAAACGGATTCCTGAACTTGGTCAGGCTACGTGGATTGAACCGGTTATGAAGGGGTATTCCGCGGATGCTAAATTCAAAATGTTTGTCCCTGGCCAAGGCCATGTGTTGGTGAGGGTATATGATGTTGCTGAAAAATGGATGAAGCAAAAGGAATATCAATGCTTGAAGAGCATGCAACAATTAGGTGTACTGTGTCCAGCAGCGCTGGGCATAGGTAGATTGGATGAGAAGCACGGGTATATGATTCTTAGCTATATTGAAGGCGAAGATGCTTCCGAGAGACTGCCTCAACTGAATGAACAGCAACAGTGGGCCGTTGGATTCGAAGCAGGAGCGCAGTTGCAGCTGATTCACCAGTGTCCGATGGAGGAACAGACCGAATCATGGTACATACGCAAGAGCACGAAGCATCAACGTTACGTAGAGCGTTATAAACAGTGCCCTATTGTGATGAAAGAGGATCGGGCTATTCTAACATTTATCGCAGACCATCTTAGTTGGATGAAAAGTCGGCCGGATGGATTTCAGCATGATGACTTCCACCCGAGCAATCTTGTTGTTAGGCAGGATAAGCTCGCAGGAGTAATTGATTTTAATCGGTATGATCAAGGTGATCCCATTCATGAATTTTTGAAGCTGGGTTTGTTTGCTTCGGAGATCAGTATTCCGTATTCGATAGGTCAGATTCAGGGTTATTTCAATGGTCATGAACCGGATGAGTTATTCTGGAGATTGTATTCGCTGTATACGGCCATGGCGCTGGTGTCCTCTGTGGTATGGATTCAGCAGGTGAAGCCGGAAGAGACACATGAGATGATGACCAGGATCGAGCGTGTCCGTGAAGATCACGATGATTTTCGCAGTTTCATCCCTCGGTGGTATACTTTGAACAGATCATGAATTACGGAAGGGAAGGAATAATGCCGTGGCACAGCCAGCAACCATTCTGCTTGTGGATGATGAGCAGGAGATTATTAAACTAATGGAGATCTATTTTGGCAACGAGGGGTATCGGATTCTCACTGCGAATGATGGGCTTGAGGCACTGGAACAATTGAAAAAAGAGTCAATCGATCTCATTATTCTGGATGTGATGATGCCGAATATGGACGGAATTGAAGCTTGCATGAAAATTCGGGAAGAGCAGAAAATGCCGATCATTATGCTATCCGCCAAAAGTATGGATATGGATAAGATCACCGGGCTAAGCATTGGTGCTGATGATTATGTGACCAAACCGTTTAACCCGCTTGAACTTGTCGCAAGGGCGAAATCCCAGCTACGCAGGTACCATACCTTCAATGAAGGTCGGGAGAACACGGAGCACGAGTGGATTATTGATGATCTGGTCATTAATACCGATACACATGAAGTCTGGGTGGATGAGCAGCCGGTTCGTCTGACTCCGCGTGAATTTGCTGTTCTCGAATTACTGGCACGCCATCAGGGTTCAGTACTCAGTATGGAACAGATCTATCGCCAGGTTTGGAAGGAAGAATTCATGGAGTCAAACAATACCGTCATGGTGCATATACGCAAGATTCGTGAGAAGATTGAACTTGATAGCAAACATCCCAAGTTCATTCAGACCGTATGGGGTGTTGGTTACAAGATGATCAAACCGCAATAAACATGTACATCCACAGGATGTCATGCGACATGAACACAGGCAGGGAGTTCCGATTATGAATTCAAAGCTGATTAATACAGTCCGATGGAAATTTATTTATGCATTTCTGCTGAGCGGCATATTAACTGCAGTTATTTTGTACGGGGGCAGTCAGGTGGGGCAGACCATCCTAGAATCTCAGGCGTATCCGAATTATTCCATTCCGGCCCAAGGGATCAGGTGGTTGGTGAATCATATCGGTTCGATGCCTTTGATGATTGTGGTAGGCGTGCTCAGTTTTGTGCTGTTTTTTTCCTGTTCTCTCGCAAGGTGATGCGGGTTCTGGATGGAATAACAGCAGGAATTCAGGAGGTTGCCAAAGGAGAGTTATCCCATCGCATCGAAGTGAAGACCTCGGATGAGTTCGGAGTGGTGGCTGCAAGCATTAATCAGATGGCTGAACAATTGCAGTTATCGCTTCAGGAAGAACGTAATGCAGTTGCTGCCAAAAATGATCTGATTACGGGGATATCACATGATCTGAGAACACCGCTCACTTCTATTCTGGGTTTTCTGGAGTACATCGAGAAGGATCGCTACCAGGATGAGATTGAGATGCGCTACTACGTTAGCATCGCCTATGAGAAGTCCCTGACTCTTCGTAAGTTGATCGATGACTTGTTCGAATATACACGTGTGAGTGGCGGAGTCTTCCGTTGTCTTTGGAAGCGTTGAATCTGAATTCGTTTCTGATGCAGTTGGCTGAAGAGTTTACTCCCATGCTGGAGGATGCTGGCATGAACTACAAGATCGTCGGCGGGCAAGAGCCGCTATGGATACAAGCTGCTCCGGGGGAGCTTGTAAGAGCGTATGAGAATCTGTTCAGCAATGCCATTCGGTATGGTTCCCAAGGTAAACTCATGGAGATTGGGTTGGCTCTTGAAGGTAAAGAGGCTGTAGTCCGTATCAGTAATTATGGTGAACCGATTCCGGCGCAGGATCTGCCCCATCTATTTGATCGATTCTATCGTGTAGATAAATCCCGTTCACGTGAAACGGGAGGTACAGGTCTCGGTTTGGCAATTGCCAAATCGATGATTGAATTACACCGAGGAAGTATCGTTGCCTACAGTGATAATGGCAGAACGGATTTTGTTACCCGATTCCCTGTAACGGCTGCTCCGCCAAGTAATTACTCAGCTTAGTCATAATTAAGATTTTGGTAAGAAGTTAACTACTTCCTCATTAAGAAATATTCGGTATGCTACCTCTATTATTTATTGTTCTATAGAGGAGGATACCGAATATGAAGAATCGATTCAGTACTGTAAGACTAGGATACATATACATTGGAGGAGCAAGCGCGTTACTGAGCGCAGCCCTTCTTTTTGTCGTGTATCACGTGCTGCGATTTGCACATCAGCATGTCCTTACGAATACTGTATGGATAACGCGTATGATGAATTGGGGAATCAACCATATCGGGACAAAGCCGTTCTTCATCTTTATAGGCGGAGCCGTGTTTGCGGTCTTTTTCTGGATTCGATCCCAGAAGATTGCGGAAGATCTCAATCAACTTGCGCGAGGAACAGCCGAACTTGCATTGGGCCACGACCCGGGAACAATTGATGTTCTAAGTGGTGGTGAACTCCGACAGATGGCAGCCAATCTGAATACGATTGCGATTCTTCTGCATGAAGAAGACAAGAAGAACGCTCAGGCTGTTTCTACACCGCTTGATACCCCAATAAAACTTACTCTCTACGGTATTCAATCTTCTCTGAATGAGATCATTCAAGGGCGGTGCCAGGACGAGGCGGAAGTTCAGCATTGGGTCAAGTTGGCGTATGAACAGACATTGCTGCTTCATCAAGCTCTGGAGATTACACAACGAGATAGTCAGGTGCACGAAGTTTCGATTGAACGGGTGCACAAGGAGCCTGAATGTTGAAGCACGGGAGCAAGCGATGCATGTATTACGTATTTGATGCAGCAGTCGTTGCCGTTTTGATGTTAACCTTTTTCTATCTCTATCTGATTACTTATGGCGAAGGAATGCTTCGCAATCATCCAGAGGCCATGCAGGTGGCCTCTTCAACCCTTATTACGAATGCAGAGGGGACCGAAATTTCGAGGCTGCACACGCAGACCAAAGGGTATTCGGAATATGCTGACCTGAACGCTGTGCCGGATTTACTAAAGATGGCTTTTTTGGCTACAGAAGATCGACGTTTCTACAACCATGATGGATTGGATTTTATCGGGCTCGGCAGGGCCATGGTGCAAGACATTATACATATGAATCTGAGTCAGGGAGGAAGCTCCATCACGCAGCAACTGGCAAGAAATCTGTATTTGAATGGGGATAAAACGTTGAGTCGAAAGGTGAATGAGATATCGATTGCGATGGCCCTGGAGAAGAAATATAGCAAGGATGACATTCTGGAAATGTATCTGAATCAGATCTACATGGGACGTCAGCAGTATGGTGTAAAAGCGGCAGCTTGGTGGTATTTTGGAATTAAGGACATGCACCAGTTGCAACTATGGCAGGTGGCTACATTGGCCGGAATACCCAAAGGTCCATCTCTATACAATCCAGTAGATCATCCTGAACTTTCCAAACAAAGACGTGCCGTTATCCTTGGACTCATGCATGAACAGGGACTAATTACACGAAAACAGATGCTCGAAGCTCGAGGTGTCGATTACAGGCCGTCTGAAACTGTATTGGATGAAGCAACTTCATCGGGCTTGAGCCAGCCCGCATATGTGTCAGCCGTGGATGCTGTGATTCAGGAGGCTTCGCGGCTCACAGGCAGAAGTGAAGCGGAGATTCAATCGGCAGGCTGGGTTATTCAAACCGGGCTAGACCAAAAGGCGCAACTGGCGATGGAAGAAACCTTTGCAGACACTACCCGATTCCCTGATGATCGTCAAGATGAGCAGGTCCAGGCAAGCATGGTGATAATCGACCAGCATAACGGTGAAGTGAAAGCGATGATGGGGGGACGTAATCCCGTAAAAGGGGGCATCAACCGGGCCATGATGGATGCACGGCAGCCAGGCTCTTCGTTCAAACCGATTATTGCATATGGCCCGGCGTTGGAGTCGGGGAAGTTTAAGCCAGCGAGCATACTGCCGGATAAACGCATGAGTTATGGCAACTATCAACCCAGCAATCTGGGTGGACGTTACAGTGGTTCGATATCCATGACCCAAGCCCTGCAAAAGTCCATCAATGCCCCAGCCGTATGGCTGCTTCATGAAACCGGACTTAACGAAGCACATCAATTTGCCGCACGACTTGGTATTGAACTGGGGAAGAAGATCGTCACCTCTCGATTGCCTTGGGAGGTGTGCACCAGGGAGTGTCACCGATGAAGATGGCGCAGGCCTATACCGTTTTTGCGAATAATGGCAAGTTCAATACGGCCCATCTGATACGCCAAATTACAGATTCCCGTGGACGAACAATATATGCTCATAAGTCGGAAAATAAGCAGGTAATCTCCTCTAGCACGGCGAATGACATGACCAGAATGCTGCAAAATGTAATCAGTCAGGGGACTGGAAGACGTGCACAGTTAGGTCAGCACAAGGTAGCGGGTAAAACAGGAACAACACAGGCTGCGTTACCTGGTGTGGGAAGAGAAGCCAATCGGGATCTGTGGTTCGTAGGCTATACGAGTAACTGGACGGCAGCGGTCTGGATGGGATTTGACCATACGGATGCAGAACATGTTATGAGGTCAGGAAGTGGTGTTGCAGCGGATTTGTTTGGAGCAGTAATGAATCGTGCGATGCCATAAACCTTCAAGCGAGGATATCCTAGGCCAGATGTTCTCTACATCCTCTAAATACACCGAATCCGGATTTTAATGTATAATGTATTTCTTTTATCTAATGTATAAGGAGGATGAAATGGAACGTAGATACAGTGACTCGGATACAGATACGGATATGAACTCGCTGCAATCCAAAACCGGTATCAGACCGGAACGGCCTGGTATCTCCGGCTTGGGCGGATGGCTTATTTTGATCCAGATCAGTCTTTGGCTTGCGCTGGTGTTAATCATCTCGGATGTATCACAGGTGAATGTCATCATGGACCCTGCCAGATGGGAAGGTGACCGTGGTGTCGATCCTCAGATTTACACAGAGATGATCCGTCCACTCCTGTGGTTTGGATTCATAAGCAGTGCCATTCTATTGGTAATCGTTATCGTGAATCTCATTCTTTTATATAAACGGAAGAGACAGTTTCCACGTATGATGATGGTGATGTATATCATGAATGTGATCATAAGCATCGTGACCTGGATTCTGATTGCACGAAATGAAATCCCGAGAGAACAACATGTGCTTGATGCAACTCCGGCTTTTCAGCTGATCGTACGATCCATTCTAACGTGCTGCATCTTTATCCCGTATTTCCTGAAGTCGGTGCGTGTGAAGAATACGTTCGTGAAGTAAAAAGAAACAGATTTGTAAAAAGTGATACGTAAGGCCCGCTGGCATACAAGAGTTCATCCTGTGTGCTAACGGGCCTTACGTGTGTTAAATATGTGTGGGAAATCATCATTTCAATGATGATCTGGTCCGGATCGAGGCGGGAATTCGGCGTATCATCTGGTTTAATACCTCGGATAACACCAGGCCTACGGCAATAGCGCCGGATAACATGAGTGCCTTGGCGGCCATTTCCATGGCGGCACTGTAGTCATTTTGCACAAAACTTCGCATCGCATTATACGCCAGTCCACCAGGAACCAGAGGAATGATGCCTGCGACACTGAAGATGATGACGGGTGCGCGAAACATGCGCGCGAAAGCCTGGCTAATGACACCTACGGCTATGGTCGCTGCAAGTGTAGCAGGTACCGCATCCGCAGCATATTCAAGCACGATATAGATGATCCAGCCGATCATGCCGACAAATCCACCGTGGAGCAGCATGCGCCGTGGTGCGTTGAAGATGATTCCGAACGCAGCAGAAGCGACAAAACTGGTTAAAGCTTGTTCAATAAAATGGAGCATATCCTGCATTCCTCCGTCTTACGTAAAAAGTGAAAATACAACTGCAATGCCGGTACCTATGGCAAAGGCGGTCAGAAAAGCCTCGGCTCCCTTGGATAATCCGGACACGAGATGTCCGGCCATCAGGTCACGTACAGCATTGGTAATCAGCAGCCCGGGAACCAGCGGCATAACCGAACCAATAATAATTTTGTCCCGTTCATGCCCGACTCCCATGTAAATCAGAAGAAAAGCGAGTATGCCAATAACAAAAGATGCCGTAAGCTCGGCAAAAAATTTGACCCGTACCAGCCGATGAAAGGCAATAACAGCTGCATAACCTATACCCCCGCAGATCAGAGCCGGAAGAAAGTCGCTCCAGCCCCCGCCAAACATAATGGTAAAACAACCACTGGATAATGCTGCGGCCGCAAGTTGCACAGCCGTTGAATAGGAGGAAGACTTGCCTTCGATCTGTACCAACAGATCATGGGCTTCCTGAGCGGATAGCTCTCCTTGTCCAATGCGGCGGGAGACCGAGTTCACCTCGGATACCTTGTCCAGATCCGTCGTACGCTCGGAGATACGAATCAGCTTGGCGGGTTCGGTTGCATCAACAGAAAAGAAGATGCCCGTCGGCACAACGTAACTGTGCGAATGGGGTAAACCCAGCGCTGCGGCCATGCGTTTCATGGTATCCTCCACACGGTAGGTCTCACCGCCGCTTTGCAGCATGATTTTGCCTGCGAGCAGACAGATGGCGATCACGCGGGATTGTTCAGTAGGGTTGCTGCCAATCATCCCCGTCTCGACTTGTGATACGGGGGATGAAGAATCTTGACGTATGTATTCCAACCGGATCAAGCTCCGTTTCATATGAGATATGGGGTGGTGCGACACCATTGTATCATATTTCACACGCTTGCAAGGAATCATACCGCAGCATCCCCAAGACCATAAAAAGCTTCGTTCCCAAGACTTGAAGATCTCAGGAGCGAAGCTTCGTGGAACGGGTTCGGATATAGAGGCACAATACCACTACATCAACAGTGTGATAACCAGCAATTCATACAGCACCAGCGGCAGAATCGTTGGTCCAAACAAGGCGCGCGGTTCAGGGTATCCATGCATCGGAGTAACCTGAAGATACAAAATCCCCCGGTCTGCACTGATGATGACACCTTCCCACACTTGACCATCGATATTCTGGACTTGTACCTTTTTGCCTATGTGCTGCCGGGCTGTATGATGAAGCATATTCCGCACACTTTGCACGGATTGAAGCATCGGTTGATTGGCTTGATACACGACACGTGTGGATGGCGTGGATGTGGATTCAGACATGATGCACAACCCTTCCTCAAAATAAGTTCTTACTTCAAGGTATGCATCTGCCTACAAAAGGTGATTACACAAACGCCATCTCAAGGCTCCCGCGTCCATCTTCATATGCCACTTTGCCCAATGCTCCATTCACAAAGGTGAGCTGGGGCGGCATATGGCCGAGATCCACATCGTACAGTACAGGAACATCCAGATCCCCAAGTGCAGCGGATAGGGCATCGGTAAAATTGAAATCCGCTGTATCGGAATAACCCGCAGGCCGGCCGAACATGAAACCTTTCACGCCCGTAAACCAGCCGGCCTGTCTCATCTGCCACAGATGACGATAGATATCCCCGGCGCTCATCTCACAGCTCTCCAGATACCAGATGCTGCCTTCATCTGCACAGTACTGATCCAAATACGATTGCACGGGTGCATACGGGGTACCGATTAGACAGGTGAGGGTATCCATACAGCCGCCGATCAGCCGACCGGAGAACTCTGCATCTTCCGATTGCCCGAGCTGTTTCCAGCGCGAAGGTGTATCCAGGTTAAATCCAGGCAGTTCCATTTTCCATGCCGATTGATAATGCGTGGAAGACGATTGTGTGATCTGTCCGCCGTAAGGGGTCTGTAATACATCAATCCAGCGCGCAGTCACGGGATCGAGGGCATTGGACCTCAGATCCACATAATTGGTGCCGTGCGCTGTCGCTGTGCCGGTGAGCAGGGTGTATGCGAATAAAAAGGTGCTGATATCCGAATAACCCATGACCCATTTGGGTGGCAATGTGTTCAAAGCTTCCCAATCCAGCAGGGGCAGGATATCCATCAGGAACTCTCCACCCCATGGAGGGATAATGGCCTGAATATTCGGATTACGGAAAAACTCATTCATCTCTTCGGCCCGTTGCTCTTTGGAGGCACTCACACATTTGATGTTCTGGCGAAGCGATGAACTTTCCAACACGTCAAAACCCAGACGCTCCATATTGCGTTTGCTCTCCTCAAGATAATGGTGCAGGGATTCGCCTACACCGCTGGAGGGGGCTGCCACACCGATGGTATGTCCCGGAGCGAGTGGCTGTGGATAACGGATTGAACGTTGATTCATTGTGAAAACACCCTTTCCTGTTCGCATTGCTTATCTTTAAGAATATTTCCATTATATAGATTAATCCAGTTATTGAAAGCACGTTGCGTTTAGATTAAGGGTTCACAGGAATATCCAGCGAGAATGGTGACCTGATTTTCATCGGATAGGTGGAGATTGTCATCTTCACTTCCCCTGTTAACTTGGCTCCATTTTCAATAGTAGAAGAAACAATCGTATGACTGTTATCTGTTCCATCCCCGCTACTCCAACTGGCGCCTGGAACTTCATATGACTTCCCTGCACGGTCTGTAACTTCCCTGAAAGTGAGAACGAACCCACCGTCCATCTTGCCAGCAACAGAGAAGTCAATTATTAGATCGTTGCCTTCAATCTTGCTGCCTACCATCTTCAATCCAGGTGGTCCACCTGTAATCCGGTGTGACTTCAGATCAAGGGTAAGATTCAACTCATCTTTATCCAATCCGGAGAAGCCAGACCCCTGTAACGTCAACTTTTTGGGTATGGAGAAGTACATGCTTTCAAAATAAATGGAACGTTCATCCTCACCTGTTGAAGTATCTGTTCTCCACGCACGGCCTTGCTCATCGACAAGTTGAAGATTGCTGAGGCCAAATATTTTCTTGGTATTTTTAGGATCAAAATTCACATCAAGCACAAGACGTGTGGGATACAGAGTAGCCTGTTTCACATCAATACGTTGTCCATTCACTGTTAACGTCTGATTCACAGGAATGACTTTTTCATGCCTTTGGTAAGATTCTTGTCTACCGGGAACGTTATTTTCCACTTTTCAGCACGCGTTGTATCTCTGGACTTAAACACGACGCTCAGCTCTTCAGGAGGAGAGGCTCCATCCGTGAAGATCACGTCTATCATATTCTCATTCACATTCTCGTCTGGAGAAGGTGTTGGATAAGAGTGACTAAACGCAACAGGAAGATCTTTCCCGTTCTCATCGAGCAAATCGATATCATAGTTGAATTTCTCCGGATCTTTCATGCCTTTCATCGTGTAAAAAATAACCATGCGTGACTCGTCTGTGATAATGCCATCAACGGTCAAGGAAGTACCATCATGTTCATCGGTGACACCGACTTTCTGCAAGAGGGACTGATCAATCGCCATCATTAATCCCTTGTCCTGGCGAATCATGCTCACAATGCCTTCCATGCCGGGCAGTTGCTCCACGAAGGATGCAAAGGCGGGAGAGACACGGATACATCCGGTAAACAGCAGGATGAGGGCTGCTGCCGAGATGGAACTCATATACCAGCGCAGCCGGGACTTGCTTTTGCGGGCAGCCTGGCGGATTCCGGACTGCACAGCCTGATAGGCGGCATCGGGCACAGGCATGGTCTCGTACTCCGTTCTGCGAGCATTCAGCCGTTCTTCCAATGCGTCAAATGATTGTTGTTCATCCGTCATGAAGATACATCTCCTTTCGTTTCAAGTTGATTACGGAGCTGTCCGAGTGCGCGATGCAAGCGCGATTTTACGGTTCCGATCGGGATGTCGAGAATATCGGAAACTTCCGTTAAAGAGAAGCCTTCGAAATAACTCAGAATAATAATCTGTTTGCAATCCCGGTCAAGGGTGGAGACGGCGGCGTCAAGATCGGGATCCGCAGGACGATCCCAACTGCTGGATTCATGGATCTCGGTGACGGGACTGAACCGACGTATGCGTTTGCGTTCGTCTGCACAGTAATTGAGCAGAATGCGGATGAGCCAAGTGCCAAAGTAAGAGGGCTCTTTTAATTTTTTGATTTGACGGAACGCTCTGTAGGTTGACTCCTGGATCGCTTCGAGCGCATCACCTTCGTTATGCAGGTAGGCATAGGCGATACGATACAGTCGATTCTGATGTAATTCCATTAAGGCTGCAAAAGCCTCGGCATCCCCTTTTTGTGCGGCGATGGTGAGCTGAGTAGGGGTCACATGGCTCCTCCTTTCATGGATCTGTTGAGTATTAGACCGTGTAGGGGCTCAAACGGTTCTTGTTTTCCGAAAAAAATAAGATGTATCGCGATCTATATGTAAGTTGAACTATATGTACACGAGAACGTAGAGCACAACAAATAACCGTCAGACCTCTCTAGTACTCCCAAAAGAGTTCTGGCGGTTATTTAAGTTGCTCACGCTACCTGATCATAACTGCTGCTCCGCTGCAATTACAGGGATTCGTCATATAGCTTCTTCACAGATTCCAGCCCAGGTACGGCAAAACAGGCGAGTGGAGAGGGCAGATCATGGAGCGGGAACCAGCCGATCTCACCAATGGCTCCGCCTTCTTCCAGATTACGAGCGTGGCCGCCAATCACCTTGGTGGAATACAGCACGGATATCCAGTGTTCCTTCTGCTCTGGCTGGATCGTCTCCGCCGTGCAGAGCAGCTGGTCAATGGTTATATCCAGATTGACTTCTTCCTTGATTTCACGGATGACGGCTGTCTCCAATGATTCAAAGGGATCCACTTTCCCGCCTGGAATACTCCAGGTGTGCTGCTCGGGCTGACGATTGCGCCAGGCGAGAAGCACTTCGCCCCGTTCATTCAGGATGACTGCGCCCACGCCGATGCGAGGTGAAATGTCAGATTCAGCTTTTGGATCTGAACTTAATTCCGACAGAGACAGCGCAGCTTGTTCGTTCGCATAAAGTTGTGAGAAACTACCCGCGGCGACTCTCCTGGATTCAGGTGTACGGGTAGACTGGAATGACAAGGGAAGCTGAGACTGTGCCGACCATTCTTCCGCAAGAATACTCATCGAGATCAGGTCATAATGCATGCCATCCCGCAGAACGGCTGAACGCTGGCGGCCTTCTTCCCGGAATCCGGCTTTGAGGTACGCGCGTCTCGCGGCTTCATTGTATTCGATGACTTCCAGCGCAATCCGGTTCAGGTTCAATTCGTGGAATGCATATCGAAGAATCAGGGCGAGCGCATCGCTGCCGTAACCTTTCCCCCGATCATTTTCTTCGCCAATACCAATGGCCAAACGAGCAGATCGATTGTTCCATTCGATCCGGTAGAGGGCCGTGAAGCCAATGAATCGATTGCCCTCCAGTGTACGTAATGCAAATTCAAAACCGTTGTCCCGGCGGACAGACGAAGAACCCGTTTCATCCGGCGTTAACGGAATAGCGATATCCGTATCCAAGTTACGCAAATATTCATAATCATCCGTGAAACGGGAGAGACGCATGCAATCTTCCGGGCAAGGGGCTCGAGTCTGACTTTGGAACCTTGAAAACCATTTAAATGACGTGGAGCCATGTTGCACCTCTTTTGTTCGAGATATAATCGATCGTTTCTCCCCATTATACTACGAACAGGAGCCGATACCGAAAAATGGCACAACACAAGCTCTACTGAGGGGAAAAAACACACAAAAAAAGCAGCCATTTCGGGCTGCTTGTACATTCATTATTTCAGATCATTCAATAAATTTTTCATTTTTCTGTAGTGTCCGCTGACCCGATCAACCATGTAGTTATACATGAGCTGATTCTCCGAAAGGTTCGCCATTTCAATGTCAATATCCACGTTATTGTTGTTATTGTTCATGGCTGTTTCGTTGTTCTCGACAATGCGGTACTGTACGATCGAAGAGTTGGGATCACTGACAGGGAAGTGTTTTTCATGAGTCCGCTTCATGGCGAGCTGATCGGTTTTGCCATTCTCGACAATCCGTCTCAGTTCTTCCTGAAACTCTACCGTTTTCTTTTTGTAGTTGGGCGTGTCTGCATTGGCAATGTTATTGGTGATGGCATTGTGCTGTGCAGTAAGCGCTTGTAACAATGATTCGTTACGTCGGGTCGTATTGCTTTCGATCACGGGCTCAGTCTCCTTCACTGCAGAGTAATACAGTTACTCTTTATAATAGAAAACATTGTTGCACACTGTCAACACATCAAAGAAAAAGACAAGCACATGATGGAGGTCTCCTATAAGGAGAAACCCTGCCTTCATGATCGCTTGTCTTACATCTTGTCCTCCAGCGGTCAGCCTTGGAACGCCTTCTTAAGAGGGCCGATTGATGTTTTTGCCGTAATAGATCTCATCCATCTCCAGCTTCAGCCACTCGGTAATCTCCTGTTGTTCCTTCTTGCTCAGCTTATCCTTGGTGTATCCAAACAGATAATTGTCGAGATCGAATTCCCTCAGTTTACATTTGGTGTGAAAAATATTCTCCTGATAGACGTTCACGTCAATCATGTCAAAGCTGCTCTTGATCTCATCCGGAATGTAGTTCTGAATGGAACCGATCTCGTGGTCAATGAACAACTTGCGTCCGCTCGTATCCCTCGTGAATCCACGTACACGATAATCCATGATCATGATGTCCGTATCAAAGGAATGAATCAGATAATTCAACGCCTTGAGCGGTGAAATCTCACCGCAGGTGGAGACATCGATGTCCGCCCGGAAGGTACTGATGCCTTCACTCGGATGGAACTCCGGATAGGTATGCACCGTGATATGGCTTTTGTCCAGTTGCATGACAACGTTATCGGGCAATGGACCAGGAGATTCATCAAGAGATTCCTCGGGGATCTCCACGATGGGACCTTCAGAGACGAGCATCGTAACACTCGCACCTTGAGGCACATAATCCTGCTGGGCAACGTTAAGAACGTGGGCTCCGATAATGTCGGAGACGTTGTTCAGAATTTTGCTCAACCGGTCGGCGTTATATTGTTCATCAATATATTCAATGTAAGCTTCGCGTTCGTCTTTGGTTTTCGTATAACAGATATCGTACATATTGAAGCTCAGCGACTTGGTCAGGTTGTTGAATCCATGCAGTTGAATGCGCTGCTCTGGCGTTAATGTCATGGTAGCAGTTCCCCTTATCCCATACGACATGATCATCGCAGTTATAATACTACTTATACCCAACCTGCCCCGAAAAAAACATATGTACGTCAGCCGAAATGTTATGCACCTCTGATCATTGCTCTGTAGCGATGACCTCTGACAAACTATACGGATACACAATGAATCAGAATGAAGAATCGTCGAAGTCTATAACATCGTTCATGCGCTCATCCTCAGCTACGGATTGGATATCTTCCGAAGTGACACTGATGATTGTATAGTCTTCGTTCTGTTGTTTCTTTACGGCTTTTTCCTTCACAAAACGGGGACTGCCTTCCCCGGCATCTTCGTCATAGACGAGCAGAAGACCGTCGCTTTTGCGCAGCAACAGGTCATCCCGTGCAGTGAACTGCCACGGCCCGATATAAGGTTGATTGCTAATCGCACCGTAGTAGTCCACACCCGAGAGGATGGAACGGTAATACTCCTGTTTGTCTTCTTTCCATTGCTCTTCGGGGTTCTGGAAGGCAGTAATGATCGACAGCTTCAGATGCGGATGCATCTTCTTCAGCTCAATCACCACTTCGCAGGCCCACAGATCCACACCATATTGTCCCGGCGTCAGCACCCATTCCAGACCATCCTCGACAAGAGGCGTGAGCCGGGAAGAGATGGCCTTTTTGATATAAGGAATCCCTTCATGCTTCTGTCCAAAAATCTGCAATTCATGTGCCCGGTAACCGGTAATTAACAGGTTTTTCAGTGTCCGTTCCTCCTTTCAGGCGTGATCATTGGATCAGCGGATTCTCTGTAAACAAGCAGTTATTTGGCAGGTGGAGCATCTGCACGGAACGGATACAGGAATGGCTTCGGAATATCTGTCTCGAATGACATCAGCTCATCCGTTGTGGGATGAATAAACGAGAGTATACGAGCATGAAGTCCGAGACGGCCAAGATCTCTCGTACGTGCACCATATTTCCGGTCCCGGCAATCGGATGTCCGAGATCTTCCATATGCACACGAATCTGATTTTTACGACCTGTCTCCAGACGCACTTCCAGCAGGGAGAAATCACGGTTCGACTTCAGACGTTTGTAATGGGTAATGGCATGTTGTCCATCATTCGGACGCGAGCTGGAGTACATTTTCAGTGTTTTGGTTTCCTTCAACCAGGAAGAGATCGTGCCTTCCTCTTTGGCTACTGCACCTTCAACAAGGGCAACGTAGACACGGTCCTGCACATTTTCTTTCCAGTTGTTTTGCAGCTTCTGCTGTACCTCTTCACTTTTGGCAAACATCATCACACCCGATGTATCCCGATCCAGACGATGTACAACAAAGATCCGGTTGAGCGGATTGGTGCGGCGTACATGCTCTGTCAGTTGGCGATAAGCCGTCAGGTCATCCGTCTTATCAGCGGCAATGGATAACAGTCCGGCTTCCTTGCGGATCACAATGATATCATCGTCTTCATGCAAAATGTTAATACCCGTCAAGGATGGGCAGCGACTGCACCTTCTTTGCGGATGTAGACAATCTGACCTGGCGTCAGCGCTTCATTAAACTTGGTTACGACTTTCTGATCCACGGATACCTGTCCGCGACCCAGAATGGACTTCACGGCATTCCGTCCCGACTTCAGATGTTTCAGCAGGAAGTTCAGCAGTTCATCCGGTTCGGTTACTTTGTACTGGCGTGGCGGTTCCTGCTTGCGGTAATAGGAATTGCCCGGGCGCTTGGAAGCACTGGCGTTTTTGGCTTTGTTACTTCCGCCTTTCTTCGGTGCGGCTGATGATTTGGCGGCTAATGGTTTTTTATTATCCTCTGTGTTGCGTGATGCGGAAGCTCCGGATGATTTGGCAGATGAGAAGTTAGACTTGCCGGAACGTGCTGTAGATGAACCAGAGTAGGTTTTCCCTTTGGCCGATGCCGATGATGTTTTCCCTGTTGGACGTTTGCGTTTATTCATGAATAGTAATCTCCTTCTGAACAGCCTGTACCGCTTGTGTGCATACGATCCGTTCATTTCGTTATGCAGTTCAATATACCATTAACAGTCGCCAAATAAAAATAGGTTCATGGAATCTGCTATACATCCAATCCAAAGAGTTGTGAGATTCATAGGATATGGTATCTCATAGCATAGGAGGTGTTACTCATGGGCGTGTTTCTCGATATGAGAACTTCAGAGAACTCGGGAACAGTAGGACAGCCCAATTTACCTCTAGGTCCATCCCCCGAAGCATTTGGCGCTATTGGTCTTCAGACCCAAGGTGTGGTGAATCCCATTATTACATTGAACGGGACAGTAGGCGTTACGGGAGAACTGGGAGATACCTTTGTTGTAGAGCTGGTACGCGGATTCCTATATGACCCCTTCTATGTGATCTACCGTGCTGAAGGTACGATTGGACAGAATGGAGGTGCCGAGTTTCATTCGTTCACTGCTCAGGATCTGTCTGCACCCCCGGCATTGGAGAGTGTGTATACTTCGTTCATCTCGGGCGTGTCCACAGCAGTAAGAACCGGGCCGGAGATGTTTTACGGTATTGCAGCTACCAATTAGTTATGAACGACGTAAATGTGAATAGGCAGAGTGCTTCAACATCGCTTTAGTTGACGGCAGAGTTCGCTTCATACCCCAGAAATGCAAGACAATGCAGCGATAGGTTTCCACTAGCGCTCGGCAAGAAACCCCCGGCTCAAGAAGTCGGGGTTTTTGCCGTACAAGCTTATTGGGATTTGATACAACTCCTTAACCCTGAAGTTCGGAGCTGTAAAGGGATCAGTTGGCTCGGCCTTTCAGAATGATGTTGTTGGCTTTGCCAAAGTCGATGGCAACTTTGCCTGCGAGTGCAGCTGTTCGCTCAGCAAGGACAACCGCATTGACACCGCAGGAGAAGAGAGCAACATCGAAGGTATGTTGATTATTCTCAATCCAGTGCAGCGTTTCATGCATTTGATCATAGCTGTCGAAGGACAGGGAATGCACAATGCTCAGATTGTACGGCTCATGTTCGAGCATGACACGAAGTGCCTCAGTCTCACGAGTAACGAGTAACACCCGCTTGTCTGCGAGCATCTGCCAGAAACGCGGGTTTTGCGCCAATTCCCGATTGACACAGGCGTGACAAGTCATTGGAGGAGCGATGCCATAGTGTGCAAATACCATGTCGGTCAGGGGTCTTTTGAGATAGTCCGGAGCATTAATGGTACTGTCACCGCGAGGCAGAATACCCACGATATCGGCACGTTGCAAGGAAGAGGCAACCTCATCCCGGAGTTTCATGTTGGGGAGATGAAGCCCCTTTTGTCCTAAATTGGCTTTCTTGGCCCAACGCTCCTGAAGGACCTGTTCCGTGGTCCACACGGTTTCTTGAGACATGACAATATTCTCGCCATCGCCGACGCGTACAAGAGACAGCGGTCGTTGTTCCGTAATGGCTGCTTCAAGTTGATCAAGTACATCCTGTAATTCAAGGTAGATCGAATTCATTCCAGTGGAACCCCCTTTGAAAATTGAACTGCTCTATTCTATGTAGCCATTGCGATATTGATATGTACGTTCGACCCGCAAGCAGCCTCTTTGATGTATATGAATCTATTTATATGAAAGTTAGTACATCTGTCGGTACCGCTTCTAGCAACGTTTCATACGTTATAGAGTGCTGGATTCAAAAGGAGATGTTGCTTGGAAATCATCAGAATGTAATAGAAATGTCTCATAGGAAGACAGCAACAAACTATGAAAACAGTCTGTATCCGCCAAGCGAAACATCCAGCGTATGATGAGGAGGAATGTTATGTCCAGGAAAGTTGTGATTGAGATTAACTTTAATAACTACGGGTTGGACCGCAGCGATTGACGCGGGAGTGGCTGGAGCGTCGGATGAGCATCTTCCGTACGTTCACATTACATTGCCTGAAGGCACAGACGAATCAGGATTTCCTTACAGTGGTGAAGCTGTCCAAGGAATCGGGGACTTGATGCGTGAAATTCTTGCAGAGCAGGAGCCGCTTCCTTCCAATATTCGTTTTGGAACCCATATCGAAAGTGTGCGTGCCATCTTGGCGTTTGCTGAAGGTGCGGAGCAACTCTATATTGCCCGTCTGGATTCGGATGACCTGTATCATAAAACCTTTGTTCAGCAACTCTACGATATTCAGCCACAGCCGCAGACGATCGCACTGATCAACCAGAACGGATACCTGTGGGACAGTGTGAATAACGAGATGGCTCCAGCGTTTCACCGTTCTCCACAATTCTATGTTTATTTGTATAAGACTGCTGAATACGCAACAGGATACCGGGTCAAGCTTCCGGGCAGAGGCACACATGGCAATGTCATCGATCTGCCGCATGAGCTTCTTGCTCCGCGCAATTATGTCAACATCGTGCACTCGAATAATACTTCAATTAAAAAGGTACCAGCCAAAGACCGCTTAAGCCCGGAAGAGATGGCACAGGTATTACGCGATTTCATGATCTGATCAGGGAGGGATTCATCCATGATTCAAGGACAAACGATTCTGATTACCGGAGGAACAGGCTCCTGGGGTCAAAAGCTGACCGAGGTGCTGCTGGAGCAGAACCCGGCTGAGATTCGCCTCCTGTCACGTAATGAATACGCCCAGATTGCGATGCAGCGAGCGTTCAACCATGATCCGCGTCTGCGATTCATCATTGGGGATATCCGGGATTATCGGGCAGTGGAAGATGCCTGCAAAGGCGTGGATGTGCTCTTCCATCTGGCTGCGCTGAAGCATGTTCCGGTCTGCGAGGACCAGCCGGATGAAGCGTTCAAGACCAATGTGATCGGAACGCAGAATATTATTCGGGCTGCAATACGTATGCAGATTCCCAAAGTCATCGATGTGTCCACCGATAAGGCGGTAGATCCGATTAACGTATATGGCATGACGAAGGCCTTGGGTGAGAAGATGATGATCCGTGCCAACTGGCTCAGTGAAGATACCCGGTTTGTCTGTATTCGCGGGGGCAATGTGCTTGGAACCAGCGGCAGTGTCGTGCCCTTGTTCCGTCGTCAGATTGATGAAGGCAAAAGCCTGACCATTACGGATAAAGGCATGACCCGTTTTTTCCTGACCCGTACCGAAGCCATACATCTGCTGCTTAAGGCGGCTGAGGCGGCCGTGGGCGGAGAGACGTTTGTGATGAAAATGAAAGCTTGCAAGATGACGGAACTTGCATCCGTCATGTTGGAACAGGCAGGACGTCCATCCTTCGATTATAAGGTGACGGGAATTCGCCCAGGCGAGAAATTGCATGAAGTGCTGATCTCGCCCTTTGAAGCGCCGCGTACGTACCAATACGATGCGCAGTATTATGTGATTCTGCCGGAGCACAAGGACAAAAGCCTGACCGATCAGTACAGCAGTCTGCCTCGTGTGAACTTCTCCGAGTATCGCTCGGACAGTGCCATGATGAACAAACCAGCGATTGCCCGGTTTTTGCGTGCAGGTGGCTATATCGATTAGGGTGTGTCTCAGAACTCGTTCGGAGTATGCAGACACGTCCACCGAAGGGAGACGGAGCGTTTGGAGGTGGAAGGCATGAAAGAGAATGTTCAGCACGAGCAGCATGAAGGAAATGAAGAGTTGCAGCAGCGCACCTTAACACAACATATTCATGATCGCTCCCTGAAAGCTGTCGTCATCGGTCTCGGCTATGTGGGTTTACCCATGGCCGTGGAGATGGCACAGGCAGGTTATCAGGTCCACGGAATCGATATCGATACTTCCAAGGTAGCCAAGCTGCGTTCCGGGCATTCGTATGTCATTGGCATTGAGGATGATGTTGTGCAGTCGCTGATGCGGGCAGGTCTGTTCTCGGCAAGTGACGATTACGCAGCAGTGGCGAAAGCCAATGTCATTGTGATCTGTGTGCCCACCCCACTGACCGCTGAGCATCAACCGGATATCTCGCATATCTCGGCGGCGGTGGATGGCATGACTCCATATTTGCAGGAAGGCAGCCTGGTGATTCTGGAAAGCACAACTTATCCAGGCACAACGGAAGAGCGTGTGAAGCAACCGATTGAAGCAGTAAATGGCTGGCAAGCTGGAGAACAGTTCTACGTCTGTTATTCCCCAGAGCGGGTAGATCCGGGCAGTGTGCATTATGGCGTGAAAAATACCCCGAAGATTATTGGCGGCTCCACACCTGCCTGTCTGAATTATGGTAAACAGTTCTATGGCTCGTTCCTCAACGAAGTGGTTCCGGTCAGTTCAACGACGATAGCGGAGACGGCAAAGCTGTTCGAAAATACATTTCGCAGTGTCAACATTGCACTCGTGAATGAGCTGACCCCGGCCTGTGAACAGATGGGGGTAAACATCTGGGAAGTACTGAATGCGGCGGCAACCAAGCCGTTTGGTTATATGCCTTTCTATCCTGGTCCCGGCATCGGCGGACATTGTATTCCAATCGATCCGATATATCTGTCCTGGGCTGCCAACCGTCAGGGATCGGAGCTGCAATTCATCCAGCTGGCGGATGCAACCAATCGGCAGATGCCGGAGAGAGTGGTGAAGCGTGCAGCGGAACTGCTGGAGCAAAAAGGTGTATCTATGCGGGGAGCGCGCGTTGTAGTGGCAGGTATGGCCTATAAAAAGACATTGACGACCTGCGTGAATCACCAGCGCTGGATATCTTCCGCCTGCTGAGTGAAGCGGGGGCAGATGTGGTATTCACCGATCCCATGGTGCCTGTCTTCCGCAAGGATGACGGTACGATGTTGCATGCCAGTCCGGCGGGGCCCGAATTGTGGACAGGAGCTGATCTGGTGATCATCACCACGGATCATTCCGGATTCAATTATCAGGAGATGGCAGATCACGCCAAGCTGATCTTCGATACACGCAATGCAACGGCCGGATGCCACGGGGGAAATATTGTGGTGCTGGGTCAGCCAGTCCGGCATGAGGCGAAGATCGTTTACGAGCAACAAGAACGAGTAGAAGGGTCAGGGCAAAAAGAAGAAGTGAAGGTGGCAGTCGAGGGCGACTCAACTGGCCATGAAGCTGTGAGCGATCCCAACGTGGATCAGGGAGATGCCCATGGCAAATCATGACCGTGTAAGTGAACGTTACTATGGCGAGATTAATTCGGAAGATTCTCATGAAGCAACGAGGACGCGTGTCCACTGGATGTGCCGTGAGGCAACAGGCCATCGTATTCTGGATGTCGGATGCAGTCAGGGAATTACCTCTATTTTGCTAGCACGGGAAGGATTTCGTGTCACTGGTATCGATCTGGAGGAAGATAGTATCCGGTATGCCCAAGGAGAGCTTGCCAAAGAATCCCGGCCAGTCCAGAAGAATGTGGATTTTCGAATGCTGGATATTACGCAATGGAAAGCAAGAACGACCTTTGATACGGTGCTGCTTGGAGAAGTGTTGGAGCATTTTGCCCATCCAGAGACGTTGTTGGTCCAGATTCATCGGCTGCTGCAAGAAGATGGGACGCTGGTTATAACCGTGCCGTATGGGTATCATCCGTTCTATGACCACAAGCAGACCTTCTATGCAGGAAGCCTGGCGATGACCCTGATGCCATATTTTGAAGTCTTGAAACTCGAAGTTCATCATAAATATCTATGTTGCGTGGCCCGTAAACGGCGGACAACACAACTGCATATGTCACCGACTTTGGATCAACTGCTGGCGTGGATGAAGCTGGATCATATGCATTTTACCGAGGTGGAGCAGAATCACCTCCGCGTAATGAAGCAGCGCAAGAAGGCACTGGACAGTGCGGTGGAACAGGTGAAACGACTTCGCCGCCAGGAGAGTGGGGAAGGGTAGAGGTGAAGGTAGAGGGGAGTTGGGGAAGGAAAAGGAAAAGGAATAGGGCCGGTGGCAAGGCAGGGGACACAGAGGCTAGGGTGGAGCACGGCTGGAGTCGAAGTTAAGGAGAAAGGCTAGACCCAGAAGCAAAGAGCCAAGAGCAAATAGCCAAAGAGCAAAAAGCAAAGAGCCAAAGAGCCAAAGAGCCAAAGAGCCAAAGAGCTAAAGATCCAAAACCTAAAGCAAAGCTAAAGCCAAAGCTAAAGCCAAAGCCAAAGCCAAAGCCAAAGTCAAAGCCAAAGCCAAAGTCAAAGCCAAAGCCAAAGTCAAAGCCAAAGTCAAAGCCAAAGCCAAAGCCAAAGCCAAAGCCAAAGCCAAAGCCAAAGCCAAAGCCAAAGCCAAAGCCAAAGCCAAAGCTAAAGCTAAAGCTAAAGCTAAAGCTAAAGCCAAAGCCAAAGCCAAAGCCAAAGCCAAAGCCAAAGCCAAAGCCAAAGTCAAAGCCAAAGCCAAACCCAAACCCAAACCCAAACCCAAACCCAAGAACACTGCAACTGTGTTGTAAGAAACTGCGAAGGTACAGGCACAAGCACAGGTAGACGAAAACGCCAAATTGTAGGACTAGGGAAAGTAGCCTGCCAGAGTAAATGAGAAGGCGTGGGCGCTCTGGAGCAACATTAGCTTCTCCTTGTGAAGGAGATCGGGCTATTCCACTGATGTTTTTGTGTGACAACAAAGCTACCCTATGTTCTAACGAATCTCACACGCCTTATATTGGTGATTTTCGAGAGGGGAAAAATGTAACGAATCTCAGCGACGCTATTTCACCCAAAAGCTGCGATAAACGGGGAAAAGATGCCTGAAAAGCATAAATAGCGCGCCTCAGATTCGTTAGATTTTCCAAGTGGCTGAAATACACCGAATAGCGTTACCACGGTTCGTTAGCCACAGTGAGAATGATATGTATTCTTTATCGAACTTTGAGATTTGTGGGAGTGAGCGTATGAAGGCAGTTGCTTGTAGCGATATAGCTGATGATCCTGGGATACAAATTAATCGTGTGTTTGAGGCAGCCAAATGTACCGGTACTAAGTTCCAGATACCAAAAGTTAGTACATTGTTTGAAGTACCTGGTCAATGAAGCGACAAAGCCGTTATGACATTTCGCAATACGCGTACGACAGGAAGGGGCTCAAAACGTGATCACCATCAGTCTGTGCATGATTGTGAAGAACGAAGAACGCACGCTGGCGCGCTGTCTCGACTCGGTTGCTGGCATCGCGGACGAGATTGTCATTGTGGATACCGGTTCATCGGATCGTACGATGGACATTGCTGCGGAGTATACCAACCAGGTCTACACGTATGAATGGAAGGATGACTTTGCCGCAGCGCGGAATGAGTCATTCGTCAAGGCCACGCAGGAATATATCCTGTGGCTGGATGCGGATGATGTGCTGCTGCCCGCGGAACGGGCGAAACTTGCAGTGCTGAAGCAGCAGTTGCCGTCTGAGGGGGAGACGGCGGCTGTGATCTTGAACTATACGCTGGCCGAGGGGCCCGAGGGAAGTCCGCTTGTGACCGACCGACGGCTCCGCCTCGTCAAGCGGGACGCCGGGTGCCGCTGGCATGGCCGGCTCGCATGAGCAGCTTAGCTTCCCGCGGGGCGAGGTCATCACGGCAGATATTGCCGTCACGCATCGCCGCGAAGCGGGACATCATTCGGCGCGAAATGTGCGCATTCTGCGCAAATGGATCGCCGAAGAGGGCGTAGCCCAAGGTCGCCTGCTGTTCTATTATGCAGGCGAATGTTATGACCGCAAGCAGTATGCAGCGGCGGCACGTGGTTATGCGAAGCTGCTGGAGCAGCCAAGCGGTTACCGCGAGGATTGTCTCATTGCCTGTGCGCGTTTGGCGGAATGTCATGAGCGGCTTGGCGAGCCGGGCCGTAAGCTCGGCGCATTGTTGCGGTCGTTCCAATATGACCTGCCACATGCCGATTTCTGTTGCGCCATTGCGGCCTGTTTCCATGAACGGCAGGAACCCGTTTCGGCGATCTATTGGTATATGCAGGCGGTGGACGTGAGCAGCCGCGATCCGGGTCTGCGCCCGGTGCCTGTGGCTTGCCGCACTTGGTTGCCACATGCCCGGCTTTCCCTTTGTTATGCCCATCTGGGTAACTGGGAACAGGCATTGAAGTATAACACCAAAGCTCGTGAGTATTTGCCCAATGATCCCGGATTGCTTGCCAATCGGCAGAAGCTCGAAGTTGTAGTGCGTAAAGAGATGAAGGAGCGGGAAGACCGTGGTGAGGTGTCACCTCGTAAGTAGGAAGAGGGATAGGCTCGCGCAAGGACGAATCAGGACAGATGAGTACAGCGGAACTTGAACCAGAAGTAGAGATACAGAAAATAGATAAAAGGAGAAGTGAAAGGACAACAAAAGGATAACAAAAGCAAATCGTTGCTGTAGGATACGATAGTACGGATCAGTGCTGTAAATAAGTGTTGAGTGGAAATAAAGTGTAATTCACAATTGCGAGCAGAAGCAGAAGCAGAAGCAGAAGCAGAAGCAGAAGCAGAAGCAGAAGCAGAAGCAGAAGCAGAAGCAGAAGCAGAAGCAGAAGCAGAAGCAGAAGCAGAAGCAGAAGCAGAAGCAGAAGCAGAAGCAGATTATGAGGTATCATAGATATGATAGATAAATGATAATACTGCCATACGTTTTAAGTCTGATAGATACGAAGTTGTTAAAGAACAAGAGCAGCCCCACTGACCGAAAGAGCCGGTGAGTGGGGCTTTTTACGCTTCTCGTACCGCGAGAGTATCTCCTGTCATGGTGTACTGGAAATGAAAATAAATATTGGTGAAAATTTCACAAGGATATACAGCGTAGAACTTCTGGTGTGCGTTGCAGTGAAAATGCCGCTTCAAGGTGAGAGCCGAGCATCAGGGCCGTCATTTAGCTGTTAAGCTACTTTTACTTTTCGGGTGCCAGGCAGCGCACATACTGGTTCTTCATCCGTAAGCTCTTACACGCCCAGCCCCATCCATCATATATTTCCTCATCAAGGTTAAGCGTAATGCTCTCATCCGTATATTCATTCCAGTTTTCAATTCGGAGTGTATTTTCACTTTCCCATTCGAGATGGTTATTCCCGTGGTGCTCGGCGCGATAGATCGTTTTTACCGTGGAGTCCTCAGGGGCATTCGTCTTTTTCACATCGACCCAGATCGTAACGCCACCTGCCGCACCACCGTAAGGTACACCGTACATCTCTGCAGTATATTCACCGTTACGCGAAGGCATGGAATAATTCAGATCTCCCAGCTCGGAACGGTCAAATGTGGAGAAGTATGGACGGAACCAGAAATAGAGGAATACGGAAGTAAACAGCACAAGGATCAATAATGTAAATGTAGTGAGAATCGGGTGTCGGGTAATCCATGACTTAGATGTTGATTTGTTTGAAGGATTAATCCCATGAGGATGTTGTTGTTTCATAATAAATTACGCTCCTTTGAAGGTGTTGGTTAGGAACACTAAGGAAATCGATATGTAGATGTAGATATGCCAAGGTTTTCTCTTTAAGCTATTCGTTAATTGATGGTAACACACTATGTTTATTGATTAATAACAAATAAGTTAAAATAAACCACAATTAAAGCGGAGCTAAATATGATGGATGGAGAGGGTATGGTTTGTACATTCAGGACTTGAAGAAGCTGGGGAAATAAATAGATTGTTGGGGAATGTTTAACCTAAACAAAGGAAGTTGATGCTGCAATTAGTCACAATAAGCGTGGTATATATAGAAAGAAACGGAGTTGATGGTCAGACACTCGATAAACAGTCCATATTTGATATTTGGGCGAAAACAGCTGAAGGTAAATTAATTAACATTGAGATGCAGTTATTTAATAAATACGATATTGAAAAGCGGACCCTATACTATTGGAGCAAGCGTTATTCCAGTCAGTTGCAGGAAGGCCAAACGTATAAGGAACTGAAAAAGTGTGTGACCATTAATATTTTGAATTACTCGTTTATCACAAATGAGCGTTATCATAATGTGTTTCATCTGAGGGAAGACCACACCGGACTTGAACTTAGTGATGATCTTGAAGTGCATTTCATGGAACTGTCGAAACTGGATGATCGATCCGTTCCGATGGCAGGTGGACTGATTAACTGGCTCTTGTTCCTGAAAGGTGCTGACAAATCCAATTGGGAGGTGTTGCAAATGAATGAATCTACTTTGAAGAAGGCGATGGATACGCTGGAGTTTTGAGTCAGGATCGGGAAGCACGTCGTTTGTATGAAGAGCGGCAGAAGTATTTGCATGATGAAGCTTCCATGATTGAGTGGGCTACGGAAAAGGGAGAACGTAAAAAAGCTCTTGAAATAGCAAGAAACATGCTCTCACTAGGTATTAAAGTTTCATTTATTGCCAAGGCTAGTGGCTTGCCGGAGTCTGAGGTAGAGTCGTTAAAAGATTAAAGGGAAGTTATAAAGTGTATTAGGTTCACCAGATGAATTGGCACGGGTATACTAGCGGGATATGAGTGTGGTTCGTGAATCAAAGTTTAAAGCAATCGTTTTGTCCGACTGGGGCAGGACGGTTGTTTTTATTTTAATGAAGCCGATTCGAACGTTTTACAGTAAAACGCGGTTGCTCATTCGGGGCTGGGCCGTTAAACTAAAGGGAGCGGCGTTTGCTTGACGGACAAGTCATGAGAACGCCATTTTGTTGTCAAGGATGCGGCATATGAGCCGCTTTCGGATGTCAGAATCGGATCGGACCAAGCTGGTGGAAGAACACCGGTGATAAGTAAGGAGTCTTTACATGAGTGTGCAAACACCTACTATTGAAGAAGCGCAGGGTCTCCTGCAAAAATATTATGGCTACCCCGACTTCCGTGAGGGACAGAAAAAGATTGTAGCCAGCCTGCTCGAACGTGAAGATACGCTCGGCATTATGCCAACCGGGGGCGGTAAGTCGATCTGTTATCAGATCCCCGCTCTGTTATATTCAGGTCTTACACTAGTTGTTTCTCCATTGATTTCATTAATGAAGGACCAGGTCGATGCGTTGACGACCGCCGGAATTGCTGCCGCGTATATTAATAGTACGTTAAGCGGCAAAGAAGTGAATGATCGCATCCGCGCGGCGCAGCGCGGTGAGCTGAAGTTGCTCGATGTCGCGCCTGAGCGACTGGAGCTGGATTGGTTCCGCGAGGAGATGGGCTATTTGCCGATCTCGTGCGTGGCTGTGGATGAGGCCCACTGTGTATCACAGTGGGGGCATGATTTTCGGACAAGCTACCTGGCGGTAGCGCCGTTTGTGGACAGTTTGCCGGAGCGGCCGGTGGTTGCGGCCTTCACGGCAACAGCGACGCCCGAGGTCATGGGCGATATTCTGCGGCTGCTGCGTTTGCAGGATCCGCAGACCTACGTGACCGGACTTGGGCGGGATAATCTGGCGTTTAGCGTGCTGCGCGGCGAGAGCAAGAAGGACTTTGTCCTGAATTATGCGCGCGAGCATGCCAGCGAGCCTGGGATCGTATACGCCGCGACCCGTAAGGACGTGGACGATCTGCATCAGCGTTTGTTGCAGGCGGGATTGCCCGCAGGACGCTATCATGCCGGAATGACGGACGATGAGCGGGCCCAGAGCCAGGAAGCTTTTTTGTACGACGATATTCGGGTGATGGTGGCGACGAATGCGTTCGGGATGGGAATTGATAAGTCGAACGTGCGTTACGTGATTCATAACAGCATGCCGAAGAACATGGAAGCATACGTGCAGGAAGCGGGGCGTGCGGGACGGGACGGAGAGCCAAGTCAGTGCATTTTACTCTTCGGGGCTCAGGACATTATCACCCAGAAGTTCCTGATTGAGCAGAATCCGATGGAGGGCGACCGCAAACAGAATGATTACCGGAAGCTGCAACAGATGGTGGATTACTGTTACACGACTCGCTGTCTGCGCAGTGCGCAGCTGGACTATTTCGGTGAGGTGCATGACGATACGCCTTGCGGTATTTGCAGTTCCTGTACGGACGACCGTGAGCTGGTTGATATGACGATTGATGCGCAGAAAATATTCAGCTGCATCCACCGCATGCGTGAACGTTATGGTGTATCGCTGGTCGCTTCGGTGCTCAAAGGTTCACGTGCCAAAAAAGTGCTTGATTACGGCTTCAACTCTCTGCCAACCTACGGTGTGATGGGCAATCGGACAGAGCGCGAAATATCGGAGATTATCAACGTGATGGTATCGGAAGGATATCTGATGCTGTCCGAGGGACAGTATCCGGTCGTTCGTTTCGCAGCCACTGGCGGTGGAAGTACTTAAAGGCCAGCGCGAAGTGATGCAGCGTGTGGTCCGCAAGACAGCGGCAACGGCTTCCGGTACGAACTACGGCGGACGTCGTGGTCGCGATGCGATGCCATCTGCGGTCAATGAGACGGTATTTGAGCAGTTGCGTCTGATCCGTAGAGATCTGGCGGCGAAAGAGCATGTGCCATCGTACATTATTTTCAATGACGCGACCCTGCGCGAGATGAGTGTGGTATGTCCACAGACAGAACGTGACATGCTGGATATCAAAGGGGTCGGTGAGGTCAAGTACCGCAAGTACGGACTGCCGTTCCTGGAATTTTTCCAGAAGCAATCGGGCGAAGAAGTCGATACGGATGACGATCCGTTCTACGAGTTTGAATAGTACGAGAAGGTATAAGCAGGTATGAATGAGTATGATCCATTATGAGTGAGTGTGGCTGGTTGGGATGGAGTGTAAGTTGTTGTTACATTCGCGCTTTCAGGTCTTTGAAGCGTGTCTGATGTTCCTTACAAATTAAAAGGAGGACCCGACGGCCAAATAACTTGTCCTCGGTTCCTTAGAACATCGTCGGGACCACACGCCAGAATCGGCCAATCTGGACCTCAAGAGCTTTTGGACCTGACATCCTTCAACGTATCACTTGTCTGAGTTTGAAGACACGCTCTAGTAAGAGTTCGATGGTTTATCCATGATACGGGGAAGCGATTGGCAGAGGTTCGAGTCACGAGGCTCAAGCCTTATGCATGAAGCCCAAAGGTTCAAGATAGTAAGAGGCGAATAACGAGTCGTGGATCGAATGCGAATGAAGTCTTTACAAGTTAAAGTTGAGTTTGAAATGGACTTGGACTAGGGTATGTCTCTGTACTATGGACAAAAGAAGGTAAATTGTCTTTCAAAGGGTGGACACTGGCGTTAGGATTGGCTGACAGTAGTGTATACAATATGTAGTTTCATTTAGTCGATTGTACACTGTATGTTGTGTTTTAGTGTAGGTGAGTTGTATATGTCTTTTTGAAAAGCGTGTCCACTCTTTGAAAGACAAAAGTTGTATATGTCCATGAGACATGGAATGGCTATGATTAGAGAGGTTTGCATGAACAGCATCCGGGGCAGGATGGCTGTGGAGCTTTACTTTTCCCAAAAAATATATGGTCTGGTGTCCAGGCAAAGGTTGTGAACCATGAAGGTTATTCTTTCTACTTTAAATGCAAAGTACATCCATACCTCCTTGGCCTTGCGGTGTCTGAAGGCGTACAGTGAGAAGGATTTTGATATTGACTTGGCGGAGTATACGATTAAGGACCCAGTCATGAACATTGTGTCTGATCTGTACCAGCGCGGGGCGGACGTGATTGGTTTCTCGTGTTACATCTGGAACATTGAAGAGACGATCAAGGTCATTGATAATCTGAAAAAGGTTATGCCTGACGTGAAAATTTTGCTGGGCGGGCCGGAAGTGTCTTACGACACTGAATATTGGATGAACCGGATTCCGAATGTCGATTTCATTGTGATGGGTGAAGGAGAAGAGACGTTGCATCAGCTTTTGACGGAGCTGGAAGGAAGCAAGAAGTTCCACTTTGTCTATGGACTGGCGTATCGCAAAGGGGAAGAAGTCATTCTCATGCCAGGACGGCCGAAGGCGGACCTGAACGATCTGCCGTCACCGCACCGATTTGAAGAGGATATTCCGGAGCTTGGGAAACGGGTTGTTTATTTTGAGACCAGTCGCGGTTGTCCGTTCAGTTGTCAGTTCTGTCTGTCCAGTATTGAGGTCGGCGTGCGGTATTACGATATTGAGCGGACAAAGTCGGACATTCTGTACCTGATTGAGAAGGGTGCGAAGCTGATCAAGTTTGTGGATCGCACGTTTAATATCAAGCGGGATTATGCGATGGAGATGTTCAAATTCCTGATTGAGAATCATCAGGGAACGGTGTTCCAGTTTGAAATTACGGCAGACATTATGCGTCCTGAAGTACTGGACTACTTGGCAGAGAACGCGCCGCCGGGTACATTCCGCTTCGAGATCGGGGTTCAGTCCACGAATGATCCAACGAATGAACTGGTGAAACGTCGCCAGAACTTTACGAAGCTGAGCCGTACCGTAAACAAGGTGAAAGCCAGCGGCAAAATCGATCAGCATCTGGATCTCATCGCCGGACTGCCGGAGGAAGATTACAATACGTTCCGCAAAACGTTTAACGATGTATTTGCCCTGGGGCCGGAAGAGCTGCAACTCGGATTCCTCAAAATGCTGCGTGGTACGGGGCTGCGTCTGGATGCGGAGAAGTATAACTATACGTATATGGATCACGCGCCGTATGAGATTTTGGGCAGTGATGTGCTGCCATTCAGTGACATTGTGCGCTTGAAGCGGCTGGAAGATGTGCTGGAGAAATACTGGAACGCACACCGGATGGACCACACGCTGAAGTATCTAATGGAGCAGGAGTTCAACTCGCCGTTTGATTTCTTACAGGCGTTCGGGGATTACTGGGAAGGTCAGGGGTGGCAGAAGATCGGGCACCAGCTGGAGGATCTGTTCACGCGTCTGCACAGCTTCCTGGAGTCGCGGAACACGCCGCATATGGATGTCGTGCTTGGTCTGATGAAGCTGGACTATTTCCTCGGTCACAAGTACAAACCACGCAAAATCTGGTGGGAAGAACCGCTCCAGAAAGACCAGTGGGCGGGTTATATGAAAACGTTGGCTGAACGTCCGGAAGACGTTCGTCTGCCACGTGTTGCCGGTGCCGCTGGCACGGCAATGTTGGAAAGCAGCGGCACGGGTGCGAGTGCCGCTGTGGGAAATTCGGCTGCTGCCGGGGAGAACTCTGCCGCAGATGCGGCGGGTGTGATCGGCAGCGAAGCCGGGGTTGCCGCGTCGCTCCCTGCGGGCGACGCAACAGAGTCCGCCGCGGATGGAGCGGCGGACGGGGAAGACGGCAACGCTTCGCGTGCGTTGCCGATGACCTCGGCCATGACCGCACAGACGGTCATGGGTGCCCGTGCTTTCGCCGACCTGGGTCTCGGCGAAAAGGAACTGCAGAAGCACACCGTACTCGATGTGCTTCCGTTCCGGCTTGAGCGTGTGCTAGCTGGCGCCAGCCCGCTTGCCGCGAAAGGCCGGACGCTGCTGGTCGTTGTGTACCAGCAGCATGAAGGGCAGCAGGCGCAGTACTACACGCTGCCGCTGGGAGAAGAAGCCGCTGCCATGTAGGTGCAGCGGCCTTTGAAACAGCACCGCGATCATTGGCGCGGTGCATCCACAAGAGGTGCTGCATCCATGCTCGCAGCACCTCACCCTTACACGGCTTGCGATTGCACAAGCCGCGCCAAACTCAACCTTTTACAACAGCATAATTCACAAAGCATCGGAAGATCATTGGATTCCCCTATGGGATGAGCATGGTCTTCCTTTTTCTTTTCACAATTCATGTCATCGCATATTCAATTTCAGTAAAAGAGAGTACCGTATGTACAGGGTCCAATCACAGAAAATTTTAATAATTATAGTAAGTTCTGTTCTTGTAGATACTTAACTCAAGGGCAATTTTGCAGAATATAATGGAGGTGCTTTTGGTGGATTAGTAGAATATTTCATTTAGCACTCACTAGCAATCCATAAGGAAGAAACACCCCCGAGTTCAATTGTACTGATATGTAGTTAATGTATATTCTAGAAATCCTCATGAACAAAGGAGAATTGAAAATGAGAAAACTCGTTTTATTTCTGCACGCATCACTTGACGGTTTTGTAGAAGGGCCGAATGGTGAAATGGACATTGGCTGGGTTTCCTACGATGCTGATTTGGAGAAACACGCGCAAGAAATTCTGAGTACTGCAGACACTGTCATTTGGGGGCGTGGGACTTATCAGATGATGTACAGTTACTGGCCATCTGTGCCTTCGGATCCATCAGCTTCGCAACATGAACGGAATCATGCTGAGTGGATCGAAAAGACAGCCAAAATCGTTTTTTCCACGACGCTGGAAAAAGTGGAATGGAATAATTCCAGACTGGTGAAAAAGATGTCGAGGAAGAAATCAAGAGCCTCAAACAGAAGCCAGGCAAGGATATGGTCATCCTCGGCAGTCCTCGGTTCGCACACCAGCTTATGCAGCTTGGTTTAATTGATGAATATAAAATTACGGTCTCTCCCGTTCTGATCGGTAAGGGATTGCCGTTATTCCAAGATATTAAGGAGAAGATTAATCTTAAACTCATCGAGAACAAGACCTTTGATTCTGGAGCCATAGGCCTCGTATACCAGACGATAAAATGATCTTGTCACCTAGAAGAACAGCACTAACGGTTCAAGATAATTCAAGCAAACTGATGCTGTTATCTCAAAGAAAGCTGACATCTATAAACGATATGCTCACACATCAGGGCTATACCCCTCGGTTGTCAGATGAGTAATCAATGAAGAAGCTCAGACAACATACTACTCAGCCTTAGATAGGAGCTATCTAAGGCTGAGTCGCGTCGTGAATACGGAACATTAGACGAGATTCTTGAAATAAATAATAATATCCAGTTATGTGCTTCAGGAGACTGAGGGAAAACGGAAAATGAAATTACCATGTCATCGCTATCCATGTTACCTTCCTACATTAACAATCTTATTTTTCCACTTGGGCTCACTGGTCGCCGCCCGCACCAGGCAGTCGGCACAGTCTGCAAAGGGCAATGCCCCTAGCGGTTGGATGCGAGCAAGTGGCCCTGCCGTATAATTCAACGTACCCTCCGCATATTGAAGCACGGATGCACGTACAATGACCCAATCCAGTCCACTCTGGATGAGTGCTTGCTCTGCCATACTTTTATCCTGAATTGCCTTCCAAAAGATGCTGCGCATCAAACGAACTGCCAACGCGTTGATAAGAGAAAGCTCTTTCCCATCGCTCAAATTAATACCGCTTTGCATAACAATGCGCTTCACACCTGTACGCTGACATGCGGATATGATATTCGGGATTCCTTCGGACATGACCCTACCGGGTGAGAAATTAGCCGCGATTGTAAGTATTCCGGCTCTGATATTTCCCAAGCTCTTCGCGGCAGACTCTGGCGACAAATTACTGGGAGGACCTATGCAGCTGATCACAACGTCTGCCCCCGCAATGGCGTTGACCATGCTATATTCGTCAAGTACATCTCCTTTTCTTATGGTGAGTCCCTCGGCAGGCGATACGGCTTCTGGTCGACGAGCAACCGCAATGACCTCGTGTCCTAAGACAAGTGCACGCTCCATGACGTTCCTTCCAGTTCCTCCTGTAGCCCCAACAATTGCAATTTTCATGTTTAATAACTCCGTTCCCATTCCTACATAAATGCACAGTAGTGTATTATTTATCATCTATGTATAATGGTATACAGAAATTAAAACATTACCATTCTTAAAAAGTCGCATTTCGTGCATTAGTTCACAGGTTCAATGAAAGTGTGCATGAACGATGAAGATAACGGGGAGGGGTCAAGTGTTAAAGGTGGATCGCAGGGTACGCAAATCCCAGGAAGCCATCAAAATGGCAGTTATTGAACTGATGATTGCAAAGGATTTTGATCAAATCACAATACAAGATATCTCTGACAGAGCGGACGTTAGCCGCAGAACGATCTATCTTCATTACACGGACAAATTCGATCTTCTCGATAAGCTCATCGAAGAACATATTACGAACCTGCGGGAGATCTGTGAAGCTACAGAAGATGATGCCGGTTATCGAGATATGGTGGAAATTTGGCTCGAGTATTTCGAAAAGCACTCTTTGTTTTTCTCCGCACTGCTGGCGAGTAAGGGAAGTTCTTTTTTCGTAATCAGTTTCTGACCTTTTTCATTGAAGAACTGGAGAAAGGGAACAGGATGTCCGAAGAGGAAACCATTGCAGCAATAACGGAAGGGATAAATGTGGAGGTTCAGTTTCTGGGGGCGGCAATTGTTGGCGTAGTAGAATGGTGGTTTAAAAATGAAAAGCCACTTCCTCGATACGTGATGGCCGAGCGTATAGGTGCATTGCTTGAAAAGAATCTTGATTAGATCGTTGAAAGAAACTGCGTGAACGATTGGGCATCTCAAGGTAGCCGTCGGGGTCTGTCGGAAGGTTACTAGTTATATGTGTGACTTCAATGTGATTTATAAATATGACAGCGCAAGAATGAATTCGATAACTTCATCATTTGGTGTAAGTTTGGATAAAGAAATTAAATAGATTGAAGGGGAAGCTATGTCCCCAAAGTGATGATTTGCCTTATGAAATCTCAATTCAGATCATACTTCTCCATAACAGAGTCCCAGAAATTTTCGTATTCTGATAACACTTGAGCAGTAGAGGACTGAGGCACACTATATTGAGTTATCCCTTTCAAGCTGAATTTTCCGAGATTATCATTGATCAATCCATAATCACCAAAAGTATTTTTCATTAAGAAAAGTACACTTCTATCACCCTTCTGAAGTTCTACATAGTCATTAACTGTGTACTTGACGTCTTCTTCCAGGCTGGCAGGTTCAATGATCGTCAATTCATTCTGATCCGAAGGGAAATCGTCGGGTTTCTTCAATATCTCATCAATCCTGATGTTCGTGTTGGTGTGAAAAGACTGCATAGTCCCATCATCAAATGAAGTAATAACATGCTCTCGATCTCTGAAATCTTCTGTTGCCTGACCAATGACGATCAGTTCAGCAAACGCGTCCAGCTTATCTATTTCATGAAAAGTTAAGGAATTGGCAGAAAGGTTGACGACGTTATGAATGGGCACGCTCAGTTTCGATTGACCATTGACGTAAGCGATTGCACTGACAGAGATAGCCGATATTACGAATAAAGAGACTAGTACCATCTTCTTTTTGAAAAAAGACATGATCTCATCCTCTCGGTTAGATTGGTATATTGGTATTTCGTTTTATTTCTACTATACACATATCTGAAAATTATTGTAAATTAATTATACATACCTGGTTTAATGAAATGAATATGGCTATCGGTTCTTCATTCATTCGTTCAATTTTAAAGATAAGGGTGATTCTTGTGGATAAAGGACTCATTATATATCTAAACGGAACCTCAAGTTCGGGGAAGACCAGTATCGCGATGGAAATGAAAAAACAGGGAGATATTCCATTTCATCATCTATCTGTGGATCAATTTCTACATAATTATGATCAGTTCATCGATACTACATATCCAGATCTGAAACCAATAAGAGAAGTGGAACACCATGTGATGACAGATATCCTGTTTGAGCCCATCAACTCGTTGTACTGTGCAATGATTAAGCTGTTTTCGGAGATGGGTCTGAATGTCATCGTGGATACAGTCATCAGCAATGACAAGTGGTTTAACGAGTTTTATGATTTATTATCGGATTATCCAATATTGTTTGTAGGCGTGAATTGCTCGATTGAAGAACTCACCAGAAGAGAGCAGACCAGGGGAGATCGCGCAATTGGACTGGCCCATTCCCAGTTCGACTACGTCTACGCCTATGATGAATATGATCTGGAAGTGAATACGGAAGAGCTAAGTTCAGCTGCATGTGCGGAAAAGATACTAGACTATATAAAGTCTGATCCAGACCAATCGGCATTTAAGAAATTAAACAGAAGAGAGTGAAGGATAACGCTATGAATCCAGAAGATCATATCCAACACATGTTACAGTCAATCATTGAACAAACACAATCCATCATCGGCGATAGTCGTAAGCAATCCTTTGGCTCACTTGAATATTTCCTGGGACATATTTTGGAGTATCGGGATGAACAGCAATACATGTCTAAGGAGTGGCATATCCGCACACCACGATGGCTGGGGAGTATGGCAATACACCAGAGGAAGAAGAGCTTCTTTCAGATATCTACCGATTGCAAGCGTACATTACAGAAAAGTTAAAGGGCGGATAAGTGGCTCGCGATGTCGCATTAGTCCGACTGAAATGTCGCAAAAGTACATGGTAACACGATACGGAGATCGTATATACTCTCTTTATGTTTCGATAATGAAAATCATTATCAGTATTATACATAAGGGGGATTTACAAATGAAACAAGGAACAAAGGGGCAAGCGGCTGGTAACAAAGCCTATACTGCTCACAAATCACGATTACTCTTGGGCTTGATGATGGCTCTTATTCTAGTCCTGACGGCTTGCGGTGCCGCAACAGGTACAGATAGCGGTAAGCAATCTGCGGCAACACCGGCGGAGACACCTGCGAATGCGGAAACACAGACGGATGGAGCTTTTCCCGTAACGATCAAGGGTATGAAGGGTGACATCACGCTAAACGAAAAACCACAGAGAATTGCAATTCTCGATGTTAAGTTTTTGGATCAGATGTTAGCGATTGGCGAGAAGCCAGCAGGAAGTGTTATCGCAGGAGGGAATACCGATTTTCCAGAATACCTGGGTGACCAGCCGAATGGAGTCGAAGTTCTGGGTACACGGGACGAGCCTAACCTGGAAGCGATTGTTGCACTTGACCCGGATCTGATCATCATGACGGACTTCCAGGAGAAACAGTATGAGGGTGTAAGCAAAATTGCACCTACCCTCGTACTCGATTTCTACGAAGACTGGCGTGATACGTTAGCTACGGTTGCCCAAATTACAGACAAGCAGGACGAGGCAGAGAAAGTGCGCACAGCGTATGAAGACAAAATTGCCGGGCTGAAAGCACAATTGTCAGAGAAGCTGGGTGATGAAACGGTGGCCATCATTCGTCCACGAAAAGAAGGAATTCGTGTTCACGGTATTGAGCATCGCATTGGCGGTATTATGTACAATGACTTGGGGCTGAAAATGCCTGCTCTGGTACAGGAGATTAATGAAGATGGTTCTGTAGAAATCTCAATGGAAAAAGTGCCTGAGATCGGGGCAGATCGTTATTTTGTCCTGTCGGATGAACTGTTTGCGGCAGAAGCTGAGGCGATGGCGAACAATCCGGTATGGCAGTCTCTTGATGCTGTGAAAAATAACCGCACGTATGACGTAAACTCCACACTGTGGATTGCATACTACGGACCGCTTGCGATTAATCTGATTGTAGATCAGGCTTCGGAAGCTCTGCTCGGATCGAACTAATATGAACCGATATCTCTCGACAGACGTATGGAAAGAGACCGTAGAGGATCATTCGATTTTGCTTGGTGAGCCGCCTGAACATAGTGTCCGTACCATTGCTCTGAGTGAGCTGCATGACAAAGAGGTGTGTCGAGAGTATATCCACTGGTTTCAGAACTATATCGATGCGCCTGACATGAAAGTCGCAGCCTCCATGTTAGCCAAGCGGCTTGGCTATCTATGGACAACTCCGCTCGTGACCGCGATGACGTATCATCATCAGCATGTAACCTTTCAGCTGGAGAACAGCTTTCTCTATCATCCGAAGCTCGAAGACCATGAGGGCGGTACTCGTTTTCCTTTTCTAGCGGTGAACGGGCTTCAGGCTGAAGAATGGACTGGAGACAGGAACGTATGGCGGGAAAAGCGGTCCAGGAGATGTTTGCGGTACAGCTGACACCGCTGTTAAAGGCTCTTGCTGCGATTGCACCTCTTTCGATGAGCATTCTCTGGGAGAATATCATGGTACGGATTGGCCGATTATTCGCTCCTGACGAAGGCGAGACGGAGCAGGAACGTAAGATCATTCGAGAGGACTTCTCCTATCTGACGCAGGTGGCATCCGGGCAGGTATTTGGTGAAAGGAAGAATCCATTAACTCGCTTCACCGATTGTAAGGACAACGTGCATGTTGCCAAAAGTGAGCGCATCACCTGCTGTTTCTATTACCAGATGTCAGGTGAATATTGTCTCAAATGTCCGAAAATTGACAATGAGAAAGAATCTCAATTAAAATGACAACAGCAACAATTTTACGATTGCTATTGTCAGGAGATGAGAGAAATGCCGCTGCAAGAACAGACAAGTCTATGGAGTGATACGACGATCAAGATGCTTGATGGGTATAGCGGTACTTTGCAGACAAGCAGTGTTCTTAGCGAAACCGAATTAACCTCGAATGTGTTGCTGCTGGCAGTAGGCGGGGAAGGGGAGCTTGCAATGAATGGTGAAGTTTGCCACATTGGAGCTTCTTTTGCTTGTCATGTGGCGAAGGGAACATCCTTTACGCTGACGGCCAGATCAGACGAACTTTATTATATCGTGATTAGGTATAAGGCTTCTTCCCTGGAAGGAGCCTCCCATGCATTGCCCTCGTATCGCAAACACCCGCTGCAAACTTCGTTTATTCAGAACCCTGTAACGCAAGCGGAATGGATTCAGCATGCGGAAAAAATCGTTGCCAAATGGCGCCGCGGCGAAGGGCTGGAACGTTTTCATGCCAATGCGTTGCTCCAGGGGATGATCTACGAACTGATCATGGAGTATGAACGTGGTCAAGGCGGAGCAGAGTCCGACATGGTGGATGTTGTCGTGTCCTATATATCATCGCATTATCGCCAGAATCTGGAGCTGAAAGAGCTGGCAGCCTCTGCTGGATGCAGTGTAAGGCAGTTGCAGCGACGATTCAAACAAGAGAAGCAGCTCGGGCCGATGGAGTACGTCATCCAGTTGCGGATGGAAAACGCCTCTAGGATGTTGCTCCATACGGATGCTTCCATTGGGGAAATTGCTGACAAAATGGGCTACCGCGACATGTATTATTTCAGCAGGGCGTTTAAGAAATATTATGGCGTTCCTCCGCTTCATTATCGACTTGCTGCCGCTTCAGAATTAGATGAAAGGTATGCTCAAGCCTTACTGCGGAATCGCACAGCTTCTTCGTACGAGTCGGCCCAAGGTCCGGTGATCTGCCATATGCGAGGTGAATATCAAGTTACTGAATCACCACAGCGTATTGCCGTACTGGATGTTCAATATGCCGATCATTTGCTCGCTCTTGGTTTGTCTCCAGTAGGAAGTGTAGGATCGGGAAGTGCCGTGGTCAATTTCCCTCAATATATCCGAGCAGGACTTCAGGGTACCGAATTACTCGGAACGTATGAGTATCCTGATCTGCTTGCGGTAGAGCGATTGTCACCGGATCTGATTATCTGCACCGAGGTGCATGATCAGCATCATGAACGGTTAAGCCGGATTGCCCCAGTAATTATGTTCAAGCGCAATGAGAGCTGGCAGACCATACTGGGCCTTTTCGGTGAACTGACAGGCAAGCGAGCAGAGGCCAAGCGTATACTTGCCGATTATCATCGACGTACTGCTTTGCTGTCCGAAGAACTGGCTCCGGTACTGGCGGGTAAAAGTGTAGCACTGATCCGTCCGCTGGACTCTCTCGTTCGGGTTCACTCTGCAGCACATCGTACAGGCGCTGTGTTGTACCGTGATCTGGGTCTGCCTGCCCCGTTATTTGTATCCGATACTGCCGACACGGCCTATCATATCTCGGTTGATAGACTACCGGCTGTACAAGCCAGTCATTACTTTTTGCTCAGTAATGAGCTTATGCAGGATGGGATATCCGCGACAGAACGGCGTGTGTGGGGGATGCTCGGTGGGGGAGAGAGCAGCGAGTGCATTCGGTGGATGCGGCAACCTGGATTGGTTGTTATGGGCCGACAGGGATCAATGGGATTGTGGATCAGGTGGAGAAGGCATTGATGGGATTTACATAGAGCATTTACCCTAATCGGGGTTCTAATAACTATTCTAAAGACTATAGACAGGTCATCTATTCTCTCCGTAAAGAGGATAAGTGACCTGTTTTTAGTTTTAACGAGTTGGAATAGGACGAAAGTTCTAAAGATAGTTCTTAAAGCACAGGAATTATTTTCAATAATGTTGCAAAATGGATTTTGTCTATGTAGCAAAGGTTTTATAAGGGTTTCAACTAATTCCAGTATTAATTAATGCTTATGTTTCAGCAATAGTGAGATTCTCAGGATTAAATCTAAATGATGGGGAGAACAGTCGATGAAGAGCTTATTGCGAAAAATGTTGGTCCTGGTCACCATTGCATTAACCTTTCAGGCAGGATTCGGTAATTACATTACGCCGACAACCTTTGCAGCAACGGGGCCTGTGTTAACTTTAACTGGAGGTTCTGCTTCATTCGTTGCTGGAGATAATACGTCCTCAACTCCGGTTGTGATCGACTCTGGCATAACGGTAACCGCGGATAGCACCACAACCCTTGAAAGCGCAACAGTAGCGATTACAGGTAATTTTCATGCTGGAGAAGATATGCTGATGTTCTTTAATGACGGGTTGAACAAGGGAAATATTACAGCCAGTTATAATGCAGCTACGGGTGTGCTGACGCTGACATCGTGGGGCAGAACGGCAACGCTGGTGCAGTGGCAAGCCGCTTTGAGATCAATAACTTATACTAATACAGCGATTACGCCAAATACAGCGACACGTACGGTTAGCTTCACGGTGACGGATGGTGTGGATGCAAGTAATACGGCGACACGAATTGTAACGGTTGCAGCTACGGACCAGACACCACTCGTAAGTACGAGTGGTGGTTCGACTAATTACATCTCCGGAGCTTCGACTCCGGTGTCTATCGACAGCGGTCTAACCGTATCCGACCTGGACAATACCACCTTGGCAAGCGCAACGGTTAGCATCATGATGAATTTCGACGCGGGAAAAGACGTATTGGCTTACACCAATGATGGGGCAAGCATGGGAAATATTACGGGGAGTTATAATGCATCTACTGGCGTACTGACGCTGATATCATCAGGGGGACCGCAACGTTGGCGCAGTGGCAGAGAGCGTTGAGAGGAATTTCGTTTTCAAGCACGAGCGCCACACCAGGGCAACGCAATATTAGCTATATCGTAAGCGACGGAACAAAGACAAGCGTTGCTGCTACACGTCCTGTAGAAGTGACGGTGATCGCGCCTCCGATGCTGACTACAAACAGCGGTTCGACTTCATTCGTTGCTGGAGATAATGCGTCCTCAACTCCGGTTGCGATCGACTCTGGCATAACGGTAATCGCAGATAGCAACACTACGCTTGCAAGCGCAACAGTGGCGATTACAGGCAATCTTCATGTTGGAGAAGATGTGCTGATGTTCTTTAATGACGGGTTGAACAAGGGAAATATTACAGCCAGTTATAATGCAGCTACGGGTGTGCTGACGCTGACATCATCGGGCAGAACGGCAACGCTGGTGCAGTGGCAAGCCGCTTTGAGGTCAATAACTTATACTAATACAGCGATTACGCCAAATACAGCGACACGTACGGTTAGCTTCACGGTGACGGATGGTGTGGATGCAAGTAATACGGCAACACGAATTGTAACGGTTGCAGCTACGGACCAGTCACCAATTGTGAAAACGAGTGGTGGCTCGACTAGTTACATCTCTGGAGCTTCGACTCCGGTGTCTATCGACAGCGGTCTAACCGTATCCGACCTGGACAATGCAACCTTGAGTAGCGCAACGGTTAGCATCACGAGCAACTTCGACGCGGGAAAAGACGTATTGGCTTACACCAATGATGGAGAGAGCATGGGCAATATTACGGCAACTTATAATGCTCTCATGGGTGTGCTGACGCTGACATCTGCAGGTGGAACCGCAACGTTGACGCAGTGGCAAAACGCATTGCAAGCAGTTACTTACAATAACACACAAGTCTCTGCAAATATGACAACGCGCACGATCAGCTTCACCGTAAGCGATGGCAACAAAATGAGCAGCATCGCAACAAAGAGCGTTACCTTGCAGGGATTAAGCAATTTAAAGACCGCTACGAATACGTTGAGCGTATCGACCGGACAAACGGTTTCTGTAGCGATTACAGCTGTTTTCTCAGATCAGTCGCAAAAGATGTGACCTCATTGGTAACCTGGATTGTTCGCAATCCGTCAATAGCCGAGGTTAACAATGGAAGGGTTACAGGTAAGACAGCGGGCAGTACTGTCGTCAGTGCTGTCTATGGAACCCAATCGGTAGATATAAACGTAACAGTAACTGGTACGCCAGTTTCGGGGTCAGAATCCTCTCCAAGCAGTTCAACCAATACAAGCACTTCAATCGATAGTAGTACTCCGGCTAAAACGGAACCTTCAATACCTCCTGCTAAGGAGAACAAGCATTTTCAAGCTCTTGTTGAAACCGATCGGCTCGTAGCTTTTATAAAAGGAGCATTGGCTGGTAACGCAGTCGCAGTAACCTTCCAGGATGCAGCGTCCCACTGGGCTTCCAAAGATATTTCGTCCGCTGCCAAGATAGGTATAATCAATGGGTATCCTGATGGCAGATTCAAACCGGATGGTTCTATTACGAGGGCAGAGTTCAGCACACTTCTTGTTAAAGCATTTGCCCTGCGTTCAGGAAGCGGAACGTCTGAGTTACGGGATATTCAAAACTCCTGGGCGCGAGACTCTATAGAAATTCTTGCTTCCAATGGAGTTATCAACGGTTACTCTGATGGGACGTTCCACGCTGATTACAGGATTACACGAGCCGAGATGGTTGCAATGATCTCGAAAATCCTGATTGTCCAGAATAGTGCTTCTGGAGATGCCACTACATTCGTTGATGTAGCACCCAAGCATTGGGCGAAGGAAATCATTGAAGCGGCTGCAACGGCGGGATTACTCGAGGGCAAGAGCCCGAATCGGTTTGAACCGGACGCTAATCTCACGAGGGCAGAAGCCTTAACGGTGATCATGCGCATGCTGAGAGAGAATCCAACGATAGATCAATTGCTGGGTTAACTGTGAAATAACTCATAACTTCTAAGCTGAGTGAACGTAAGACGAAGATTTCCCCTCATTGTAACAGGTGTATAGCTATAACCTGCTATAGTGAGGGGGCATTTTTATGTGTACCGATTCTCAAAAGGACTATGAAGTTAAAATTTAAGGCAGCCAAATGACCTAATTGAAATAACGAGATTAAAATATTCAAAAATGATAACGAAAATAGTATATAAAGACTAAGAAATGTATCCTTGAATTATTAATTAAAGAAGTGTGATACTTTACATAGAAATAGAAGATATATCTTAATATACATTCAATTTAAAAGGAGAGAATGAATATGAACAACATAAACTCTCATCATTGCAACCTGAATATAAGGTATGACCTGCCTGATGAGGTATGGGCTAAAGTTGCTAAAGTATACGAGTGTATGCCAGGGTGGATGGGTTATAGAAGTGGAATTCCATATTGGTTTGGTACTGAAGTGGATGATGTCTTCATTGAAGCATCCGTTGAGTCTAGTGGTTTATCCTTTTATGCGCAGATGAATAGCGAGGATTGGACTTCTTGGATTGAAACATTCAAGTTGGAAGCTTCAAAAGTATTGGGCTTTGATGTTGGTGAACCTGAGGATGGATACGTGTGATGAACCCCAACTCCTTCTACCAATGATGGGGATTTTCGAATCTATTGTCTTGTGAATACAGGAACATGATAGGAAAGAACTGAAATAGATAAATCAAGAGACATACAGGATTGAAGAAAAATAAAATAGAGGTGTCCCCGAATTGAAGAATCAAAAGCGTTCAATAATTTTAATATTTCTTTTAACAATACTCGCCCTAAGTGGTTGTATTTCATACAGTGTGAAGACGGATAAAATTGTTGAGGACGGGTTCATCATAAACTCAATTTCATTTGGACTGCGAGAGAGCGAAGAAGATGCAGGTATTACAGTCGTGACATACAATTTCAATCTTCGGAATAGAACCAATAAATCAATCATGTTAAAAACAGTTGAACCGATCTTAAGTAAGGATATTCAGGAGCGATTAATTGATAGGTATATTAAATTGGACATAAATATGAAAATTGATGGTAATAGCTCGGAAGAACTGACAGGTACTTTTAAATTAGATACTAAAGGGCTGGATAAAGAAGGAATAATCAATTTAAACATCAATGTTAAAGAATTTAATATAGCAATGGAACAAGTCATATGATTGAATGATGTAAATAACTAATATGAAAAAAGTCCAAATAAACATATCTAACAAAGAGGTGTATGTTTTTGGAAAGAGAAAAAGATGAAAAAAAGAGATGAATGTAATTCCAGAGCACCATAGCCCTGTACGACATATCCTTAATGAAGCAAACGGACTACCGAACAATCAATTTATAGATAGTTTTAAGAAAGCTCTGGATACTCCAGATGCATATGTAATTATGGAAGGTGATGATGGAGGACAAATCTACTTGTCTTGCCCTATGAAACTAGTCAATTGCAGTGAGGAAACATTACATACTCTATTAAAAGATTTAGATACCATTGCATGGGACTGTAATGAGGGAGAAGGCCAAGGATTATATTTCGAAAAGCACTTTCCTGGTGATGGAATTGGTGGAGGTATGGGGGAGGAGATGTTGAGGAAGGACTATGGATTCATGAAGAATTTATGGATTTACAATTATATGATGAAATTCATGAAGTCATATTAGGCAATAAAGAAAGAATAACAAAGCAATAAAATGAATGAATCATAAGGCCCATCAACATCGGATAACAAAGTGTTCATGTGGATGGGCAAACTGTTGAAGTACTTCTTACAGAGAAAAAGGAATATGTGAGGTGAGACATGGGCGTAAGAAAAAAATATAAACGTAAAATCGTTCGCTCCAATCGATTGTTTTATTGGTATGTTGATCCGGATATTGACGACGAAGGGATAATCAAATTACATATCGTTTCTGAGGATAAGAAGTTAATCGTCACTTATGAAGTGGGACAACACAGTATTAAGGACAAGCCACCATTTATAGTCATCATCGGAGAAGAATTCGAAGGCTGGACGTTAGAATATATAGGATACAGAAGAGTATTAACACCGAAATGGAGCGATGAGATCATAACGCCAAAATTGATAGGTGAAATCATTGATTGGTGCCTCTTGAAAGACAAAGAGATAAACATCGTTAATTGGAAAGGTGAAATTCTCCGACCTCTCTCCTGAATGGAGTGTATTTGCATTTGAAAATAATTTAGATTCATGTGGACTCTTTTGAAAACGCATACTCGAAAACAAGAGATGTAATTAACATATTGAAGAGTTATCAGATCCTCCTATTTTTTAACTCTCAAAATAAATATTTTAAAGAAACTGTAAATGACCACTAGAATATTCAATAATAATAGTCCTATATATCCATCCGTTAACTTTGTTCGTTCAATCCACTTGTTGACTAACTCTCCTGTGAGAGCTTGTTTTTCTAAATATTTATTTATATCATTCTGATCTATTTCATCTATATATATATAAGTGGAAACTCCATGCTGTTGGATGAAGCAGCTAGCGGCGGATAGAAATCTACCCATTTTTGACCTGCCCATCGATCATACTTATAACTAATGTCTCCGCTGGAATCAAGGGTGTCCCATCTAAGAAAACCCAATATGACTAGAATACAAAGTGTGATCATGCTAATTATTAACTTCTTGTTATTCAAATAAACCCCATCCTTATGTTTGTGAGTATATTACGTTCCATAAGACATTTAACGATATGTAAGGTAGCATTGGAAAAAGTCATGAGATAAGTAGTCAAACAAAACCTAATTCAACGATTATAAATACCAAAAAACTTAAAAAAGATGATCTAGCTAGATTACAGGATCACCTTCTTTAAGCAGTAAAGTTCCAATTATAGAAATGTTCATTACATAGATCAGGAATGATTCGAACGATCTAGAGATGTTACTTTTAATAAAAAGGTAATTAGGGATTTGGCCAAATCTTTTTCTTTGAGTCATCTGGACCTAGTAAATAGATTTCTTCGACCTTTCCGTAGGCATTGGAAAACGATATATTGAAATCCTTACTACCTCCTATGGGGAGTTTACTACCTTTAATCTGAATGAATAATGAATTGTTATTATGCGAAACGTTATAGCCGTGATACCTACTGATACTATCTGCGAATCCACCTTTTAAAGTGATAAGTTCAGAAGAAACTTCGGATTTCGTAACCATGATTTCCTCAGGGTTCACAACCTTGTTAAACATATAAATTCCAATGATAACAGGAACCACAACGATTATAACGGCACTAACGATAATGCCATACTTTGTTCTTGGTCTCATAGTTGATAAATCACCTCATTGATATTAATCGATGCACCCGATGATACTTGGGTACATCGATTAATTGTATTTGTTTAAAACTGATTGCTACGTTTAGGAGCATTAGGTTCATCTGAATAATATACCAAATAATCATATGGCACAGCAGCATTCGTAGTGTAAGCACCGTCTCTGAGTGAATTATACAGATTTTGTGGCGTATTTGGAAAACCAGCAGTATACGTATCTGTTGATACAGAATTCCACAATCCTACCGCAAAAGAAGAGCAATTATTTAACGAGCTCCAAGAGTCATGGCTTCGAATATATGAATTGACACTGTTAAGTTGGCTCTGGGTTAAATACATAGAACGGGAAACTCTATTATTGTAGCTATTCTCAGAGATAAATTTAGCTTCTAAGTTATAAAATATGCCTTCATTTTCGCTTTTATTGCCCCATGTACCCACAGAAATAGTTTTATTAGAGGCAATTCCGCTAAGTCCGCCAACAGAAATATTGGATGTACTCACGTTTTTAACTGTTATAAAAGAATGGGTGCCCCAATTCGATCCTGTCGAACCCCCTGAACTATTTGTACTGCCATTAGGGACCGAAAAAGAGTCAATACGGCAACATCAGAGCTTGCCATAGGAATAATAGTACCATTTTTGTTCTTTACTACGGGACTAGGCTGTTCACTAGATACAGTCGCTTTAGACGGTTGAGCCTCTGTCGGTACAGTATTGTTGCTATTTGCAGAAGCATAGGTCGGAAATATAGTACTGAACGCTAGAGTGAAGATAGCCAACAAAAGAAACGGAACTCTAAATAAATTCTTCATTTTAAATTTGATTCCTCCATACTTTCAGGATTTTGTATTATCTTTCTAGTAGTAAATTTCTGTTCAGCATCCAAAGAAGATCGAAATGAGATAGACATTGTAACGACTCATTATCTAACAATATCTTCGAAAATCACCTCTTTCTTTAGTTGATTTAGAGTGTTATGTAATACTTGATGTGATTATTTTTCCTCTCGAATCTATTAACAACGAAAGTTCAATAGAAGTTACATTTTTTTAGAAAAAAATTCAAAAAAATATTATTAAATGGAATAAAAACAAGTGGTGTATGTATCCTGAATCAATATTTCGTAGTAAATCATCGTCAAAGTAAAAGAGCTGAGACAAGCATTTATACTATTCGCATATGACCGATAACAGAAAAAATATGATTGTGTAGATGGATTTCTGAATTACTGGACATTTGGCGTCAATGGAGCGATTAGAGAAGCAGTTTTGCCTACAGATGCTTGGTCAAGTATCCGAGCAGCAAGGTTTGCTACTGAACTCAATTCTACTGAAAGGTATGCTTTATTAAGAGACGCGATGGTTAGACTTCGTAATGCCGATCTCAGAGTGCGAGATGTCAAAAGCAAGCTGTACATAGATCAGAGATAAGGAGGCACAGAATGGAAATTAAAATGCTGTTTAGCGTAGGGTCAGTCTTCAATATACCGGGATTTGGGGCTAATGAAGAGTTGGATGAACCGTCAGAGTTGCAACAATCTGTAATATTGAAAGGCAAAAAATTATATTGTGAGAGAGGAGTTTTCAACAAGATCGGAGGGGTTTGGCGACGAATGAATAACAAACCTTTTCAAAATTACTGTGGTTGCCTAGCGTTCTCAAACAACATCTGGACGTCTGTTAGGTAGGATGTAGATTAGAAGAATTAACTGATAACATCTAATGATTTGCTATATTCAGCTATGTACATCATGCGCCGAGGCTTTCATCTGCTGAAAAATGGGACAGACCTACGCTACATTCAGGAACTACTTAGTCATATGAATGCAAGAGTAGCATATATTGACAAAAATTATCTAAAAAAGTCCATAAACTTCCTTGGAAAAAGAATTGATGAATAATTTTTCTGCTGAATCTTCCTTCTTCACCAAATTTTTCTCTGAAAATGTCGCAAGATGGGTTATGATATACGTAGTTTAGATTTTAGAAGAATATTCTGATACGTTAACAAAGGAGCAATCTTAATGGAAACTCTCAACAAGTTAATTCAAGCAGTAGAGAATAGAAAACCAATTATGTTTACCTACAACAAGCCTGGAAAAATTCAAGGTATAAGAGTAGGCAATGTACATGCAATTTTTATTTTTGTAGCTAAAAGTGGATTGAAAAGTACAAAAATACATATTGTACAAACAGGAGGAGTTTCAGATTCTGCTTGGGAAAACCCTTTTCCTGATTTTAGAATGTTTGATATAAAAGATGTTGGAAACATCGAGATTATTGAAAGTGAACCAAAATTCGAAATATTAACTGATAAGTATAATCCTGAATGGACAGGTTATTCAAATACCATTGCGAAGGTGTGAGATTAATGAGTGTTGCTTACCACCTGGAAATTTATTCAACTGATCGGTTTAAATTAATGCTAAATTATTCTGGTATAGTGAATGATACTGCTAGTGAAGACCTTTGCTTAAACATCTTTGCAATAGATGCTCAAGGTATGCCTATTTTTACAGAACGACTCTATGTAGACCATATTAGAAAAATTTTTACACATTTGAATTCTATTTCGATTATTAGAGAAGGAGCTCCTATATCTTCTAAGTTTGTTGAAACCTCAGATGAAATCAACGTATTACTAGAAAGTTTAAAGGAGAGAGACTTAGAAGTAATACTAACCTTATTAAACAAATTCAAATCAGAAAATAAAATTATTGGTCTACTAGAGTCATTAAGTGATCTGGAAATAGAAAATTTACATGGTGCCTACCATCATAAACTAATGATAAGTGAGATTTCAAATCTAAGGAAACTATTACTTTACGAAGAGAGTGGAAAAATAGTTGATGGAGTGAATTCTGAAGATAGCTTAATCAAATATCGAGCTAAACAACCAGAAAAGGTTTTTCAAAATTGGATTGAACAAAATTTATGGATTTTCGGTGTGGATTATATAAAAAAGCATGATGCAAGAAAGATTGGTTTATTTAGTGAAGGAGATTTGCTCATGGAATCAGTTGATGGATATCTTGATTTAATTGAATTAAAGCGGCCATCACATGATTTACTAAAGTATGATATGAGCCATAAATGTTATTATCCTCATCCAGATTTGTCATTAGTCATTGGTCAAAGCCTTTTCTATTTGCAAAAGTTAGAAGAATATAAGTTGAACTTAGAAAGAGAGTATTCCATTAAAGTTATAATGCCTCGAATTAGAATAATCGTGGGTTTCAATAAGAACTTTAATAATGATCAGAAGAATTGTTTAAGAGTTTTGAATTCTAAACTTAATTCAATTCAAATAATTACTTATGATGATCTAGTTTCTTATGGTGAGTTGTTATTAAAGCAATACGAAGATTAATTACTATGTGTAGTAAGAATTTGTGGGGAAAATAAGTACAAACACTTCTTTAAAGGCCGTGAATACAAAAAAATCTATTCATAAAGAAACAAAACAATAGTAATAAGGAGTTCTGTATGTATTTTATTAACTACGTATTTTTAGATGTAGTAATGAAAGTTGTTTAGGGAATTTCAATGATAGAACACAGGGAAATTAGAAAGAGAGGAGATTTATTACTATGTCCATTACAATCAGTTTACCTTCGAGATATGAAGATCTTGATACGGCATATAGGGGAAGATTGGTACCTAATTCAAACTTGTTATCTATAATAAACACTGCAAATAAATCAATACAAATTAGTGGAGGGATTCGCTTTCTGCCTATGTACGGTGAAAGTGGCGCTGGAAAGACTTCCGCTGTTCGCGAGATAAGTACACATATCCCTAGTACATATACATTTCAACTTAATCGTGAAGAGATTGAAAGTAAAGAGAAACTCTTTGAAAGAGTACAAATCGAGAAAATATATAATATTGACAAATTATTGATTGCGATTATTGATCAATATGAAGAAGGAGTAGTAGGCAGAGAGACTATTCCAACACAATTTGTAGAGTATTTAAGTTTATTAGACCGGGGAGAGTTTCGTAATATACCAATTGTTTTTATTTGGTTGACGACAAATAGGGAGTTTCAGAGGTTATTAGTAGATGCTACAAGTAGAAATAAGAGGATTCTTTTAAGTGATGATTTTATAATTTCAGGACCCGTTAAAGAAGAATGGCCTTCAATCATTGAAGAAACTTTTTCCTTCCATAACTCAGAGAATTCATTAGCGGACTACGGTATTTTGGAACCAGATCTGGTGGATATTGGCCTTCGATGTAGTACAATAGGTGCCGCGATTGAAAAAGTTGGTAGCTTGTTGGCGAGCAACATTGATGATGTTGATAATCTGTCAGATTACCAAGTAATCCTAATGTGGCCTGTCGCAGACAGTGTAAGAATTCAACGTGTACTGCAATTTAGTAAGCCTCGTGAAGGTTATAAACTTAATTGGGATGCTTGGTATAGAGAACTCAATGACGAAGATAGAGCGAGTCTACCTTTAAGAGAATTTAATAAAACGCGATTGTACTTTGATCTTCGTATTGTTCCTGTAAAAGTTGCTGATTTACACAAGCTTTGTCTCTCATTAGAAGATGAAAATTACCGAGTACCTGTTTCACCATTAAATAGATTTAAGGCTACTCATTTTTACTTAATACTTTCTGATAATTGGACTAATTATAATTTTAATCCTGTTAGGGATAGAGAGTCTCAACGTTCTATTGCTGCACGTGAGTGGTATCAAGATATACCAGAAAAATCTGTCGCACTGGGGAAAAGAATTTCTGAGATACTAAGATTGTGTGACCTTGAAGCATCATATGAAAAAAATATCAATACAGAATATAGTTCAGTTCGAGCAGATGTATATGTTAAAAAAGAAGGAGCACAAAAAAATAAGCTTATTATCGAAATGAAGGTGTTTTCTTCGGAAAACACAAAACCTTCGTCAATTAAAGATGCAATTAAAGTCACTTTAAGAAGACACGCACAATTAGCAGGTTTTCTTCAAAGACAATAATAGAAGTTCTCATTACCACTTTGCTCATAATAAGAACTTCTGCTTTGAGTATGGGCGAAGGAATCCACGCCACTAAAATTGAGAATGCAAGAGTGTACAAAAAATTGAGAACATCGGTTGCATGAACTTCAGTGCAGCCGTTTTTGTTTAAAGGAAGCAAATATATGGAGAGAATAATTGCTGATATGAGTCAGTTAGGCAATGTTATAAATATGAAAATTTATTTTCCTTAGAGGTAACAGTTTATTACCACCATGCAAATTAATCGTATTCTTTTATTATAATTCGATAATTACATTAAAAAGTTCATAATTTTTCGTACAATTTAGATGAGACAAAGAGAAAAGGAATAACATAGAGGCGCAAGCTTAATCAGCTTGGTGAGGCATCCTTGAAGCAAGCGATTCCGTTGTGGGACAATCCCGAGGTTCAGGAACAGAGCCGGAGGGTGGATGAACTGGTGGCACGAGTCAGCGAAACTAAGGCGAGACATAGCCGAGTTGTACGATGATGAGCGAGGTACATAATGCGTAGGGGAGGAGAAGAAATGGACTTTCCACCGTGGTTGAAACAAGCGATTCAGGCAAGGCTTGATGAAGTATCTGCCCAAATCGAGCATGACCCTGAATTGAGTCGTGTACATGAGGAAAAGGAGGAAGCGTTTGAAGGATTGTTTGCTGGCAAGGATATGGAGCAGACACCTGAATATGCTGAGTGGGAGAGCCGATACATTGTCACCAAAGGAATAGAGAATGAGCGGTTATACATGCAAGGGCTAAGAGATGGGATTCAGCTCACAGTATCCATACTGGGCCAGTCAATGCCTGAGGAGACCAATACGAAGGCTAATCAATTCACTAACGCGAATCCATAAGTCAGGGGAAGCGGCCCAGATCTTAACTTAAAAAACAGCCGAAGCGGTAAGTTACACGCCTCGGCTGTTTTTTTAACGATCTACTTTTTCAAAATCCTATTCTTACTTCGCACTCACCGACTTAAACCAATCATTCACTTCTTGCGTGATCTGATCTCCGCCATTGGATTTCCAGTTGGCTACGAATTGGTCAAAGGCATCAATTGGCAGGTTGCCGTAGATGATTTTGTTGAAGGTTTCCATCTCGGACTGACGGAGCAGGTTCCATTTGGACACCATGGTTGGTGTTGCTGCGCCAGTAAAGTAGTTTTGTTTACGGATGTCGATCTGGGACATAACGACTTTACCAGCATACCAGTTTTCCGGTTTACGGAATTCGGCCATTTGTTTCTCGTACGGTGTTTCAGGCTTCTCGCCGTTGGCCAGCTTCACGAGTGTTTTCATGTACAGATCCGGGATACGTGCTGGGCCGGTCAGGAACGGGAATTCGTTGGAGAAGTCTTTGATCTTCTCTTTGTCACTGGTCGGTTGTCCGTCAATGATATCCCAGTCGTAACCTTTGGCGAAGCCGTATTCATACTCACTGCCCTCAGCCGGGTTAGCCAGGTTATCGAGCAAGTAGTTGTAGTACAGGAAGATGGCTTCTGGATGCTTCGCATCTTTGTTGATCATGATACTTGCGTTGACACCAGAGTTCTGCCACTTCGTACCGATCTTGCCGTCTGGGCCAGCTGGAACAGGGTAAGCTTTATACTTTGAGCCAGGTACGTTCTTCAGCAGGTCAGGTGCAGGCCAGTCCGGTACCCAGTTGGCGCCAGGCAGAATGCCCGCTTTGCCAGCTGTCCAGCTCTCAGCGGATTTGCCTTCGTCCCACAGAGCGGAGTCAGCGTGGATATAACCTTTATCCATCCATTCAGCTAGTTTGGCAAGAGCTTGTTTGGCACCCGGGTTAACGGAGCCGTACTCGAGATTGCCGTTTGCGTCTTTGTTCCATTGCTCCTCGATTGTACCGTATGCACCGAACAACCAGTCGAGCTGACCCATCCAGGTGTTGGTGTTATTTTTCAGCGAGATTGCCAGCGGGAATACTTTGTCTGGAGACAGACCGTCCGGGTTCTCGTTTTTGAATTTGTCCATGATGTTCTCAAGGTCTGCGATGGTTTTTGGAGCTTCCAAGTTCAGCTTCTCCATCCAGTCCTCGCGGAGCCAGAGCAGAGTATCGTCGTTATCGGTGTACTCCATGATCGGCATGTTGTATTTCTTGCCGTCCTTGGTGAACGGATACCACAGTTCAGGATGTGCTGCTGCGTGATCTTTCAGGGTCTGACTCGCGTATTCGTCGAACAACTCATCGATGGCGATGAATTGACCTGAGTCGATCAGTTGATTGGTCAGTACCGCATTGGTGGGTACGGTGACGAAATCAGGCAGCTTCTCGCCAGAAGCGATAGCCAGTTGAAGCTTTTGTCTGTATTGGTCGTCATTGGCTGGATACCAGGTATCTTTATGTTTCATACCCAGCGTTTCGAGCATCCAGCGATCGTGCACGTTATTTTCTTTGGTATCTCCTTGCACGTATTTCTTCGGCATCAATACCGAACTGAACTCGATGGGTGGGTCATATTTTCCTTTGGCAAAAGCAGCTTCTGCTTCCGCTGAGCCGACAGTTCCCGGCGTATTATCGGTACCATTGTCACTGGCTGTCTCGCCACTGCCGCACGCAGTGATCGTGATGAGCGCGATAACCATGAGCAGTGACCACCATGTTTTGAATTTGATCATTGTTCAATCCCCTACGGTGTATGATCTTTACAAATGCGTGTTCAAAAAGGCCGGTTTTCAGTACCGAGAAGATGGGATGAAGCTAGAAATGGAGTAGCGGAGCGTAGATAGAGCTACGTGAGCAACTACAATGTTTCCAAAGGAAACATACTTCGTAAGCCACCCGCTTATTTCGGCTGAATTCCATATTCGATGCTGATGATGCCGCTAGGCATCCTTCGTAATCAAAAGCGGACTTTTTTGAACAACCTCTACAATGTAACTGTACCAATTTGGGCGGGAGGGCATCTATATGAGTTTGTTAGTTTCCATAGGACTCTATTAGTGAATGTGCAAATGAAGTTCAAAAAATTCGGTTTTCAGTCATGTTATTTATGCTGGTCTCTGTATTCCTGCGGCGTAACGCCGAATTGACGCTTGAACACTTTGATAAAATAAGCCGGGTCCATATAACCAATCTCCATGCTGATTTCATATACTTTTTTGGTGGTCGTCACCAGCTTGTGACAGGCCCGATCCATACGCAGGCGCGAGATATAATCACTGATGCCTTCGCCCGTTTCGATCTTATAGATCTTGGACAGATGGGTGGGGTGCAGGTTCACATGATCTGCAAGCACACGCAAAGATACATCCAGATGCAGGTTCTTATCTGTAAAATCCTGAATCTTCTTCACATAATCGGAACGAATGTCCTTGATCTCGTTGGATGTGCCTTCCTTGAGTTTGCCGAGCACGCTGAGCGACCATTTCCGCAGTTTGCTGATGGTAGCGAAAACTTCCCCACTTTGCAAATCCTCGACATCATTTCCCATTAAAGTGGTCAGAGTCAGCTTGTTCCGGTGGGCGATGTTGGTGAACGATGCTGTAATGAGGAAACCTGCCTCCATGCAATGCTCCCATGATTCCGACCATTTTTCATCCAACTCCGCGCAGACCGCGAGGATTTTCTCTTCGGCGGCATCCCACTGTCCGCTTTCCAACAGACTAATGAAGGTGGGTGGGGTATACAGCACGTCGAGTGGACCTTGCGCCGCAGGTGTTTCGACATCGCTCACGCGCATAACAAATTCGCGTTCGTCGCCAACGATCTGCCGGAAATAGGCGGAAGCCTGACGGAAGCGATCGTAAATCTGTTCCGGAAAGGTGAACCACTCGGTGATAACGATGGAGAGGGAGCCTTTCAGAAATTGTTTTACTTTGGATTGAAGCTGAATGGACAGCTTCTCCAGCATGGTTTCTTTGCCAATATCGTCTTTCCGTTCTTTCAACTGAAGCAAAAACACCAGATATCCGTGCTCCTCCTTCACGCCCCACACTTCCATAAACTCACCCATAATCTCTTCCGCCATGTTGATGATCGCATATTCGATCAGGGTCTGATCATTGCTGTCATAGTGTCCGAATTCTTCTTCCAACCGTACCAACATTAACGCGGCATCCCCGGTGTGAAAGGGCAGGTCGTAATTGGCAAGCTTCCGCTCCCATTCGGCAGCGGCGATTCGTTGTCCCTGCAAAGCCCCAAGGAGCAGTCGTCCTCGCAAATGGGGAGATTCTCGCAACGTAAACTGCGTTCGTGTTAGTGAACTGACCAGCTCCCATTCATTGTTCAATTGATCGATGGCCTTCTGCACGGCACCCATTAATTCATCGTCAGTGGGCGGCTTCAGCAGATAGTCCACAGCTTCGAACTGAATGGCTTTTTTGGCGTAATCAAATTCGGAATACCCGGATAACAGAATACATTTTATTTTTTTGTCCCGGATGCGGATGCGTTCGATTAGTTCAATGCCTGTCATTTCGGGCATCTGAATGTCCGAGATCACGATATCGATGGGGTGGGTGTCAATCATTTGTAGTGCTTCGTGTGCCGAGTAGGCTTTGTGCACATGCTCAATCCCCAGCGTATGCCAGGGCTTGGTCATGGACAGGTTATCGACCCAGTGTGCTTCATCGTCTACGATCATCATGTGCATTATAATGTCTCCCTTGGTGGTTGAACTAAAGGTATATTTACACTTGCCACTCCGATGACAGAACAACCTTCCGATCGCTGTTCAAGCCCCATTTTCTGAATTAAATGATTATAAGGTTAAAATGGTGCTTGAAAGGCGAACGCTTTGCTTCTTCAGGTTTTTTCTGTCCTCTGCGTTCACGTGTAAATGGTTCGTTCAAAATCAAATAGTCAACGTATATTATCGGTATTTCCTTTATCGGAATCGGTGTCCTCTTTTGATATCTCCCAGATAATTTCGGTTCGGAATCCGCCAAGTGGGGCTGGGCCGAATAGGAGGTAGGAATGACTTCCGAATGTGTGCATGATTCGTTGATTCGTATTCCAAAGGCCGCAGCCCATTTCTTCTTGTAGTGGTTCCTGCATCTTCAAGTTCAGCGCTTCGTACTGTTCCGGGCTTAGGCCGGGGCCATCGTCGTCGATGTAGATTCGGGCAAAACCGTTCAAGTGCTCCCCGGTAATTCGGATTTCCCCGGATGAATAGGACTTCGCCACACCGTGTATGACGGAATTCTCAACCATCGGTTGAAGCATTAATCGCGGCACCGATTGGGCAAGCATGTCCTCAGGAATATCAATGTGATATTCAATTCGGCCATTGCGCAGCTTCTGGATATCCAGATAGTTGATCAGCAGCTTGATCTCTTCCTGAAGCGACGATGTCTCCTTTTCCATACGGGTGGTATAGCGATAATACGCACTAAGGTTATGCGCCATGGAGACCACGGCTTGCTCGTCCTTCATCTGGGCCATGTTGATGATATAGCCAAGACAATTATATAGGAAATGCGGATTGATCTGCGCCTGTAATTGCTTCAGTGTAGCTTCCCTGGCTCTAATCTTCTCATGGAACACATTCTCGATCAGATCCTGAATCTGATGGGACATATCGTTGAATCTTCGGAACAGGAATGAGAATTCATTCTGGTTTTTGCTATGCAGTCGAACGGAATAATCGCCCTGCTCAACGCGGCGTAAGCCTTTGATGAGTTGTTTGATGGGATACTGGACATTCCGGTACAGCAGGATGGAAGCCGAGATGCCCACAACGAGTAGCAAAATCATACTGGTGTAGAACAGATTCTGACTGAGCGAGATGGGTTTCAAAATCTGATACAGCGGAATCACATCAACCAGATGCCAATCCAGATAGGTGGACTTCACGGAGCTGACCAGATAGTTCTTGCCGTTCAGTTCGACCACGTCCTGTGTGGTATCTTCGGGAGAATGCGTATCCAAGTACTGAATAAGTTCTGCGGATAACTGCTTGTCCGCGCTGCGATTCAGAATGGGTGAATTTCCTTTGTGATATAAGAAAGGATCACCTTGTCCACCTGCTTTATACGTATCCAGCATATTCTGAATGTTCTCATAGCTGAAGCTGGCTTCAATCACCAGATTGCTTCCAGTGAGCATTCCTGGTTGGGCAAGGGAGTCCGTATAGAACCAATAGAAGGATTTCATCTCATCCTGTGATTCGGCACTCTGGTCCCCATAGGTCCATTGTCCGCTCATATTTTTTTTCAAATACGCCTCGTCATATCCTGTAGTTCGGTTGTAGTTGGCGATGACATCCTCATTCTGCTGTGAATACACCGCATATCGGGTAGGCCATATATCGGTAACGCTCGTCTGAAGCGTCATCTTCTCCTGAATTACATAACGGGTCTGCATCCGGTCATATCGATCATCCCACATGTTCAGTCCGTTGAAGGCTCTGACATTCGGATCACGGGAGAGAATCAGGCTGAAATCCATCATCTGATTGATACGGGAGTCGATCTGACTGGACAAGAACGTGAGCTGTTTCGTGTTGGAGATCTGCAATTCTTTGCTGACGACATCATAGGTGACGTTGTTCGAGTAGGTGTACATGATCAGAATGGGGATGAACAAGACCACAATTAACAGATTTATTTTGGCGAACAGACTGAATCGGGACCGGGCTTTACCTTGAAAAGGCATGAAGCGCTTCCATATATGCATAAAAAGTCTCCTTCTAATTCGTGTGTAAACCACTTCTTCCTAGGATGGCCCTAACAAAACACTATCAAGCCTAACAATGTTATATAGCAGACCTCAGAATGGCTTGATACTATTTATATCAGAGAACCCCATCACACACAAAAACTTTTTTTGGGAACAGGAGCAGTGCTATGGAGGCTAAATTGGAGGGTAAGCGGGTCCCGCAGGCAAACGTTGGGAACAAGCTGGAACAAAAGAGAAAAAAACGCTATAAACAGCCATGGATTCTGCACTTCATGGTGTTGCCGGCGGCCATTATGGTCTTTATATTTTCATACATTCCGATGTCCGGGATTTTGATGGCATTTCAGGATTATAAACCTGCCCTGGGATTTTTTAATTCCGAATGGGTAGGACTGAAGCACTTCAGATACATGTGGGAAAATGATTACTTCCTGCAAATTACGTGGAACACGCTATTTTTTGCCTGTACAAAGATTGTCATGAATCTGATCATTCCGTTTGTCTTCGCCTTATTGCTCAACGAGGTACGGAAGATGGCGCTGAAAAGAACGATCCAAACGCTCGTGTATCTTCCACACTTTCTGTCTTGGGTGACGTTATCCGGTATCCTGATCGACATTCTGGCCCAGACGGGGATTGTCAATCAGTTCCTGGTCTCGGTATTCGGCATCAAGCCGATCTTCTTCCTGGGGGATGGCAGCTGGTTCCGATTCACGATTATTGCGAGTGATGTCTGGAAAGAGTTTGGATTCAACACGATCATCTTCCTTGCGGCACTGTCCGGCATTAACCCTGCACTGTATGAAGCGGCTGAAGTGGATGGGGCGGGACGCTGGAAGCAGACGATGTATATTACCATCCCGGCACTCATTCCGATCGGGATCGTCATCGCCACCCTGGCACTGGGGAATGTGCTTAACGCCAACTTTGACCAGATCTTTAACTTATATAGTCCGTTGATTTACCAACAAGGTGATATTATCGATACGTTTGTGTATAGAGAAGGTCTGCTTAGTGGGCAGTTCAGTTTCGCTACCGCTGTGAATCTGTTCAAATCGGTCATCAGCCTGATCCTGATTGTGATCTCGTACCGACTGGCTTACCGATTCGCCGGATACCGAATTTTCTAGAAAGGAGGACGAACGAATGTATCATAAAACGATGCCTTACCGCATATTCAGCATATTCAACAATGTGTTACTGACCCTGCTTTCACTGCTCTGCTTGCTGCCTTTGTATCACTTGCTCATGGTATCTCTTAGCGCATCTGCACCTGCGAATGCTGGTCTCGTCACGTTCTGGCCGATTGGATTTACATTGGAGGCGTATGCAAAAACATTTGCCAATACCAACTTCCTTTCCTCCTTGTGGGTATCCGTGGAGCGGACGGTACTCGGTACAGGGCTTGCGTTAATCGTTAATACGCTTGCAGCCTACGCACTTTCCAAGGAGACGCGGGTGTTCCGCGCACGTAACATCTATCTGTGGTATTTTGTCATCACGATGCTGTTCAGCGGTGGCCTCATTCCGGGGTATATCCTGATTCTGAAGCTGGGACTGATGAACACATTGCTGGCTTTGATCTTGCCGGGATTGGTTGCGGTGTTCAACATCATTCTGTTGCTGAATTTCTTCCGTACCGTTCCGAAGGATCTGGAGGAAGCTGCATTTATCGATGGCGCAGGTCACTTGCAGACGTTTATCAAAATCTATCTGCCGGTCTCCGTACCTGTTATTGCAACGGTTTCGCTCTTCATGATGGTCGGGCATTGGAACGCATATTTCGACGGAATCATCTACATCCGTGATGCGGAAAAGCTGCCACTCGCGACATTCATGCAGACGATCATCGTGCAGGCCGATATGTCGAAGCTTGATCCAGAAGCGGTGAAGAACCTGTCCCAACGGACCATTCGGGCTTCGCAGATCTTTATCAGCGCACTGCCGATCTTGTTAGTGTATCCGTTCCTGCAACGTTATTTTGTAACGGGGATCGTGGTTGGTGCTGTTAAGGAGTAGTTGAATGTAGGGTTAGAATTGGGTTTCGAAAAGGAGTCACTGAACTGGGGAAGGCCAGGGAGGTGGCTTCTTTTTGGTGTAAATATTTTCAATCCTATTAATTTGTTGTAAGATAGTACCAATCTATGATGGAAGTGAGGTTAATCGTGTTGCTACCTCCATATGTTATAGACCTCTAGGTACGTTACTACTCATACCTTATTTTAGGTAAATCTAAAGTACGTGCCGGGGATCTTATTGTTCAACGATAACGACGAAATGCAAGTATGGGAAATGCAACAGCTAAACAAGGACCTGGATCCATGGAAGAGAATAAAAAGAGATTTCGACCCCAGAATCAAGAAATTAAATGAGTATCGAAATCACAGAAAAACCAAGTATTATTATCATAACGAGGTTAAGTATATTCGAAGACTCACTCAAAGAAGTTTTCGAAAACAATTTAAAAAGAACATGGTTCATGAAGAATTTTATCGTCCAGTACCTCATGATTATCGTACGTATGGGTGGTTGTCTTACTAAGTTGTCTTACTTAAGTGAAAAGAGAGAAGAAATTCTCTCTTTTCTTTTGAATGAGACTTGATAAGAGACGAGCACAGGCAATTACAGGCGATTTAGAAAGACATAGACGGTTGACACGGAGGAGTAAAAAATTATGATAGACAAAGAATATTATGCAAAGCTTAGTCAAAATGCCCAAGAGAATTATACATTTTACAAGGAAGAGGCTGAAGCATCAATACATAGAAGAGAATATACCACCAGCAAGCGTTATGACATTTCTCCATATTGGTTTGAACGCCAAGGTGAAATTTCTGGAGATATTTCAGATAAAGAGACGGATACATATTATGGGTTTGATAAGCATGACAACATTAGGATCTCGGCTTGTGATGATTTAATTGAAGGGTATGCTTATACTACATATGAAGAAAATAGAAAAACTACCAGAACGTATGTCAATGGAATTTTGGATTCCATCAAAGAGTACTTGTTGCAAGATGGATTGATCGATCGGTCTGTGGAATATTTCCCTCGATTCGATAAATTAGTGGTTGAAGACTATATCTATGAGGGGACCATTTTGGTTCAAATATATCAACCTCAATATGAAAATAATGCTTATTTTAATCATCTTCTTCGAACCTATTTCGAATATGATGAGCAAGGCAATCTACTGCGAGTGTTAGATGGGACCAAAGGTGTTATCTATGTAAGGATGCCATATGAGGAAGTCTTAATACTCAGAGAAACGGTAAAAGAGGAACTCATTCTAGCCTTAAAAGAAATTATTAGCGATCTTTATGAGAATCAATCAGACAAAGAGTATTGTTTTATGTCGATCTACTTGCATGATGAAGTGCATACGGTATACTCACCTATTTTCCATCCTGGCTTGCAAGAAGTAAGAGAGGAGCAAATAGAAGTAAAAGATAATGATGAGGAAGAATATTATTACACGATCTGGAATTCAGGAGATCATCCGATGAACGATCAACAGGAACTTACGGATCAATATTTAATTCAGAAACTTCGAACTCTTATTATGTATTGGCGTAGCAACGGAGATTGGTGGGAGGAAGGCAAGAACTTGTGGAAAGAAGTCGCGTATACCCTTAATGAAAAGACGAATTGGTCCGATTACTCCATACTGACAGAAAACTTTGTTGTGTTCGTCGAATGGGAAGCGATGGATGTTATGAATGGAGATTTGCAAGAAAGCATCCCTCCAGCTAAGTTAGAAGTTTTACAATCTGAAGGCTTAGCGCCAATTATTAAACTCCATCCAATTCACAAGTAGAAAGTTGAGAGAAAGAATATGATTACTAAATATGAATCTGAGCAAAAAAAGAGAAGCTGCTTAACAAGATTAAATCGTTAAGAGACAACTGAATAATTAACAATGGACGAACACCTAAAGTGGGCATCCATTGTTAATTATATCTTCGTTAACTAATGATCTAGATCAGACTTATTCATTCGTAATATTTATCGTTTCATCAGTGATCGTTTTTCCATCACTCCCCAATGCTTGAACTACTAAACGATTGTGTAATGACTTACCCGCAATATTCCACGTTATATTCCAACCATCGCTCCCACTGGTATCGTACCCAATTAGTTCTCTTTCTCCCCAAGTCTCTGTCCCAGTTGGAACGGACCAGAAAAGAAGTGTTTCCGTGTTTGTCGTCTCTACAGTGACTGTTATTTCAGAACTGCTTGCAGGGACTACGACCCAACCTTCTTTTTCAGGAAAGTTAGTCTTAATACTCGCGATCATAGGTGCAGACTCTTTTCTTTGAACATTTTCAGTCTCATGATTTTTCCCAGAGTCTTCTGAAGTACATGCAGTGAGAAGAAGAAGGAAAAAAGAAGCAGGTAGAATGCTTTTTTTGTCATTATCATCACCTCCTTCTATAATTTTCTACGAATAAACTATATTATAGAAAAAAATGAATTAAAATTCCAAAAAAACGCCAAACTTTACGTTTGACGTCTAATCTGAAGGATAAGATTAATAGTTCCCAGTTTGAATGTATCCACTACTTTTATCAGAAAAACTGTAATAATAGCTTAATATAGTGTAGTAGTTATACTCTGGGTAATTTTGTGCAATATATTGTGTACCCCATTGACTTAACACTCCACCCCAAGCTGTACCAATATCCCCTTCTGATCCTGCTCTATACTGAGCGTCAAAAACTTTGCCATCAGAATTGACCATGAAGATTCCTGATACAGCATTAACGGCATTGTTTGTAGTTGTTTGACCAGAATTTGGAACGTAGTGTTGGTAATTTTGCCAGCGGTCTGTCAAGTGTGCCCCATAATCTGTTGCAGGTTTTCTTGGATAAGTGGCGTTATACCAGGCATATGTCTTAATTGTTACTGCTCCAGCTTTCAATGACTCTGATTTCCATGATCCGTACCACTCGTTTGGCAATACATTCTTTGCGTAAGTGTCAAATCCTATATTAGTGATTGTTCCGGAACCAGTTATATACAATTTAAATGATGATGGCGTACTCGTAGCACTTAAAGGTTGGATATCACCTGAATTACTTTGAGCGTTACCTCCGTTCTTAGCTTTTTCCAAATTCAATTGTTCTCGTGGTTTCTTAATTGTAGTTGTTTCAGGGAAATCCTGATTAAGATCTATAGTATTTTCTTCTACTGTTTGGTTTAAATCTGCATGTTGCGCATCTTCTTTAATAGTAGTTTGCTCGATAGATTTATTCTCAAAGTTTACAATATGCCCCTGTTCTCGTTCTTTAACTACGTTATTGGCTTGTTGCTCAGCTGCTGAATTAAAGGCATAACCAAGAGCTACAAGTTCGTCAATATTATAAACATTTTCATGACCAATAATATATTCTTGTCCGTTTAGATTCCCTGTTGCAATTAACTCATATTTAACACCATTGTAGAAGAATTCGCTTTCTTTATTAACTGTATAATTAAATCCTACATAGTAATAACCGATATCCGTGTATGCTGAGCTGATGTCAGCAAAATAGGGCTCTACTTCTAGTATATTACTGGAAGGGAGTTTTTTTGCCTCGAATACATTGATAGATTCTACAGATAAAATACCTGTTTTATTTTTTTCTTGTTCTTTACTTGGAAATCCTTGATAAAATTGTTGTCGATCAGGCGAATAAGAATGAACAAACGTATCCCAGTCTTTGTTATTGATTGCGTCGACATAATCAGAAACAACGGTAGGCAATATACTGTCAGATGCGCTTATGGTCTTAACCGAGTCAGTTGCAAAGGCGTTACTTGCTAGTGGAATTGTTAGAATCGATACCATGCAACATGAGACAAATACGGATTTGAACATTTTTAACATGAATGTTATTCCTCCTAGTTTTTCAGAATGGATAAACTATGATACAGCGTTGAAGGAACTTTCATTAATCACCACCTATGTATTCAAGCTACTCCCGAATATGAATCTCTATAAACCTCAGCTCTTCAAAGGATGTAATTAGCGGAAGTATCATTGAATAAATTTCTACTATTTTCCTTATATTGAATATTGATACAATAACTATTTTTACCTATTAAACTCTAAATTGTCAATGATGTTTTTGTGAGATTTTCGAAGTTTATACTATTTATTTTTCACTGAACTAACAATTTTATATTAACGGAAAGAGAAAAAGCATCAATAACATAGTTATTGATACGGCAGAAAGTCATACCTTAATTTCACAGGGTGAAGTAGATGATATTGGCATTCAAGTTGACAAAGAGAATGAAATCATAATATTAACGGTTTATTAGGACTAGATATACTTAAAGAAGGTAAATTCAATATAGATCTAGAGAACTTTAGACTTTATCATTTATAAATGTAGAACAAAGCTATTTTTGAATTGAAAACTGAAACGAAGCCCGTTGCCTACGCTATGCTACCCTGTTATAATTTCGATATATCTATCGTATTGGGGGTTATGACGTGGCAATATGGATGATGCCGGATTGCTCGTTCGCTAGAAAGCCTTACGCAAAGCCTGAATAGGGGCGGACTTTGTGTAGGGCGCGACCAGATGAGATCGTTTGCCCTGGAATCAACATCAACATGGTTCAACCCGCAGGCTTTGCACCTTACTTTATTTTCATAATAAATATAAGGGGCTGAAAGCCATGCAAGCACCATTTATTCACAATCATCAATTCAATTATATTCATAAACAAGCTGATTTCCTGCTGAAAACGCTGCGCTCGGTCGTGGACCCCAAGGTATTGGATACGGTCCGTTATACGGTCAGCACGAATGCCGTTGGCATCTTCAATGATCTGACCCCAGAACAAAAGCAACTGCTAGAGCAGTTATCCACGTATGAGAAGACACATGAGTTGCAGACCTATCTGAACCAGCTGGAAGCATATCTGATTCCATTTCCGCAAGTATCCGCGAAGCAGATTCAGAAGCTGTTTCCCAAGGTAAAGAAGCTCAAAGTACCGGATCTGGAATCCATCGATTACGCACGTACAACTTATCTGAGATGGAACGACATTGCTACCGATCGCTTGTTCATCGTGTACCCGCATGAGGGCAAATTCCTCGGTATTGAGGGACGGCTTACAGCCACGAACAAGAAAGGGTACTGCATGTTCTGTCATCGTCATCAGGAGCTCGGATTCTTTAACGTGAAGACCAAGAGCTATACGCCGGATAACATATCTTCTGTTGCCCAGTATGTATGCAGGGATAACACAGCTTGCAACCATAGCATAACCGATACTAGTATGTTGGAGAAGTTTCTTCTCTCGACCGTAAAATAATGCAAGACACACAGACAGGGTCGCTCTTCGGAGCGACCTGTTTGCCGTGTTCAAGCGTAGTTGTTCTCTTACCGTAAACGCAAGAGGTCATCGTGATGGTTAACGTGATTTTTATGTTCACAAAGAAGGCTTCAGGCCACAGAAATTAAAACAGATCTTCAGACTTCATATCGGGGTTGTAATGCCCTTTAAAGCGTCGAAGGATCGTTGGCATAATTCAGTCCCAGGTTATGTGCATGGTTCAGTAATGCCTCATAATGATCAGGCTTGGATTCCAACGTTTCATATAAAAACTCAACCCTAGATCGGGACACGCCGCAGTAATCGGCAATACCCACATTGAGCAGATTGGCAATTGATTCACCATAGTTGCGCTTATGCATCTGTTCTTCCGTCACACCCGAAAGAGAGATCCACAATATTTGCTGATGAGGAAGTTTGTTCTTTCCATATGCAAACCCGTTGTTCATGACACGATCCACATAACCTTTCAACATGGCTGGCAGATGCCACCACCAGAGGGGAAACACAAAAGCCACAGCATCGTGCTTCTTCAAACGCTCCATCTCGTTGACAACCTCAGGTGAGAACACTTGATTCTCTTGGGTATAGTCTGGTTCATCCATCTCACGAAGAATCGGGTCGAATCCAATTCCATGCAAATCCAATATTTCATAACCGTGACCAGCCTCGGAAAGCCCTTTTGCAAAACGTTCAGCTACCTGGAAGGTCAACGAATCTTTACGCGGGTGGGATACTACAACGAGTACGTTCATCTTATCTTTCACTACCTTTCTGGATTGCGGTCTTGTAGCCATAAATCAATGGCTGATGCTATTATAAACAGGTATGAGAACATCTGGAAGTACGCACTTTGATGTTCTATAAGAAGAATAAAGTGCCATAGGAACATTGAAGTACCCTAAATGCATGCCTCGAAATGAGCTTAATAATAGAAAAAAGAACAGCAAAAAGATTATATTTTCATCTGGGATACAACTGGATATGGAGGGGTTCAAAAATGACGGAACATAGAGAAACAAGTGCTCCAAAGAAATATAAAGTAGGCGTGGAAGCGGCTTTGGAAGTGATGGGTGGGAAGTGGAAGCCATTGATTATCTATCACTTGATGACTGGACGGAAACGCACGTCAGAGCTTCGACGATTGATACCGGACATTACGCAGAAGATGCTGACAACACAGCTCAGAGGTCTCGAAAAGGACGAGATTGTGCAGCGCAAGGTATATTCGGAGGTTCCTCCCAAAGTGGAGTATGAGTTAACGGATTACGGCTGGGGACTTAAGCCTGCCTTGGACCATTTGTGTTATTGGGGAGAAGATCATCTGGACAAAATCCACGGGGATAAATTTAAGGTTCTGGAAGACTTTGATTCCGAAGAGAAGGGGGCGGGAAGATGAATGGTGCGGAGCACGCGAAACAGGCAGTGCCCTTTCGTTGTGAAGGCGTGGCTGTAGTTCTGTTGAAGAAGAGCCACGATCAATACCGTGTACTGATGTTAAAGCGGGCGGGTCGGATGTTGCATAATGAATGGTGTTATGTTGGCGGCGGGATAGAGAAGGGCGAGAAGGCATGGGAAGCTGCACTGAGAGAAGTTCACGAGGAAACAGGCATTACGAAAGTCCGGTTGTATTCTGCCAATCAATTTGAACAATATTATTCACCCAAGGAGGAGTATATCTATACCGCGCCCGTTTTTGTAGGATACGTGGATGAAAGCCAGCCTGTCCGGTTAAATCATGAACATACCGAGTACCAATGGATGACGTTTGACGAAGCCAAAGACAATGCGGCATTGCCCGGAATTGATGACATTTTGCATTTTGTTGAAAAGCATTTTGCCAAGAAAGCCCCTTCCAAGTGGCTTCGAATTCATGGAGAGAATGATTAGGAGGTGGAACTCATCACATACAAGACGATTTATCCAAGAGCATGGTTGAGCCTACTATGTATGTTGGTCATTGAAGCAATACTCCTCAGGGATGGTATGTACGATAAAAATGGGATTTGGAAGTACTCCCTGATCGCTCTATTGACCTATATTCTGGTTTATATCGTCTTCCTGATCTGGCGGTTATTTTTCACTAAACCCAGTATTACGCTGGCAAGCGATCATGTGATTTCTACGAAACATCAGAGATATGATGCATCTCAGGTTGAGTGTATTTATATGAATTACAGACGGATTGGCATCAAACTCTATGGTAAACGGTTGGTGCCGATGGATCTATGTTTTTATTTTCAACGAGGTCAGGAGACTACAGGCGTAGAAGCTGTGCATGAATGGGCAGCGCGAAACGACAAAGAAATAAAACACAGATTTTTTCAAACCTTGGCGTAGACCCGTGCGTCTGTTGAGTATAAGGTATGGTTAAGGCTGAAGATAGGGGAGGCGTAGCGATGCAAACCATAGAGCAATTTCTAACGAGTGATTGGTATAAACAGGTAACAGCTGAAATCATTCAGCTTAAACCTCAGGTCCAATTTGTCGAGCATGCCAGTTTCGAAGCATCGTTGCTGATGGATTCATTTAAAGAACGGAAATATGTGCTGGAGGGCTTTGGCGTCTCTGCTCCAACCGAAGAAGAGTGTATACAGTGGATTATGCAGCAGATGGATAGAGAGAAGGACGACATGATGTCCTACGTTCTGGCGCGCTTAACATTCAGTGAACAATTGGAAGATGATCCAGATGGGGAATTTCCGGAAGGCGAGGAGCTTGAGGCAGGAGATCGATCTGAAGTGGTCGAGGTATTAGGTTTTACGAGATCTGTTATCGCTAACACCATCATTGAATATGATATGGTCAAAAACCATCCTAAACAATTAACAGCATTTTTTAAACGCACACATATTCCAGGTGCAGCTCAATTCTCGTCACAAATTAAAAAGCTTTACGCTTCAATCGCAAAGTAGATTCTAAAAATCAGCAGGAGAGATGCTCATGAAATATCGAACGAAAGAATGGTATGAGCTGTGTCAGCGGACAGGACTTCATTTTGGGATGAGGGTACATAGCGGAGCGTATGAGTTCGATGAAAATCTATTTTTAAGGTTATATAAACGAAAGGAAAAAGCGCATGTGGAACAGGAGCGAGAGCTATATAACTTGGACCCGCGTTTCATGCTGGAGCATGATGGTCAGGTCATGACTCGTATAGAGAAAGCTTTTAGCGGGGAAGAGATAACGGAAGAGGATCAGATGGTATTTCGCATGCCGCAGGAACAAAGAGCGCATATCGAGAAACTCATTGCAGAATATGATGTACGCTCTCCTTTTGATGAGAAGAAGTGTAAGGAAGCGTACAAAGAATCAATGGAGTGGAGTTTTCGATATAAGGCAGAGAATTTGCCACAGGAAATCGTTGAGCAAATTGCGGATATCCGTGTATTTACGTTGGGTTATTGCACGAGAGAAGTTATGCTTCAGTTGAAGAAACAGAGTGCAGAAAATAGGAGAGAGATGGAACGCGTATCGAATGAATACAGGGAAGCCATTCTAGCGCAGGATATCCCCGATGAAATACATAGCCGGGTTCAATTCCATGATTGTACGGTAACAGAATTACTGAGTGGAGAGGAAGTGGTCATTCGTTTTGACACTCGTGGGGGCTTCACCAATATAAACAAACTTACGCTCGTTGCACCCGAAATCCTTAAGCAAGACGGTGGGATTGTCGGCACTTACTGGCTGTATCAAGAGTTGTACCGGATCGATAACGGATATGAGCTTCATGTTCTATTGGATGGAGAGAATATGCCTGAGCTAATTGTTCGTTGTGCTGACATTCTTGTGGAGGAAGAGTACGGCTGAAATAAAGGTTATTCCAAAAAGGTGTAATAGCTATAGTTGAAAATAATGTTTTTGTATCGGGCAGTTCAAAATATTAGTCATCCCGAGATTCATGAAAAGTATTTCTCTGGTAGTAACTTGCTTTAGGCTCCACTTCTGCAAGATGTACATTCACTTATGCGGAAATGGAGTCTACAGGGTATAGTGAAGGGGACGAGTGATTTATAATTTCTTTAACTATTGCTAGTATTAGCCTCCAATTCTTTGAAGAAGTTAACCCAAGTTAAATCATTAATAGATAAGTTTTCATCTTTATTAAAACTAATTGCCCCATTTTCTTTAACTGAAAATAGCTCACTTTGTTCAATAACTTGTAGCCATTTAGAATTAGAAGCGTACTCTTTTTCCAAAACCGTCTTAATTTTGGAGTCGATTAGGCTGTTTTTTTCCATAACATCTTGTAAAAAATCCCTCATTTTAATAGTAGAACTTGATAAATTTTCAATATCCAATGAGGCAGATTCATTAAAATCTTGGAATTGATTATACATCGAAGAATAAGTGCCAGCTATGGATGCTATTGATCTGTAATTATTATAGAGGACATTAAGCCCAATACGAATATCACTTGTTGATGTGTCTGTCTGTAATAGTTGTTCATATAACTTACTATTGGATTCAATAGCTTGTGCCAATGTTATGATATCATAGGATAAATTTTGCGATAAATAATCTTTATACGAGGTTTGAAGCTTGTATTGGTGAATAGAGAACACTGTTAATGCAATAAGACACAATGTTAGTAACACATTCAAAATAATAGATATATTTATTTTTAGTCTCATCTTAGGCTCCTCTCACTTAAGTAATTTGTTAATTATAAACATAATACTTATGATAAGTGAATTGCAAGGAGAAGTAGAACATTAAAGATTTACAAAATATAAAGGGTATGTCCACTTCTCCTTGCAAAGTCTATGCTATCTTAAACTTATATGCTTAATTATTTACTTTATACTGAAACTCAAGTGTTTTTTGGCCTGAATTATATTTTGAACCATTAAAATAGGTATCCCAGCTAACGAACATCACACCATTGGCAGCAGAAGCAGATTGTCCCGGATTCCCATTAAACTGTACATCACTCTGAAGTGTCAAGTAGTGCCCGGTATTGCTACCAGTATTTTTATGGAGCGTATAATTGTCTGAAGAAATCCCAGATACCGCAGCAGGATTAGTACTTAATCTGACATTTGAGCTACCTAAAGTTACGTTTTTACTTGTAAGGGCTTGGTTTGAAGCATTTATCCAGCTTTTTATGTTAGTTAATGTAGGGAGACCAACAACATTTATTTTTGACCAAACAGTTTCAGCGATTTTCATTGCTAAAGCTGATCCGGACCCCTTTCCGACCATACTTCCATCAATAAATGATCTATCAATAGAAGAATATGCACCTACCCCAGTTGTAAGTTTAACATTTTTGTATGTGAACAGGTTTTCAGCATTTGTTTTTTTTCCATTAACCGTAACGTGCTCGGCTATTTTAAAACTATTTACCCAAGTTGAGGACGGTGTAACGTTTAATGATTTCCAAGAGCCATAAGGAAGTGAGAAATTTTTGATTTCATCGCCTGCTACATAATAAGTGTTACTGTAGGTTGTGGGATGTACCCAATCTGTAAAACTACCTACTGCTGCTGGAGTAAAGAGATCATTTTCATTTTCAGCTATAATTCTAAGCATAGTATCATCTACTGGAATTTCCTTTTGTTCAGATGGACTCACAACATTGATAAACCAAAACAAATCGTGTTTTGGATCAGATGGAGTTAAGTTACTTGTCTCGATACTATTTAGTGATTCAGGAATTTCTAATTCAAAAAGCAAAATGTTTGATTCTCTATCAGTTAGATATAATTTTACATGTGGTTGAGTTTCAAGTTCCTTATTTATTAAATTTTTAGTGGGTTGAACATCATTATAGATTTCAAAAAGAAGAACATTAAATTCATTACCTTGATCAATCATTTCTCCAACGGTACTGTTAATACCATCTTCATTTTTGTAACTACTACGCAAACTACCATTAGCGTTTAATGTTTTTTTAGAGTTGTTATACTCAATTTCAGCATTAAAGCTAACGTTCTCTTGATCAATTGTTATCTCATCAAGAAATAGTAACGCATCTGAACTTTGTAATTTGTTTACATGAGACTCACTATTTTTACTACCGTATACTTTATCGAACTCTTTTATTGGCATTGAGGTTCCTAAGTACTTCGTGGGGGCATCGCTAGAACCGCTATCAGCATAAACAGGAATATTTAACATTAGAATCAATGCAAAAGACAAAATCATACTTGTGACTTTCTTCATACGTGTAAATCCTCCTCAGAATAATAGTCTATTTATTTTTTATCCTTCCCCTCTCCTTAATAGGGAAAATTACCCATATTATACATTGTGTGATTGTGTAATTAAACCTAAATAATGGATTTATTTTAATTAATCTGTATAAAATAGCGAAAAAGAGGATTCATCTCCAATATAAAATTGGAGGGATAGAAACATAGTACTGGGTTCAATAAATTACAATATTCTTCTATTAGTGTTCCCGATGGATATGGAATTTGACAAATGCACCATTTAGAGCAGATTCTACGTTATTGTAATGGCTTATTAAATACTTGATTGTGCATTGGAAAATAGAATATACTATTTGGTCAATTCTCTGATATATGGTGGATGAAATTTTTGATGAGAAAAGGGATATCTCTTTTATTTTAGTTTCAATGAAATGGTACCATTAACCAAAGGATGTTTTTTGACAGCAAGGAGTTGAACAACAATATGAAGTTATTCTGGGCTTTAATCGTACCACTTATAAGTATTATTGTAGTTCTTATCTCTGCGGCAATCATTCGTTATGCCATAGATTCATCCAAAACATCCCAAAAGCTGAATCTACTCATCAAAGAAGTACGCTATCTTAAAACTGAAATCAAAAAACAGCAACACCATAAGCAGCAAGATGATAGCAAGCATATTATCGATGAGAAGGTATAGGGAACTAATTTTAGATCGAGGCGAGAGATACAATAATATGTTCTCGGAAAGGAACAGACCATGATGAAACCAAATGGGAATGTACAAGCTGTTTTTATGGACAGAGATGGAACCATCGGTGGTACAGGACATTTTCGGTCTGGATTTATCCAAATGCATAGTTACTGGAGATGTGGGAGATACAGACATGCTTGCTGCCCATGCCGTAGGAGCGACTAAGATCATGGTGAGAACAGGCTGGGGAGAGTCTTCACTAACGAAATTCAGAGATAAATGGGCGGAGACCAAACCTGATTATATCGCAGAAGATATTTGGGATGCCGTACAATGGATCATTCATGGAAAGGAATTCAGAGAATAAAAGACAGGAGGTAACTGTGTATGGGCATGTCAGACTATTACAAAAATCTGAGGGACAAGATCAGCAACGAGCTTATTTTATGCCGGGTGTCGCTGGAATTATCCGAAATGAACAAGGTGGAATTCTGTTCGGTCGTAAACATAACGAATCAACCTGGGGAATGATTGCCGGAGCCATTGAGCTTGGTGTGACACCAGCGCAAGCGATGGCGAGAGAGGCACTGGAAGAGACGGGGCTAGTTGTTGAACCCGAGAAGATTATCGGGGTATATGGTGGTGAAAAGCAACGCTTTACTTACATTAATGGTCATCAGGTCGAATATTTAACTATCGTATTTGAATGCAGGATCAAGTCGGGGCAACTCACGCCCGATAATGAAGAGATGAAGGATTTACAGTTTTCCCCGAGGCTCAGCTTTATGTACAATGAAGAATGTAGCTCTTATCAGCATACGGAAGGGAAAGTATATTACAGTTTAAAGCTTGAGAATGAAAGCACTAATATAGATGAATTAATGAGTAGAGCAGAAAAGCTATTCTGTCAGTTTGATGAATTTGAAAAAAGGGCTAAGACACAGATCGCACAGCATTTAATTGATTATAAAAATGATTTTTGGGCCGGAATACGATAAAGATGATGAGAATTTAAACTGGGAGGATGTAGATGCTGGAAAATATGACGTAACCACAGAAGACTTTGAAAGAATCATACGGTTGATGGACATTGAATTAACGAGTGGATCATATATACTGTGAATGTTCAGATGGAGATTTATTTGGAGGACATCGGATTCATGCAAAATTTGATCATGATTATAATTTAATTGATGCAGATGTTTAGGTGAGGAGACGTTAAGTTGGATACGTCATAATAAACTGGGACGAGGTAAATGTTTAGTCTTCCGACCGACCTTTCCTGATTCTGAATAAAAACATACATAACAATTAGGAGGAATAATCATTGAAAGCATTATCGATCGTCAGCCTTACTGGGTTCTTACTCAATTTTTTGTTAATAGTCTTTTTTTAGATGGTTCGCAAGATGGTGCTGAAGCCGCAGCAGAAATGGGGATTTTGGCTGTCCTGTATGGTCTGCTTTTCGCAATCCTAGCTCTAATCATATCAAGCAAGAGAAAACAGCCCCCTGTAAATGTACATGAACAACTGCTACAGTTGGGTGAATTAAAAGAAAAAAATATCATCTCAGAATATGAATTCGATCAAAAGAAAGAGAAGTTACTCTCCAGATACAGGTAGCCCAGAGTCTGCTGAGATAAGGTAAATGCAATTCCATGTTCTACTCATACCAATCTACTCATACCCAAAAGCTGAACTTAGGCAAATAAAAACAGGGCGTTCCCTTGCCGGGAATCTGCCCTGTTTTCATTTAGAAGCAACTAATATTTATTACCCATCTCAATGGTGATGATGTGCGTGAGCATCTGGTGCGTCGCCTTTGACAGTACATAATACCGAGGTGTCATGCAGATGTTTCTCAGACTCCACTTGGAGGGTCACATGTTTGATTTCTTTATGCTCCAGCATATGTTCAATCTTCTGAACCAGGATCTCGGATGCATAGACATCCATCGTTCCATCCACCACGATATGAGCGGTCAGCGCATTCAGATTACTGGTAATGGACCAGACATGCACATCGTGTACGCCTTTGACGCCATCGACTTGTTTAATGGTCTGCACCAGGTCATTCACATCCACATTGGCCGGCGTGCCTTCCATCAAGATATGCAGGGATGATTTGGTGACATAGAATCCACTACGCAATACCAGTGCCGCGACAATTACACTTGCCAGTGGATCGGCCCAACCCCAGCCAAAGAACATCATGAGCAGTGCCGCCGCAATGGCCCCAACCGATCCCAACATGTCGCTGATGACATGCAGATAAGCACCGCGCATATTCAGATTATTTTCCGTATCGCTACCACGCATCATAATCCAAGCCACCAGAATATTAACGAGCAAACCAATAACGCTGATGATTAACATACCTACGGTTGCGACTTCTGGCGGGTTAATAAATCGGCCAATGGCTTCGTAGAAAATGTAGAGCGCAATGGCGATTAACGTGATTCCGTTCAACGTAGCGGCCAAAATTTCAAATCTTCTGTACCCGTACGTTTTGCCCGTATTCACGGCTTTTTCACCAAACGTGAACGCCAGCAAAGCGATCCCGAGTGCAATGGAATCGGACAACATATGGCCTGCATCCGAAATAAGTGCGAGACTGTTGGTTATGAATCCGCCAATGGCTTCAACAATCATATAGACGGTAATAATAATGAAGGAAAACAACAATACTTTTTTGTTATTGGTGGTGTGAGCGTGATCGTGCCCATGGTTATGACTGTGTTGATGTCCAGACATATGAATCCTCTCCTTTGGAGCGAGGCTCCGTTATGTAATATGAATTCTAGTGTGACTATAAATGAATCTGTAGCAAAGGTTACCCACTAACAAATGAATATATGAGCGTTCGTTCATATGTTATGGTTTCATTATAGTTGCGCCTCATAGTAGTGTCAACCAGATTTAAGGAAATGTAAACATATCAAGGTATCTCCGTGCACGTGCTGGCGAATGAGATTGCTTTTGTGCTACCATCTGTGCAGGATCATAGTGAGATGTTCTCGCTACATAGAAGGGCGGATAACGATATGAAACATCTGCTGCTGGCAGACGATGATGCGAATATTAGAGCACTCTTGCGGCATGTCATGACCAAGGAAGGCTATAGGGTACATGAAGCGCAGGATGGTGTAGAAGCGGTGAAACTGATGCAAGAAACGCCAATCGATCTGGCGATCCTCGATGTCATGATGCCTAGCATGGACGGACTGGAGTTATGTGATTTCATTCGGCAGCATTATGACATTCCGATTATGTTGCTGACGGCACGAGATCAGCTATCTGACAAGAGAAGGTTATTTGAAAGGAACGGATGAATATGTGACCAAGCCGTTTGAACCCGAAGAACTGGTCTACCGGGTAAAGGCATTATTTCGCCGCTACCATCGCACGTCCAGTGATATCATCCGTATGAACCGGATCGTGATCGACCGGAACAATGTGGAGGTTTCGGACGGGCAATCCATTCTCTTTTTACCCATGAAGGAATTTGAATTACTTTCACAGCTTGCCCAGTTCCCGGGACGTTTGTTCTCTCGGGATGAACTCATTCGACTTGTCTGGGGAGCGGATTACGAAGGAGATGACCGTACTGTTGATGTACATATTAAGCGACTCCGTGATCGGTTCGCTGATTATACGGACGATTTTGTGATCCAAACGGTGCGGGGCATTGGTTACAAAATGGAGGTGAAAGCACCGTGAGGACCTTGTATGTCCGGGTATTCCTTATTACGGTTGCAGTAATTGTGGTCAGCGCCATGCTCGGTTTCCTTTTATCGAATATCTATTATCATGCGAAGCTCAAGGACTTCAATGATGAGAAGCTGGTGGGCATTGCAATGCAGATGAAACAATTTGTGGAGCAGCAACCCGGGACCATGGAGCAGTATTTGAACAATGCCGCCGATCTTGGATACGAAATCTATGTGACGGATGGAAAAGGCAACGACCAATTCTACGGCCGCGAATTCCGTGAGAAGGACCTGGACAAGCAAGCGGTAGATCTGGTGCTGAATGGCGAGGTGTACCATGGTGTCGCGCAGTTTCCAAGTAAACCGTTCATTACCGGTTTCTTCGATAATCAATTAAGCAACACCGTGGGTGTTCATTTACAGTTGGGCAATACGAATTACGCTCTCTTTATGCGTCCGGACGTAATCCTGCAATTCGGTGAGCTGCGTATCTTTTTTGCACTGATTGGTGCATTTACCATAGGCATTAGTATTCTGATCTTTCTGATCAGTACCCGTTATCTGGTCAATCCGATTGAACGTCTGTCCGAGGCGACCAAGCGGATTGCACAAGGAAAGTATAATCTGAAATTGCCTACCTCAAGGCGTGACGAGATTGGACAATTGGCCCAGCATTTCATGACCATGAGTCGTGAATTGGAGAGAGTGGATCAGGCGCGGCAGCAGTTTGTATCCAACGTATCTCATGAGATTCAATCACCGCTGACCTCGATACAGGGTTTTGCCCAATTGGTGGCAGATCGAGATGTGCCTGAACAGGAACGGGAGCACTATGCGTCGATCATTGAGGAGGAGAGCCGTCATCTCTCCTTGCTGAGCAAGCAGCTGCTTCTCCTGTCCTCTCTTGAACAAGGAAACGAAGATCTGTCCAAAGTAAAGTTCTCTTTGCGAGACCAGTTCCGTCAAGCGGTTCAGGTGCTGCAATGGCAACTCGAAGAAAAAGAACTGCTGCTTCGGATGTCGGTACCCGAATCCATCCAGCTCGTCGGTAATGAAGTGCTGCTCATGCAGGTGTGGATGAATCTGCTGGGTAATGCAGTGAATCATCTGCCACAGGGAAGAAGCATTGAGATTCATGCCGAGCAGATGGATAACCAGTGTGTCATTCAGATTCGGGATACAGGGGACGGCATTGCAGCCGAGCATCTGCCTTTCCTGTTCGATCGATTCTATCGGGTGGACCGTGCGCGGGAACGTTCTTCCGGCCGAACCGGGCTTGGACTTGCCATTGTGCAGAAAATTATCCGAATTCATGACGGTACGATCGAGGTTGCCAGTTCGCCTGAGGGAACAGTCTTTACTGTGACACTCCCGCAGATGTAATCTGTTATTCATTTGCCGTTCATTTTCGCCTCTTATACTTGGGTTATCAAGAGGGAGGTCACACAACATGTACTTGGCTATTCGGGAAATGAGGTATGCCAAAGGGCGATATGCCTTAATTGCTACAATCATGGTGCTGGTTTCATTTCTGGTACTGTTTGTTACAGGTCTTGCACAGGGGCTGGCGTATGACAACGCAGCTTCGGTCAAAAATATGGCAGCAACCCACTTTGTGCTGGAACAGGATTCGAATCATCGGTTTACCCGGTCACAAGTGGATCAGGATCAACTTAATCAAGCTCGCTCCGTGGTGGGGCAAGAGAATGCTGAGCCGCTCGGTGTGAAAATGACAACGGTCAGTCCAATGGGCGACACGAAAAAGATCGATGTCACGTTGTTCATGGTGAATCCGGAAGGCTGGCTTGCTCCAGCAGTTACCGAAGGAATTTCGATTACGGATCAGACCAACGGGCAGGTTGTGGTGGATCATAAGTTAGCTGAATCCGGTGTGACGATTGGCACCGTTCTGGTCGATCAAGCTTCGGGGATGAAGTGGACCGTTGGCGGATTTGTACAAAATGAGTCTTTCAGTCACTCTCCGGTCGTGTTCCTGAATGAAGAAGAATGGCTTACGCTTCAAGGAGGGACACGGACTACACAAGGTTCAGCCGACACCAATGCCAATGCTCCGATATACAATGCCATTGCGGTAAAGGACGCGGGTGAGCAGGTAGACGAACTAAGTGCTGCAATGCCTGATACGGAAGTCATCACGAAGTCGGATGCCGTATCGGCCATCCCTGGATATAAGGAAGAGCAGGGATCGTTGCTCATGATGATCGCTTTTCTATATGTTATCTCGGCGTTTGTGCTTGCAGTATTCTTCTATGTCATCACGATTCAGAAAACAAGTCAGTTCGGCATATTAAAAGCGATCGGAACGCGGAATGGTTATCTGGCGGGTAGTGTTTCATTACAAGTCTTGGTCCTGTCCGTTGGTAGTCTGGTAATCAGCGTGCTGTTAGTTCGACTGTTTGAGTCCATTTTGCCAGCATCCATGCCATTTCAATTAGGTTTATCTACCCTCGCCTTGACCTGTGTGTTATTCATTCTCATTTCTGTGGCGGGTTCGTTATTCTCGGTGTGGAAGGTTACCAAAATTGATGCGCTTGATGCGATTGGGAGGACTGCAGCATGAGAAACCGATTGGTATTGCAGGGAATTACACAGACTTTTGAAGATGGTGGCAGTAAACGCACGATTCTGGATAAGCTCGACCTTGAGGTAGCCGAAGGGGAACTTGTGGCTGTGATGGGGCCTTCCGGCTCGGGTAAAAGTACATTCTTGTCCATTGCTGGCGCGCTTCTCGAACCAACGGAAGGACAGGTTCTGCTGGATGGAGCCTCTATCATGGGCAAAAGCAAACAGGACATATCCGATATGCGACTACAGCAGCTTGGATTTATATTTCAAAGTGCCAATCTCATTCCTTATCTGAAAGTGGAAGAACAACTCATGGTCGTTGCAAAGCTCGCCGGAACGGATAAAAGCAAAGCGGAGAAACGAGTGGATGAGCTGCTGGATACGGTAGGTTTAACTCATCGGCGGAAGGCGTATGCGGAGAAGCTGTCTGGTGGGGAACGTCAGCGGGTCGCCATTGCACGGGCTTTGATGAACGATCCGGCTGTACTGCTCGCAGATGAACCGACTGCCAGCCTGGACGCGGAGCGTGGGCTGGATATTGTTGGCATGATTGCACGGCTCATAAAGGAGCAGGGCAAAAGTGCCGTGATGGTTACGCATGATGAGCGGATTTTGCCGCTCTGTAGCCGGGTTCTTTTTTTGGAGAAAGGAAAGCTGGTACAGCATTAGAAGGAGGAAGGTCTGAGAGTCTGGATAGAAATATGATCTAAGGCTTAGAGGGCGTACAGAGCGAAAGAAGAGGGTCACGTATTCCCGTTGGGGAGGTGGCCTTCTTTCTGTATTTTCGACTATAATTGGAAGAATAGTGGAATTCATTAGAGAGGAACGGATGCGAATGAGCAGCTTAAATTCAGAACAGTTCCCGGCACTGAGTACGTCGATTCATTGGGGGATTATTGAGGCGGAGTTCAGATTGGATAAGGTCGTGGATGAAACACTGGTGAGCAATATCAGCATCATTCCGTTTATTGGGGATCAATGTGTTGTTTTCCAACTGGATAATGGAGACTGGGAGCTGCCTGGAGGCACGCTTGAAGCAGGTGAGCCGTATATGGATGGGCTGAAGCGCGAACTGATGGAGGAACTTGGGGCAGTAATGCGCTCCTATCGGATTTTTGGTCAATTTCACTGTACATCCAGTGCGTTGGAACCGTATCGAGCGCATATCCCGCATCCCCATTTTGTACGAATCATCGGTTATGGAGACGTTGAGCTTGTTGCTGATCCGCTGAATCCAGAGGATGGTGAGCAGGTGGTTGCGGTTGAAGTGGTAGAGATCGACGAAGCGATTCGGAGATTCCAGAAGCAGAACAGATATGACATTGCGGAGATGTACCAACTGGCTCATATGCTGCGAGAAGAAGCTAAATAGTCAGGCGAGGACCAGTTAATTTAAATCCGATACCCTAGGGAGGTAATGATGATTCGAGATAAAATTAACGAGCTGCTGGATACTTTACCCGAATTGGAACTGAACCGCGCATACTGGGGGATTGAGCGTATCCATCAGGAATATATATTCAAGAAGAATTTGCAGGACAAAGGGGTTGTTGTCTCCGAACTGTACGAGGAATGCGAAAGGATTGTACAGCAATGGGACCGGGCATTCGCCAATAATATCGATGATGTGGTCAAAGAGTCTATCCATTATAGCGAGTACAAGTGGCATATGTTCAGTTATGAACAACAGAAATGTCTGACACATGATGAAGCACGAGATGCTTTTGATGCCGAGCCGAAAGATGAAGTATATGTGATGTATGAAAATCGTGGTTGGGTACTTTTATACGAAAATGCGAATCGGATCATTGCAGCAGATTTTGATTCGGAGCAGGATATCTATATCTTCGACCGAGCGTTTACATGGACGTACGTGTATACGCACGAATCCATGTGTGGCCCTTATTTTTATAAAATAGAACAAGCATGATTCTGAACAAAAAAGGGTAACAAGTATTCAATAAACGCTGACTTGGGAGTGATATCTAATGCAGGAACTGTTTAAGAAGATCATCAACACAGACGTCAAACCCTTATTAGCCAAACACGGCTATTCCAAGAAAGATCTGAATTTCTCCAAAACGGCTGGAAACCTCGTATACAAGTTCAACATTCAGAAATCAAAGTATAACAGTAGTAGTCATGTGAAGTTTTATATTAACTGTAGTATCCATTCTACCGAGCTCGCGGAGTTGCAGTCCGTTGCATCGAGTGGGGCCATACTGGAGAAACAATCGCATTTTACCTGCCGGATCGAGGAAATAGTCCCATCCGCTCCGGACCACTATTCCCTAACGCCTGATATCGATTCAGACGCTTTATCGAAAGAACTGGTTTCACATTTGGAAGAGGCCATTACATTCCTGCACTCGCTAACAGGGGCCAAAGATATAGTCCATTATTATATGGCCAAGACAGCGCTACATTTAAGCGAAGAAACCTTCCGCTTCCTGCTGCAAGCCGGCGATACGGAAGAAGCCAAGCATTATTTAGAGCAACTACATGCCAAATACGGAGCCGAAAAGCGCTGGACGATATTTGAAAAGAAATATGCAGCCATTTTTGCTGAGTACGGATTGTGATTTTATTCCAATGTTTAATTCAGGAGAAATGCCCACATGGCAAACGATAAAGGAACACTCAGAACATGCGAACAAGGACATTCGTATTATAAAAAAAGCGACTGCCCAACCTGTCCAACGTGCGAAGCTGAACGTAAACCGAAAAATGGATTTCTAGCCTTGATGTCTGCTCCCGCCAGACGAGCCTTGGAGAATGAAGGCATTACAACACTACAGCAACTTGCGGAGTACACGGAGAAAGAAATCCTGAAGCTGCATGGGATCGGACCATCTGCCATACCTAAACTGCGAAACGCTTTGGAAGAAGAGGGATTATCGTTTAAGAAGTAACCCTCTTCAGGATACTCTGCTAATCCAAACCAGAAGCTGCTGAAAGAATCTCCTCCATCGTTACCCGATACAACAAGTTACCTTTACTGAGTAGCAGACGATGTTGGCGAAAATCCTGCCTTGCCTGCTTGAAGGGCTTATCATCTTCATTTAGCAAATCAACTTTCTGCCCTTTGCTGAATCTTCCGGGCTTCTCCATTTTCTTAAGCACAAACGTCCCATGTTTACCGTACCCGGCATCGAACAAAAAATGATAACCATCCGTACTGAAGCCGGAGGAACCGGAGATGTTTGGATTGATGAATGTAACGTTGGGTTCACAGGTGCCCCCTGAGATACAACCGAGTTCAAAATCGGTATAGAAGTAGAACCAGACCTGCTTCTCATTGACCACATTGAGTGCGTAACAATCCGCGATGTCAGCTTCACGATTTTCATATCGTTTATTCCCGTGCTCATCCCAGGCCAGCAGACCACATGATCCAATCGGATCGCTCCATCCGTAGTTACCAAATACCCCTTCATCGAAGTAACTGGTCCAGATCGTTCCCTTTTCTGTGACCTGCACACTTTGGATCCCGTCTCCCAACAAAAACTCGCGAATGGTATTACCGTCTAAATCACACACTTTGGCGTTCAAATCAAACTGATCATTCCCATAATTCGTACAGCGTGCCCCGACGAGCAGCAAATGATCATGTAATGGTTGTACGTAATGATAATTAAACGTCTGTCCCCAAATGACAACTTCCTCGATAGTTTGCTCTGTCACAATGAGCACTTTGTACGTATAGCTTTGAGTCAATTTACTTTGGACGAACATACCTCGGTTTCTTTCAGGGATCTGATTCATCAGCAGTACATAGACAAGGCCATCACTGCCCCACTGGGTGGAAACGATATCGAAGCCTTCGACATAATCTGAAATATCCGCAAAAGGCAAAAGTTTTACTTTTAGATTGGGCATATCCATATCCTCCTTTGTAGACGTCAAATGCAGAGTCACCATCTGCATCTGTATAAGAGCATTATGACGTACGCGTACTATGCTGAACATGGCGGAAGTATAGCGAACATCTTCTTTGCTTTTAAAGCATAAAAGTATAATATTCTGAAATTGAAGCTTCTTCCTTGACACTCGTAGTACAATAAGGAAGTTGTGTAAAATTCTATAGGATAGGGAGGGTGTAAGGTAGCTATAGAAGTGTATCAGACAGACATACATACAACGCACGTGAAGTAAGGAGATAGAAGCACCCGTAGATTCGCTTTGGAGTAATATTATTACGTGGAAGACTCATCTCAGAAAAACAAAATGATATAAAGGAAGTGTTACGAAGTGGAACCACATATTCAAGAGCAAAAGACAGACTACCGTCCACTAGGCGTGTCGGGATTAGGCGGTTGGTTGATTCTTGTCCAGATTGGATTATTTCTTACGGTAATTTTCCTGGCAGCACAATTAATTCAATTTTCGTTGCCCACAATGACGACAGAGACTTGGGAATTGCTGACTTCGGAGCAATCAGACTATTATCACCCGCTATGGGGACCGGTCATCATTTTTGAAACGGTATATAACGCACTCTTTTTAGTGTTTGGCATATATACGATCATTGCTCTTTATAGCAAAAAATCGATTTTTCCTCGTCTTATGATCATGTTTTATAGTGTCAGCCTGGCCGTTGGTATTATTGATTATCTGTTGTTGCTTCAGATTCCAATGGCGAGAGAACTTGAGGACGGAAGCTCGTTAAGGGATATTGGCAGATCGGCACTCGCTTGTGCCATCTGGATTCCTTACTTTATTAAGTCAGAACGAGTTCATAACACATTTGTAAGATAAATGGGTTGCAGGAAATGCCCGATCTTGGATAGAAGCTATCTGAGGTCGGGTTTATTTGTGAAGGAATCTGTTCCATAGGAAGTGAAAAGGAGGAGAGATCTTGAAAATATATCTGGTGAGGCACGGGATGGACGAGGAAGGGTATCGAGGCGGATGGAGTGAGCGTGGACTTACGGAACAGGGGATCAATCAATCCAAGAAACTCGGAGAGCATCTGCATCTTCACGCTGAGGAGTACAACATACATACGATCATGAGCAGTGATCTTGCTCGTGCAGTGCAGACAACACGGGAAATTGAGAAAAGATTAAACATGCGGGCTAGCTTTATGAAAGATTGGCGGGAGATGAATAATGGGGATTTGGCAGGAATGCGCCATAAGGAAGCGGAAGAATATTATCCAGGAGTGTATTTCAACACTCTTGAGATGCATTCCCCTTTTCCGGGAGGAGAAAGTCCAAGGGATTTTTATAACCGAATAAGCACATCTTTCGAGCAACTCCTTAGAGATATGGAGGAACACACAGTCCAGTCCAATGTCCTGTTAATTACTCATGGCGGAGTGATTAACATTCTGTATTATCTGCTTGAGAAGCGGGAATGGAGCAATAAGTCCAGCTTCTATCCCATGGGTAACACCAGTGTACACACCATTGAAAAGGGAAGACATGGTTGGAAACTTAGCAGCGCAAATGTGTTAAGCCATCTTGATTAAAAAATTGAAGACGGAGGCGATGATATGAGTAATCCATCGATTGAACTGCTACAACAGTTGAAGTCTTTATCTGGCCCATTTCCAGCGTGGGATACGGGACAGTTGCCGGAGCGGCCGGGAGAGCTGTTTTTGGAATGGTTGAGCGTGGCGGTTGAGAACGAGGTGAAAGAACCTCATGCCATGACGATCTCCACCGTGGATCACAACGGTTATCCTGATGCGCGGGTGTTGATTTTGAAAAACGTAATGGACGAAACGTTCTATTTTGCCTCCAGTTCGGAGAGTCGAAAAGGGCAGCAGTTAAAGGAGAACCCTCATGTGGCTCTCACCTTCTACTGGCCTTCCTTGGGAAGACAGATTCGGATAAAGGGCGTTGCTGAGGATCAGGGAGATCAAGCGGGCGCTGATGATTTCCGCAAACGTTCAGCTGGAGCGAGAGCAGTTGCCATGACAGGGCATCAGAGTGAGGTTTTGGATAGTGAGGACGTGCTGAATCGCTCCATTGAAGCTGAGAAAGAACGTATCCAACGTGACCCCGATGTCGTTACACCTCAATGGCGTTTATATGCCGTGAATGCACAGGAGGTGGAGTTCTGGCAGGGAGATGCGGAGCGTAAGCATGTGCGAGTCCAATATGTGATGCAAGATGGGCAGTGGAAGACACGCAGATTGTGGCCTTGATTGTATAACAGATGAGTAGGCAGCGCGGATCAAACGGTTATGGATTTCTTTACCTAACAATCTCAGGGAGGCGAATCTATGAAAACGATTGAAAGTTTCTTCGAACCATTTCCGGTGTTGGAGACCGAAAGGACGATACTCCGGCGGCTTACCTATGATGATCTCGATGATATGTATAGTTATTGTGTTGTACCCGCTGTCTCGGAGTTCACCACTTGGGACGCGCATCAGAGCAAAGAAGATACCAAAGCCTTTTTAGATTTTGTCATGAGTCGCTATGAGACGGATCTAATCGGCCCGTGGGGATTGAAGATAAACACACCAAGAGACTGATTGGTAGTTGTAACTATCTAGGGTGTGATAGCGATAACAGGAGAGTCGAGCTGGGATATGTGTTATCTGATCAATATTGGAATCAAGGCTACATGACCGAAGTAGTGAAACGAATCATCCAATTTGGATTTGACGAAGTGGGATTGGAACGAATCCAGGCTCAATGTTTAGTGAAGAACAACGGTTCCGCCAAGGTTATGGAGAAGGCAGGCATGCAATTCGAGGGTGTTCTGAGGAAATATATGAAGGTGAAAAATGAACTTCAGGATCTGAAAATGTATGCCATTGTAAAAGAAGATTTTAATACTCGTATTAAATAAAGAACGTGTTTTGGGAAAGGGCGATCAAGGTTGAGCAAAGGAATCCTGTATCTTATGCTAGTCATGACTTTTTTAAGTAGCTCAGAAGTGGCATACCATCGTAATGCCGTTTCACAAGAAACTCCTGCATCTCATGCAACTAAGATATTTAATGAGGATGAATTCCAATTTCAGATTAAATCCAAAGATATTACGATTAAACTCGGAAGTACTCGTGAAGAGGTTGAGCAGCAACTTGGACCACACGTAGATTATTATAAGCATACGAATGTCTACCAGTACAAAGATATGACTATTCATTACAAAGATGGCCGTGTGGATGGCATCATGATTGATGACCAGGCAAAGTTCCAAACGTATAAAACGCCAAGCGGGATAGGCTATGGAAGTACAGTCCAGGAGGTCTTCCAACAATATGGCAAGAAAGCTTTTATAGATACTAGAAAAGGAAAAGTAAAAAGTATTACATATATGATGGAGAAAAATAAACAAGGTAAGTACCATGTCATAGCGTCCTTTGATCATACAATATTGGAAGAAGGCAGATTGGCGAATATGAAAGGTTTATCCATGAATTTTGATCAAAAAGGTCGTGTTTCATTCATCATGCTGGCGAGCCATGAGTTTGCCTATAATCCTGAGTTTAACGTGGATGATATAGAGTAGAGGGATGATGGAATTACCTTGTATCTCACCTTACAACAACCAACGTACATAATGTCATATCGTCAACCGTGTGCCATCCACTATACTCTTCAAGTTATCCAAACATGGAATGAATGAAGGAATCAGGAGGTATAACGAATTGACAGCTAAAAACAAATATAAATCACTCGAATTGGAAACACCCGGTGTATATGAGCTGGAAGGGCTTGAAGTGGGAGTGACATCGAACTGCAATTATAAATGCGACTACTGCTGCGCCTACAATCGGGATGATGGCGCATGCATCGGTAGTCAGGAAGTCATCCGTATTATTAGTGAGCTTCCTCATCTCAGGCGCGTACGATTGTCCGGGGAGAAGTCACCCTGAAATACCAGGATTGCCTGGAGATTGTGACATACTGTGCGGCACATGGCATCGATACACAATTGAACAGTAATGCCAGTCTGCTGACAGAAGAACGGATTCTTGCATTGCGTGATGCAGGCTTGTCCAACATCCATATCTCGTTCAATTATACGGATGCAGAGGCCTATGCTGCGTACTACCGTGTGCATCCTCGCATGTATGAGAGACTGGAGCAGAATATCCGTTTGTGTACGGAAGCCGGTCTGGAGACGGTATTGGAAACGCTACTGTTTGAAGGCAACCAAGCGAACATGCAGGCCATTAGTGATAAGGTATATGATCTGGGTGTGCGCATCCATGAGATCCAGAACAGCATTAAGATGCCGCATACCGATTGGAGTCAGATTGTATCCAGAGAGTCCCTCGTTCGATCTGTAACGGAATTAATTGAGCATAAAAAGCCAGATACAACGCTCTATTTTACCTGTATGGACCGGTTCGCTGAACAGTTGAATCTGCGTGAACAAACTGGTGTGTATTTCTCTAATTGTGTGGATGGCACGAAACAGCTGCACTTGCACGGCAACGGGGATATTCTCATCTGTGAGTTATGCCATCCTGTCGTGATTGGCAACATCTATAACGGAACGTCGTTGAAGGAGATCTATGCCCAGCAGCCACCGGCCTTAACAGAATTCCTGGAGAAGCGACCTTGTCCTGCGTACGATGCTCTTTTTGCAAACGCATAACAGGAAGATCTGTTGAAGATATGTGTGTTAAATAAAATATGTATTCCGATAGAAATGACCTTCAGGGTTCTATAGATTGAAAATCAAGGTGATCTGCTTTCCTCAATGGGAAAACGGATCACCTTATTTTATTGAACTATTCATTCACAAAATAGCGGAGAGGACAGAAAAAACCTGAAAAAGCGAAGCTAAAAGCTTTCTGCAAGAAAGCTACTTCGGAAGCATACGCTTCGCCTTTATCCCCGGATTTTCCCCTTTAGAAAAGGGGAATCAAAAAAATCTGGGGGTAACAGCGATTGGAAGGTTGTTCTGTCATCGTAGTGTCAGTGTGAATATTCCTTAGTTCAATTCATTTGGTTTCAGATTCATTTAAGCTACCCGGCCTAATATGGCCTTAAGAACTTAGATGAAGAGGTGAGCTTCACATGATGAAGATCTATCAGAAACCAACCCGGAAAGACCCACATAAAAGACCAATCTCCCCAAGAAAACGAAGATGGCTCATCATCACACTTGTCATGGTGCTCGCAGTAGGTGGAATCCTGTACAGCCTGGCTGACCGTTACCTGATTAGGCATGTACAGGTGGTTGTCGCGGATGAGAACACGGCAACGGCAGCAACGGGAAGCACGAATGATTCCACCAGCACTGCAACCACCGCAACTGATGTGAACGCAACGTCAGATGATTGGAATTATTCGAGTGATGATATGGAGGTCCATATCGATAAGGTACAGACAGGATCTGGCTCCGATCAGATTACGTATTATGTCGCTGATGTTCAGCTAACAGATGCAAGCAGCCTGCGAACTGCGCTGGCGGATAACAGTTTTGGAACGAACATTACCGAGAATACGTCAGAGATTGCCGCAGCCAACAATGCGATCTTTGCCATTAATGGGGACTATTACGGATTCCGTGATGATGGTGTCATTATCCGAAATGGGACGTTGTACCGGGATAGCCCGACACGGGATGCACTGGCCCTGTTCAATGACGGAACGATAAAAACATATAACGAGAACGAGATTTCTTCCTCGGAACTGCTGGCCGAAGGTGCAACTAATACATTATCCTTTGGGCCCATTCTGGTTCAGGATGGCGAGATCGTCAGTGATTTTAGCAGTGTGAAAATCGATACCAACTTCGGTAACCGCTCCATCCAGGATGCGAATCCAAGAACAGCGATCGGCATGATTGCTCCGAATCATTATGTCTTTGTGGTGGTGGACGGACGGCAGGACGACAGCCGTGGCATGACCTTGGCAGAACTGGCCGATGTCATGAAAGGCCTTGGAGCAACCGAAGCCTACAATCTGGACGGCGGCGGTTCATCCACAATGTATTTTATGGGTAGAGTCGTGAATAATCCGCTGGGGCGTGACCAGGAACGCGGCGTAAGTGACATTCTATATCTGACGGAGGGACAAGGATCATGACGATATTAATTCCATCTTACGAACCCGATGTGCGTTTACTGAATCTCGTTCTGCAGTTACAGACATTCAAGCTTGGACCCATTGTGATCGTGGATGATGGCAGTGGACCGGTTACCGTGGAATTTTCGAAACGGCAGAAGCCTATGGCTGTACGGTCCTGACACATCCCGTCAATCTGGGCAAGGGCAGAGCATTGAAGACAGGCTTTCAGTACATTCAAAAGCACGGACCTCAGGGCGGTGTAGTGTGTGCAGACAGTGACGGGCAGCATCTGCCACATGATATTAAGCGTATTCTTGAAGTATTGCTCGCCCAAACGACACCCGGAATTGTACTCGGCAGTCGTCGCTTCAGTGGTAAAATTCCAGCACGCAGTCGTTTTGGCAATACAGTCACACGAGCGGTCTTTTCCCTCACGACAGGTACCAAGGTATATGATACGCAAACGGGTCTACGCGGTTTTCCCTACGCCATGCTGGACTGGTTGAACCAGATTCCCGGGGATCGATTTGAATACGAGATGAACATGCTGTTAACGGCACACAAGGAAGGGTATGAGATTACGGAGGAGTTTATTGATACAGTGTATCTGGATCACAATGAGTCCTCCCATTTCCGCCCACTGGTTGATTCGTTCCGCATCTATCTGCCAATTCTGATGTTCAGCACTTCTTCGGTATTGTCTGCTCTGATTGATTTTGGATTACTATTCGTTATCCAGTATTTCACGCATAATCTGTTTCTGTCGGTTGTTGCAGCAAGATTATGCAGTTCCATCTTCAACTATACGATTAACCGGAAGTATGTGTTCTCCGCAGGACGAACCTCCAAGGTTCGGCAGTCTTTGCCCAAATACTTCTCACTTGTCCTGCTGGTGCTGTTATTAAACTACGGTTTGCTGTATTTTTATAATGAAAAACTGATCATCCCGCTGCTCGCTGCCAAACTATTGACCGAAGTGTCCATCTTTGTATTTAGCTATTGGGCGCAGCGCAGATTTGTTTATTAACCCTGAAGAGAGAGTAAGCCTATGGCTTGCTCTTTTTGGTTGATACGGTTTCATATGAACCCCGTTATAGGGTACGATGGAAAGGGAATGAATCTGAGCGTTAGATTGAAATAGAACACATCGGGAGGATGATTATGTATCTTCGAAGTGTGGAACTCATGTCGGCCAAGATTGAGAATCGAGACCAATATCCTTTTGACATCCCCACGATCCGGTCCTTGAAACGATTGGAGTTCACGAATAACATTACTTTTTTTGTAGGTGAAAATGGTTCAGGGAAATCAACGCTGCTGGAAGGCATCGCTCATCAATGTGGATTCAATACCGCAGGGGGAGGCAGGAATAATAGCTATGAGACACATGCTTCGGAGTCCTCGCTCGGGAACTATCTAAGACTGGCATGGTTGCCCAAAATAACAAATGGCTTCTTCATGCGCTCGGAGTCCTTCTATCAGTTTGCATCACATGTCGATGAGATGCCGGAATCACTTCGGTATTATGGCGGGCGTTCATTGCATAAGCAGTCGCACGGGGAGTCTTTTCTCAGTCTGTTCGTCAATCGCTTCAGTTCCAAAGGCATCTATCTGCTCGACGAGCCCGAAGCCGCTTTATCTCCAGCCAGGCAGCTCTCGTTATTGCGCATCCTTCATGATCTGTCAGGCACTTCGCAATTCATTATTGCGACGCACTCACCCATTTTGCTGGGGTATCCGGGGGCAGAGATTTTAAGTTTTGACGATAGCCATATTCAAGAGGTAACCTATGAGGATACCGATCATTATCAGATTACTCGCAGCTTTCTGGAGAACCGTGACCGGATGCTGAATGAATTATTTAAAGATTAAGTTGAATTTATTGTTGAGGAGCGATTGGATGAAGGTAGGTTTGCTGATTGTTGATATGCAAGAGAGTATTGTGCGGAAAAAGATGGACCAGATTTCAATAGACCATGCTTGCGAGTACATTAACCATGTGGCCAACGTACTGCGCTCGAATGATCATAAGGTTGTTCACGTTCAGGATGTGGAAGGTATGGAAGAGGCAGAGCCAGAAGAGTATCGCATTATTCCCGAGGTGGATGTGAATGAGAAGGATATCACGGTTACGAAGGAAGCGTCTAATGCCTTCTGGCAGACCGATCTGGAGCAGGTGTTGAAGAGTCATGGCATAGAACTATTGATCATCGCCGGTTTTGCCGCAGAGGAATGTGTTCTATTCACCTACAACGGAGCGATGGAGCGAGGTTTCCGACCGGTAATGTTGCAAAACGGAATTCTTAGCACACATCACGAAGCGGTGACTTCAACGTACAGAGATCGCAATGTGATCTCATATCCTGTAGTTGATTATCTATATAAGTTCAACTAAAGAGGTTTACACTGACACTCCAATGACAGAACAACCTTCCGATTGCTGTTATCCCCAGATTTTTTTGATTCCTTTTTTAAAGGGGAAATCCGGTGATAAAGGCGAAGTGTATGCTTCCGAGGCAGCTTTCTTGCAGAAAGCTTTTAGCTCCGCTTCTTCAGGTTATTTCTGTCCTCTCCGTTTTTGTGTAAAAAGTAAGTTGAACCTATATCATTCAATAATTATTAGCTAAGTGCTAATGGATACTTGGTAAAAATAAGATAAGACCAATAATCAGACTCTGTAGGGAGTCTTTTTTTTGTACAGATGTTCATGTCCAATTTGAAAGTAAGGTTATCTATGGTTTAAATCAAACTTTGCCTATGTCTGCTGGGGTTGAAACGATATATTGAGATCATGACAGAGCAAGCTCGTTGTGAATATCGGTAGTCTTGTGTGGATCATTAACGAACTAATGATAAGGGAGAGGTGCAATGAAGATGAATGTACATATTACGCGTATTTTGCCAGAACAAAAGGAATTGTTTCTCAATCTGTTCAACTTGTATTTATATGATCTGTCTGAATTCTCGGGCGAAGATCTGCTGGAAGAGGGTACATACGATCCAACCAACACGTATCTATATTTGGAACGCGATGAGCTGCATCCGTTTTTGATTCAGTACGAAGGGAAAGTGATTGGATTCGTCTTGATGTGCTCACCTCCATATGTGCCGGAAAATGTGGATTATACCGTGCAGGAGCTGTTCCTGATCAAAAAGTATCGCGGACAGGGACTGGCAGCACAAGCGGTTGACTTGGTTTTTGCTCAGTTTCAGGGTAGATTCCAAGTAGGACAACTCGCTAACAATGCAGCAGCAGTTTCGTTCTGGAAAAAGTATTATGAGCAACATCAGATTGAATATACCGAGTCTGAACATAACATTGAGATTGACAACATACCGGGTAGCCACCGGATTTTGTCTCAGACTTTTGTGCGAAGAGGCAGAATTTCTGAGTAAACGAAAGGTTTTTTGAGTGTAATTTATTTTTTTTAGGTCCGATTTGCTTCTCATGCGTTGGGAGGTGGATAGGATCTTTTTCAATTTCCATTTACCAATACATGGGTTATGATGAATTAAGAGGAGTCTACGGAAGTGATCGTGTAAGGGGGGCCGTCAGAAGCAACCCAACAGAGAGGGGCAGAGGCATGACTAGTCGTATTGTAGTTACGGGTGGAGCTATTATTCGAGATCATATGGGAAGGGTTCTGCTGCAAAAGAGATCTGATTATGGAGATTGGGGATTACCAGGTGGGGGTATGGAGCCAGGTGAACGAATCGAAGAAACCATGATTAGAGAAGTGAAAGAGGAAACAGGGCTTGAAGTGAGTTCTTATGAATTGGCCTCCATATACACGGGCGAGAGAATGCACTATACGTATCCGGATGGAAATGAAGTAGTATTTGTAATGTTTTTATTTGACGTTATTGCAGAGTTGGAGGGGAAACTCTGTGATGACCAGGTAACTCTTTTATTTGAAGATGAACAAAAGGAATCATTGCAGCTTGTTTTCAGATATCTTGATGAGATTGATATTTCCACAATAAACAATGTGCAGAAGCCTATATTTGTTGATTTGAAGCAAGGAGAGTCTAAACTATTACGCGAGTGATAGCGTTAATACAGTAGTTTACATGATATTGAAAGGAGTTTTTATATTGCCTTGGCCTATGGTTCATTTTGCAATTGCATCCGAATTAATCTGCGAGCCATCCCCTGAATTGTTATTGGGAAGCCTCGCTCCAGATTCCATCCATGTAAGAACCAATCTTCGTACCGAAAAGGCAAAAACCCACCTCATGCCAGAGGAAGGCAGATTTGCAACAGACGAAGAGTTTAAAGCCTTTTTTGAGTCAAACAAACCGTTAGCTTATAGTGATCCCAAATTCATGCAATATCTGTGCGGTTACATCGCCCACATCTATACGGACCGCGTGTGGACATTCGATATCTATCCTGCGTATGAAGTTCACCCCAATGGAAGAAGCGAATATACACAGGATGTTAAGAAGCTGGAGTTTATGATTTTAAGGAATCGGAACAAGGCTAAATATTGGTTAAGTGAGCTGAAAGTGGGGAGAGCATATGATTTAGGTGGATTGCTGGAAGCTGAGGTATATCAGTATAGGGCAAAGAAACTGGAGTTTTTAGCTAACCCTGCCAACGAACCTTTGGGTGACTTCAATATTATATCCATGGAAGCTATGGAAAAGTTCATACATACAACAGGATTAGCGCTAAAACAATTGTATACTGAATGGAATGTGTATGAAGCTTTACACAGCAATGCGTAAGTAAGGTGGGGTATGCGTGAAGGTAAACAGGAAACAAGTCCGTAAAATTGTAGTGAATGATGCACTCTTCCTGTACGTTGTGGATGAGCAAGCATACAATATCATCATTCGGATTTATTCGAATGCGCTTAAATCTACTTTTGTAGAGTTCGACGTTGCTTGGGAAGACACCTGGGATATATCTGTCTATGAACCCAAACTGATATCCAGCTTTATTCAATATGCAATAAGACAAGGGTGGAACTACCAACAGAAGAATAACAAAATGAAATTCAACAACGCGACTAGTATTGTGAGAGTTTTAATAGCAGAGAATCTGGATCAAGAAACGTTTGCAGACAATATGAGGATCAACTAACTTCAGATATTGGAGGGGAGACCAGATGTATGCGGTAATTGCCAATGTTATTAAGGACAATCAACTCCGAAGGGTGCGAAGCTGTACATTTTATATTGTCACGGTATGGCTGAAAGTCCATTGGTGTATGGTATGGCCAGGGGAGGAAGGAGAATCGAGAAGTATATTTCCTACAAAAAATTAAAGAAATTCAGATCACAGTGGGTCCCTCAGCATATTAGGCATCGGTGAAATGGTCATATGAAGATCGAAAAGAAGCGGATAAGTGTGCTAATTCATTAGAATTAATGTGGACTAATGTCCGATTATTTGATAGTGCAGGTCATATAATTAAAGAGGGTGTGACGACAAGCCAAGCTTTTAATATTGCCAGTAAGATCAGGTTTATTGAACGCAGGTACATGTTGGACGAGAAGGAGGCGTGACGTGGTCAATATTCATAAGCGAAGATATTCAGCTCAGATTGAGGGAGAATTTGTTGTTTTTATCATCGGAATGAGGATTAATCGTCTGTGGGCTATACATAAATGGCTGCCCGTTCTACAGTCCATGGGCCCGATGATTAAAGAGCTGTATATGAATCCGGAGACCGGATTTCTGAGTACAGAGTACTTTATAAGCTGGCGTGGGGTGACGTTACTTCAATATTGGCGGTCATATGATGAATTGGAGAAATACGCACGGGGCGGACTGCACTTGGAAGCCTGGAAAAGATTCAACCGCTCCATTGGTTCCGACGGAACAGTAGGGATCTATCATGAGACATACAAGGCTCAATCGGGTTCCTTCGAGACCATATACGCCAACATGCCCGAATTCGGATTAGCTAAAGCGTCTGAACATGTGCCTTCGACAGGGAAGATGGAGACATCCAGGCGCAGAATGGGCGGCGAGAATGAACCGGCAGTGGAAACACCAAAGAATCCCTAAAGTAGTGAATAGAGAGGAGCATGTTATGAAGGCTGGACTTCGACCAGAAGATATACATTCCAAGCAACTTAGCTGGCTGTGCATTGAACCCATGCTTGTTTCGGTACGGGGCAGAGATATGACAGCCAAAACAGAACTATACCGCCAGTTAAACGAAGGGCAACAGGCCTTATTTTTGTTCTATTCCTATCACAATCACACGAAGAGTCTGGCAGAATTTTATTGGTTTTCGGCGTATAACATCACCCAGATCAAGAGTTGGAATGGGATTAAAAATGGGATGCGTTTTTTTCATTTAGATGAGATGGTGACCGTACTGGAACAGATAGAAAGCCTGATTACGGACCAAAACCAAGTGGGTGAAGCATTGCGCGAGGTGTTACCAACGGATCTGGAGAAGGACCCCATCTTGCTTCAGAGAACAGAAGTGTTGTATGCGACCTATCAGTCCGTGGCGCAAGCTGCTATTGTACACATGAACGAGATGATCCTGCAAAATCAGGAGATGTATCTGAAGGTTGAATAAGATATCAAATGATGCATCGAGGGCTACTCATGAGTGAGTAGTTTTTTATTATGTACGAGATGATAACTTGTACTGCACATTATCGCTTTTTATTTTTATGCTAGAATGGATAGCAGGAAAAAGCGGAAGAGTTAAACAACACATTCTGAAGTAGGTAAGGGGAACAAATATGAACGAGGAAGAACTGTTGCAGTTGTACGGGTTGGAACCTGATGAGGTAAACCGGGAGGCCATTCGTCAGTTGCTTCATCAAGAGATGGAGAACCGACAGTCAGAGGATAACGAAGTTCTGAAACTACTGTGCATCATGTTGTTCTGTATCGGTAATGTAGAGGACACCACGCTGATCTGGCAGGCCAAACAAAAGAATCAGGATACGAGCAGTTATATTGATGTGCAGTTATTATGTGGTGCAGGATATGAGGAGACCTTGTTTTATCTGGAAAAGATGGACGGGGAACAGGCGAATAAGGAGTTGCTGTACCTTAAACAGTGCGATCCGTATGATTTTGTTCATTTCTCCAAAGTAGAATGGGTCTTGGACTATAAACGATATTACGGTGTTTGAGAGTAAACGAGCTAACAGACACATTGGAAGGAGGGGGATTATGCCAAGTTTGCATGACAACGTCATATTAAGTTACGAAGTTGATTTATAGAATGAATGGATCAGGATGCGTACTCGTTCCAGTCATGCTGTGCCGAAAAATATGGATGTTTTATTCTCTGGTGTAATGGCCCATGCGTTCGATACACCGCTGCATGGCAGCATTATTTTGGATCTGGATGAGTGGGATATAGCGCGTTTTATCTCTTATAATCGCCAATTGTTAGAGTCGGGAAAGGGCTACAGCTGGCCTGTCAGTTATGATTCCTATGACGAATTGCACACCAAGCTGATTGAGGAGAAATACAAGTACATGGTGATCTCATCCTCGTACGGCTTGAGTGGTTGGGTTCTGGCGAAGAACGTAGAGATTTCGTCTCAAGAAACGGGGTGAATTCAATGAAGCCTAAATACACGCAACATGGTAGCAAGAGGGGGCAGGACTAAGAACGGGCATTGTTGTGTTCGTTGTTCTGTTCATTATTCTCGTCATGACCAATCCAAACGAAGAGGATTTGTTTGCCTGGCTCTCAAGTGAACATGGCATCCATTCTTTGTATAATGTGATTGAAGGCAGTACGTTTACACAGACAATCGACGGTGACGAAAGAGGGTTCATTACAAAGGTGGACATATACGCCATATGGGAATCTTTTCAACGTATAGTTATCTTTTCTCGGATCATGAAGAAAAAGAAATCCAGATTGAAGCGGTCGGCATACTGAAAATGCTATTTAATAGATAGGTAAATTGATTGTGGGGCAGTTACAAAAGTTGGAGGACATTCTTTCTGATATTCGCGCTCTTTGCATGAGGTAACTCGAGCTGAGAAGCGTGTTTTTTGCGTGAAATGCGAGAGAAACAGAGATGGTTTACTTCGTTTATTCGCAAATTCCACATTATGGGTTATGATGTGCCTTGAGAGAAAATTTTACATAGATAGGAAGTCTTCTTATGTAGACGATTGCTGATTGGAGGACGGAATATGAAAAAGTTAACCGTAGTTTCATTAGTATTTCTACTTTTGGTGGCCTGTCAGAACAAGGAAAACACTGACGATGCACAGCAATCAATAGATTCTTTAACCTTAAATGTCACAGGAAAAATAACATCGTGTCTGACACATGGAAGATCTATATCTTCACATTTACACAATATAAAGGGTGATGCAATGATGACAAGACGATTAATACTGATTGAAGGCTTACCGGGTTCAGGCAAGTCAACGGTTGCCCACATGGTATCCGAAATATTGAAGGGGCAAGGCAAGCAGGTGCAACTATTTCAAGAAGGGAATCTGGATCACCCTGCGGATTACGAGGGAGTTTCTTTTTATTATGCTGGAGACTTTGAAATTTTATTGAATAAACATGAAGAATACAGAGAAATTCTGGTAAGCAATGCAACTGCCCATGGCGATGGTTTTCTGATTCCTTATCGTAAGATGAGAGAACAGTGGGGAATAGAGCTTCCCCATCACATTGTACAGGATATTTTCAACCGAGATATTTACGAGATTCCTTTTAAGCAAAATGTGAAGCTGATCACCGAGAAGTGGCAAGATTTCACCAACAACGTGTTAAGCACGAATGATGATTGCATCACGATATTTGAGTGTTGTTTTATCCAGAATCCACTGACCATGGGTCTCGTAAAATGCAATCAATCCAAAGAGCAGAACGTGCAGTATGTATTGGAACTCGGGCGTATCGTTCATGCTCTAAACCCGCTTCTCATCTATATCAACCAGAAGGATATATCGTATACCTTTGATAAGGCAGTTCGTGAAAGACCGAAGGAATGGTCTGAGGGTTTCATTCATTATTATACGAACCAGGGGCTGGGGCAAGCGCGGGGGTATCAGGGTGTTCAGGGTACGGTACAGGTTTTGCAGGAAAGAAAGAAGCTGGAATCCGAAATCTATGACTTACTTCAGATGGATAAGGTATGGCTGGATAATTCGGAATATGACCGCGAGGTTTGTAGACACAGACTAGAAAAGATTCTGAAGTAACCTTACGAGATTATGAACATCGAGAGCAGGTGAACTAAACAACATGAAAAAAACGTTATTTGAACTTGTAAATGAAGTCGAAGATGAAGTGACCTTTATGGCTTTCCTTAAACAATTAGCTAAGGATCGGGAAGGCCATGCAGATGAATGGCAGAATGATTCCATAGCAGCATTTTTGGAAGCGGCAGCCGAGTGGGGACAAGCGTCGGTAGATGGATTAATCCATTACGAGAAGCCGGATAATCCATGGAAGAGATGTGCTCAAATCCTGTATATGGGCAAGATTTATGAGTAAATGGATAGATTACAACAAGTGGAGGAAAAAGAAAACATGATGCATATTCATCTGACAGAAGAAGATTACTGGGAAATGAACAAATTTGCGATGTTTAAACTGTATGGGAAGGGGATGCTGATCGCTGTATGTGCGCTGCCTGTGGCCATTACCATCATATTTAGACAATTAGATTTTACATGGGTACAAGCCATTATCGCTGCTCTGCTGTGCAGTACATTTGCCAATGGTATGACTTACATACGAACCAAAAGGAAAATTAAGAAATTGGCACGTGAGAGCAAAGACATACTGGGTGATCATCAGCTTGAAATCTCAGAGCAGGACATTCGCTGGAGCAATGATATGACTTCAGGTGCAACGCAGTGGAAAGGTTTGGAGAGCTTCAATGAGACCAAAACGCAGGCGGAAGAAGTTCAGTTTGCAGAACAGGTCCGAACATATATGAAAACTGCTCATCATAATACATAACGGAGGGTTTATTGCATGGTTTTGTTGGAAGTGGCATTGATTGTTGTAACAGCACTATTGTTAGGGATTGGTGCAAAAAGCAAAAGGAATCTGTTGCTTAAATGGGGTATCGCCAGTTTGATTTTATTGCTCGGACTCGTTATTTTTTCATTCATCACAGGATTTATAGATGGAGTGTCTGATGGATGGTCAGCAAGATGAGTATTTAGAAAACAAAAATATATCGGTTGAGTATCTTTCAGGAATAGAGGGCTTATGGACATTACATTTATTCGTCATGGTCACGGTGAACACTTGGTGGATTACCAAGAGAACCAAAACTGATTTTCTTGGCGAAGCAGGGCAGTACACAATGACGAACGTTTAACGATTCTGTGGAGCAGGCAAATATTCAATCGCAGAGCTTGTTAGACAAGTTGAACTTTTCGAAGTCCACTGAGTTAGTAGACAATCTCTTCTATTACACTTTACAGAAAAAATATGTTGGGTCTGACATAGGTTCCTTTTGAGCAAGGAGGATTAAAATGAAATCTGTTCCGTTCTCTATACTTTTAGCCAGTATCATTTTGGGGATCTCAGGAACAATCAGTGGACAGACCAGTATTTTTTTTCGATTTTGGATAGAGAGTTTAAGCCAGTCTAATAGGTACGGGAGGAATTCAGATGACTACGTTTGTTCTGCTAAGTGATATGGTATTCGAATCTAACGATAAATTGGATCAGAGAATACGAAGTTTATTCAACAGTGAACAGCCTTCTATCGGATATATCCCTTCATGTTCTGACCCGGAGCGGAAATATTTTGAACATACTAGACGTTACTATAATCAGATAGGAATAGATAATATTCACTATTACGATCTTGATCTGGAGTATGAGGAGAACACATTTGGCTCTATTTACGAGTGTGATGTAATTCATCTATCCGGCGGAAACACGTTTTATTTTCTAAGTCTATTACAGAAGAGAAATATGCTTGGTCAGCTACGTTCCTATGTGAAGAGTGTCAGCATTCTGATCGGGGTCAGCGCAGGCAGTATTCTATCTACACCTACGATAGAGATCGCTGGGTATGGGGAAGATGCAGATGAGAACAATGTAGATCTGAATGATATGAAAGCACTGGGGCTTGTTGATTTTGAGTTCGCACCGCACTGGGATGGTTCGGAAGATACCCTGGATTCGTTAAGAAAGTATACCCGTATTAACCGTACGACAGTCTATGCATGCCAAGATGGTGGCGGGCTTGTAATGAATGGTGAAAGCGTAGAGTTATATGGAAATGTGTGTCTTGTAGATTACAGAGAGTGTGGGTCTGTTGATGAGTGATGTTACGGTTTCGGGGTGCCTGATACATGTACATAAAGGAGTTGCTTATTTTGAATGAAAAGACGGTTTTAGATAGCGTTACTCGTGTCTTGAAAGAAGAATTAACGGAAGCTTTGGTGGGAATCTATCTACACGGTTCTATGGCTATGGGATGCTTTCATCCAAATCAGAGTGATATCGATATATTGGTCGTTAGCCGGGAAAAGCGATCTGCCGACACCTATCGAAGGATTGCCAAGAAGCTGATGAATATCGAAGACGAGATGCGCATTACGAAAGGTTTTGAACTCAGTATCGTACTGGAATCTACAGTTGTTGTTATGGCATACCCTACTCCTTTCGAGTTTCATTACTCTGCTTATCACCGGGAGAAATATCGAACCGATGAGCAATATCTATGTGGTGGATATGAAGATCCGGATCTGGTAGCTCATATGGCGGTTATCTATGATCGAGGTATTGTGCTGGATGGTAAACCCATTAAGGACCTGTTTCAACCGGAAAATCGTGAACATATGATTGCTTCAATTACATCGGACGCGAGTTCAGCTATGGAAGAAATTGTGGAGAATCCCGTCTACTATGTTTTGAGTCTATCCCGTGTTCTTTTGTACGTGAAAGATTCAGTCATTCACTCCAAGCGAGAAGCAGGAGAATGGGCACGTACAAACCTTCCTTCGAAATACACGGATGTCATCTCACAATGCCTTGCAAAGTACAATGGTGAACTGGAGATTGTGAATTTGAGTGAAGCCTCACTTCTGGAGTATGCGGAATATATGTTGAATCAGATCCAATTGAACAGAGATTAAGATTATGCTAATTATCGATACCTCTGCAGATGCTGGACGGCGACCAAATTGTTGGTGGAAAACTTCAGGACCATGTATTTAAGAGGTAAAAGCGAAAGAGTATCTGATGGATGATGAAGAGACGAGAATCTATGAATATCAGATGTGATTTCTGACATGAAGGAGGAAATGCTGTGAGCGAATCATTACAGGATCAGATTCAATTTCTCATTGAGATTGATAAACTAAAAACGATTGAACGAAAGACGAGAATTATGCATGGTGAGAGACTTGAAAATGATGCGGAGCATTCCTGGCATCTGGCGATGATGGCTTTGGTTTTACAGAGTCACGCCAACAAGGATGTGGATATGCTCAAAGTCATTAAGATGCTTCTTGTTCATGATCTGGTAGAGATCGATGCAGGCGATACCTTTGCCTACGATGCAGTGGGGTATACGGATAAATATGATCGTGAACTCAAAGCGGCTCATCGGCTGTTTGGAATGTTGCCTAAGGAACAGGCTGAAGAACTACTCCACTTATGGCTAGAGTTTGAAGCAAAACAGACGTCTGAAGCACAGTTTGCCTCATCTCTAGATCGCCTGCAGCCTATTATCCACAACCATCAGAATGAGGGAGATACATGGCAGAAATATAACATTACAAGGGATCAGGTGTTAAACAGAAACCGTGAGATTGCGAACGGCTCCGAGACTTTGTGGGAATATGCGCAGCAGATTATTCAGAAATCCGTGGACCAGGGAAACTTGGCCAAATCATAGGTATACGAAACCTACGCACTTTGAAGATGGGGGAGCATGATGATAGAAGATTTTTATTGTGATGAGGTGCTGAGTGGTAAAACGCCGGTCAATGTTGTGATGGAAACCAATAACGTTTTGGCTTATCATCACACTCGGCCATACTACAAGCATCACATTGTTGTAATTCCCAAGATACATATTCAGTCCTTCATTTCAGATGAGGAAGAGAATAATGATGAGCTACTCTTAGAAATGATGAAGGTCATTAAAAAGGTATCTGCCGACATGTTAGCTCAGACAGGCTCATCGAAGATTATAACTAACCTGGCAGTTATCAAGACTCGAAGCATCAGCATTGGCATATAGTCAGTGGTGAACGAACTTAGAGAGTTCTACACCGAATTATAAAACTTCCACCATTTGCCTACGGATGTGGAGGTTTTTTGTTTTGAACCAGTAAGTAAACAAACCAGATAATCCTTACATCCTTCATAAAAGTTAACTGAGGAAAAATATGCTGGAATAGGGAGTGTTACTTTAATAGGTTCATAGGAGGAATAACAAATATGATTACGATATTTCTAATGTTGATTAATGTGACTGGATATCTACCTGTATGAGAAACGCGGGGAGCGGTTCTAACGTTCATCATTTCACACTCGAACAGAATTATCATTTTTCTCTCAGTGTTTTATCTGTCTTAATCTAGTATGATTAACGCATCATTTCAGTAAAGAGAGGTTCACAACATGGAAGCTTTTTTAGAGCAAATTAACGAGTTAAACGAGCTTCAGAAGGACTTGGTTAGCATACATCCTTTGTTCGCAGAACATTATCCAGTGGTTGTCGCCTATGAAGCTTTATTATATATCTATGATTATTCGTCCAAGACGCAGCAATATGAGTGGGTAAAGACGGTTCCGGACGATTTGTATATTCCAGATGAATGCCTTGCAGCCATGCCAGTGCCTCATATGGACGGACGAATGTGTGCGATCGTAACGGACGCAGCGTTCAAAGACCTGGAGCAGAAAGTTTATCTATTCCACGAATATGTTCATTGCTACGTATATGAGAAGTATGATGAGCGGATCGTGAATCGTCTTCAGATTAAACATAAAATGACGCAACTGAAGCGTGTAACATGGGAACTGGATTATGAATTTCCGTACGAAGATGCAGTCGTTGTGGAGCGGATTAACGCATTGTTGTCTGCTTTGAAGAGCAAAGACCTGACACAAGTCCACACAGCTAGAAAGGCGTTGTTCACTTCATTAAATGAAGAACAAGCCGAGTACTGGAGCTGGCTGGAGTGGAACGAGGGTTACGCGCGTTATGTTGAGAATCTGATTCGAGCAAAATTTGGACAGGAAAGCAATCATATGAGAGACACAGCCCCGTTTAACCGCTTGATGTTCTATGAATGTGGGTCCGAATACATTCGTCTGCTTGTGAAGGCGCACCCGGAGTACCATACGGATCTGGAGAAGCTGTTCAACCGGATGCAATTGGAGAGAATACAGGATTAATCACGTATTTACGTTGAAAAAGGTGGAGCATAGTAGAGTCTCGCTATTCCAGTGATCCTTACGTTGCACCAATAGGTGATATCTTTTCATTTTCTAAATAGTGTAGAATACTTCCCGATATAAAGGAGATCAACGCTATGCCGCTACCCATGGTTCATCTCAATATTGCTAATCTGATTGCTGACTCGCTGCAAGTGCAGGCTGATCGAGGTTCATTCTATCTGGGGAATATCGCCCGGATTCCATACATATGCGTGAAGGCACAACCAGAGAAGATAAGGAGTACACCCATTTCAACCCGACAGATGAAGGAGATTACGTCGGAGGACTGAAGGAACTCTACTTATCCTATATGCAACAACGTTCCGATGAAGGATGGAAGTGGTTTGTTCGTGGGTACTTTATGCATGTGATGACAGACTATTACTGGTTCCGGAGTGTGCATCCTGAATTCGTCGAACGGGTCAACAAAGCAGACTTGTCCATAGGTACGAGTAGATCCAAGGAAGAACTGGCGCGTTTATATTATCAGGAGACAGACCAGATCGATTTCAATCTCTATCGAGGTTCAAGATGGAGCGAAGAGGTATGGCAGGGGCTCAACAGCTCACCGGGTTATGACATGACGGATCGTTTAACTGCTGATGAGATTATCTGTTGGCGGGATCACACGTTTTCTTTTCTTAATGGAAAAGAGCCGGGAATAACCCCTGAGTTCATTACGGGTGAGAGAGTTCAGGTATTTGTGGAAGAGACCGTGGAGCGACTGTGCGCGTTGTTGTCTTCATGGGACCCGGAGTTACGTAACTGAATATGACTACCGAAAGTTCAGTGTAATCGAGTCATTAGATACTGTATCTATTACTCCTCTGTTCATTACTTGTCTAATTAACACGAAGTCGGGGAGGAACACAGTATGGTGAGATATGTAGGCGTGTTGCTCATAGTCGTCATTGCCACGTTCATGGCAGGGTGCAGCAAACCGAATGAATCGAACGCGGAAGAAGGGCTTCCTGTACTCATCACTTTAACGTGTAATCCCAACCTCGCCTCGGAACCATGCCAAGATGTTGTGTTTGATCGACCTGACGAGATTCGAATCATGATGGAGGCCATACATAAGGCAGTGCGTATGCAGGGTATTATTGATTATGGTACACAGTACAAGTTGAGCATTAATAATGCAGATGGCTCGGTTACAAGGTATGATTTTTCATTAGGAATGGATCCCAAGATGTAAGGCTTGTTAGTAAACGAGGAAGACACGCATACTGGGTACAGCATTTCTCTTGAGGATGCGAATCAACTGAGAAGACTGATTCAGCGACGTACCGATTAAGAAGGTATATGGAACGGAGAGGAACCTGTGGACGACAAAATTACTATTGAACTTATGACACGATCGGATGCAGATGGAGCGTATCAGGTATTCGAGACAACGATCCCCGCAGCATTCGAACAGGAGGGCATAGGCTCGCTTCTGGATGATATTCAGGAAGAAATAACACACAAAAAAGCAATGATTCACACGGCATTGCAAGCAAAGGATAACATGGAATCAAGTGTATTTTTCCTCGTCGCCAAGAGGGGAGATGTTATTGTAGGCACCATCTCGTATGGACCTTGTGGAGAGGAGATTCGAGAATGCACAGAGGGCCGACTGAACGATATCGGAGAACTGGGTAGCCTGTACGTGATGCCTGAGGTTCAAGGTCAAGGGATTGGTTCGGCGCTCATCGTCGCACTGGTTAACGAATTGCAGCAGCAGGGAATTCAGCAATTCTGCCTGGATAGCGGCTATCGAATCGCACAGAAGAAGTGGAAACGCAAATTCGGTAAACCCTATGTGGTGGCAAAGAACTACTGGGGCGAAGGAACAGACCATATGGTTTGGCTGTGTAACGTACAGGATTTTATAGAGGGTGTTCAAAAACCCGCTTTTGATTACGAATAAAGAGATGACGACCTGTATTATACAGGGGTCATCTCTTTTAATATCGGAATCTTTCTGCATCAATCGTGGACGATTGTTCGTACAGTGTATCATGTGTGTTTTTATGTACCCGAGGTAAAAAGGAGTGAACAAATGTCAATCCAGTGGAATACACCCGAGCAACGGCTGTCCCCTCATGCGGTAAATCTGTGGAGAATTAGCGCCATCCTATGGAATGTGATAGGCTTTCTAATCCTTGCTGTACTCCTAACACTCGATGCCATCTATGGATGGAAGACGTGGATTGGTTGGATGTTGTGGGGCATTACGGCCATATCGGTGCTCTATGCAGTGTGGGATATTTTCATCCAGCCTGCATGGTTATATAAGCATTGGTACTATGATGTGAACGAGGAGTTTCTGCAATTGAAGCGTGGGGCGCTAACCAAGGTACATCAGATTATCCCCATGGCGAAAGTGCAATCGGTTACAACAAATCAGGGACCTTTGATGCGAAAATATGGACTTTATTCCGTATCAGTTGGCACGATGGGGTCATCGCATGAAATCCCGGCATTGCCCGAGGAAGTCGCGCTTGCTCTGCGTCATCAGATTGCGTCTTATGCACGTATTAATGAGGTGGATGAATGATTGATCTGAAGCGACATCATCCATTAACCATGCTGTGGAGTCTGTGGAAACTGGTGAAGAATTCGTTCGCCATCATCCTGTTTTTATTTGTTTTCCGTCAGGGATCAGAGTCCCAATGGCTTTTCTATGGTAGGATCGCCTTTTATGCAGGTATCTCTATCGGCATCATCTCAATCATCTGGAAATGGTTTACGTCTCGTTATACAGCAGACGATAAGGCCTTTCACATCTACAGTGGAGTGTTCAACCGTACTCGAAGAACGATACCGTATACCAAGGTCCAGAATGTGAACCGGCATACGACGTTGTTTCATCGATTGTTCCGCGTGACGTCGATCCGATTCGAGACAGGGATTAAGGGAGAAGATGCTACCTTTCAGTTACACGTTGTTTCCCTTTGGGAAGCGGAGCAGTTGGAGAAGATTGTAGCGGGTTATATGACAGACGATGCAGATACAGTAGGTGTAACAGAGGAACATGAACCGTTCGATACAATCAAAGATATGGAAGACGAAGAGGCACAGCAAGTCTGCTCTATTATAACGGATCAAGCCATGTCTCTGCCTGCAAAAGAGAAACAGGAACGGGTTCTTCATTATCATTCGACCCGCAAGGATATACTCAAAGCGTCGTTTACCTCACTCAGCTTTCTGGTATTGATTCCAGTCCTGGGCACACTTTATTCCTGGGTGAAAGATTTCTTTCCTGATGAAGAAGTAACGGAAAGTTTGTTATTAACCTGGCTGGATTCCTGGTGGATTGCCGGTTTGATGATTTTGGCTTTATTGATCATATCTATTGCTCTAGGCATCGTTAGAACCTTCGTTAAGTATGGGGATTTTCAGATCACCTCGGATGTTAAGCGGATCTATATCACGAAAGGCATGATGGAACAAACGTCATTTTCGATCCTGAAAGAACGCGTTCAGGCAGTGAAAATTACACAGTCTCCGATGAAAAGGTTGCTTGGATTAGTGGAAGTAGAACTTACCACTGCGGGTAGTTTGGGGAATCTGAGCAGGAGGTGAACTCGCTCTATCCTTTCTTGCCTATTAAGCAAGCTTATAGCCTGATTGAGGAGATCTTGCCGTCCTATCGGGTTACGCAGGAGATGGAGAAACTTCCACGAATATCACTATGGCTGCGCCTGCTTAAACCAAGCTGGGGGTGGATTGTGATCACAGGTTTATTGTGGTACTTCAAACCATTGGTGTTTGGACAAAAGCATGCCTGGTGGATGATTTCTGCGATTCTGCTCGTGTGGATTGCAATATGCAGAGTGATGGACTTTTTCCATACCCGATTCATCCTGAATCAGAATTTCATTCAACTTCGAACCGGTGCGCTCACTTCAACACTCTTCATTTCCAAACGTGAGAAAGTCATCGAGGTGCAGATCACCCGTAATGTGTTACAGCGTTGGTTCGGTGTGGCTTCCATTCATACCGTAAATCGTGCCAAACCTGTTATGCATCATCGGGCACATGATGTTCCCCTGGATATGGCGGAATCATTTCAATCCTGGTACATGGGACGTACCCGAGATGTTCAGACCCGTTAATCACAAGAGCAAGTGCAGGAAGACCGCATCAGGTTATTCTATACTTGCTCTTTTTACGTGAAGTCTCAGGAAGCGGATTAGAGGAGGAAGGATATTTTGATAAAAGCTGTATTCTTTGATGTGGATGGTACATTGCTGAGCGAAATAGATCGGAGTTTATCACCACGGGCAGCAGAGTCGATCCGGGAATTGATTCGTAAAGGTGTTCACGTGGTACTTGTCACAGGCAGGCCCTATAATTTATGCGAAGAATTCAGAAACCTAGGAATCGAGACGATCATTTCGGCTAATGGGGCATTGATCAAAGCAGGTGATGAAGTGATACATAAGTCCATACTTTCTGCACAGATGGTAGGAGATTTCAGTGAGTTTGCCGAGTTGCATGGGCACAGCATTTCATATTTTACAGAGTCATTTGAGATGAACGGATTGTGTACAGCAGATGCTCGTGTTACTGACGCCTTACGAGATACGCTTGGAATCATGGATTCCCCGGAGAAAATAAGCACGTTGGAACAGGATATATATTGCATTTGTTTATATGCCGATGAAGCGGAGACGGAGAAATTCCAAACCAGATTTCCTTCATTGCGATTCGTGAGGTTCCATCCCTATGTGGTGAATGTGCTGGAAGCGAGCGAAGTGAGCAAATCGATAGCCGCAGGGATAGTTCTCGACTACCTGAAGATAACCAGAGAAGAGACGATGGCCTTTGGCGATGGAGAGAATGATGTGGATCTGCTAGCTTATGCGGGAATCGGAATTGCGATGGGAAATGGCGGAGAACGTATTAAACAAAGTGCCGATTATGTCACCCTACGGGCAAGTGAAGATGGCGTCAACCATGCATTGAAGCAATTTAAAATATTATAAGAATGTACGCATAAAAAAGATGAAGGATATCCCAATTGTGGATTTTCATGTAGAATGATATAGCACGTATTAAGCCCTAAAGCATAGGGTGTAGATCGAAGGGTGACTTATGAAAAAGATTGTTATTGTAATCCTGTCTCTTGTTGTACTTGTTGGTGTATCTTCTTCCGCTTACGCTCATCCGGGCAGACTGGATAAGAATGGTGGACATAACTGTTCAGCCAAATCCAAACAAAAGGGTCTGTGCACGGGCTATCACTATCATAAAAAGAAAAAGTAACTGGTGCTTCTTTCATCAAAGCTGTTTTTGCACTGAGGTAGTTATAAGTTCAACTAGACATCACACGATCACGGAGAGGACAGAAATAACTTGAAAAAGCGAAGCGGTCGCCTTTATCCCCGGATTTTTCCTTTATAAAAGGGAATCAAAAAAAATCTGGGGGTAACAGCAATTGGAAGGTTATTCTGTCATCGGAGTGTCAGTGTGATAAAACTGGGGAAGAGCGATGGATCATATTAAAGCTGTTATTTTTGATTTGGATAATACGATTCTCAACAGAACAATGACCTTTGATAGCTTCACACAGCGTTTGATTAAGACTTATTTTGGTCACCTTGAGTCAACCGAAGATGTAAGCAAACGAATCATTGAACTCGATCAGGATGGTTATAAGGACAAGCCCCTTCTGTTCAACGAGCTATTGCATGAACTGCCTTGGGCAGAACATCCGCCACATGCAGAACTGATGGAGTTCTATGGCAGAGAGTATGTGCGAAGTTCCGTTCTGATGGAAGAGGCGCGAGAAGTCGTTCAGCATCTACGGGAGAAATATCGAACCGGGTTAATTACCAATGGGCAGACCGATATTCAGTATGGGAAAATTGATCAACTCGGTATCCGGGATGACTACGACCATATTATTGTTTCAGAAGAGGCAGGAGTCAAAAAGCCTGATCCACGCATCTTTCAGCTTGCACTTGATTATTTCGGGCTATCCCCGGAGCAATGTATTTACGTTGGTGATCATCCGGTGAACGATATTCAAGGAGCAGCAAGCGCAGGCATGAGTACGATCTGGATAAAGGTCAACCAACCTTGGCAGGACAGCATCACGATTAGTCCTTTACATACAATTGAATATCTTAGGGAGCTAAAGGAATTGCTATAGAAGGCGGTTATATTAATTGAATATAACATTTACACAAAACGTAGAGGACAGAAATAACCTGAAGAAGCGGAGCTAAAAGCTTTCTGAAAGAAAGCTACTTCGGAAGCATACACCTCGCCTTTATCCCCGGATTTACCCTTTAGAAAAAGGAATCAAAAAATCTGGGGATAACAGCGATCGGAAGGTTGTTCTGTCATCGGAGTGGCTAGTGTAAATATTTTTTTGTTCGGTTTATATAGTTGAGGACTTCGATAATCACAGTCTGGAAAGCGAGGTACATATGGAGATTAGACAGATGGCTACAGCGTTTCTGAGCAATGGCTCGGACATGCTGATGATGAAGAAGGCGGGCAGCAGATTATTTGATTTTGAATTTTGGGGTGGCATCGGTGGGCATCTGGAACAAGGGGAATTGAACGCCCCCATGAGCGCCAGTTATCGGGAGATTGAAGAGAGACCGGATTAAAGCAAGCAGATATTGAACACTTTCGGCTTCGATATATTCTGTTAGAGGTTAGCGGTGGCGAGATTTGGCAGCAGTTTGTCTATTTCGGAGAGACGAAACATCGACAATTTGTACCTTCCGATGAAGGCGAGTTATTCTGGATACCGCAAGATGAGGTGCTGGATTTGCATGCGTCCATTCTGGTCAAAGCGACGCTCAGGCATTATTTACAACACCCGGGAGCAGAAGACATCTGGATTGGCAACGTGCAGAGCGGAACAGACCCAAAGGGCACTACGCAGGTCATATGGAACAAAATGCAGGAAACGATATTATTTGAGCCAAACAAGTTTGCAGATATTTAATAATTCAGCAAGTGGTTTGGTGCACCAAAAGACATGATCCCGTTGGAGGGTAAACATGTCTTCTTGATATCATCTTCTGTTGTTCCTACGGATTTATATCTCTTGTTCATATCGCATACTCAGTTTTCATCAGACTACGCTGTAATCATCCGATCTTTCTTTTGTCTGTTTCGATGTTCGATAGCCTCTTCATAATCACCGATCAGTGTATCAAAAATATGCTCCCACGACCGCTGCTCAGCCAGCTTTCGTCCTTCCAATCCCATCATCCGCAATTGGTTCCTGTGATCTCCCCAGAGACATATCTCACGAATCAGTGCATCAGCCTGACCTGGCTCGAATAATACCCCATTACGGTGGTGGACGACTAGATCCTTTACACCTCCGGCATTGGCCGCCACCACAGGAAGCCCTGAAGCCATCGCTTCCAGCACTACATTGCCAAATGTCTCCGTAGCGGAAGGAAACACAAACAGATCTGCCGAAGCATACATAACAGCAAGGTCTTCTCCATGCATATATCCTGTAAAGGTGACATTTGGTGGGGATTGCAGGCGCATTTTGGGAAGAGAGGGACCGTCGCCAACGATAATCCAGTGTACACGGGATTGCATTTCCTGGGGCAACTGCTGCATGGTAGTGGTGAGCGTAGCGATATCTTTTCCGGGGCAATGCGTCCAACGTAGAGTAGGATCAGGGGAGCGGTGATGTGGTATCGTTCACGGATAGCCGAGCTGCGTTTATCAGGAGAGTACAGATTGCAATCAATTCCGCGTGACCACAGCTTTAGACGCTGAATGCCATGGGTCTGCAATGTGTTTAACGTTTCCTGCGATGGCGTGAGTGTAGCATCACAGGCACGGTGGAACCATTGGATGTATTTCCAATAGAGTGGAATCATGCTTTTCAACCGGTAGTATTCGAGATAACGATCGAAGTGGGTGTGGTAGGAGATCACATGCGGAGTATGATGTTTGAGTGCATACCTCAGGCCAAGCAGCCCCATATTAAAAGGCGTGGCGATATGCAGCAGATCGGGCTGAAAGGCTTGGAGCTGCTTGTGCGTGTCTGCTCTGTTGGGAAGAGCAATGCGGCATTCGGGATACAGAAAAAAAGGAATGTTGGCAACCGATCTGACTTGAGTCTCATGGCTTCCTTCAATGATGGAGTTCGGTGTAAACAGCAGATGTTCAATCCTTCTGCGGTTCAGATGGTTACTCAAGCGGTGGAGCGTGCCAGCAACACCATTGGTTTCCGGAAGATAGGTGTCTGTGAACAAGGCCAGGCGCATCAATACCCCTCCCAAGACTCGTGATGCCAAGATCATAACAGTGGAACATTTTCCATAGGTCAAGTGCACGTTAACTTGGCGATATTCCCTGTAAATTTGATAAAAGTGATACACAATACCATCTTATATAAATTCAACTTGTATAGCGTATTCTGCTATGATGTAATAACGTGTCGGCGTATATATAGACAGAGAGATACAGGAGGCAGAGAAAGATGAACAAGTTACAAGAAGAACTGCAGGAGTTGTTACCCCTCGATCAGCTTGAAGAGATGTCAGGTGAAGAGGTGGTAGGGAGTATTGCCATGGACCTTTATCGGGCTGAATTTGCGACAATTCGAGACAGCGGCCCTGAACTTCCGCAAGTGCTGCGAGATATCATCCTGATCATCGATCTGGATACCGAGCTGTCCATGAACGGCATGAGCGGTTTCCTTGAGAATGCCAGCGGGCAGTATCTGGTTGAGACAATAGCAGCGATGGAGCGGACCGGCAATGATGCAGATGCTGTGATCCTAAAAAAAATAGAGCAGATGTTGTCCGAAAATGGCATAACGCACGGGCAACTACGAGATAATGTGAATGGCTTGACCGAAGACGATATCACAACAAGCCTGCAAACACACGGGGAACAGATTCATAAGGTATTGCAGGAGATTGAACTGGAAGCCGCGAATCTTAGCATGCAAGCGGATAACGAGGAAAGTTTCGACTTGCTGTATCAGTATGTGGATGCCAACAAAGATCTTCTGAAAAAGGAGTTGCAGCACTTCTTGTCTAATTGAATGGGAAGAGGAGGCGTAATGACAAACATGAACAAAAGATTAGCAACGGAATCCGTTCTGGTTACCTTGTTATTCATCATCGGTTTTGTAGCATGGAATGTCGTTCAAGGTATGATTATGACCAAGAATTACGTACCTGAAATAATGAACACTGCTTCATCCGGTACGCCATTGCAATCCAAGGTTGCTTTTGGAACTATTGTTCAATGGGATGCAACCTCCATGATCATGGCATTTGCCGGGTTCATTTTACTCGCCGCTGCATATTACGGTCTTCGATCAGGCATGCAGCGCTGGACACAGCGTTCCTGAAGGTGTGTCCTCGTAAGTTCCAAGTCTTGTTCCATGTACTTACGCTGCCTTTGTACTGGGAGAACTTCGAAGTCCTATTACCCAAAAATCAAAAACCGTCCTTCATCAGATTGGTCTGATAGAGGACGGTTTTATTTTTTCTACAGAATACAGACTAAATATGTTTGGAAATGACTTCTTCCAATCCTTGAGCGACAGAATGCGCACCTCGTGCCAGATGCCTTTCGTACAGATGCAGGCGGACATAACTTTCATCCGTACCCATGGCTTCGGAGAATATTCCACTGAGCCCACGAGCGCGCCGGTCGATCTGCAACAGCAGTTCGAGCGAATCGCCCATCGGATAGAACAGCACTTCCAACTCATCCAGATGACCACGGAACTTGCTTGTTGGTACGAATTCGAATTCCTGTACAAATGGCAGATTTCCGCCCAGCTTCGGCGCATAGTCGTTGGTCACTTCACGCAGCTTGAAGCCAAGAATATCAATCGCTTCGAGCACAGTCTTCATGTCTTTGCTAGGAACCACATGCAGTCTGTCCCGGTCTGAGGGATCCACGGCGCTTGAGATATCCAGGCCCGTCTCTACCCAGACCTCTGCACGATGCAGTGTAATCGGCAGGTTTTCAGGCAGGTCAAATGAGAAGTCTTTCTCCAATCTGGCTCCAGGCTGTAAGGTGAAACCGTCGGTGAGCAAATATTTGGCTATAACAGCTGTTTCTTTGACTTTGCGATCATCGTGCTCCCGATGTAATGGGTTTTGATTGAAAGATAGATTCGATCTACGTTCTGTTCCACATCTCCACCTTCAATGTACACAACCCCCGAGATGATCCCTCCAGGCGTTACTTGTGGTGTATGTAATTCGGTATTTACTTTGGCTGCTCCAACACCTACACTGGCCAACATTTTCTTGAAAAATGACATGCGCTCAACCTCCGGATCAGATGGTTTACTATTTGGGGATAAATACGACTTCGACCTTAATACGGAAACTGGAAGAGAAGCGTTTCAAATTTTACTAAAAGATATACCGTGAATTTAACAGGAGAATCGACTTGTCCATGTCGAATGTTTTGGGGTAAGGGATTTTTTGTCAGGGGATGAAGCCGATTGAACACAGAATTCTCAGAACAGAACTATGGTGAGACGGGAGTCAATGGTGCCATCCGGGTGGTCTGCTTCTCCGGAATTAGACTGCGTCACACAGGCATTAATGGAGCGTGAATTGTTCCAGAAGTACGGTTAATCTTGGGGGAATTTACATGCGTAGAAGCACGAAATTTTGGCTAACAGGCATTGCGGTTGTTACTGTGGCGGTCTTCATTATATATAATAATCTGAATCCAAGCGTTACAGCGCAGGATGTTAACTTAAAGGGCACCATTCGGCAGACAGCTGCGGAGGAATACGAGGTGCAATTAACCATAATACGAAGAAACGAAGATAAGGGTCAGCATACTATATATCCGGTTGTGCCTGGCTGGGGTTCAATAACTTTTAGTGATAAAGGGACAACCGATTTATTCAACCTGCTTCGGTTGGCAGCACGGGTGCAACAGAAGAGATCCTTCGTCAAGCGTTAGAGAGGCAGTCATCCACGGCAACTACTGAATTTTCAGGATTCTCTATACCTGATGCAGTGGGCACGTACAAGATGCGTTTTACCATTCATCCTTTGGGTGAGAAAGCAGAACTTATTAAGCAACCTATGATCTATTATGTTCATAAGGAAAATGTGTTGGGCAAGGACCTGAGCTGGGTTTCGGGAAATCCTCTTGAAATCATTAAGGAGTATGCAGAGTGATGTTAATCTATGAATGGAATGAGATTACGGTACGTTTACTAGATAAAAAAGATGAACACCATCTGGTGAAGTGGCTGTCTGACCCGGAAGTTCTTCAATACTACGAAGGCCGTGATCGACCGCATGATTTTCATCTGGTTAGGGAGCATTTTTACAATCAGGATGATGATGCTACCCGATGTATCGTAGAGTATGGAGGAAATCCAATTGGATACATTCAGTTCTATAAGCTTGAGGAAGAAGAACGAACGGAGTATGGTTATGGAGACACGGATGAGATCATCTATGGAACGGATCAGTTTATTGGTGAGGTAGGCTACTGGAATAAAGGTATCGGGACATTGCTGGTGAAGTCCATGCTGGCTTATCTGATTAATGAACAACAAGCCTGTAAAGTGGTTATGGACCCTCAAGCCTGGAACTTGCGAGCGATATCCTGTTATGAGAAATGTGGTTTCCAAAGGATTAAGCTGTTGGAGAAACATGAGCAGCACGAAGGTCAGATGAGAGACTGTTGGCTTATGGAATATGCTCGGTAGTTGCTGTTTATAGCATGATTCTGAATCATACACAAAAGGAGGAATAATGGATGAATGAACGATTTCCGATAGGCCCATTTGTACACACGGGTGAAGTTACTTTGGCACAGCGGGAGAAGTGGATTCAGGACATTGCTGAGCTACCTGTACGTGCGCGCGAAGCGGTAAAGGGACTGAGTGAAGAGCAATTAAGTCTGCCGTATCGAGAAGGTGGATGGATGCTCAAACAAGTCATTCACCACATGGCAGACAGTCATATGAACAGTATGATTCGGTTCAAGCTGGCACTGACAGAGGATACACCAACGATTCGACCTTATTATGAAGAGCGTTGGGCCGAACTGAGTGATTCAAGAGACCTGGATGTCGAATTTTCGCTTCAGATTCTGGATGCGCTCCATCGTCGTTGGGTATTTCTTTTAAACGCGTTGACAGATGCAGATTATGCCAAACAATTCTATCATCCGTCATCGGAAGAAACGACAAGATTGGATTATAATCTGGGCGTGTATGCTTGGCATGGCAAACACCATGTGGCTCATATCACGTCGCTTCGAGATCGGTTGGGAATATAGTTTAGGAGAAATACCTTTATAAGGAGGATTCATCAGTGAGTGTACATATCAGGCTATTAAATGAGAGCGATCCTGTGATCATATCCAAGGCGTTCCAGGAGCAGGGTTGGGGGAGGTTCGAAGAGCAGTATCTTCATTACTTGGTTGAACAGCAGAATGGCGAACGTTTGACCTTGGTAGCCGAGTTGAATGGAGAGTTTGCTGGTTATGTGAATGTATTGTGGCATTCCAAATACCCGTCTTTCAGGGAACAAGGCATTCCCGAAATTAACGATTTCAATGTGCTGATCAAGTTCCAACGCCAAGGTATTGGATCGCGATTGATGGACCGGGCAGAGGAAGTTATTTCGGAACGAACGGATGTAGCAGGTATTGGTGTAGGTGTATTTTCCGATTATGGCAAAGCACAAGTTTTATATGCCCATCGCGGATACATACCGGACGGTCATGGTGTCCACAGACACGATCATTACATTCAGCCAGGTGAAGAAACAATTATGGACGACGATGTTGTACTTTATCTGACGAAGAACTTAAAAGGCACGCAATAAGTGTAAGTCATGTATACTAGTTATTAAATATCTGTTGTGTGTGACTGGCGTAAACGTGGAGTAAACCACGAGGAAGCACATCTACAATATGCCGTACGCCTGGGCAAAGTGTTTGATCTTTTGATCAAACACTTTATTTTTTATTGAGGTAATGAAAGGACTGGTGGCGGCAATGAAATATTATGAAGTTGGTAACTTAAAAGATGTTTACATGCACACGAAGGGTAGGTGATAAAAAGATGACTATTCGGATTTTTCAAGCTATTGATCAACCAGTAGTGCTGAAAATGATGACGGATCATCATTTTCAATTCCCTTCTTTTATACGAGATCAGTACCCTGCGCGCTGGGATTCATTTTTAAATATGATGGATGAACGTATCCAAGCTTATTATGTCATGGTCGACGAATCAGATGTTGTTATAGGTCATGCTGGTTATATCTTTCATCCTACTGTTAACCGGTATGAGATCGTTGGCGTTGTTACATGTAGATCACACCTTCGACAGGGAGTAGCACGTTCACTAATTACAAAAATATGTATAAAAATAGCTGAATTCGGTTGTAGTGATGTCATGCTTTACACACTTGATCATAAAGAAAATGAAGCAGCGCTCGTATTTTATGAACGAATGAATTTTCAAAAAGAAGGTGTTGATTTGAATTATTATACCTCGGGGTTTCATAGGCTTTCCCTTGTTAAAACCCTATAAGGGAACTTCAAGAAACTCATCTGATGACTAAACATTGATGATCATAAAGAAATCCACTTCACTCTAAAGAAATATGATAAAAAGCCGTCTTGCATGTTATACTCTATTGGAATATGAGGAATGATAAGCAGGATGTTGAGAGATGAGATGATCAGAGGAGTGAATGATCCATGTTTAGCAAAGTCGGCCAGATTATGTTGTATGTCAATAACCAAGATGAATCCCTGGCTTTTTGGACCGAAGTCGCAGGATTCCACATTGTGGATGAAGTAAATCTTGATGGGGGCATGAGATGGATTGAGATTGCGCCTACCCGAGATTCGCAGACAAGTATTATTCTCCATGACAAAGAGGTCGTCGAACGGATGTCGGCCGGTGTAAATCTGGGCACACCTTCGTTAATGTTCTTCACTGAAAATCTGGATCAGTTATATGCCGACTTGTCTGGCAAACATGTAACGGTTGGAGAGATTGTCGAGATGCCAACCGGACGTGTCTTCAACTTTGCTGATAACGAAGGAAATTACTTCGCAGTCTTGGAACGGGCAAAATAAATGACAACTCAAAAGCTCTAAGCTTTTTAAGCGATCGACATTCATGTCGGTCGTTTTTTGTTGGGAAAAGCTTATGTTTTGGAGTGAAAAAATGCAAGAAAAATAGAGAATTAATGGTTAAAAATGTTATAATAGAGTGTCACAAATTTAATGGAAATTACGAGAAATGAACAATTGGATACGACGGTGAGGATGGAGAATCTAAGGAGGAATGTGGTTGTGGAAAAGACGATTAAAAGTGTACAGGATCTGTATGATATGCTCGATGCGGACTTCAGATCTGCCAAGCAATTTTGGGAGCCGTTCTATGAGGATCGGAACAGACCCATCCCCTTTTTCCCAAACAAACCGGATGAGAATCTGGTAGCACATGTAAACGCAGGTCTGCTGACAGGTGGCAAGGCATTGGAACTGGGATGTGGTCCGGGCAGAAATTCACTGTATTTAACGCGCCAAGGGTATCAGGTGGATGCTTATGATCTTTCCGAGACAGCGATTGCCTGGGCTAAGGAGAGAGCGGCAGAAGAGCAACTGGACGTGAACTTTGAATGTCGATCCGTGTTTGAACTGGCTCCAGAGCAAGAATATGATCTTGTCTACGACTCGGGTTGTCTGCACCATCTGTTGCCTCATCAGCGCATTCCCTACATAGAAATGATCCACAATGCGCTCCGGCCTGGAGGATATTTCGGCATGACTTGTTTCGCTCCAGGATTTGGTGGTCAAGGTGGGCCGGAGAGCGTCATGGATGATTGGGAGGTATACCGCGAGAAGTCGATGAAAGGCGGGCTGGCCTTTACGGAGGAAAAGCTTCGTTATTTACTGCAAGATCCATTTGAATGTGTAGAATTACGTCCGATGAAAGCGATGGGGCAGGATGACGATTGTTTTGGCCTACCGATTTTGTGGGTGACCATGTGGAAGAAAACGGACGTGTAGTTATGGATTTATAAAGTCAGAGGTTGACCTTCAACTAATATTGCACCGTGTAAGAGAAGGGAGAATAAGCTTATGGGACAAAGGTTTTACATCATTACAGGGACATCCAAAGGAATCGGAAAACAGCTCGCAGAGCTTTTATTGGAAAAGGGAGATCACGTCTACGGTATTGCACGCGGAACGTCTGACTTGGAGGGAGCTTTCGAACGTTATCAGCATATTCAGTTTGATCTTGCAGATCTCGATCGTATCGACGATCTTGTCTCAAGTCTATTGGGGCGGATTCCGCTACAGGAAGTTGAATTCATCGGGCTTATTAACAATGCAGCCGTGCTTGAGCCGTTGAAACCGATAGGTCAGTCTACTGCCAAGGAGATTAGTCGGAATCTGAATATCAGCTTGGGGGCGCCCATGATTCTGACTTCATCTTTTATACAACATACCAACCACCTGACCACACACAGAAAAATAGTTAATGTTTCTTCCGCTTCAGGCATTTATCCCGCACCTTCAATGGCATCTTATTGTACCTCCAAAGCAGGCATGAACATGTTCAACCAATGTGTGGCCATGGAACAATCCGGATTGGAAAATCCGGTGGAGATCGTTGCATTCGACCCGGGAATGGTAGATACGGAGCTACAGGCTGCGGCAAGAGGCAAGAATCCAGAAGAATTTGCATTATCTGAGGTATTCAATCAAGTATACGAATCAGGCCAATTACAATCACCACGAGATGTAGCGAGGCAGTTGCTTCATACGCTTGAGGAGAATGGTATTGCAGGTGGTGCCTGAGATAAAAAGGAGCTAATAGATGATGTTGAAAGGGAATATTAACCCAAGCACTTCAGAGGATTCAGAGTATGTTCGCCATCAGCTTATTGCATTTAATGCTGCGCATGTGAGCGAGGAATTAAGGAATCGTTACGAAGAATTGAATTTCAATATCAAAAATGAGAACGGCGATATTGTTGCAGGTGTCATTAGTACACTTTGCTGGAATTGGTTGGAGGTTGATATTCTTTGGGTGGATTCTGCACAACGGCATCGGGGATATGGTTCACAGTTGTTGCTTGAAGTTGAGCGAATAGCCCGAGAGAAATCTTGTGATTTTGTCATGTTGAACACGTTCTCCTATCAAGCGCCGGAATTTTACAAGAAGCATGGCTACCACTTGATCACAACGATCGAGAATGCACCGACTGGACACAGTCATTATTATTTTAAAAAGGATCTCACTTAAGTTAACGTAAGGGAAACAGAATAGAATCAGGAGGATGAAGATGGTTACCATTAAAGGAATCGAACTTAAAGATTTACCGGCATTAAGTCAGCTATACAATGAGTTGATGGGAATGCCTACCCATGAGCAGCAGATGAAAAAGATGTTCCAATACATACAGCAGAACGGTCATTATCATGTGCTGGGGGCATTTTACAATGGTAAACTGGTTGGTTCCGTTATGGGGATTGAGTGTATGGATCTGGTAGGCCCGTGTAAACCGTTCATGGTTGTGGAGAATGTGATCGTATCGGATCAGGTACGCAGGCAGGGCATCGGGCAGAGATTAATGCTCCAGATTGAGCGGATTGCGAAAGATCTGGGTTGTGGTTACATGATTCTGGTGTCTGGCGATCAGCGTAAAGAAGCGCATCTATTTTATGAGAAACTGGGTTTCAGGGATGAGAAGGTGCAGGGTTACCGGAAGCATTTTTGAATAACCAAGCGGATGGGAATTTCTTAAACTAGTGGAAGGATTACTTAAGGATCATGGCGAATAAGGCATAGTCTTAACAAATGAAACGAATAAGAGGGAGGCACTCTCGTGCTCAAAAAATGGGCTAATGTTTTCATGATTCTAAGTCTGGTATTCGCCGTGTGTTCCCCAACTTCCCATGCTGCCGCCAAAACGGTTAAGGTAACCGTTACGTTGGTGAGCGCAGAGCTTGTCGAGAATAACTCTGTCGGTAATGAGTGGGCCATCGGAGCAAGTGTGAACGGCAAAGACCTGGAAGAAGGTTCATCGGTCACGTTAAATCTGAAGTCCACAGGTACATTAAAACTGGAGGCCATCGCTGAAGAACAGGACAAGATTCCCGATTATGGGAGTAAAACGGCCAATGTCAAACTATCTTCATTCTCCAAATCAACCAACAAGACGCTCTCCGTAGTGGTGACCGAGAACAGAGGTCGATATTCTGGTAACACAGCAACTTGGGCGTTCAAGTTCAAGATAAGCAAGAAGTGAATAGGAACAACCAAACGTGAGAAAAGGGAGCTAAGCTCTCTTTTTTAATGTGTACATCATTGGTGATTGAAGGAAGAGAACGTTTCGAGCCACGCTGATCTTTGTTAAACTAATGAAAGCAATAGACCAAAATGGAAGATGAATTATTCAAAATAATACATAGGAGGCTAACACAATCATGCGTATCGTAGATAACATTAAAGTCTGGGGGGAGCCGCTGGAGAATGCCGTAAGTCAGGCGGTGACTTGCTCGCAATATGGAGATGTATTGGGTGTAGCTCTGATGGCTGACCATCACAAAGGATACTCGCAACCAATCGGTGGTGTTGTCGCTTATCGGAATATGATCAGTCCGTCTGGTGTCGGATATGATATTGCCTGTGGCAACAAGGCTGTGCGTACCCATCTGATGTGGGATGATATTCGGGATGAGATTGGTACGATTATGGATGACATCAATTCGACCATATCTTTCGGCGTAGGTCGGAACAATCCAACACCTGTGGATCATGAACTGTTCGACGACGCGAGCTGGAAGCTGTTTGATACCATTGAACCGGGATTACAACATAAGCTGAAGACACTCGCACGCAACCAACTCGGAACCGTAGGCAGTGGCAATCATTTCGTGGATATTTTTGTAGAAGAGGCAACGGGAAAGGTATGGATCGCAAATCATTTTGGCAGCCGCGGGTTCGGTCACAAAGTGGCGAGTGGATTCCTTAACCTGGCCGCAGGGCGTCAGTTCAGTGGCAAAGCGCCGGGCGAATCCATGGATCAACCGCCGACGTTGTTTGACTTGAACAGCGAATTGGGTGATATGTATTGGGATGGAATGACTTTGGCGGGCCGGTACGCCTATGCAGGACGTGACTATGTCATTGAACAGGTGCTCGGCATTCTCGGCGTAAGTGCTGAATACACGGTACATAACCATCACAACTTTGCCTGGAAGGAACAGCACATGGGTGAAGAGGTAGTCGTGGTCCGTAAAGGTGCAACACCGCTCGCACCCGGGCAACTTGGTTTTGTTGGAGGCAGTATGGGGATATCTCGGTAATTGTGGAGGGGATCCACAGCGAGGAGAATACCGAGTCATTCCGCAGCACTGTACATGGGGCAGGGCGCACGATGAGCCGAACCCAGGCGGCTGGCAAAATGAATTACAAGCTGCGCACACGCATGGGCGGTGAGATTAGCGAAGCACAGATGCATGAGGCGATTCGCGCCTATGGCGTGGAACTGCGGGGAGCGGGCACAGACGAAAGTCCGTTTGTGTATAAGAAACTGCAAGACGTATTGAATGCACATGCGAATACGCTAAAAATCAACCATGTGCTGCGTCCCGTTGGTGTCGCCATGGCCGGAGGTAATGAATTCGATCCGTATAAAGATTAATCATATATGTTCAACTGAACATTTACACGATAACGGAGAGGGCAGAAATAACTTGAAGAAGCGGAGCGTTCGCCTTTATCACCGGATTTCCCCTTTCAAAAAAAGGAATAAAAAAATCTGGGGATAACAGCGATCGGAAAGTTATTCTGCCATCGGAGTGCCAGTGTAAATATTCATTAGTTGAACTATATATGAGAGAGGGTGAACTTCATGAGAAATTGTGCGATATATAGCTCTCAGTTTGATCTGGATCAGCTATTTGAATTGATTCAATCCATTTATCCTGGGGGTACGATTAAACGCCGGGAAGACAAGACTCATATTCAAGTGACTCAGAAGAAATGGCTCAGTAAGAAAACCAAAGGCTTCAATATCATGACCAGCCAGACACATCCTGAAGAATTTACAACAATGATTCAGGGGATGCTTGGATTTTTGAGTCAGATTGATGGGCGCAATGCTTCGCTTCAGGAAAAGGTATTGATCAAATGTTCCACACTCAATATGGTGGTTGGTATTGAGACAGAAGAGGATATCTCGGAAGAATTCTTCGGCGAGTTATTGCAACTGGCTGATGCTCTGGATGCTGTGATCTTCTGGGGAGGTGGATCTCTGCTGAATGCACAAGGCCAGTTATTGCTGGATGTGAATGGAGAGTCTGAGGTGGAGGATTATACGGTGACAGCGCACACCAGTTTCCTTGACGGGAACAGACCCCAGTCGGAGTCTGGCATTCAACGTAAAGTGCGTTCAGAGCAACGGTTGACGGAACAAGGCATTCCGTATAATGCGAACTTGCCTGCAAGGGCCGGAGATGAGCACACCACCATTCGGAGTAAAGAGGAAGTCGCTCGCCGTGCAGTTGCCTTGTGTCTTGCCGCGCTTAAGGGTGAGTGTCTGGGAGCAGGCGAAAGCGCGGAAGATACCGCGGCTCTGGTTCAGGAAGTGATCGACAAGTATGCGGCTGAATCCTTTTTCTCACCCGTAGAGAAGAGGTTTATCGACCAACATGGGGCAGCACAACAGGAGATCATCGCATTCTCTTGGGGATATGAAGCTTATCACGTGATGTTGTGGGCGCTAGGTTATGTGGAGGAACTTGGTGCACCAACGGAGTTGTGTAACGTAGGGAAGGATGTCGGTTATTTGCAACAGAAGGACAGTTTTGCCGACTTTCTCTCCGATGCATCTCTGCGTAACAAGAGCGAGATTCTGGATGAAGCAGATCTGATCTACCGGTATAACTGGGTGTGTGTGGATAGTCGTGTCAATGACAAAACACCTCCCGCTGGCTTAAATGGTGGAGTGGCTTATGAACGACACCGTGCATTGAACTGGCTGATCTGTTATCTGGATCAGGAGTGGGATGATGTGCGGACAGATACGTAGAACGGGATGCTGTGAAAATGCAAATACCCCTATAGCCGCTCGAATACGGTTAAAGGGGTATTTGGCATGCAGTTCTGTGTGCACATAAGCTTTACTCCATATATGCTTCAATATGTATATTCACACATATGAACCATCATATATTCTGCTTTTATCCACTATGCCTGCCGAACTGTTCACGGATGATGACGTCAGCAAGAATCAACTTTTTCTCGACATTGCTTTCTGGATTCGCTATGCGCCATAACATCTGATCCACCGAACGCGCACCGAGCAATTCCTTGTTCACATTAACTGTAGCCAGTAATGGGATATGGTCGTATAGATTATCAAATCCCGTGACAACACACTGATCGGGTACACGAATCCCCATACTCTCAAGGGCTTCTATGGTATATAGCCCATAAAAATCATTCGCACATACAAATACCTCAGGCAGGTTATCCTCATGGATTACCGAAGTGAACGTCTGGCGGAACTCATCCAATGCCTGATTACTCAGCTCGGGAATCTGACTTATTTCCATCCCATGGCCCATAAGTACAGAAGTGTATGCAATCCAGCGTTCATAGAAACTCTGAGCATCCCCGATATTGCCAACGAACTGAAATGTTTTGAAGCCTTTGCGTAGCAAATAGAGCATGATCTCGCGCATGGATGCAAAGTTATCGGTGAATATGCTATCACTGTGAAAAACAGGGTCCAGATGATCAACCATGACAACCGGAATACTGAGCCGCTTAATTTCAAGCAGAATCGGGGTTGAGATTGAGCCAACAGTAATGATTCCACGAATGGCATCCGGATTGAGCAGGGTGAATAGCTGGTCTGCAGATGGTTCCGTCAAGGTCAGAATATTAATGCCTTTTTGGTTCAGCTTGGAAGAAATCCCGTTAAAGACGGGTCCCCAGTATACGGAGTCTTGATTTTGGTACCGAACATTGGGAAACAAAATCAAGATGGTACCGCTTGAACGTGTGTTTTTCGAGTCATGTGATTCACTGCTGTGAGACAGTTCACCAGACAAGAGGCTGTTATCTTTGAAATACCCAAGTTTGCCAGCAGCCTTGAGAATAACATCCCTCGTCTGATCGCTAACTCCCGATTTTCCAGACAAAGCTCGTGACACCGCGAATTTCGACAAACCTGTAAAATGTGCAATCTCCTGAATTGTTACCTTCGTTTTCATCATACCATCCTTACACTCGTAATTCTGCCGTATTCCTTGTTTGGAGCGATATCCAACTGATCCTAGTATAGCATGATGTATTTCTCTTAATCTAATAACGGACAGAGAATTCAAAATGTTAGTGAAGCACAGTATTTTATGCAAACGATCAACGTGAGGGTAAGCATATTTCCAGATAGAATGACGAATTTTGTCTTTAAAATTATTATTTTGTTATTATTTAAAAATAACAAAATTAACAACGTTATAGTTATGGTTTTAATAAAATGTACTTAGGTGTGATGGTGGTGAATAAGCTTTAACACAGGGGTTAAACTGTTTTATCAGCATTTTATCAGAATAATTAGAAAATGTTAACAACAAAAATGTTGACGCTTACATTTTGCTGTGTTAAATTTTGTTTGTCAAAAACAAACGATGAAATAACAAATGGTGGTGGTTGTTTATTTTTGATTGGTTTGATATACACATTCGGGGAGGTTGTTAAAAACATGATTAGAAGATGGAATGTTCTACCTCTGATGTTATTGGCCGTGATACTTTTGTATCCGCTTGCAGCGGTGGGGAGCCGGTGCAAACGGGGAACGAAGCAGGGGAACAACGAACTCAGGCAACAGCACCGAAGCCGCTGAACCAGAGAAAGAGGACGTAGCAGAAGAAGCTGTGGCGAATGTGCCTGATCTGGGCGGACGTGTCATCAAGGTTGCGGCCTGGTGGGATCTGAAACCGACGGGAGAGACGGCCTCCGATAAGGCCAGACTCGATAAAATTGCAGAGGTAGAGAAGAAATACAACGTAAAACTGGAGTTCGTCAACGTGCCTTTCGAAGAATACATGAACAAATTCACCACGTCTGCGCTGGCCGGTGAACCATTCGCTGACATCGTTCAGATGGAATACAAATCCGCACTGCCTGCCATCCTCAAAGGGCAATTGTTGCCCCTCTCCGAATTCACTACACCTGAGAACAACATCAACCAAGAAGCAAATCTGATTGCTAAATTCCCTGCCATTGCAGGCAACGAATACGCCTTCGACTCGCCAACCAGCATTGGGTTGGGACTTCACTATAACCGAGACTTGTTCAAAAAACTGTCATTACCTGATCCTCAAGAGCTGTATAACCAAGGCAAATGGGATTGGGACAGATTCATGGAACTTGCCAAACAGGCAACCAAAGATACGAATAATGACGGCAAAACAGATGTATACGGATTTTCTGGCTGGGCCCTTGATGTTGTTCGTCATTTTACCGCTGCCAATGGTGGAACCATCGTGGATGATGCCAATAGCAAGGAAGGATTATCCGATCCGAAAACGATTGAAGCAACCGAATTCGTTAAACGATTGTATAACGTGGAGAATGTCGTGAAGGTCAAAACCGGCGACAAAACCAACTGGGAGGAGAGCAATACCTTTAAGGATGGAGACGTAGCCCTGTTCACTGCGGCTGAATGGCAGTTGGGCGATCTCACCTTTGCCGTCGGCGTTGTACCCATTCCGAATGGACCACAGGGTAGCAAAGAGGTAACGTATGCAAACAACGCGGCATCTGCGAAATTTATTCCAAAAGGTGTGGAGGACCCAAAGATCGTCTACCAAATCTATGAAGAGACCTTCGATATCCCGCAGATTGAAGAGTATCCAGGTCAGGATTATCTGGAGAGTCGCTATACAGATGAGAAAGATATCGCCATCATCCGCGAGCACATTGCGGGAACGGGCCGTATCTTGCTGGATGATGCCTACACGGGATATCCTTTCGGGGATTATGTGAACGATATCATCAAAGACAATGCATCCGTCACAGCAACAGCCGAGAAATACAAAGCACAGGCACAAGCTGCCATTGATAAACTCGGCAAACAATAACAACATTTATCATTGAATCAATTTCTTAATACCTTCAGGAGTTATGAAATTGACTTCACCAGCAAACGATTCAGGCAGGGGGCTCGTGTCGGCAATGTTGCACGGAGCCCCTTTTCCTGAACCACCAAATCGGCTTTGCTGGCATCAGCCTTGATGAGGAGGACTCGCAGGATGGCTGGAATTCTACAACGTAAGACATGGATATGGTCCACAGTAATCATCGTGGCGGCAGCTTGCATCATTCTGTATGTAACTTCCGGCGCTGATGGGAAAAGTGCAGACGTTCCACCTGGCAGTCTGCCTGCGATTGAAGTGGATGCGATCTTGCAGCAGACCCGGCAGAAGAAGGGATACGAACAGTATCGCTCTGGAACAAGCCAGGCTTCACAGCCGAGTGTGGACATCACCATTGAAGCGGGAAATTACATAAGTGCCGAAGGTGAAGACGTCCGCAAACTCACTAATTATGAGGGAATGAAAGGTGTATCTCTCCATACCGGAGAGACCGGACAAGTCGATTGGACCATTGATGTACCAGAGACGGGGCTGTACAACCTGTCTACGCTCTATTATCCCGTTGAAGGCAAGAGTTCAGCCATCGAACGTGCATTGTACATTGATGGTGAACTTCCTTTTGCGGAAGCCGCCTATTTACAGTTTGACCGGGTATGGGCCAATGAGAAAGATGTTGTTGAGCAGGATAATCAAGGCAATGACCTTCGTCCGAGACAAGTGGAGCAACCACGATGGATGGAAGAGACGTTTCAGGACTCCGACGGGTACGAACAGGCTCCATTCAAGTTTTATTTGGAAAAGGGAAACACACACTAACGCTAAAATCATCGCGCGAACCCATGGTGATTCGGTCCATTCGCCTTTTCAATGAGAAGACAGCCGTTCCTTACGCGGAGAGTGCGGGGGCACAACAGTCGGATTCCTCCGGGCAGCCGAAGGATGTCCTTATTCGCATTGAAGGAGAAGCAGCAATAGCGAAGTCTTCACCTACGTTATACCCGACGAGCGAAAGATCAAGTTCTGCGGTATCTCCTTACAGCGCTTCCCAGGTGCGCATTAATACGATTGGCGGCTTTAATTGGCGTCTGCCAGGACAATGGATTGAATGGGAAGTGGATGTACCGGAGAGCGGACTGTATCATATCGGATTTACCGCACAGCAGAATTTCGTCAAAGGCATCTATTCCGCACGCAAACTGACCATTGATGGAGAAGTTCCGTTTGCAGAGATGGCCCAAGCACCCTTCCGTTATCAAAGTGATTATCGCATTGATGTCATGGGTGGTAAGGATGCCTACAAGTTTCAATTGGAAAAAGGCAAACATGTGCTACGGCTGGAGAACAGCCTAGGTGACTTTGCACCGCTGATCCGCAATGTGGAGGACAGTCTGTACAACTTGAACTCCATGTACCGACGCATTCTGATGATCACAGGCACGAAGCCTGATGAATTCCGGGATTATCGGGTGGAGAAGCAGATCCCAAATCTGCTGAAAGTGTTCAGCGGGGAAAGTAAACGACTGAAAGATGTGGCTGCACAGCTTCGTCTTCTCTCAGGACAGTCCAGCGATCAGGAAGCACTGATCAAGACGATGGCGCAGCAACTGGACGAGATGATTGACAAGCCCAATACCATTCCAAGAAGGCTTGCGGCATACAAAACCAACACGGGGGTCTCGGCACTTGGGTGCAGCAGGCACGAGAGCAGCCCCTTGAGATCGATGCACTGTATGTCACTTCGATCGACCTTGACATTCCCGGTTCAGGCATGGGGCCGCTTGCCAAGCTCGGTCATGAAGCGAAGATATTCTACCATTCGTTCTTCATTGATTATAACCAGATCGGCAATGTAGCTACATCGGAAGATCAGCGTACCGTAACCGTCTGGATTGGTAGCGGGCGGGATCAGGCGAATACGATGAAGGCGATGATTGATAAGACTTTTACACCAGACAGTGGCATTAACGTCAATCTGAAGCTGGTCAACATGGGAACCTTGTTGCCAGCGACCTTGTCGGGCGAAGGACCCGATATTGCCATGCAGATCGGTAATGATCTGCCGGTGAATTTTGCCATGCGGAACTCGGCTGTAGATCTGACGCAATTCAGTGACTATCGCACCGTAGAACAGGAGTTCAGGGAAAGTGCAATCGTACCGTATGCCTATGATTCAGGCGTATATGCCCTGCCGGAGACGCAGACCTTTAACATGCTGTTTTACCGTAAAGATGTGCTCGAAGAACTGGGACTTGAAGTGCCTCAGAACTGGCAGGATGTCGAGGCGCTACTCGCGATTTTGAGCAAAAACCATATGGAATTTGGCATGCCGGTTGTGACCCAGGCCAATATGCAGGGTGTCAATATTCCACCGAACTCGCAGTATGCCACGATGCTGCTACAGAACGGTGGCGCCTTCTATCGGAATGATGACAAGGAGTCGGATCTGGATTCCCGGATCGGGATCGAGACGTTCAAGCAGTGGACAGAATTCTATACCGATTACAAGCTGGAGCGGGAATATGATTTTGCCAATCGTTTCCGGACAGGACAGATGCCTATTGGACTAACGGATTACACCATGTACAACCAGCTGTCGGTATTTGCACCGGAGATTCGGGGATTATGGGGATTCGTTCCTGTCCCGGGAACCGTTCAGGCGGATGGAACCTTGAATCGAGACGTACCGGGTGGAGGCAGTGCAGTCATGATGCTGGAGGGTGCCAAGGATCAGGAAGCGGCGTGGGAGTTCATGAAATGGTGGACCAGTACACCGATTCAGGCTGAATTCGGACGGGAGATGGAAGGGCTGATGGGTGCGGCTTCCGTTATCCAACGGCCAACATCAAGGCACTGGATTCCCTGCCGTGGCCGGCGGAGGATTACGCCAATCTGAAGGCACAATTCGAAACGGTGAAGGGTATTCCCGAAGTACCTGGTGGTTATTTTACAGGCCGCCATCTGTTCAATGCATTTTACAAAACCGTTGTTGGCCAAGTGGAAGCCAGGGAATCCATCATGGATTATACCCAATATATTCAGGACGAGATTCGCGTCAAGCGTAATGAATTTGGTCTTCCGTAAGTAGAGGGAGGGTTAATCGTGCCACAAATATCACTCCGAGACGGACAAAAAGTCCTCCTGAGAAAGCGTCAAGGATGGGCATGAAATCGTGGTGGAGTTGGAAGCTCCAGGAAATGAAGGCCAGCAAACATTCCTATGTTCTGCTTGCACCTTATATGCTCCTGTTCATTATGTTTACCGTGATTCCGGTTGTCATCTCGATCATACTCAGCTTCACCTACTTTAACATGCTGGAATTTCCGCGGTTTATTGGCTGGCAGAACTATACTCGTCTGTTTCTGGAGGATGATGTATTTCTGATTGCGATCAAGAATACGTTGCTGTTCGCCATTATTACCGGACCGATCAGTTATATTGCCTGTTTCGTCTTCGCGTGGATCATTAATGAGTTAACACCGAAATGGAGAGCGTTCATGACGCTGATCTTCTACGCGCCCTCCATCTCGGGCAATGTGTATTTCATCTGGCTGATGATCTTCTCGGGAGATCGTTATGGTATCGCAAATGGGCTGTTGATCAAATGGGGTTTTCTGCTGGAGCCGATCCAGTGGTTGAAGACGGAAGCGTACATTATGCCAATCCTTATTCTCGTGCAGCTGTGGCTGAGTCTGGGAACTGGATTTCTGGCATTTATCGCCGGTTTGCAGACGGTGGATCGGACGTTGTACGAAGCGGGAGCCGTGGACGGGATCAAGAATCGCTGGCAAGAGTTATGGTACATTACCTTGCCTTCGATGCGTCCGCAGCTCATGTTCGGTGCAGTCATCCAGCTCACAACTTCATTCGCCGTGGCCGATGTGTCGATTGCACTGGCCGGGTTCCCAAGCGTGAACTATGCAGCAGAGACGGTAGTCACCCACTTGATCGACTTTGGTACAACACGGTTTGAGATGGGATATGCATCGGCGATTGCGACTGTGCTGTTCATGATTATGGTGGGTACCAACCTGCTGGTACAGAAACTGCTTCGAAGGGTGGGAGAATAGCTATGGCTGTAATTGCGTCAGGCAAAAAGCGGGTGAATCGCTCGCTGTCGGGAAGTCTCTCCCTGTTTGCCCTTCTGCTCGTATTTGGTGCCTTCATGGTGCTGCCGCTGATCTATGCCATCAACAATGCGTTCAAACCATTGGATGAAATCTTCACTTTTCCGCCCACGCTATTTGTCAAAAATCCCACGTTCAGCAACTTTACAGATCTGCTGAATCTGATGAGCGAATCGTGGGTGCCGTTCTCACGCTATATATTCAACACGGTATTTATTACAGGCATCGGAATTGTAGGTCACGTGTTACTTGCTTCCGCGGCGGCCTACCCGCTTGCCAAACACAAGTTTCCAGGCAAAGTATTCATGTTCCAGGTAGTCGTACTATCACTGATGTTCACACCGGCAGTTACGGCAATTCCGAACTATATGATCATGTCATGGCTCGGATGGATTGATACGTACTGGGCTGTTATTATTCCGGCATTTGCCTATTCACTTGGATTGTATCTGATGAAACAATTCATGGAGCAGATCCCGGATGCCTTGCTGGAAGCAGCCAAGATTGACGGTGCCAGTGAATACCGGATCTTCTGGTCCATTGTCATGCCCAATGTGAAGCCAGCCTGGCTTACGTTGATCATTCTGCTGTTCCAGATGTTATGGGGCAGTGATGGCAATGGATATATCTACAGCGAGCAGCTCAAGACCCTGCATTATGCAGCGGGTCAGATTATCCAGGGCGGAATATCCCGGGCAGGAGCGGGAGCTGCGGTAGCGCTTATACTGATGAGTGTGCCGATCACGCTATTTATTTTCTCGCAGAGCCGGATCATTGAGACGATGGCGAGCTCGGGCATGAAGGATTAAGGGGGAACGATATGGCATGCACAGTGAAAAGATGGCTTGTTCTACTGGCGGCAGTATCTCTGCTGCTGGTGAATGCCGTGCCTGCGGTGGCCTCCCCGGCGCCGTATGAGAGTTATAACTACAACTATTGGAAAGAGGCTGTACCTTCACCAGATGCCTATCTGCCTGAGCGTACTATATCTGGTCGTGACCTCGGCATTAGTGCGTTCAAAGACCCTTCTGATGTGAACGTTTCACCCTCCGGGTTGATCTATATTTTGGATAGCGGCAATAGTCGAATTATCGTATTGGACAGTCGTTTTAAACTGCTGCGCGTCATTGATGGATTCATGATGGAGGGCAGCAAGGAAACCTTCAATCTTCCGGGCGGATTGTTCGTGAATGAAGAAGAACACATATACGTCGCTGATACAGGCAATAGTCGTGTCGTTGTCCTGGATGGAGAAGGGACGTTGATGCATACCATCACGAAGCCCGAGTCGGATATCCTATCGACCCAATTCCAGTTCCAGCCCTTGAAGCTGACGGTAGACCATGTGGGCCGAGTATATGTTGTGGCACAGGGGGTCTATGAAGGGATTATGCAGTTTGACGAGAGTGGGGAATTCATAGGATATGTCGGTACCAACAAAGTGGAGCGCGACTATGGCGAATATATCTGGCGCATGTTATCCACCAAAGCCCAGCGCGCACAGATGGTCCTGTTCGTGCCAACGGAGTTCTCCAATGCAGATATCGACCCCAAAGGATTCGTGTATGCGACGAATATTGATCCTGGCTCGAATGAACCGATCAAGCGGCTGAATCCCTCTGGCGAAGATGTACTGAAACGGTTTGGTTATTACGATGTCAAAGGCGATATCCGGTTCCGCAACAATCCGGGGCCATCCAAACTGATTGATGTCAAAGTGTTGGGCAACGGCATGTACAGTGTACTGGATGCGACACAGAACCGGGTGTTCACATACGACGATGAAGGTCATCTGCTCTACATATACGGCGGCAAAGGAAACCAGGTGGGCACGCTCAAAACGCCAGTTGCGATTGAACAATCGGGTGAGCATCACTTGGTTCTGGATCGGGGCAAGAACAACCTTGTCGTCTATGAGCCAACCCGTTTTGGGACCCGTGTCAATGAAGCGGTGGCACTCCACTATCGGGGCGAGGACACCGAGGCTGTGAATATATGGCGAGAAGTACTGAAGCTGAATGCCAACTATGACATCGCCTATATCGGTATAGGCAAGTCCTTATTAATGGAGAAGAAAAACGAGGAAGCGTTGGGTTATTTTGAACTTGGGATGGACCGCAAGAGTTATTCTGTCGCGTTCAAGAGGCATCGGCGGGAGATGATGAAGGAACACTTTGGTACATTCCTGACCGTTGTAATCACGCTGATTGTCATTCTGATCCTGACCCGGGTGGCAGCTGAAATGGAGACGGAGGAGGCAGGCTGATCGTGAAGCAGGATTTCATTAAGTTTCCGCTGCATCTCATTTTTCACCCCATTGATGCATTCTGGGACCTCAAGTCGGATAACCGGGGGCGGTTGCTTGTTGCTTTTGCAGCACTGGTACTTACGATTGTGATGATGATTTTGCAAAAGCAGTACGCAGGATTTCTCGTCAATTACATCGATCCTCGCACGATTAACAGCATCATCGAGATCGCTACAGTTGCGGTCCCGTTCTTTCTATGGTGCACGGCCAACTGGGCAGTTACAACCTTGATGGAAGGAGAAGGCAAGTTCAGAGAGATCGTGCTGGCGACAGGTTACTCGCTCATTCCGGTTATTCTGATCTATGCCCCAATGATCGTGATCAGTCGGTTTATGGTGCAGGAGGAGACGGCTTTTTATTATTTGTTCAACAGCATCGCGTTCTTCTGGTTTGTACTGCTTCTGTTCATTGGAATGATGACGGTGCACCAGTACACAGTGATTAAAACGATCATTACGATGGTACTGACGCTGATTGTGATGGGCATTATCGTGTTCCTTGGGGCGCTCGTCTTCAGCATGCTGCAACAGCTGTACGAATTCGGTTATAACATTTACCGTGAGTTGATTTTTCGGACCTAAAGGAGGCGGCATCCGTGAACAAAAGGCAACGACTATATACGGTGCTGGCTGGTGGTACAGCTGTAATCATGATTGCAGCCGGGCTGCTGTATATAAACAACAGGGGGGTTCCTGCCGTAGAAGCTGCGGCTTATCTGGACACAACAACAAGAGCTATGCCCGTCACTGAGGAACCGTTGAAGTTTCTTGGTGACTCTTCGCAAGGGGTACCTGGCATGCAATTGGTCGCCGAAGATCAGGGGTTATCCCTGTACTATAACGAGGAGACAACGGAAATTGCCGTACGTGACGGGAAAAGTGGAGAGATCTGGTATAGCAACCCGAAAGAACGGGCTGAGGACAGTCTCGCTTCCGCATATGAAAAAGAGGTATTGTCCTCCCAGTTGAACGTGTCTTTCCGGGATTCGATGGGCACTTTGGAGAATTTTCCAAATTTCAGTTCGAGTATTAGCAACAAACAATTCACAGCGGGCCAGATCGATCAGGGGATTCGGGTCAACTATACACTGGGTGATACATCACTTGGGATTGATGCACTGCCGAAACTGATTAGCAAGCAGCGACTTGAGGAGAAGGTTCTTTCCAAGCTGGACGCTACTGTCGCAAGATACACGTCTGCCCGTTATTATCCAACCAAGAATAATCCGGATATTCTGGAGCGGCTGGATGGACAGATTTCGAAGCAGCTTGTATTGAACAAGATGTTGAGTGCTTTTGAGACGGCAGGTTACACAGCGGACGATCTCGCTTATGACAATCAGGAGAACGGGGTCGAAGGCGGAGGCGTATCGGATAAACCAAGCTTTGTGATTTCTGTGGAATACCGTTTGGAGCAGGGAGCGCTTGTTGTGACCGTGCCTCTGAGTCAGATCGAGGAAAGTGGGCAATACCGCATTCGGAATATTGATTTGCTTGCTTACTTTGGCGCTGCGGATACGAAAGGCGAGGGTTATATGCTCGTACCGGATGGTTCCGGCAGCCTGATCCACCTGAACAATGGCAAAACTGAGGAAGAGCAATATGTACAGCGCGTCTATGGCACAGACCCGAATGATAATTCGCTCAGTCGTCCTCAGGTTAGTGAATCTGCGCATATGCCTGTGTTTGGTCTGAAGAACGGGGAGAATGCGTGGTTTGCAGTCATTGAAAAAGGGGACGGAATGGCCAGTATCTCCGCGGATATTGGAGGCAGACAGAACAGCTACAACCATGTGAATGCAACCTTTTCCCTGCGGGGTGAAGATGAATTGGAGATGTACACTTCGCAGAAAATGCAGGAGATCCAACTACTTAGCGAAGCGCCTTATCGTGGAGATATTCAGGTTCGCTACCATTTCCTTCATGGAGAAGATGCAAGCTACTCGGGTATGGCCCGCTTGTATCAGCGAAAGTTGATAGAGCAGGACGTACTGAAGCCGCTCGCAGAACAGACAGAGTTGCCGTTCTATGTGGATGTACTTGGTGCAGTGGACATAAAGGCTTCCTTCCTGAGCGTACCCTACCGCTCCACTTTAGCTATGACAACGTACGAACAGGCTGCGGAAATAGCGGCGAAGTTACAGCAGGAGGGTGTGCATCGCGTACACATGCGGTATCAGGGATGGTTCGGTGGTGGCATCAGCCATCATACACCAACCCAGGTGAAGTTGGAACGCGAAATAGGCAATCGTGCCGAACTTCAGGCATTGTCCGCTAAGTTGGAGCAGTCAGGTGGAGCCTTGTTCCCGGATGTGGCTTTCCAGCACATATATCACGATGATCTGCGCTTTGCTCCTTCCTCGGATGCGGCACGGTTTGTCACAAAGGAGACAGCAGAATTGTATCCGTACAATCCTGCGCTTAATCGCATGGATCAGAGTAGAGATAGCTATTATCTGCTCTCCGCGGCCAAGCTTCCTTATGTGGTGAGTGAGTTTGCTGACAAATTCAATCAACTGGACCTCGGCGGATTATCCCTCCGTGATCTTGGGCAGGTTCTGACCTCGGATTATCGGGATAATCGGGTGATTCATCGAGAGACGGCGAAGAACATTGTGAAGGAGCAGCTGGGCAAGTTGCAACAGTCCTATCCGAACCTGATGGTATCCGCAGCCAATAGTTACGCTTGGGGAAGTGCACAACATGTTGTGAATGTACCCGCAGGGTCGAGTCGGTTCAATATTACCGATGAAGAGGTTCCTTTTTATGCGATGGTCATTCATGGATACATGAACTATGCGGCAGTGCCGATGAACACGTCAGGGGATCAGGATCTCCGCAAACAGCTGCTGCGCAGTCTGGAGCTAGGGGCAGCTCCGTATTTTCAATGGACCTATGAACCATCATCCAGGCTGAAGCTGACGAATTATGATTCGGCATACGCAACAGACTATGAATATTGGGTAGATGACGCTATTGCCCTGTATAAGCAGACCAATGAAGTACTGGGAAAGCTGGGGAATGAGCAGATTCTCAGACATGAACGCATTCAGGATGGTGTGGTCCGAGTCACCTATACTGATGGTACATCCATCCTTGTGAATTACAATGCGGATGCAGTAAGCGTCGATGGAACAACGATTGGCGGGATGGACTATGTGGTGGGAGGAGTGAACCGATGAGAACCATTCGATTATCGTTGAAGTCACGGAGATCGCTGCTTGGACTTGCATTTATTTCTCCGTGGCTGCTCGGTTTCATCTTCCTCTTTGCCACGCCGCTCCTGCAATCCATTCGGTTCAGTCTGAGTAATCTGTCTGTTGCTCCAGGCGGATACGTTCTGGACTTCGTTGGATTGAAAAATTTCACGGATGCGCTTCTGGTTGACGCGACGTTTAACCGGATTCTGGTCGATTCGGTAGGAGCGATGGTACTGAACGTGCCGATGATTCTGTTTTTCAGTCTGTTCACGGCGACACTGCTCAATCAGAAGTTCAGAGGCAGAACGATGGCACGTGCGATCTTTTTCCTGCCGGTTATTCTGGCTTCCAGTGCAGTTGCAGCAGCTGAGTCTGCGGGATTAATCAATCTGATGGGGGATGCCAGTGCGGTTGATGCATCAGCCGATGGTGGTGCTTCGTTCAACGTGGTTTCCATTGTGCGGATGCTGGCGGACGTGGGATTGCCGATGGCTTATGTGGATTACATTGTAGAAGCCATCATGCGAATCTATGAGATTATTAGCAGCTCAGGCGTTCAGATTCTGATCTTCTCGCCGCGCTGCAATCGGTACCGGGATCGATGTACGAGGTTGCGAAGATCGAAGGGGCAACAGCCTATGAATCATTCTGGAAAATTACATTTCCCATGGTCAGTCCGTTAATTCTGACGAATGTCATCTATACAATCATTGATTCATTTGCTGGAAGTCCGGTCACCCAGGCCATCTATCAGACGGCTTTCAAAACCCAGAACTTTGGCTTAAGCTCGGCGATGTCCTGGCTGTATACGCTGGTGATTGGCCTTGTGCTGATCGTAGTGGGCTGGGTGTTATCCCGGCGCGTTCATTACAACTGACGGTTCACATTGAGGGAGGCTTCAGATTATGGCTGCATCAGGAACAGATCGCATGGTGGTAGTTCCCAAGCAGAATTACCACATGCAGCGGGTGCGAAACAAGACATCGGATCTTCTCTATTCCATATTCAGATATGCTTTGGTCATTGGTATTTCATTTATTATTTTATATCCGTTATTTCTTAAAGTGTCAGTCGCGTTCAAGGATAAGCAGGATATTTACAATCCAACGATCTATATGATTCCTCAGCATTTTACGTTGGATAATATTCGTCTGGCGGCGCAAGTGATGGATTATCTGCCTCTGCTGGCGAACACGTTATTGTTCGTTACCATCACAACGCTTCTGACAGCCATATCCTGTGCACTTGCCGGATACGGCTTCGCCCGGTTTTCTTTTCCGGGTAGCAATGTGCTCTTTGTACTGGTGATTCTAACGATTCTGGTGCCAACAAGCACACTCATGGTGCCGATGTATCTGCATTTCCGCAGCTTTGACTTTATGGGCATCATCCAGTTATTCACCGGAAAGAATGGCATCAATCTGCTGAATACGTATTGGCCTTCCGTGATTACGGCGGCTACAGCGGGAGGGCTGAAGGCGGGGTTGTTCATCTACATCTTCCGTCAGTTCTTCAAGGGCATGCCGAAGGAGATCGAGGAGGCTGCGCTGATTGACGGCGCAGGTGGATTCAAGACGTTTGCCCGCATCATGTTGCCCAATGCGATCTCGCCACTGATTACGGTTATTCTGTTCTCTTTTGTATGGCAGTACAACGATACGTTTTATTCCGCATTATTCATGAGTGAAAGTCCGCTGATCTCGTTGAAGGTGGCTTCCTTGCCTGCTCAGGCGAACCAGTTGATCCCGCAACTGATGGGCTTTGGTTCGAACTCGGGCATTAAGGCCGATCCGAACTATGTGGCCATGATTGTGGATACAGGCATTTTGCTCGCGATTGCACCGCTAATTATTTTGTATCTTTTTGTACAGCGCTATTTCGTGGAGAGTATTGAGCGCTCTGGGGTTGTGGGTTAACTAGAGTGTTGAATTGGAATGAGAGAAGCGTTAGTATTCGCTGTAAGAATTCATGCGAATACTAACGCTTCATTTGATGGTGGCGCGCATATGTAAATGGAATCCTTCTTCCAAGAAACATGCGAATCGGATCGAACAACAATCTAGTTTGACGGGGGTAACATAGCTTGGATATGGGGATATAAAGTCACGCTGGAAGTGAATAAAATGTACGATTGCTGAACCGTGCGTATCAGAATCCTCTCGCTTGTACCATTGACTGGACCGATCCGAATGGCGGATGGTTCGCTGCCACCGTACGTATCATCCAGGGTGACCGATGTGATATGAGCGATGGGAATTTCAATTTTGGAAAACTGCCAGCGAATGACCAGTTGATCTTCTATTTTTTTCACGTTAACACCAAACATAGGATGACCTCCTGTTGCGATTCAATTGAATGAAGTAATCTCGTATGTCCAGTTTATCATATTTTGGATAAAATTACCTTATTAATAATTGAGATTAACGATTCGATCAACTGATTTATAGTCCAAATCTATCTTGTTCAAAGGAGGAGAAGGGTTGAACGACTGGAATGCATATCATTATTTTGAACAAAGTCTTGGTCCTTTCAGAAATCTCTCCAGCCTGTCTGCGGTTGAAGCAGAAACAGTTAGCCAGAAGATCCGTCTTCAGGGAAGAAACTTTGCCAGTCGGCGACCCGCTGATTACATGACCATTCGCAGAGCACTTGAGCAAAGAGCATATGAGCAATTTGTTGCCAAGGGTGGTAAGCCGGTACAATTATATCCCCATTATCTAACACTCGGAGCATGTGAATGGTTGTCATCCTGGTATTCAGAACCCAATCATGTGATCATTCCGTGGGGAGATCTTCCAGCCGAAGTTGTGAGTTTTACCTACGGGGACTTGTTTCCAACAATGCGTTATTCGGACGATAAACCATACCGTAAACAGATCTATACCAAAGATGAAATCATAGAAGTAATTCGTACCTATGGTTGGCCGCAGGAATGGAACCGGCAGGGTGATAAGGGTCCGGAACGGTATATTGAGGTGCAACTCTGGGACGAGCGGTTCATTCAGCTGTAGACTTCGGTGTACAATATCGGAGATGGGAACCTGATGAAAAACATACAGGATTAACCATGGTACATACCGAATACAAATAGAGAAACTAGAGAACTTCCACTCCAACATAAAGGATGTGCCACATGACGAATTTATTTGAACATTGTTCAGGTCAAATATTATCTGCCAACCTCGGATGGCTGAACGAGCCAGCAGATTGGTCCATTGAAGACGGCAAAGTAACGATAACCGTTTCGCCGATCAGCGACTTTTTTATTGATCCGGCAGGTGAGCCGGTGAAAGCTTCAGCTCCATTTTTACATACGGTCATCAAGGGAGATTTCAGTCTCGTCACTCAAGTACAGGTGGATATGAAAGAACAGTATGATTCCGGCTGCCTGATGGTGAGGGTGGACGATACAAATTGGGCTAAAGTCTGCTTCGAGTATTTCGAAGAGCAACCTTCCATTCTTAGTGTCGTGACCCGTGGTAACTCGGATGATTGTGTATCCGCACCTGTAGAGGTTAACAAGCCTTATTTACGTGTAGCCCGGGCAGGCAATAGCTTTGCATTCCATTATTCTCAGGATGGAGAGAAGTGGAAGCTGGTTCGATATTTCGGTCTGGACTGCCCGGAAGAGATCAAAGTTGGCATTGTAGCCCAATCCCCAATCGGGCAAGGGACGACGGTTACTTTTACAGATGTGCAGCTGCAACATGGGGTAACCGGGAGTGTCCGCCGCGTAGAATAACACAACCGAAGGTTGGTCTTGCATTTATTTTACCCGAATGAACAACCCGAGCAGGCCCAGTACTGCAAAGGCTAGAAATGCCGTTGTATTGGAGAACACTTCAATCGTGTACCCTGCCATGGAGGAGCCGAGAAATTGCCCTGCACCTAATGCGAGAAAAGCGAGGCTGATGCCAATGGATACATTCGGACTGAATAATCTCGTTGCCCAAACGATAAATACACTGGTCAGGAAAATGTAGGTGCTCCCAAACATGATGGCAGAAATTATGCTGGCAGTTATGGATGGCAAAAGGATAACCCCGAGTGAAATAGCCAATAACATGATGCCAATTCGGTAGGACCATCCAATCTGGATCCGTTCAATAATACGGCCAGCGCATCCGCCGAGGATCCCCATAACCCCCATCACAATCCAGAACAACACGGCTTCCGAATCGGAGGCCCCTTTCTCGTCTGTAAGGAAATTGCGGGCAAAGGTCCAATAGATTGCAGAGCTAAAACCTGTCAACAGACATGCCATGAGCAGAGCAGACCCGGGTCTGGTTGGTTTCATACATGTCCAGAGAGATTTGGTACAAGGCAGTGTCTTGGTTGCTGGAATGACACGTCTGTTCCACAAAACAACAACAACACCAATTGCAGCAAACAGGATGTAGGTTAGACGCCAGTAATCCGTAAACAGCAAGTAGAGTGGGCCAGATACAACAATCCCGAAGCTGGTCCCTGTATTGATCCAGCTGTTGCCTCTTGCTTGCAGATTGGGAGCCAGTTCGGCATTCACTGCATTGCCAAGGGCCGGGGAAGCCCAGCCTGTGCTCAGACCCGCGAGAAAAATGCTGAAAGTTAGCATCCATGCATTCTGAGATAGGGCAATGCCGGTTAGACCTAGTACGGCGCTGATTCCGGCCAGTTGAATGACATAATGATGTCCCTTGCGATTAATCAACAGGGGTGCAGTTAATAGGGACAGACAGTAGGCAATATATGTGCCTGAGTTAATCGCGCCTGAGGCTGCATCAGTTAATTGTAAGGCTTCCGAAATTTCCGGCATAAACAATCCATAACTGAATCGCCCGAATGCATAACATACAGCGATGAGTGCAATGCCCGGGAATATGATTTTTTTCAATTGAATCCACCGCCTTTTTAGATAGAACGATCATTATATTTCTCATGAAATAAAAAAGTGAGTTGAACTACTAACTCACCCGGAATGGCCTTACTTGAAACTGGTTAGTGTCATATGGATCAGTTCACGGCAGACGTCATTTACATTTTCTGTCTCGGCGAGTGCGGTGGAACCCTCCAGCAATATGGAGAATCTCAATAGATCACGTTCACTTGCAGCAGGTGCCAATGTATGGATTAAAGTTCGCATATGTCTTTTATGCGCATGGACCGTCTGGACGATGATATGATCTGCATGACCTCCATATTCTTCCTTGGCGCGTAAAAATAAGCACCCCCTTGATTCGTGCTCCTTCAGCCATTTTGCATGTCCTTCAGCCAAATTGAGGAACATGGGCTGTGCTTTATTGTCAGCATATTGCCGGAGCTGTTCCAAATAACGCTGTTCGCGTCGCAGGAGCACCTGGACAATAAGATCATCCTTGGACTCAAAGTGATTATATAACGTCATGATGGCGATCCCGGCATCCGATATAATTCGTTTCAAGCCAATGGAATGGAAGCCGTGAAGATAGAACAGTTCTTCAGCCACGTTCAAAAGCATTTCTTTTTTGCTGCTCATAATCAGGAATGTCCTCCCTTAAAATATGATAGAACGATCATTATACCTTTAAGGTATAAAAAAAGGTTCACACTGTCAAATCTTGTGAACCGTTTCAATCTCCAGTTGATGCAGAGCCTCTACCCATTCTGTCGAACAACCCGAGTCGGTAATAACCATCGATAGATGATCGATGGGGAAATCTGTGCAAACGTGGATCGACCAAATTTGGTGTGATCGGCAACCAATATGGACTCCTCTGCTCGCTCCATCATTCTGCGGGAAATCAATGCTTCTTCCAGCAAGTAGTCCGTTGCGCCATCCATTAACGAAATGCCGCCGGCCGAGATGAATGCTTTGTTAGCTTTGAATTGACTCAGCAATTCATGTGCGACAGGTCCGGTAGAAGCTTGTACTGCTGTATTGATTTCACCTCCGGCAAAAATGATTTTACCTGCAAAGTCCTCCAGCGCACAGGTGAGAATTGGAACGGAGTTGGTGATGACAGTCACCTGTGACCGATTTCTTAACTGACGCATAATCTCCAGTGTGGTTGTGCCATTGTCCAGCATCACGGTTTCGCCATCTTCAATTAGTGAGGCGGCTGCTGCGCCGATGCGCTGTTTCTCATTCATTTGAAGTTGCGCACGCTTTTGAAAAGGGGCTTCGATCATTCCTGAACGTACACGCACCGCACCGCCGTAGACTTTACGCAATTCGCCTTCCTTTTCCAGTCGATCCAGATCACGCCGTATGGTTTCTGTCGAAACCTGAAATAGATTTGCCAATGCCTGCACCTGAACCTTTCCTTGGGTAGCCAGACGGGTAAGAATGGTGTTTTTGCGCTCTTCATACGTCAGAGACATGCGTCGTCGAACCTCCTGTATTTCGTATACATATGTATTTTACATTTATAATTGTGTATTCTTGTGGATTGGTGTTGATTTATATAGTTTAAAAGGTCAAGCTGAGCTTGTCAATTTGCCAGGAGGTTACGTTGGAATTAACTCATACTAATTCAAACCTGTACCCTTTTAAATTTTAATTGTCTCGTTATCCAAAGAACATGGAACAGATCAGTGATGATAAATTTAACGATGTATTGACAGTAATAACATGTGAAGATAAGATCATATGAAACAACAACATACCACACAAAACAACATATAAAGTAGAATAAGATGCATACTTATTTAACATGTGTTTAGTAATGAGGAGGTCAAGACAGTGAATCCACAACTATTTTTTCGAGAAAATGGAACGTTTAAAATCGTGCAGTTTACAGATCTGCACTGGAAAGATGGTCGTCCTGAGGATATCAGGACCCGGCAGTTAATGAAAACCGTTATAGAAGCGGAACAACCCGATCTGGTTGTGTTTACAGGGGATGTGATCTATACGGGACCGGTGGATCAGGGAAAAAAGGCGTGTGAGCATCCGGAGCAGGCTTTCCGTGAGGCTGTAGCGGTTGTGGAAGAGTGTGGTATTCCGTGGGCATTTGTGTACGGCAACCATGATACGGAAAATCGGATTACCCCCGCTGGATTAATGGAGGTCATTCAGGAGCATGAGTACACTGTGACAAAGCCTGGTCCAAGCGAGATTGCAGGTATCAGCAATTATACGCTGGAGATTGTCGGAACGGATGGCAGTCCGGCAGCGGTGTTGTATTTCCTGGATTCAGGGAGTTATTCCACTGTTGAGTCTATTCCTGGCTATGGCTGGATTCAGCCCAATCAGATCCAGTGGCTGATGTCTGAATCCGTACGCGTCCGTTCCGGCCGCAGCCGCGGGAATAAGCTTCCAGCCTTGGCGTTTTTCCATATCCCGATTCCTGAATACCAGGCCATGTGGGATACGCAGATCTGTTACGGCAGCAAATATGAACCTGTGTGTTGTGCCCAAGTGAACTCGGGGCTGTTCTCTGCATTGCTGGAGATGGGGGATGTGATGGGGACTTTTTGCGGACATGATCATGTGAATGATTTTCAGGGGACTTACCACGGCATTCGTCTCTGCTACGGACGTTCGAGCGGTCACAGTACATATGGAAGGGAAGGTATGCTGCGCGGTGGACGCGTCATTCAATTGAAGGCGGGAGAACGCAGCTTTGATACCTGGCTTCGTCTGGAAGACGCCTCTGTCGTGAAGGAACAGCCAGAACATCTACCTGAGAGCGTCTCAAAACAATAGAGCATATAGAAGAGCAATGAAGTAGAGAGGAACGTTTTTGATTATGATTTTACCTATAATTCTGGTACTCGCTTCCGGGATGGCTCATGCCGTCTGGAGCATGTTTACCAAACGCAGTTTGAACAAAAGTGTATTTTTGTGGTCCATTATGATGATTCCAACGATGATATTGCTTCCTGTACTGATTGTAGAGTTGGCACGTGAACCCTTATCTATACCAGCCTATGCGCTGCTGTTTCTGTCAATGGGCTTACAGGCTATGTACTCTTGGCTGTTGTCTCAGACCTACGAGCTCGGCGACTTATCCCAGATCTATCCAATTATGCGGGGAACGAGCACTTTATTGGTGCCTCTGATCGGAGTTACTTTTCTCGGGGAAAGCTTAACCTTGTACGGCTGGATCGGCATTGCGTGTATGTTGGGCGGATTTACGGTGCTTAGTGGTGTCGGAAGCAGAGATGTTACGACGGGCTCGCGTGTAAAAGGATTGAAGCCGGTTTTGATGGCTTTAAGTGTAGGATTATGTACAACCAGTTATGTTTTCGTGGATAAACTGAATCTGGAACATATATCACCTTTATCGTTACTTGAAGTGACCAATATTGGTTTTGTCGCCGGATTAACGCCTGCGTTGCTGGCTTCTCGTCAATTGCGTCAGGAGTGGAGGGTGAATCGATCGACCATCATGCTTGGTGCATTGCTGAATCCGGGTTCGTACCTGTTGTTTCTGTTTGCGTTACAACAGGCACCGATGGCAAGACTGGGTCCTCTTCGGGAAGTAGGCACGATATTTGCCGCATTCCTCGGTATTTTGCTGCTGAAAGAACAGCAGGGGAAGAAGCGTATTCTCTGTTCTATCGTTATTTTTGTCGGTATTTTGTTGATTGGGATGTGGGGCTGATGAAAGGGGTACGCCGCTGATCAGTCCCAAAGGTCCGCATGAATGATGGTGTGCTCTTGATGCTTCCTATAGTCCGTTCTGTATCATGTGTCACATGACGAAAAACCTCAAATCAGATCTCTCGATGCAATCCCCTCAGGGTGTACGACCTTAAGATCCATCTGTTCAGATGAAACTTAGGGTGGCCCCTGAGGGGATTTGTTCATTTTATTGCAGAAACCAAACGTGATATATTGGAAGCTAGTGCAGTAAAGCAGGTAGAATGGATTGAGGGAGTGAGTAGAGCATCGGGAGTAAGGAGAGGGATCGTTTGTTGCATGAGGAGAGATTCATCCGGGCAATTACAGAGCATGAGCAATTAATGCAAGATCTGCGGCGCGTTCAGAGTCTCCATCTGCCACAATGTTACATAGGTGCAGGATATATTCGTAATTATATCTGGGATGTTCTGCATGGGTATGATCTGCGTGAACTCCATAGCGATATTGATGTTGTTTATTATGATGCGCAAGACTTGCGTGAGGCGCGAGACATACAGCTCGAACAACAGCTTCGTGAGGAGACTGGCAATGCCAAGTGGTCAGTGAAAAACCAGGCGAGAATGCATCTGCGCAATGGCACAGTTCCTTATCAATCTACTGAGGATGCCCTTCGCTATTGGCCAGAAATCGTGACTGCCATAGGCGTACAGCTGGATGAAGAGGCCCGGGTGAACATCTGTGCCCCGCATGGGTTGCATGATCTGTATCAACTCGTGGTTCGCAAAAGCCCCTTCTTCATGGATAATGACTATTACAATCAGCGTGTTCATCAGAAGTGCTGGCAGGAACAATGGCCCAAATTAACGATAATAACAGCTTGAAATCATAGAGATACGCGGAATTACGGATACAAAAAGGAGTGTTTACGGACTTGATAAAAAGGTTCTTGCAAAAATATGGACTGATCATGGATCTGGTCCTGTTGGCATGTTTTGTGGCCTTTCTGGTCTTCTGGGGCCAACGATTTCCAGTCATGTTTTTCGGAATGGTCACGGTGGCTTTTATCGTATTAAGACGGATTGACTATCAGAAGCATGTTGTTTTGAAACGGATTATCCTTACCGGATTTGGCGTGGCTGCCGTTTCTTTGTCATTATTGAGGCATTGGTATTCACACAACTGGGTGCGAATGATCCGGAAGAGGCGGACTACGTCATTATTCTAGGTTCAGGCATTCGGGGAACGGAATTATCGTTGACTTTGAAGCAAAGGTTAGATGCCAGTCTGGACTACATTCGCAGTCACCCTCAGATACCTGTCATTGTATCGGGTGGACAGGGACCGGGGAATCGATCCCAGAAGCGCTCGCTATGAAAAATTATCTGGTTGAACAGGGGATTAGCCCTGAGCAAGTCATTATGGAAGATCGCTCCACCAGTACACAGGAGAATTTGGCCTTTTCCAAAAAAATTATTCAGGAATCCGGGGTGGAGCACCCGGAGATCATGATTGTCACGAGTGACTATCATATGTTCCGCTCCAAATACATTGCAGCCAAGAACGGTTATGCAGCAGAATACGGCATATCTGCCCCGTCACCCGGATATTTGAAGCCGGTCAACATGATCCGTGAATATTTTGCTACGATCAAAACGTTTATCTAATATACAAACAGGACGAAGCGCAAGACTTATGCTTCGTCCTTTTGTATATATCGGTGTTATTGTTCCTTGAAGTTGAGTTACTTCGTTGAAGGAACAAGCACGGCTTCGGTGACCTGATCCGCAGGGAGTGCTACCATTTCAGAAGATGAGGCAGGAGAAGGAACGGTTGCGGCCTCGGAAGCCTTATTTTCGGTAGGCAGGGCTACCATCCCAGAAGATTCAGTAGGAGAAGGAACGGTGGCTGATTCTGCAGTTTCATTCTCGGAAGGTTTAACAGAAGAAGGAGCTGGTACATTTTCTGTCACTTCATCCTCAGGTAGAGCCACGAGTTCAGGCGTTACGGAAGCAGCGGGAGGAGCAGTAACCGATTCGGAAACTCCGGCTGGAACGGGAGAAGCTGCGATTTCAGCCGTTTCAGATACGGAAGGAACAGGCACAGGTTCAGTAGCCTCGGCCTCTACTTGAACGGTATGGTTCGATGCCCATACTGCGGTTGATGTACTTACTCCTGTAATAAGCAATAGGGCTCCCAGACTTAATATCCAGTGTTTCTTTTTCAGTTTCTTCACATTAAACATGTTCATCAATCTCCTTTTTAATTGTTTGCCTTCACCCGACAGGGATGAACAAAATTGAGCAGGCATTTTCCTGTTCCCCGCCATCACATTTAAAATCGTCTCACCATACCGTTTTCGCTCATCATGCGACATCTCTTTCACCACATCTTCATCACAGGCCAACTCACTCCAGGTATGAATGTCCCGGCGAATCATATGAATGAGGGGATTAAACCAGTGCAGGGCACCAACCCCCAAGGTCAGAGCCTTGACCCACAGATCTTGATGTTTCAGATGTACCAACTCATGATGAATGACCATCTTGATATCCATCTTGACCGTATTTTCGGGTGGAAGATATATCGTTGGTTTAAACAAGCCGACCAAAATGGGGCTCCTTACCGCAGTGCTGTGAGCAAGCGCGATCTTCCCTTTGACACCCAATGCCTCTTTGAGTAATGGTAGCTGTATAGCTGCCTCACTATGAGAGAGGACGGGTGTACGTGTGCGTGATAATTCTTTTAAAAATCTCCGATAACAGTACATCTGCCATGCAGAAAAACCGATGACACCAATGCCCCATACACTTAACAAGAACCAGGCTGTGGTTACAGATATGGTTTGTTTCGGGGTAAATGGTTCTGCAAGCAAGCCTGTAAATGTCGTATCCGTACTCGGTTCAGTTGATGCAGTAGGGAATGCAAAACCCAAAAGCCATGAAAGGCCAAGAGATATTGGAAACAGATAGAATAAGAGAGCCATTTTACCGAGTCTGTAGAGCCACTTGGTCGGAAAAACAGACACGGGTATAAGTCGCAGTGCCAACATACAAACGGAAACGATACTTCCGGCCACGGTCAGACTGCACAGAATTTCAAAAAGATGTTCATTATCTGCACCTACTTTTCGGAAAGCCATTTTTTCAGTTCTGAAATGTCATCGTCTGAAAGTTTATCACCGTCATACATGGCCGAAACCAAATTCTTGACTGAACCCTGATAGAGTCCATCAAGGACGTGCTGCGTTTCCTGTAGCTTGTAATCTTCGGGCTGTAGAAGAGGTTTATAATCATTGATTCGTCCCCGTCTTGTAACCGTTAGGGCGCCTTTATCGACCAGCCTGGATAGAAAGGTAGACATGGTCTGCGCTTTCCACGCTTTTCCCTTCTCGGCGAATATGTCTAATAGCTCTGTTGAGGTGACGGGTGGATCGCATGACCATATAACGACCATTAGCTCCATTTCTGTTTCGGATAATTTCTGAATCGGGTTCACCGTGAACACTCCTTCACATCGTTATGCGTCCATAACGATCGTATTACTACACTACGTAGTACGTATAAACTACTACAAGTTGTAGTGGATAGTCAAGTTATCCTGATGGATGATTGCCAAATCGTGTTATAATATAGGTCATTAATAGAAGAACGATGTAGGAGTGAATGATCATTACAGCATATCAATTACCTGCTCTCTATGAGCAGAAGCGAGTTTCAATACACGAGATGGAAGAGATTGTACGCCTGTTGGCCCAAGCCCCGCTTCTATATGATGATGGACAGCGCATTCAGGTTCAGGATTATATGGGAGGATTGGAGGTCGAACTGGAGCATGAGGTACGTCGTGCAGTGACCCAGTTGTATGAACTGGCTGTTCAGGCTTGCCGGGCCTTCCTTGATCCTTTCGCGTACGAGCAGTTCCAGGATGTGCTTGGGTTACAGGCGGAGTTATGGCAGGAGGAAGTGCTCACGCTTGCGAAGTGGATGGACTGGCTGAAGCAGATCAGTGAGGGAAAGAAAACACTGCCGGAATATAACTTTACAGCCATGCTTGGCAACTTGCCAGACGGATTCATGATCCACGATTTTTATGATGAGCTCCGATATCAATTGGAACAAAAACCTGCCAACACCTGGGCTCTCAAAGAGCGGGATCGCTTGTACGCATCCCTCGGTGTGAAATAAATCAAACCAACAGATCACCAGCGGTGTTTAATCTAATATCTGTATTTTGCATGCATGGACACATGATGATCTATTTCTTGCGAAATCTTTACCCAGTATGGGAAATGAGGGGATACCGTGAAGAAGGTTGTATTGGCTGGTGGAACGGGATTTGTCGGACAGGATTTTGCCCAAAGGTTCAAGAAGCTGGGTTATGAGGTGCTGATCATCTCGCGTCAGCCCGGTCATATTGCCTGGGAGAATCGTGCGGGAATCATAGAGGCATTGGAAGAAGCAAAGATGTTGATTAACCTGGCAGGCAAATCGGTGAACTGCCGTTATACAGATGAGAATCGCAAAGTCATTCTGGAATCCAGAACGCGTACCACGCGTATTCTCGGGGAAGCCGTCCTGGCTTGTCATCATCCTCCCGAACTATGGATTAATTCGAGCACAGCAACCATATACAGACATGCTGAAGATCGTCCCATGACGGAAAAAGAGGGCGAGATTGGCTCTGGCTTCTCAGTTGACGTTGCCAAAGCATGGGAACAGGCTTTCTTCGAATTCAGTCTGCCGTCTACGCGACAGATTGCACTGCGGATTGCGATTGTGCTCGGTGAGGGCGGCGTAATGACGCCCATGACGAACCTGGTCCGTTTTGGCCTGGGAGGATCTCAAGGCGCAGGCACACAGCAGTTCAGCTGGATTCATATTGAGGATCTGTTCCGCATGGTAATCTATCTGCAAGAGCATCCACATCTGACTGGTGTATTCAATGCATCTTCTCCGCATCCAGTGACGAATCGGGAGCTGATGACACGTCTGAGAGAACAGATGGGTGTTCGAATCGGACTGCCTTCTCCTCGCTGGATGCTTGAACTGGGCGCACGCTTTATTCAGACCGAGACGGAATTGGTTCTCAAAAGTCGTTGGGTCATTCCTGAGCGACTGGAGATGGAGGGCTTCACATTCACATACGGTACGCTTGATACCGCTCTTGCCGAGATTTTGAATAAGAAGAAATGATAATACAGGATGAATAATAAAACACAACAGCAAGGGCAGAGACATCTGCCCTTTATTATATATTTTAAGGCTTCTATCAAATGGCGTTTCGCCATTTGAGGTTAAGGACTCATTTCATTTATATATGTTCAACTAAACATTTACACGATAACGGAGAGGACAGAAATAACTTGAAGAAGCGAAGCGTGCGCCTAAAAGCTTTCTGAAAGAAAGCTGCATCGGAAGCATAGGCTTATCCCCGGATTTTCCCTTTTTAAGAAGGGAATCAAAAAAATCTGGGGATAACAGCGATCGGAAAGTTGTTCTGTCATCGGAGTGTCTGTGTAAATACTAATTAGCTGAACTTATAGAGGTTTTTCAAAAAGCCCGCTTTTGATTACGAAGGATGCCTAGTGGCATCATCAGCATCGAATATGGAATTCAGCCGAAATGTCCGTTGCTCACGTAGTTTTCCTACGCTCCGCTACTCCATTTCTAGCTTCATCCCATCTTCTCGGTACTGAAAACCGGTCTTTTTGAATACGAACTTATTATCAGTCAGATGAACAGAAAGAGGTTGGGGAAATGCAACTTAGAAGAGTAAGGATCGCGGGAACAGGGAAGTACCTGCCTGTACAGGAGGTAACCGATGAGGAACTGGATCGCCGCTTGAGTGTGCCTGCGGGCTGGGTCAGCAAAGCAACTGGCGTAGGCGTACGGCATTATGCATCGGGTGAAGAGACTTCCTCCTTCATGGGCGCGCGGGCTGCCGAAGCTGCACTGGCGGATGCAGGATTGCAATTCGAGGATATTGATTGCCTGGTGTGCACCAGTGGCACGAAGGAACAACCGCTGCCGAGTACGGCGGTATTTATCCAGCAGGCCATGGGGCAGCAAGATTCGGGCGTACCCGCCTTTGATATGGATGCAACCTGCCTGAGTTTCCTGAACGGATTGGATGTGATCTCCTATATGGTAGATGCCGGACGTTACCAACGAGTCCTGATTGTGGCCACTGAGATTGCCTCGGCCGGATTGAATTGGTCGGATAAAGAGAGTGCGGCCCTGTTCGGAGATGGAGCGGCCGCCGTCATCATTGAACGCTCACCTGAGGGATCATCGTCACAGATCGTGCATGCTTCCCTTCGAACGTACAGCCGAGGTGCGCGCTTCTCGGAGATTGCAGGGGGAGGTACACGGCTGCACGCTTCGAATTACAAGGCAGATCAGCCTGAGCCTTACCTATTTCATATGGATGGACAAGCCATCTTCCGCATGGCTTCCAGACTTTTGCCGGAATTCACCAGCAATATGTTACAGGCAACGGGCAATCGGATGGAAGATTTTCAATTGGTTATTCCCCACCAGGGGAGTGCCATGGCGATGAGATTGATTCGCAGGAAGCTTGGTATTGCTGAAGATCGATTCATGGACATCACACGACACCATGGCAATACGATTGCGGCATCCATCCCGATGGGGCTGCGATGAAGCGATTAGACAGCAGCGGATTCAGCGGGGAGATCGGGTGCTGATGATTGGAACGGCTGCCGGATTATCGTTGGGAGGACTCATTTTTGACTACTAGATCTGGGGAAACTGGTCAACGACCATCTGCTTCTCTCAACGTACTTCTTACAGGCGGGAGGGCTCCGGTAACACTCGATCTCGCACGCATGCTTCATCGGGCAGGCCATCGGGTCTATGTTGCGGAGAGTGCCGTAAGGCATCTGACCAGATTATCCGGTGCAGTAGAACAGTGCGCTGTGGTCCCACCGTCTCGTCAAGACACATCTGCGTATCTGGCGGAGCTGGAACGGCTGGCACAGGATTGGCAGATCGACCTGCTGATTCCCATGTGTGAAGAAGTCTTCTATGTGGCTCAAGGGGCAGACAGACTGCGTGCATATTGCCGTGTTCTGGTTACGACGATGGAGCAGCTGCATGAGCTGCACCATAAATATTATTTTATCCAGCTCGCAAGCTCACTCGGTCTTTCGGTTCCAGATACACGACTGATCAACAATCAGCAGGAATGGATGGCTGCTCAGTCTGTTCTGGAAACGCTGGGAGATTGGGTATGGAAACCGGTGTATTCCCGCTTTGCCGCCAAAGTTCGCATGCCAGCACGCATGACCGATGACACTGGCGGAGGAACTGATCAGGAGGAAAAAGCAAGCGAAACAAACGTCGACATATACGGAACGATCCTCCGGAACACGGGCAATTATCCTTTGCTTCGCCTTGGGTTGCACAGGCCTACATTCCTGGTCAGATGTTATGTACATACAGCATAGCCCACGAAGGGCAACTGGTTGCACACGCCACGTACGACAGCCGCTATCGCACGGGTAGCGTGGGAGCGAGTGTATTTTTTGAACAGGTGGAACATGAAGGGGCCCTTGCGTGGGTAAGAACATTTGTCCAGGCAACGGGGTTTAGCGGACAGATTGGGTTTGATTTTATAGAAGGTCAGGATGGGCAACTGTACGCAATTGAGTGTAATCCGAGGGCAACGAGCGGGATTCATCTGTTTCAACCCGGAGATGACTTGGTGCGTGCACTGACTGAGCCGGAGACGTTGGTCAAAGAAGGGAAATGGATCACGCCTGCAAGGGGCAGCAAAGCCATGCTCATGCTTCCGATGCTGGGAAGCGGATTACGGCAAATTTTCGGCAAAGGAAAGTTCCGTAATTGGATAGCTGCGTGGCGTGGAGCCAGAGATGTAGTTTATGTGGGGCAGGATATTCAGCCTTTCTTTGAACAATTCGCGGTAGTGCTGGCCGCCTGGCGTCTGGCAAGATCACAGAAAATCTCACTGACTGAAGCTTTGACTCACGACATAGAATGGAACGGTGAACAACAATGAAGAGAGCATTGGTTACAGGAGCTACGGGATGTCTGGGCAGGCACCTCGCGATACGGCTTGCAAAAGAGGGATGGGACGTCACGGGCATGGGCCGACAGTCCAAGGTTGGTGCAGAACTTGAGTCGGCAGGAATCCGATTCCTGAATGGAGATATACGGAATGAGGCCGCGGTAAACGAAGCGTGTACAGGGCAGGATGTGGTATTTCACTGTGCGGCTCTGTCATCGCCATGGGGCCGATATCGTGACTTTTATAGCAGTAATGTGGAGGGGACACAGAATCTCATAGATGGCTGCCTGCATAATGAGGTACAACGATTCATACATGTCTCGACGCCAAGTGTATATTTCAACTACAACCCGCGATATGACGTACATGAGCATGATCCGTTGCCTGCCAAACCAGCCAATCATTACGCAGCCACGAAGCTTCTCGCTGAACAGGTCGTAATGGAAGGGCACAACAAGGGAATTCCGTCGGTCATG